>JAVJVZ010000021.1:0-163001 GCA_040220855.1 Gammaproteobacteria bacterium | reverse complement strand
GCCGCCACAGTAGCGGGCTGCCAAATCCAGACGCTACATTACCTGCATGGCCAAGTCGACCGCGCCACCGGGAGGCACGCGGCGCGCGCGCGCGCCGCGGGCGGTCCTGAACCATGTCACGGGCGTGTACATGGCGATGCTCAGGCGCATGCTCGCCGACACCCTGCCCGACATCGAGGTCACCGAGTACGACCCCGACCAGCAGGGCAAGCCCGGACCAGGTTTCGACTGGTCGTTCTACGACGTCGTGCTGCTCGACTACCAGCTTGGCGGCGGTGAAACCGGTCTCGACTGGCTGCAGGAATTCGGTCGCGAGACCGCGCTGCCGCCGACCGTGTTGATGACGGCAACCGGGAACGACTACCTCGCCGCCACCGCCATCAAGCTCGGCGCCTGGGACTATGTCCGTAAGCAGGACGTCACGACCGCGCGCATCGGCGCCATGGTCACCGCGGCCCTGGAATCCCGCAGGCCACGCGATCCGGACGAAACGACCGTGCGGGAGGAGCGTGCCGAGCGGGATGCTCCGCACCTCGCCATCCTGCAGCAGCTCATTGCCGCCCACCCGCCACCGCAGACGCCTGCCGGGCAGAACATCGGCTACCGCTTCGTGCGCCTGATCGGGCAGGGTGCGAGTTCGCGCGTCTACCTCGCTGAGCGCACCAGCGATGGTAGTACCCTGGTACTCAAGGTCATCGATCTCACCGCCATCCAGGACATCCAGATCGTCGAGCGCTTCATCCGCGAAGCGGAGATCGTGTCGCGTATCGAAAATCCCTACGTGGTGCGCTTCCATGATTACGGCCTGACCCAGCAATACGGCTATATTGCGATGGAGTTCTTCACGCGAGGGGATCTCAAGCAACGCATCGAGCGCGGCGTCGATGTCGACGACGCGCTCAACTACGTCCGTCACATTGCCTACGGGCTGACCGCCATTCATGCCGCGGGTATCGTTCATCGCGACCTCAAGCCGGGCAACATCATGTTCCGCGCCGATGACAGCCTCGCCCTTGCCGATTTCGGCATTGCCCGACGCCTCGGCCAGCCGAGCGACCTGACCAATCACGGCAGCGTGCTCGGTACGCCCAACTACCTCAGCCCCGAGCAGGCGCTCGGCGAGCCGGTCGATGCGCGCGCGGACCTGTACAGTACCGGCATCATCCTGTTCGAGATGCTCGCCGCGCGGAAGCCCTTTCGCGCCGAAAGCGCGGCGGCGCTGGTGTTCCAGCACGTGCATGCAGACATTCCATCGTTACCGGCGCCTCGCCGCGCCTTCCAGCCGCTGATCGAGTGCCTGCTCGCGAAGCGGCCTGCTGAACGCTGCCAGAGCGCGACCGAACTCGTGGCGCTGCTCGACGCGCTGTAGGGCACATCCGGTAGCGCGCTTGAATTCGCCGCACCCGACCCACACCTGAGCAGGCAACGGCTGGCGCACGGCGCCGGCGTCCTTCACAGCGGCCGAGTGCAATGAGCGAAGAACAACCAGAAATCATCATCCCCGGCGAGCGCAATGGCGATCACGGCCGGGTTCCGGCACGTGTCAACGAGGTGCTGCCGGAACAACTCCTGGTGCTGCCACTGCGCGCGCGCCCGTTCTTTCCGGCCCAGACCATGCCGCTGGTCGTCGAGGACGACCTCTGGCACGCCACCATCGAACGTGTCGGCAACACGCCGCATCGCCTGCTCGGGCTGGTTTACAGCCGTCACCCGGTGGAGCAGCCGGTGCCCCAGGCGGCCGACTTCGCACCCTGGGGCACGGTGGTGCGCATCCACCAGCCGACGCGGGACAGCGGGCGGATTCAGTTCATCGCCGAGGGTATCGAGCGCTTTCGCATCGCGCGCTGGGTGAAATCCGACAAGCCCTTCGTGGTGCAGGCCGAGTATCCGCGCGTGGACGCCGAGCAGACCAAGGAGCTGCGCGCCTACGCGCTCGCGATCATCAACAAAATCAAGGAGCTGTTGCCGCTCAACCCGCTTTACAAGGAGAGCCTCAAGGCGTTTCTCGACCGCTTCACGCCGGACGATGCCTCGCCGCTGGCCGATTTCGCCGCGGCCATGACCAGCGCCGACGCCGAACAGCTGCAGGAAGTGCTGGAGACCGTGCCCTTGCTGCGGCGCATGGAGAAGGTGCTGCTGCTGATCCAGCACGAACTCGAGGTGGCCGGGCTGCAGAGCGAGATCCGCAAGCGCGTCGAAGAACGCATTTCGGTGCAGCAGCGCCAGTTCTTCCTGCGCGAGCAGCTCAAGGAGATCCAGAACGAGCTCGGCATCTCGAAAGACGACAAGACCGTCGAACTCGAGCGCTTCCGGGCGCGCCTCGAAGGGCGCGAGGTGCCCGAGGCGGCGATGAAGCGCATCGACGACGAGCTGCAGAAGTTCTCCATGCTCGAAGCCGGATCGCCCGAATACGGGGTGACGCGCAACTACCTCGATACACTTACCGATCTGCCGTGGGGCGTGATGACGCCCGACAACACCGATCTCGAGCATGCCCGCAAGGTGCTCGACCGCGACCATGCCGGTCTCGACGACGTCAAGGACCGTATCGTCGAGTTCATCGGCGTCGGTCGACTGCGTGGCGAAATGGCCGGCTCGATCCTGCTGCTGGTCGGTCCGCCGGGCGTTGGCAAGACTTCCATCGGGCAGTCGGTCGCCGATGCGCTCGGGCGCAAGTTCTACCGTTTCAGCGTCGGCGGCATGCGTGACGAAGCCGAAATAAAGGGGCATCGCCGCACCTACATCGGTGCCATGCCCGGCAAGTTCGTGCAGGCCATCCGCGAGGCGGGGACAGTCAACCCGGTCATCATGCTCGACGAGGTCGACAAGATCGGTGCTTCCTTCCAGGGCGACCCGGCCTCGGCATTGCTCGAGGTTCTCGACCCCGAACAGAACGCGAGTTTCCTCGATCACTATCTCGATGTACGCGTCGACCTCTCCAAGGTGCTGTTCGTGTGCACGGCGAACCAGCTCGACTCGATTCCGCGGCCGTTGCTCGATCGCATGGAGGTGATCCGGCTGTCCGGTTACCTGACCGCGGAGAAGGTCACCATCGGCACGCGTTACCTGTGGCCCAAGCAGCGCGCACGGGCGGGGCTGGCGGCGAGCCAGGCCAAGGTCAGCGCATCGGCGATGAAGGCGATCGCCGAGGGCTATGCGCGCGAAGCCGGTGTCCGCAACCTCGAGAAGCAGCTCGGGCGCATCGCGCGCAAGGCCGCGCTCGAAGTGATCCGCGACGACTCTTCGGCAGTCTCCGTCACGGCTGCCAATCTTGCCGACTACCTCGGCCCCGCGCCGTTCCGCAAGCAGGTTCCGCAGCGTGGTGTCGGCATCGTCACCGGCCTCGCCTGGACTGCCATGGGGGGCGCCACGCTCGATGTCGAAGCGACGCTGGTGCACAGCAAGAATCGCGGCTTCAAGCTGACCGGCCAGCTTGGCGAGGTCATGCGCGAGTCGGCCGAGATCGCCTACAGCTACGTCGCCGCGCATCTCGCCGAGTTCGATGGCGCAGCCGATTTCTTCGACGAAGCCTTCGTGCACCTGCACGTGCCGGAGGGTGCGACGCCCAAGGACGGCCCCAGCGCCGGCATCACCATGGCCACCGCATTGCTCTCGCTGGCGCGCAACGCGCGTCCGCGCCGCCCGCTCGCCATGAGCGGCGAGCTGACCTTGACCGGGCGCGTACTTGCCGTCGGTGGCATCCGCGAGAAGCTCATTGCGGCACGCCGCAGCGGCGTGCGCGAGGTGATCCTGCCGCGCGCGGTCGAGAGCGAGTTCGAACAGCTGCCGGCTTACGTGGTCGAAGGGCTGACCGTGCACTTCGTCGAGCGCTACGCCGAGGTCGCCGACATCGTGTTCGGCGCGGCCGGTCGCGGGCGGGGTTAGGGTGAGCCGCTCGGGCCGCGCGTGCCGAGCAGCGCGCGCGCGCGGGTGGCGAACTCGGGCAACGCGACCATGCCGGCGACCATCGCGGCGAGATTGAGCAGGGCGACCGCGGCGAACACGCCCGGCACGCTGATGCCGAGCGCATAGAGCGCCATGGTGAAGAGTGCCGAGCCCACCATGAACAAGGCGTTGGTGACGTTCAACGCGGCCAGCAGGCGGGCAATCCAGGCCGCCTCCGCGCGCGCCTGCAGCGCCGCGTAGAGCGGCACGATGTAGAGGGCGCCGCCGGCGCCGATCAGCAGCAGGTCGACGAACATGCGCAGTGCCGGGGGATGGCTGAAGAAGTTGTCGAGCCCGATGCGCGTGGGTTCGGGGGCACCAGCAAGCCACACGTCGAACGCGGCGGCACTGATGAGCAGCGCGGCGAACGGTACCAGGCCGATCTCGACGCGCCGCTGCGAGAGACGCTCGCAGGTCACCGAACCGATGCCGATGCCGAGCGTGAAGGCGGCATTCAGCAGCGTTACCGCGCGGGCATCGGCGCCGAGCAGCTCCTTGCCCCAGGTGGGCACCACGCTGAGAAACGTCGCGCCGACGAACCAGAACATCGAGATGAGCAGGATCAGGGTGAGCACGCCGCGCTCGCGGGCGCTCTCCGCCAGGATGCGCCACGTGGCGCGGGCGAGATTGGCGTCGATGCGGAGATCCGGCGCGCTGGCACTCGCGGTGGGTATGCGGCCCGCCGCGAGGCGCCCGATCACGGCGATGCCGACCACCGTCGCGACGATGGCGTGCGGGGCAACCTCACCCAGGCTCGCGAGCACGCCGCCGAGCATGCCGCCGAGCAGGATGGCGACGTAGGTGCCCATCTGGATCAGGCCGTTGCCGCCGGTCAGCTCCTCGCGCGCCAGGTGTTGTGGCAGCACGCCATACTTCAGCGGGCCGAAGAAGGTCGACTGCACGCCCATCAGGAACAGCACCGCGAGCAGGAAGGGGTAGTTGCCGAGCCAGAAGCCGCAGGCGCCCAGCGCCATGACCACGATTTCGGCGCTCTTGACGTGGCGGATGAGGCGCGACTTCTCGTACTTGTCGGCAATCTGGCCGGCGAGGGCGGAGAACAGGAAGAACGGCAGGATGAAGATGCCGCCGGTCAGCACCACCAGCATGCGCGTGTCCATGCCGGTGCGTTCGGCGACGGTGAAAGTGACGAAGATGACCAGCGCGAAGCGGAACACGTTGTCGTTGAACGCGCCCATGAACTGGGTCACGAACAGGGGCGCGAAGCGCCGCGCGGCAAGCAGGCGCAGCTGACTCATGTGATCGACGACCCGGCGTGCATGCAGTTCGCGGCGCCGTCGTCGCGGTGTGCGATACTCCGCGCCACTTCGAATACCAGCGGGCGAGGCAGGGGCGCGATGAGAATTGTCACCGAGGTCGAGCTGCTCAAGTATCGCTGTACCAAGATCATTGCCACCGTGGGGCCGGCATCGCGCAGCCCGGGCATGGTCCGCGAGCTGATCAGCGCGGGCGTGGACGTATTCCGTGTCAACCTGTCGCACGGCACCCACGCGGAGCACGCGGCGACCATCGACATGATACGCGAAGCGGCTGCGGCGCTCGGTGCCGCAACCGCCATCCTGGCCGACTTGTGCGGGCCGAAGATCCGTACCGGGCGTTTCGTCGACGGCGCGGTCGAGCTGGTCGCCGGCGAGGAAGTCGTGATCACCACCGAGGACGTGCTCGGCGATGCCCGCCGCATCCCCTCGCAGTACCGCGAGCTGCCGCGCGACGTCGCGCCAGGCCACCGTGTGCTGCTCAATGACGGCGCGGCGGAACTCATCGTCGAGACCGTCAGTGGCGAGCACGTGCGCTGCCAGGTGGTGGCTGGCGGCATGGTCGGCGACCACAAGGGTATCAACCTGCCCGACTCGACGGTGTCGGCACCGTCGCTGACCGACAAGGATCGTGCCGATGCTGGCTTCGCGCTCGCTGCCGGGGTGGATTTCCTGGCGCTGTCCTTCGTGCGTACCGCCGAGGACGTCGAAAGCCTGCGCGCGCTCGTCGACGCGGGCGGCCACGACGTCGGCATCATCGCGAAGATCGAGAAGCCCGAAGCGCTCGAGCACAGCGAGGCGATCATCCACGCCGCCGACGGCATCATGGTCGCGCGCGGCGATCTCGGCGTCGAGCTCAACCCGGAGCAGGTACCGCTCGCGCAGGCGCAGCTGATCACGCGGGCCCGCGCACTGAACAAGCCGGTGATCGTCGCCACGCAGATGCTCGAATCGATGATCAGCAATGCCCGTCCCACGCGCGCCGAGGTATCCGACGTTGCCTTCGCCGTTGCCAGCGGTGCCGACGCGGTGATGCTGTCCGGCGAGTCGGCGGTCGGCCGCTTCCCGCTCGCGGCGGTACGCATGATGGATCGGGTCGCGCGCCAGACCGAGAGCTACCATTGGCATGCCGGGCTCGAATTCAGCCACGCGCCCGGCGTTCCCGGTGAGGGCGTGCCCTTCGGTGATGCCATCGCAGATGCCACCGCCAAGATCGTGACCGACGTGCGCGCGCGCGCCGTGGTGGTGATTTCCACGCGCGGGACGACCGCGGCGACGATTAGTGCCGCACGGCCATCCGCGCCGGTCATCGCGGTGTCCGGTTGTGCGCGGACCTGCCGGCGCATCAACCTGATGTGGGGCATGATCCCGCATGCGGTCGAGGCGGTCGGCAGCGAGAACCCCAACCACATCGCGCGGCGCGCCGCGCGCGCCCTCGGGCTTGCCGCCAGCGGTGATTACATCGTGATGGTGCGCGGCTTCCACGCGGACCCGCAGGTCAACTCGCCATCAATCACCCTGCTGCAGGTCTAGCAGGCTGGCGAAAAGCGTCGCGCGGCGTGCGGGCTGCAAGGCGCGTGCGAGCCGAGGCCCGGCGTTCATGTGGGTAAATGAGGGCCGCAGGCGCGTGCGCAACGCCGCAGACCGTGCCCGCAGTAGTTATTCGCCGGCCTGCTAGCGGGTGCGACGCGGGGCGGCACCGTGCCGTCCCGCGTGCGTCCAGGAGGGTGCGTTCAGAAGGGGATATCGTCGTCGAAATCGCCCATCGGCGGTTCGTCGCGACTTGCCGGCGGGCGTCCACCGCCGCCGCCACCGCCACTCGTGCCTCCGGGCGGGCGCTCGTCGGACCCACCGTAGTTACCGCCGCCACCACTACCACCGCCGCGGCCGCCGAGCATCTGCATGTCATTGGCGACGATCTCGGTGGTGTAGCGCTCGTTGCCGTCGCGGTCGGTCCACTTGCGTGTCTGCAGGCGCCCCTCGATGTAAATCTGCGAGCCCTTGCGCAGGTATTCGCCAGCGACTTCCGCGGTGCGTCCGAAGAACACCACGCGGTGCCATTCGGTGCGTTCCTGCTGTTCGCCGCTTTCGCGATCGCGCCACGATTCGGCGGTGGCCAGGCGTATGTTGGCGACGGCGCTGCCGCTCGCCGTGTAGCGCATCTCCGGATCGGCGCCGAGGTTGCCGATCAACATCACTTTATTGAGGCCGCGTGCCATGGTGCTGTCTCCCTTTCGTCTGCGTTGACGGACCGTCCGTGGTCCGGTTTGGAAGCTCCGGATTCTACTCGAAGGCAGTGCCGGCGCCAGACGAGCGCGGCGTTCAGGCGCGCCGGCGCGACGGCCGGGTGAGCACGTCACCCGGCACGCGCAGACTGAGCACGAGCCAGGCCATGCACAGCACCGCGCACGCCGCCGGCACCGCGGCATAACCGAGCCCGCCGGCGATTGCGCCCCCGGCGAGGCCGCCGACGAACACGCCGACGAACTGGAAGGTGGAGTAGGCGCCGAGTGCGGCGCCCTTGCCGTGGGTCGGTGCGGCGCGCGAGATGACGCCCGGCAGCGAGGCTTCGAGGAAGTTGAAGGCGACGAAGAACAGCGTGAGCGCGACGTACAGGCCGACGGCGTCGTCCCACCATAGCGACACCAGGGCCTCGGCCACACCCAGCACCAGGATCGCGGCGAAGAACAGCGGTCGCATCGTACCCGGGCGCGAGGAGGCCATGATCAGCGGACCGACCAGCGCGATCGAGAGCAGCAGCACCGGGAGGTAGACGGTGTAGTGGCGCGCCGCCGGCAGGCCCATGCCGTTGGTGAGGGCAATGGGGATGGCGACGAAGCTCGCCGCGAGCACCAGGTGCAAAGTGAGCACACCGAGATAGAGTACGCGCAGGTCGGGCGCCGCGAGGGTGCCGGCGAGCGGCGGGATGGCGGCACCGCGCGCCGGCGCCGGCGGCTTCGGTACGCCGAGGAACAGGATTGGCACGGCAGCGACAGCGAGCAACGCGCAGGCGAGGAACAGGCCGCCGAGCCCGAACAGCGCATTCAGCACCGGGCCGAGCACGAAGGCCACCGAGAAGGCCCCGCCGATGCTGATGCCGATGATCGCCATGACCTTGGTGCGCTGGCTGTCGCGCGAGAGATCGGCAGCGAGCGCCAGCGTCGCGCCGGACACGGCGCCGGCGCCCTGCACCGCGCGGCCGGCGATGACCGGCCAGATCGACTTCGCCGCCGCCGCAATCAGGGCGCCAGCGGCGAACAGTGCGAGACCGGTCAGGATCACCGGACGGCGCCCGACGCGGTCGGACAGGCTGCCGAGAGGGATCTGGAATGCCGCCTGCGTCAAGCCGTAGATGCCGATGGCGATGCCGATGAGCAACGGCGTCGCGCCGGCGAGGGTCTCGACGTAGAGCGCCAGCACCGGGATCAGCATGAACAGGCCGAGCATGCGCAGGAAGAACACCGCGGCGAGCGCGAGGGCGCTGCGGCGCTCGACGGCGGTCATGGCGAGGTGTTCGGACACGGCTGAAAGCGCTTGGGGCGGGGCGAAAAAACGCCGTATAGTAATCGTTTGCCCGAACCCGGCGCCACTTCCGTGCGCCGGCCGCTCCAGGACCTCCACTACCGCGCTCGATGGACACCATACACCTACGCGGCGCCCGCACGCACAACCTGCAGAACGTCGATCTCGACCTGCCACGCGACAAGCTCATCGTGATCACCGGGCTGTCCGGCTCGGGCAAGTCGTCGCTCGCGTTCGACACCATCTACGCCGAAGGTCAGCGTCGTTACGTCGAGTCGCTGTCAGCCTACGCGCGGCAGTTCCTGTCGATGATGGAGAAGCCGGACATCGATCACATCGAAGGCCTCTCGCCCGCCATTTCGATCGAACAGAAGTCGACTTCCCACAACCCGCGTTCGACGGTCGGCACCATCACCGAGATCTACGACTACCTGCGCCTGCTGTTCGCCCGCGTGGGGGTGCCGCGCTGTCCCGATCACGCCGAGGTGCTGGAGGCGCAGACGGTGTCGCAGATGGTCGACCAGGTGCTCGCGCTCGAGGCCGATACGCGCTGGATGCTGCTGGCGCCGGTCGTGCGCGGGCGCAAGGGCGAGCATGCGCAGGTGTTCGAGCACCTGGCGCGCCTGGGTTACGTGCGCGCGCTGGTCGATGGAGACGTCGTCACGCTCGACGACCCGCCGACGCTCGCGTTGCGCAAGAAGCACGACATCGACGTCGTCGTAGACCGTTTCCGCGTGCGCGAGGACATCGGCCTGCGACTCGCCGAGTCTTTCGAGGCCGCGCTCGAGCTCGGCGAAGGTGTCGCTCGCGTGGTCCCGATGGACGATCCGGGCGGCGCCGAGCTGTTGTTCTCCTCGCGCTTCGCCTGCCCTGCCTGCGGGTACAGCATCAACGAGCTCGAGCCGCGCCTGTTCTCTTTCAACAACCCGGTCGGCGCCTGCGCCGCCTGTGACGGCCTCGGCGTGGTGCAGTTCTTCGACGAGGCGCGCGTCGTGCAGCGCGCGGACATCTCGCTGCCGGCTGGCGCGATCCGCGGCTGGGACCGGCGTAACGCCTACTATTTCCAGCTCATCAACGCGCTCGCCCAGCATTACGGCTTCGATGTCGATACGCCGTTCAACGAGCTGCCCGCCGCGGTGCGCGAGGTCATCCTGCACGGCAGCGGCAAGACCGAGATCGAGTTCACCTACTTCAAGAGCGGCGGGCGGACCTACAAGCGCAAGCACGCCTTCGAGGGCGTGCTGCCGAACATGGAGCGCCGCTACCGCGAGACCGATTCCAACATGGTGCGCGAGGAGCTCGCGCGCTACCTCGGCTCGCGGCCCTGTCCGGACTGCGCCGGTACGCGCCTCAACCGTGCCGCACGCAACGTCTTCATCGAGCGCCACAACCTCGCCGACATCACCGCCATGCCTATCGGCGAGACACATGACTTCTTCGGCCAGCTCTCGCTGAGTGGTCAGCGCGGCGAGATCGCGGCCAAGATCGTGCGCGAAGTGCAGCTGCGTCTCGAGTTCCTGGTCAACGTCGGCCTCGATTACCTGACCCTCGATCGCAGCGCCGATACCCTGTCAGGTGGCGAGGCGCAGCGCATCCGCCTGGCCAGCCAGATCGGCGCCGGCCTGGTCGGCGTGATGTACATCCTCGACGAGCCTTCGATCGGCCTGCACCAGCGCGACAACCAGCGCCTGCTCAACACGCTCGTGCACCTGCGCGACCTCGGCAACACGGTCATCGTGGTCGAGCACGACGAAGAGGCCATCCTCGCCGCCGACCACGTCGTCGACATGGGGCCGGGTGCCGGCGTCCACGGCGGGCGGGTGGTCGTGTCGGGGGCCCCGGCCAAGGTAGCCGGCTGCTCCGAGTCGTTGACCGGGCAGTATCTTTCCGGCCGCCGGGCGATTGCGGTGCCGCCGCTGCGCACCGCGGCCAATCCCAAGCGCATGCTGAGCATCCGCGGTGCGCGCGGCAACAATCTGAACGGGGTCGACGTCGACATCCCAATCGGCCTCATGACTTGCGTCACCGGCGTCTCCGGATCGGGCAAGTCGACCCTGGTCAACGACACTTTGTATGCCGCCGCCGCGCGTGACCTCAACGGCGCGGCGGTGACGCCGGCCGAGCACGCGGAGATTCGCGGGCTCGAGCAGTTCGACAAGGTGGTCGACATCGACCAGAGCCCGATCGGGCGCACGCCGCGTTCGAACCCCGCCACGTACACCGGGCTCTTCACGCCGATCCGCGAGCTGTTCGCGGCGACGCCGGAGGCGCGCTCGCGCGGCTACCAGCCGGGCCGCTTCAGTTTCAATGTCAAGGGTGGCCGCTGCGAGGCCTGCCAGGGCGACGGCGTGATCAAGGTCGAGATGCACTACCTGCCCGACGTCTACGTGCCGTGCGATCTGTGCAAGGGCAGGCGCTACAACCGCGAGACGCTGGAGATCCTCTACAAGGGGCGCACCATCAGCGACGTGCTCGACATGACGGTCGAAGAGGCGCGCGGCTTCTTCGATGCCGTCCCCGCCATCGCCGGCAAGCTGCAGACGCTGGCGGAGGTCGGCCTGTCCTATATCAAGCTCGGTCAGAACGCGACGACGCTATCGGGTGGCGAGGCACAACGGGTGAAGCTGTCACGCGAACTGTCCAAGCGCGACACCGGCAAGACGCTCTACATCCTCGACGAACCTACTACCGGTCTGCACTTCTACGACATCGAGCAGTTGCTCAAGGTACTCCACCGCCTGCGCGACCACGGCAACACGGTGGTCGTCATCGAGCACAATCTCGACGTCATCAAGACCGCCGACTGGATCATCGACCTCGGTCCGGAAGGTGGTAGCAAGGGGGGCGAGGTGCTTGCCGTCGGCACGCCCGAGGACGTCGCCGCGGATCCGCGCTCGCACACCGGCCACTTTCTCGAGGGGGTGCTGGAGCGCGCGCGCTCGCAGGCGCGCGCGTCGGCCTGACAGGGCCCCGCTCAGATCGCGATCTGCAGGCCGAGTGCGTACCCGTAGAGCAGCACCGCCGGTGCCAGCATGAGCTGCCCGCACGCATGCGCGGCGATGCGCGCGAGGCCGGCGGTGCCGAGCGCGGCGTCGAGCAGCTCGCCGCAGCTGCGGCCGACGAGCTGCGCCGCCTGGTAGCCGAGCACGGCGACCACGATGACGACCAGCGCCGGCGCCAGCCCGGGCCAGTAGCCGACGTTGCTGGCACGGATGTACGCTGCGTACCAGCCGAACACCATCGCGGTTGCGAGAGTCCCCTGCAGTGCCAGCAGTACGCCGCCGTGGCGACGCAGCCAGGGTACCAGTGGCAGCAACAAGGTGGCGAGAAAGGTGACGTTGACGAGCGCCGTGGCGCCGAGCGCGCCATCGGCGACGAGCGCTGCGTAATCGGGCGCACGGCGTACGCCATAGGTCGCCGGGTAGGCGAGAAGCACGAAGGCGACAATCGCGAGCGCGCGCCACAGCGGCCCGAGGAACCAGTCCCACGCGACCTCGGGCAGCGGCCCCGCGCCGGCGAGCGACTTCACACGATGCTCGAGCGGTAGCTCGAGTGAACCGGCGACGAGCAGCACCAGCAATCCGGCGAGCACACCGCCGTCCATCAGCACGTCGACGAAGCTCATGGTGCGCCAGGCACGTAAGCCTGGCGGGTTCCGGTATCATGGCGCGCGCCAGTCTTCCTGCGAGTGCTATCCATCAATGTCAGCTCTGATCTGCGGCTCTTTCGCCTTCGACAACATCATGGTGTTCCAGGATCGCTTCCGGAATCATATCCTGCCGGACAAGATCCACATTCTGAACGTCTCCTTCCTGGTACCGGAGTTGCGCCGCGAGTTCGGCGGTTGTGCAGGCAACATCGCCTACAACCTGCGCATGATCGGTGGCGATCCGCTGCCGATGGCGACGGTGGGCGAAGACTTCGCGCCCTACGCGGCGTGGATGGACGAACTCGGCATCCGCCGGGATCACGTGACCACGGTCCCCGGCACGCTGACCGCACAGGCCTTCATCACGACCGATCTCGACGACAACCAGATCACCGCTTTTCATCCCGGTGCGATGAGCCACTCGGCGGACAACGCGGTCAGCACGACGCGTGGAGTCCAGCTCGGCATCATCGCGCCGGACGGTCGCGACGGCATGATTGCGCATGCCGAGCAGATGCAGGCGGCCGGCATCCCGTTCATCTTCGACCCGGGCCAGGGCATGCCGATGTTCGACGGCGACGACCTGACGCGCTTCATCGATGCCGCGACCTGGGTCACGGTCAACGACTACGAGTCCGAGCTGATGAGCGAACGCACCGGCCTCGCGCCCGAGGCCATCGCCGAACGCGTCGAGGCGTGCATCGTGACGCGCGGCGCCGAGGGCTCGCGCATCCATACTCGCGGCACCTGCATCGATGTACCGGCTGCGCGCCCGGCTGCCATCAAGGATCCGACCGGTTGCGGCGACGCCTACCGTGCGGGCCTGCTCTACGGTTTGATGCACGAGCTGCCATGGGAAGTCACCGGACGCATCGCGTCGCTGCTCGGCGCGATCAAGATCGAGCATGCGGGGACGCAGAATCACCGCATCACCCGCGAATCCTTTGCTGCGCGCTACGCACGGGAGTTCGGCACCGCTCTCGATTGGTGAGCCATGCGTCGAATGTGAACGACGGCGGAAACATGACCGATTACCGGTCGTCGTCGCTGCGCCGTAGTGCGCGGAATGCGACACTCCGGACCGGTTACCTGTGGCTCCTTGGTGTGTCGACGAGGAGGCGTCGGCAGCGAATCGGGCCGCTCGCACGAAGTTCCGCTCATGACCACATTGCATGTCATCCCATCCGCAGCGCGCCGCATTGCGCCGCTCGCCGTGCTCGCGGGCTTCGCCCCGGCCGCGCTCGCGCTCACCGTCGAGTTCGATTACGCCTACGATTCGAGCGGATTCTTCGCCCCCGGTTCGCAGGCGCGTGATGCACTCGAAGCAGCCGGCGCCTTCTTCGAAGCGGCTATCGGCGATTCTCTCGGGGCGATCGAGTCGGGCCCGGGAACAGGCGGGTTCTACACCGCGTTCCTGAGCAATCCGAGCGTCTTCCAGAGTGGCGCCACGCTGCGCACCGAATCGATCGCCAATTTCAGTGTCGGCGCCGATACGCTGCGCGTGTTCGTCGGTGCGGTCGACCTCGACCCGTTCAGCACCGGCACCCTGGCAGTGGCCGGCCCCGGCTCGTACATCGTCAATGGCACCACGGCCTATCGCGACGCGATGGTGTCGCGCGGGCAGGGCGCGAACGCCACCCAGCAGGACATCCGGAACATCGACGACGAGACCAACCAGACGGCGAACGATTTCGCCACCTGGGGCGGATTCATGTCATTCGATCTCGACCGCGCCTGGCACTTCGGCATCGATACGCCGCCGAGTGGCGGCCAGCCCGATTTTCTTTCCGTCGCGCTGCACGAACTCGCCCACGTGTTCGGTTACGGCACGGCGGACAGCTGGAACAACCAGGTCTTCGGCACCAGCTTTCTCGGCGCCTTTTCGACCGCCGCCAACGGCGGTACCAATCCCTCCCTGCAATCGGGTGGATCGCATTGGTCGAGCGGGCTCGCGAGTGTCGTCGCCGACTATGATCTGCCGTACGTCACCAATCCGGGAGCGACCCAGGAAACCGCCCTCGACCCCACGCTGACGCTCGGCACGCGCAAACTGATGACCGAACTCGACCTGGCCGGTCTCGCCGATATCGGTTGGGAGATCGTCGAGCCCGTGACCGAACCCCCGCCGGTGACCGCGGAGCAGGTGCCGTTTCCAGCCGCGGCACTGTGGCTGCTCGGCGCCGGGCTCGCGCTGACCGCGCGCCGGGCCGGCTCAGCCCGTGGCCAGCGTCTGGTCGAGCACCTCGGCTAGGTCCCTGGCCGCGGTGAGCGGCGCGCTGCACTGCGTGCCGCGGCAGGCGTAGGCGGTCACCTCGGCGTCGTCGAGCGGGCGCTGCGCGGCGAGCAGACCCGGCAGCGTGGTCGTGGTTGCCGGCACTACGTACGCGCGCAGCCGCGCGTCGCCCGTGCTGCGCAGCGCGTCGCGCCACGGCGCCGGCAGGTCGTCGTTCCGCGGCCGCAGGACCACGTGTGCCGGTGGCGCGGCATCGTCGAGCAAGGCGCGCAGCAGTGTCGCGCAGGCAGCCGGGAGCTGCGCCGCTTCCGGCATGCCGGCGGCGAGGGTGTCGCGCGCCGCCTGCGCATAGCGTGTATCACCGACCAGGCGGGCGAGTTCGGCGAGCGCCGATGCGGCAACGGCGTTGCCGGCCGGCAGCGAGTCGTCGCTGAATGAGCGGCTGCGCTCGATCAGCTGCTCATGGTCGTCGGCGGTGAAATAGAAGCCGCCACGTGCATGGTCGGCGAAACGGTCGAGCAGCAGCTCGGCGAGCTCGATGGCGAACGTCAGATCGGCGCTGCGCCAGCGCGCCGCGAGCAGCGCCAGCAGGGCATCGAGCAGAAACGCGTGGTCGTCGAGGTAGGCGCCGAGATGAGCATGGCCATCGCGGCTGGTCGCGAGCAGGCGGCCGTCCCGCCAGTGGTGGGCGCGCAGAAAGTCGACCGCCGCGCAGGCGGCGTCGATGCAGTCGCAGCGCCCGAGGTGCACGCCGGCCGCGATCAGCCCCTTGATGGCGAGTGCGTTCCAGGCGGTGAGTATCTTGTCGTCGCGTGCCGGCCAGGGACGTTCCGCGCGGCTTTCACGCAGCCGTTCGCGATCGCCGAGAAAGGCGCTGCCGTCGTCGTCGCCGCTGCCGGGCGGCGCGAGACGCAGGTGCCAGCGGCCTTCGAAGTTAGCCGGGCCGTCGAGACCGTAGCGCGCGGCGAAGGCCGCGTAGCGCTCACCGAGCAACGCGGACACCTCGTTCCGGTTCCACACGTAGAAGCGGCCTTCCTCGCCCTCGGAATCGGCATCGAGGCTCGAGCAGAAAGCGCCCTGCGGCGTACGCATGACGTCGAGCAGCCAGTCGGCGGTGGTGTGCGCGACTTCGGCGAACAGCGGGTGACCTGTCACCGCCGCTCGCCGCGCATAGAGCGCGAGCAGCGGGCCGTTGTCGTAGAGCATCTTCTCGAAATGCGGGATGTCCCAGCGTTCGTCCACCGAGTAGCGGCAGAAGCCGCCGCCGAGATGATCGTAGAGGCCGCCGCGCGCCATCGCCTCCAGCGTGTAGTCGACCGCGTGCAGGCGTGCCGCGCGCGTGGCGTCGCCTGTGTCGCCGACATCCTCGAGCAGCAGTTCGAGGCCGCTGGGGTGGGGAAACTTCGGTGCCGCGCCGAAGCCGCCGTGCGTCGCATCGAAGCCGCCCAGCAGGTCCGCGCAGGCGCGCCCGGCGAGGCGCTGGTCGAGTTCGCCCGGCGCGTCGGCGCCGCCGAGAACCTGGGCCAGTGCGGCTCGCATCTGCGGCTTGGCCTGGTCGATGTCGTCGCCGTGCCCCGCGTACACCGCGGCGACCCGTTCGAGCACCTGGTCGAACCCGGGCATGCCGTGGCGTGCCCGCGGCGGAAAGTAGGTGCCGCCGAAGAACGGCAGGTGATCCTCGGGTGTGAGGAACATGGTGAGCGGCCAGCCGCCGCGGTTGCGTGTGAGCAGCTGGTGGGCGACCTGGTAGATGCGATCGAGATCGGGGCGCTCCTCGCGGTCGACCTTGATGTTGACGAAGTGCGCGTTCATCAGCGCGGCGATGTCCGCGCGCTCGAACGATTCGTGGGCCATCACGTGGCACCAGTGGCAGGCCGAGTAGCCGATCGAGAGCAGGATGGGCTTGTCTTCGCGCGCCGCGCGCTCGAGCGCTTCGTCGCCCCACGGGTACCAGTCGACGGGGTTGTCGGCGTGTTGCTGGAGATAGGGGCTGGTGGCCTCGGCGAGCCTGTTCATGGGTGCTCCGGCAGGGCGGGCAGGCCACCGTAGCACAGGGGAGGCTGGGCTATAATCCACGCTTCGTGCGGTTTTTCGCCCTGCCCGCGCCGGTCCCCGCCCACGCCATCGATCCACAACCGAGTTGCCGCCGCACCCGTGATCGCGTTCCCCGACATCGACCCCGTGGCGTTCCGTCTCGGCCCGGTCGCCGTCCACTGGTACGGCCTCGCCTATATCGCCGGCATTGCGCTGGCCTGGTGGCTGTTGCATCGCCGTGCGGCCCGGCCCGGCTGCGCCTGGACCCCGCAGCAGGTCGGTGACCTGGTCTTCTACGCGGCACTCGGCGGCGTGCTCGGCGGGCGCCTCGGCTACATCCTGTTCTACAACGCGCGCAGCTACCTCGAGGACCCGTCCGCGATCTTCGCCGTGTGGCAGGGCGGTATGTCCTTCCATGGCGGCGTGATCGGCATGGTGCTCGCGATGGCCTGGCTCGCGCGCCGCACGGGCCAGCCGTTCTTCACTGTCAGCGATTTCATCGTGCCCGTGGTCCCGATAGGCCTTGGTCTCGGCCGCCTGGCCAACTTCGTCAACCAGGAACTGTGGGGCGCGCCGACCTCGCTGCCCTGGGGCGTCGTCTTCTCGCATCCCGCGGCGGGCGGCGTTGCGCGCCATCCGACCCAGCTCTACGAGGCGTTGCTCGAAGGCGTGCTGCTGTTCGTCGTGCTCGATCTCGCACGCCGTCATGCGCCGCCGCGCGGCGCGCTCACGGGGCTCTTCCTGCTCGGCTACGGCGTGTTCCGCTCGCTCGTCGAGCTGCTGCGCGAACCCGATGCCCACATCGGCTACCTGGCGTGGGGCTGGCTGACCATGGGCCACGTACTGTCGGCGCCGATGGTACTGGCCGGCATCGTCATCCTGGCCGTGGCGTGGCGACGCGCTGCCGCGCCGGTTACCGGGTGAATCGTTACAATGGCACCCGGCGTAAGGGCACGGTGACGCGCAAGCCACGAATCCAACCGCGATGAAGACCTATCTCGACCTCCTGCGGCACGTACGCGAGCACGGCGCGCGGAAGACCGACCGCACCGGCACCGGCACGCTCAGCGTGTTCGGCTACCAGATGCGCTTCGATCTTGCCGCCGGCTTCCCGCTGCTGACGACCAAGCGCCTGCACGTGAAATCGATCGTGCATGAGCTGATCTGGTTCCTGCGCGGCGACTCGAACATCGCCTACCTGCGCGAGAACGGTGTTTCGATCTGGGACGAATGGGCGGATGGCGATGGGGAACTCGGGCCCGTCTACGGGGTGCAGTGGCGCTCGTGGCCGAGACCCGACGGCGGCAGCATCGACCAGCTCGCCGAGGTCATCGAGCAGATCCGGCGCACGCCCGACTCGCGCCGCCTGGTGGTCAGTGCCTGGAACGTCGCCGACATCCCGCGCATGGCGCTCGCCCCCTGCCACACGCTGTTCCAGTTCTACGTCGCCGAGGGACGCTTGTCGTGCCAGATGTACCAGCGCAGCGCGGACATCTTTCTCGGCGTGCCGTTCAACATCGCCTCCTATGCACTGCTCACGATGATGGTCGCGCAGGTGTGCGACCTCGAGCCCGGCGACTTCGTGCATACGCTCGGTGACGCGCATCTGTACCTCAATCATCTCGAGCAGGCCGACCTGCAGCTCACGCGCACGCCGCTGCCGCTGCCACGTATGCGTCTCAATCCGGCGGTGCGGGAATTGTCGGATTTCCGCTACGAAGACTGCGTGCTCGAGCGCTACGAGGCGCATCCGCATATCCCGGCACCGGTCGCAGTATGACGGCAGGGTTTGGTCAGGGGCCACGTCTGAGTCTGGTCGTGGCGATGGACCGGGAGCGTACGATCGGGCGTGACGGCACCTTGCCGTGGCATCTGCCTGAGGACCTCAAGCGCTTTCGCGCCATCACCATGGGCAAGCCGATCATAATGGGGCGGCGCACGCACGCCTCGATCGGCCGTGCCCTGCCGGGCCGACGCAACCTGGTGCTGACGCGCGACCGCGATTACGCCGCACCCGGCTGCGAGGTCTGCGTCTCGCTCGAGGACGCGCTGGCGCGCTGCGCCGATGCACCCGAAGTGATGATCATCGGCGGCGCCGCCGTCTACCGCGCCGCGCTCGCACGCGCTGAACGTCTGTACCTGACCGAAGTCGATGCCGACGTCGGCGGCGATGTGCATTTCCCGCCACTCGATGCCGAGGCCTGGCGCGAGGTGGCGTGCGAGCCACATCCGCGCGATGCGCGTAATGCTCACGATTTCCGCTTTCGCGTGCTCGAGCGCGTGCCCGACCGAGCGGAAATCACTCGTGGCCGAGTGCCTGCGTCGAGCTGACACTGAAGCGCGCGAAATCCTCCAGCCGTAGCGCGGTCAGCCGATCACCCCACACGGCGCCGGTATCGAGCGGCCAGACGTTGTAGCGCCGGCATGCCGCCGCGTCGAGGCGCAGCGTCGACCAGTGGCCGAACACGATCGACGTGTCGCGCGAGCGGCGCCCGGGCACCGCGTACCAGGGCAACAGGTCGTCGTCGGCCGACGGCGCCCCCTTCTCGCTGAGCTCGAGCGTGCCGTCGGCATGACAATAGCGCATGCGCGTGAGGCAGTTGGTGATGAAGCGCAGCCGCTCCGCGCCGGACAGCGCCGGGTCCCAGCGCGCCGGCACATCGCCGTACATCTGTGCGAGAAAGTGGGTTACCGTGGCGTCGTCGCGCAGGCACGTCGAGACTTCGCCGGCATACCGCACGGCGTCCTCGACCGACCAGTCTGCTGCCAGGCCTGCATGCACCATCGCGAGACCTCGCGTGGCGTCGGCATGGATGAGGGGCTGGCTGCGCAGCCAGTCGATGATGTCGTCGCGATCCGGCGCGTCGAGGATGTCATCGACGCTGTCGCGCCGGCGCAGGCGCGCCTCGGGCAGCAGCGCGAGGGCCAGCAGGTGCAGGTCGTGATTACCGAGCACGGTGACCGCGGCATCGCCGAGCTGCATCACCGCGCGCACCACGTCGAGCGAGCGCGGGCCACGGTTGACCAGGTCCCCGGTAATCCACAGGCGGTCGCAGCGCGCATCGAACGCGGTTGCCGCGAGCAGGTTGTCGAACTCGCGCTGACAACCCTGGATGTCGCCGATTGCGTAGGTCGCCATCAGGAAGTGCTCGCCGGGCGCGCGCGGGGCGTTAGCACCGTCAGTGCAGGAGATGCGGCACCGACAGCGTGAAGACGGGTATCTCGGCGTCGAACCGCACGCCGTCGCTGGCCAGCATCTCGTAGCTGCCCTGCATGCTGCCGACCGGCGTCTCGAGCATCGCCGCGCTGGTGTACTGGTAACTGGCGCCCGGTTCGATCACCGGTTGCTCGCCGACCACGCCGGCACCTTGTACCTCCTGCACCTTGCCGCTGGCATCGGTGATCAGCCAGCGCCGGTTGAGCAGCTGCGCGGCGATGCCGCCGGTGTTCTCGATGGTGATGGTGTAGGCGAAGACGTAGCGCCCCGCGTCGGGACTGGATTGTTCTTCGACGTATTGCGTGGCGCTGTGCACGCGGATCTCGTAGTGGGGTTCGCTCATGTTCCTCGCTGCTCGCGGCTGCCGGCGTGACGCAACTGGTCTGCGGCGCGCGTCCTGACGACTGCGAGCTTACGCGTGCGCGGGTGACCAGCACAATAGCGCACGCACCCGCTGCGCCGCATGCTAGACTTCAGTTTCCTGATGCAGGGTATTCACCGTGCATCCGGCACTTTTCCTAGGGGGTGGCCTCCGGGCCTGAGATGTCCTCGCGGACGAACCCCGTGAACCTGATCCGGATAATGCCGGCGTAGGGATAGGACTCCAGTTCTCCGACGGTCCCCTCTCGAACCAATCCGGGTCTCTTTAGCGATAAGGAGACTTGCATGTCTGTTTTCCGTTCCCCGGCAGCCTTGCTGCCAGCCCTCTTCTGCAGCACCGCGCTCGCCGCCGAGGCGCCCACGCCGCGTGCCATGGAGGAAATCGTCGTTACCGCGGGCTTTCGCGACGCGGCGCAGATGAACCTTGCCGGCAGTACCAGCGTGCTCGACAGCACGCTCCTCGAGCAGCGCGCCGCGCGTCATCTCGAGGACGTGCTCGGCGCTGCACCCAATGTCGGTTTCACGGTCGGCGGCTCGCGCGCGCGCTTCGTGCAGATGCGCGGCATCGGCGACCTCGAGCAGTTCACCGACCCGAAGCATTTCCCGTCAGTCGGCATCGTGATGGATGGTATCGAGCTGTCGAACGTCGCGACCGGCGCGCTGCTCTTCGATACCGACCAGGTCGAGATCCTGCGTGGGCCGCAGGGCACGCGGTTCGGCGCCAGCGCGCTGGCCGGGCTGGTCAACGTGCGCAGTCGCGGACCCGGCGACAGCTTCGAGGCCGAGGCCTCGGCCGGCTACGGCAACCTCGATACCTGGCAGGTCAGCGTCGCCGCCGGGGGACCGCTTACCGAAACGCTGGGTGCGCGTATCGCCGTGCGCCAGGCGATGAGCGATGGTTTCATCGACAACGCATTCCTCGGCCGCGACGACACCCAGGACCGCGACGAACTGAGCGTGCGCGGCAAGCTCGCCTGGGAGCTGACGCCGCAGCTCGATGCCGACCTGACCGTGCTCCATCTCGATCTCGACAACGGTTACGATGCCTTCTCCCTCGGCAACACGCGCACGACGCTGAGCGACCAGCCGGGCAAGGATGCCGTCGAGGCGACCGCGCTGGCCGCGCGCGTCGGTTATGACCTGGGCGCCGCCGGCACGCTGGAAGCCCGCGCGACCTATACCGACAGCGACGAGATCTATGCTTTCGACGAGGACTGGGTGTTCCGCGGCTTCTGCGACGGCGTGCGCTGCGCGCCGGCCCTCGAATTCAGTGCCACCGACCGCATCGAACGCGGGCGCGACCAGGTCACCGTCGACCTACGCTGGTTGTCTGCGCCAGGGCGCCTGTCATGGGTCACCGGCGCCTACTTCCATCACCGCGAGGAGGACATGGCGCGGCGTCGTTTCGGCCTGTTCACGAGCACCTACGAGACGACTCGCTATGCGCTCTACGGTGAGGCGGAGTATGCGCTGTACGAAGCGCTGACGCTGCGCCTCGGCATCCGCGGCGAAGCCTTCGACGACGAGTACGGCGACTCCAATCTCGTCGACACGCAGTCGAACGATACCTACTGGAGCGGCGAGGCGACGCTCGAGTACCGTGCGCGGCCGGATACACTGCTCTACGCAACGGCCTCGCGCGGCGCCAAGCCGGGCGGCGTCAACACCGGGGCGACCTCCGTGCAGGGCGTCGTCGCCGCACAGTTCCAGCCCTTCGTCGGCGATCGGCTGCGCTTCGATACCGAGACGTTGTTCAACAAGGAGATTGGTATCAAGGGTCGCTACCTCGACGAGCGGCTGGCGGTGCGGCTGGCGTTCTTCCACATGGATCGCAGCAACGCGCAGCTCGAGAACTGGCTGTGGGACGCGAGTACGTTCGTGTTCGTCGGCCTGCTCGACAACGTCGACGACGCCGAGAACTACGGCGCCGAACTCGAACTCGATGCCCGCGTCACCGCGACGCTCGGGCTGGTCGCGCGCGTCGGCTGGCTGGAGACCAACGTCGAGTCGATGACCGTTTTCGATCTCGACAGCAACACCTTCCGGCAGCTGCGCAATCGCGACCAGGCGCGCGCGCCGCGCTGGCAGTACCACTTCGGGCTCAACTGGGACATCCTGCCCGGCCTGCGCGGCAATGTTGCCGTGGAGGGGCGCGACGAGCTCTACTTCGGGTACTACCACGATGGTCGCCTCGATGCCTACACGGCCGTCAACGCGAGCCTCGCCTGGCGCGTGCGCGACGTCGAGGCGCGCCTGTGGGCGCGCAACCTGCTCAACACCGACTACGCCGTGCACGGACTCTACTTCGCCAACGATCCGCGCAATGCCTTTGCCGTGAACCGCACGTACACCCAGCCGGGCGAGCCGCGCGTCTACGGTGTCGAACTGTCCTGGTACTTCTGAGGGAAACGTGACCATGCAGCAGAGAGATGAGGATTTCATGCTGACGCTCGAGATCAGCATGTACCCGGTACGCGCCGACTACGTGGCGCCAATCAAGGCGTTCATCGCGGAGCTCGTGCGCCAGGAGGACTTCGAAGTCGAGACCACGCCGACATCGACGCGCGTGGTCGGGTCGTACGCGCGGGTGATGGCGGTGCTCGAGGCGGCGATGGCGACGAGCTACCGCGAGTTCGGCACGGCGGTATTCGTCGCCAAGCTCATCCCGGGCTATGCCGCACGGCGCGAGCCCGACTGAGGTCGCGCGTGGTGGAGAAGCTCTTCAGCATGTCCCCGTGGGAAGGCGTGGCGGTGGTGCTTGCCATCGCCTACCTGCTGCTGGCCGCGCGTGAACATCCGGCGTGCTGGGGCTGTGCTTTGATCAGCACGGTGATCTACACCGCGCTGTTCTGGAACGTGAGCCTGCTGATGGAATCCCTGCTCAACGTCTACTACATGGTGATGGCGGTATACGGCTGGTGGCTGTGGCAACGGGGCGGCGTGGCGCGCGAGGGATTGGTCATCACGCGCTGGCGCCCGCGACGTCACCTGGTGGTGATTGCGGCTGTGCTCGCGGCAGCCGCCGTCACCGGTGCGCTGCTCAGTCGGCACACCGCGGCGGCCTGGCCATACGTCGATTCGTTCACCACCTGGGGTGCCATCGTCACCACCTGGATGGTGGCGCGTAAGGTGCTCGAGAACTGGATCTACTGGTTCGTCATCGACGGCATCTCGATCCCGCTCTATCTCGATCGTGGTCTCTATCTCACCGCAGGCCTGTTCGCCGTCTATCTCGTCATCGTCGTGTTCGGCTTCGTGCAATGGAGACGGGAATATGCCGCCGGCCGCGGCGCCGCCGTCCCGGCCTGAGCCGCTGCTCGCCGAGTGGCAGGCTCATGGCCTGCCATTTCGCCATCCCCCGCGCCTGCTCGCTGCCCTCGGCGGGGGGCGCTCGAACGCGAGCTGGTTAATCGAAGCGGATGGGGCGCGCTACGTCCTGCGCCTCGACGGCGTCGGGCGCAGCCTGCGTCCGGACGCGACGCTCGAAGTTCGTTATCTCGAGGCCGCCAGCGCGCGTGGCTTGGCGCCAAGCGTGGTTTTTGCCGAGCCCGCGCAGGGCATTCTCGTCACGGCGTACGTGCACGGCGAAGTGCTCACGCCGGCGTCACTCGACGATGCGCGACTCGAGGTCCTGCTCGAACTGTTCGCGGCGGTGCATGCGCTCGAAGTCGATGGCGCGGCCGTCGACTATCGCGCGCTGGCCGCGCACTATCGCGCGGGCGTACCGGCGCGAGACGACGATGGACTCGACCAGCATCTCGGACTGCTCGAGTCGCTTGCTGTGCGGGGCACCTGTCACCACGACCCGTTGCCGGCGAACGTCGTGTTCACCAGCAGTGGCCCGGTCCTACTCGACTGGGAGTACGCCGGGCGCGGTTACCCGCTGCTCGATCTCGCCGTGCTGAACTGCGAATGGGGCGTGCCGGCCGCGCACCTGACGGCCCGCACCGCGACGCCGCCTCGCCTGCTGGCGGCGGCGTGCGGGGTCTATCGTGCACTGTGCCGGGCGTGGGAGGAGGGTCGCCACCTGCTGTATTCGAATGTGGGCACCGATACCGGCCGCTAAACGGCGCTCTGCCCCGGACCCCACTATCCGTCGCGTCGATCGGGCCGGCTACACGCCATTCACTAGCCCGCCGTATCCTCTGTCGGTGGGTGCAATTCGGAGTGGAAGTACCGCTTCGCCCACCCGAAGCCCTGCCAGGTGGTGAGTTGGCGTGGCACGATCTTGTATGTCCAGCAGGGTTCGACGTTGACCGAACCGCGGTACTCCTGGGCACGCGTGCCGAGGTAGCGTGGCCCGGTGTACTTCTCGCCGATGAGGTTCCACAGCGACTTCTCCCCGTTCTCGAGGACCGGGCCGACGGCCGCTTCGACGACCACCGCGGTGCCCTCGCAGATGACCTTGCGGATGGGCGGCTCGGGTTCGTCGACCACCAGCGAGACGCGCGGGTCCTGTGCCATGTAGTGGCACCACTCGGAGCGCGCGCGACCGACCACCCAGAACGCGACGCCGTCCCAGTGGTACCACAGCGGCACGACGTAGGGCCAGCCGTCGGGGCGCAGGCAGGCGAGCCGTGCGAGCCAGGGACCGGCGAGGAACGCGTCGCGCTCCTGCGCCGTCATGCCGCCGAGTTTCTGTCCTTTCCAGTTCATGGTTTCAGCAACTCAATAGACTTCGAAGTATTCGCGCTGCTCCCAGTCGGTCACGTGCGCGAGGAAGCGGTCGATCTCGCTTTGCTTGACGGCCAGGATGTAATCGACGAACTGGTCGCCGAACGCTTCGCGGTAGAACGTGCTCGACGCCAGTGCCGCGGTCGCCTCCATCAGGCTGCGCGGCAGGCGTGGCTTGTCCGCTGCGTAGGGTGCGAGCTCCGGTGGGCCGGGATCGAGTGCGCGGTCGATACCATCGAGACCGGCGGCGATCTGCGCGGCCATGTAGAGATAGGGATTGGCGCAGGGTTCTCCGACGCGGTTCTCGATGTGGGCCGCCGGATCGCCGGCACCGCCGACCACACGTAGCATTGCCGCGCGGTTCTCCACCCCCCAGGTGACGCGATCGGGAGCGAACGAATTGGGGCGAAAGCGCTTGTAGCCGTTCACGGTCGGCGTGGAGAACACGCAGGCAGCGGACGCGTGGGCGAGCACGCCGGCGACGAAGTGGCGCCCGAGCCCGGAGAGCGGTTGGCGCGGATCGGCGAACAGGTTGCGCTGCGTCGCCGCGTCGACCAGCGATTGGTGCAGGTGCCAGCCGCTGGAGAAGAAGTTGGGCAGGGCGGGACGCGTCATGAACGTCGCGTGGAAACCCATGCGCCGGCAGATCTGCTTGGTCGCGCTGCGGAACAGCACCATGGAATCAGCTGGTGACAGGCCGAGCTCGGGATCGAACGTGAACTCGCACTGGCCCGGGCCCCACTCGTCCTCGAGCGTGCGCAGCGGCAGGTCGAGTGCAAGCAGGTGCGCCTGCAGGGGACTGAGGATGTGTTCGATCTCGTCCTGGCGATCTTCGGTCAGGTACTGGAAGCCGTGCGCGATCACGCTCACGCGAGGCGGGTCCGGCGGATAGCCGGCCTGCTGCGGCTCGAGCATGCGGTCTTCGAGCTTGGTGATGTAGAACTCGACCTCGAGCCCGGCCATGAACGCCATGTTGCGCTGCGCGAGTCGTGCGAGCTGGTTGCGCAGCACGCGGCGCGTATCGAAGGGGCAGGGGGTCCCGTCAGCGAGATACATCTCCGCCAGTACCCAGCCGGTGCGCTCGGCCCAGGGCAACACACGGAAGGTCGTGGGGTCGGGCACGAGGATGGCATCCGGCGCGCCGGCCAGCGCGGCGTAGCCCATGCCGGCGTCCTGGTCGAAGGGCGGCGCGATGAGTTGATTCGCGGTATCCATGAACAGCGTCGCGGTCTGGAAATCGAGACCGTTGCGCAGTGCGCCTGCCACGTCGCGCGCCATCACGTTCTTGCCGCGCAGGATGCCGTGTTGATCGGTCCAGGCGACGCGGACCGTGTTCAGGCCGAGCTCACTGACGCGTGCGAGCAGGGTCTCGACCGCCGCTTGCTGGGCGTCGTCGTAGAGCCCGTGCTGGGCCACGAATCCCGCCCTGCCGAGGCTGCTGTCGTCATCAGCCATGTCGCGCTCTCCGCGGTTGGTGACCGGATTATGTCATGATCGAGCGCCGCCAAAGAAAGCCTGCCCGCGGAGGTACGGCATGCGTATTCTCGTCCTGCAGCACCTCGCCGCGGGCCACCCCTGGTACCTCCGTGAGCTCATGGCCGCGGCAGGCTGCACCACCGTCACCGTGCGCCTCGACCTCGGTGAACCGTTACCGCCGCTGGCGCAGTGCGATGGCTTGCTGGTGATGGGCGGGGTGATGCAGGTGTGGCAGGAAGCGGAGTACCCCTGGCTGGTCGACGAGAAGCGTTACATCCGCGCAGCGGTGGAAGCGGGCAAGGCTTACCTCGGCGTGTGCCTCGGGCACCAACTGCTGGCAGCCGCCTGCGGGGGCGATGTCGCGCTTGCGCGGCACCCCGAGATCGGCGTGTGCCCGGTCGAGACCCTGCCCGCCGCGCGCGCGCATGCGGCGTTTGCCGCGGTGTCGACCCCCGATCGCCTGCAGTGGCATGTCGCGGAAGTCGTGTGTCCGCCCCCGGGTTTCGCGGTGCTCGCGCGCTCGCAACACTGTGCGGTGCAAGTCCTCGCGAGCGGCGACAAGGTGTTGTCCGTGCAGTACCACGTCGAAGCCGATCGCGATACCGTGCCGTCGTGGTGCGCGATCCCGGCGGCGCGTGAAGCGCTCGAGCAGGCCCAGGGCGCGGACGCCGCGGAGAACTTCCAACGCCGTACCCTCGCGGTCCTGCCGGAGCTACAGGCGCATGCGCGGGCACTGTTCGGTGCGTGGCTGCAGGCGGCGCGGCGGGTGTGAACGCCGTGCGGCCGCAAGGAGTCGAGGAAACACCGGGTCAGCGTGCAGCCGACGCGCGGTCCAGCGCCCGGTAACCGATCGCCTCGCCGAGGTGGGCCGTGGTGATGGGGCCGCCGCCGTCGAGATCGGCAATGGTGCGCGCCAGTCTGAGTACCTTGTGATAGCTGCGCGCGCTGAGCGCGAGACGTTCGGCGGCGCGCGCGAGCAGTGCGCGGCCGGCGTCGTCGAGTGCCGCGTGGGTGCGCAGCGCGGCGCCGTCGAGTCGTGCGTTGGTACCGCCCTGCCGCGTCGCCTGCAGGGCCCGCGCGGCGATGACGCGCGCGCGCACCGCGGCGCTCGGCTCGCCGGGTGCGCAGGTGCGGTGCACGGCGTCGAGCGCCTGGCGCGCCACGGTGAGGTGGATGTCGATGCGTTCGGCGAGCGGACCGGAGACCCGCGCGCGGTAGCGCGCGATGCGATCGGGGGTGCAGCGGCACTCGTGGCGCGGATCGCCGTCGTAGCCGCAGGGGCAGGGATTCATCGCCGCGACGAGCTGGAACTCGGCCGGAAAGGTCACGCTGCGCGCGGCGCGCGCGATTGTCACGCGGCCGCTCTCGAGCGGCTCGCGCAGCACCTCGAGGCTGCGGCGATCGAATTCCGGCAGCTCGTCGAGGAACAGCACGCCGTGGTGGGCGAGCGAGATCTCGCCTGGGCGTGGCAGGCGGCCGCCGCCGACGAGGGCGATGGCGGAGGCCGAGTGATGAGGGGCGCGGAAGGCGCGTTCGCGCCAGCGTCCGGCGTCGACCGGATGACCCGCAATGGCATGCAGCGCAGCGCTCGCCAGCGCCTCCTCTTCCCGCAACGGCGGCAGGATCCCGGGCAGCCGCTCGGCAAGCATGCTCTTGCCGGTACCAGGCGGCCCGACCAGCAGCAGGTTGTGGCCGCCGGCGGCGGCGACCTCGAGCGCGCGGCGCGCGCCGAGCTGGCCGACGATGTCGCAGAGATCGGCACGTGGCGTGGCCGGCACGGGCGCGGCGGCGATAGCCCGTGGCAATGGTGCGCTGTCGGCGAGGTGCGCGGCGACGGCGCCGAGGGAGGCGGCGGCGCGCACGACGGCGGCGCTGACCAGCGCGGCGACCGGCGCGTCGTCCGGGCTGACGAGCAGCTCACGATCCGCCGCGGCGGCTGCGATCGCTGCGGCCAGCGTGGCGTGGACCGGGCGCAGCGTGCCGTCGAGCGCGAGTTCAGCGCTCAGCTCGATGCCGGCCAGCGCCGCGGCCGGCACCTGGCCCGAGGCGGCGAGGATGCCGAGCGCGATGGCGAGATCGAGTCGCGTGCCGTCCTTGGGCACGTCGCCGGGCGCGAGGTTGACCGTGATGCGGCGCTGGGGAAATTCGAAGCCGGAGTTGACGATGGCCGAGCGGACGCGCTCGCGACTCTCGCGCAGTGCAGTCTCGGGCAGGCCGACCAGGGTGAATCCCGGCAGGCCGTTGGCAATGTGTACCTCAACACTGACTGCGAGGGCATCGCCGCCGTGGATACAGCGGCCATGGGCGATGGCGTATGACATGACATGGCTTCCCTGCCTGGCGAGCACCCGCGTCCGTGCGGGGCGATGCGCGATGCGCGTGCATCGAGTGTAGCCGAGGCGGCGCGCGCCGGTCGATTCGCGCCCGGTCGATGGCGCGCACATGTTCGCCGCTGACGGCGTGCTCAAGTGCTGGCGTCGCGTTCCCGCTCGAGCTCGGCGAGCGCCGCTTCGAGTGCCTCGAGGCGTGCGCGCGTGGTCGCGAGCACGCGGCTCTGCGCATCGAACTCCTCGCGCGTGACGAGATCCATGCGCGCGAGCATCGACTCGACCAGCGGCTTCAGGCTCGCTTTGAACTCCTCGCGCAGCACGCGCGCATCGTCAGGCAACAGCGCCGCGATGCGCTCGACCGCGGCTTCCACGTTTCTCAGATCGAACACCGGGACTCTCCGAATCGGTTGCGGGGCGCGGACACGGTGCCATGCGCCCAGTTGGTGCGTAAGCCTCGGCCCGATGCACAAAAAAAGTGCGCGACCGTGACGAATTCGGTGCGTGGCACCGTGCGCTCGTGCGCGTCTCGAGTCAAAAGGCTTGTTGATCAGTGGCCTGGATCCAGTGGCACACATGATGCATTGCACGATTATCAAGTCGCCAGCCGGGCCGTGTCGAGCGCCGGCGGGGACAGTTCCAAGTCTGCGTGCCACCGAGGACAGAGAAATGAAACTGGTCACCGCAATCATCAAGCCATTCAAACTCGACGACGCCCGCGAAGCGCTGTCGGATATCGGCATTCAGGGTCTGACCGTCACCGAAGTCAAGGGCTTCGGGCGTCAGAAAGGGCATACCGAGCTCTATCGCGGCGCGGAATACGTCGTCGATTTCCTGCCCAAGTCGAAACTCGAAGTCGCCGTCGCCGACGACCAGGTCGGCGACGTCATCGAAGCCATCAAGAAAGCCACCGGCACCGGCAAGATCGGTGACGGCAAGATTTTCGTCACCGAGCTCGTCGAGGCCGTGCGCATTCGCACCGGCGAGACGGGCGCCGAGGCGCTGTAACGGCGCCAGCGCGACCCGTTATCGAACCCCAGCAGGAGGAATACTCAAGTGGATGCGTCCCTCATCGAAGTCAAATACGCCCTGGACACCTTTTATTTCCTGGTGCTCGGCGCCTTCGTCATGCTCATGGCGGCCGGTTTTGCCATGCTCGAAGCCGGTCTCGTGCAGGCCAAGAACACTGCCGAAATCCTGACCAAGAACATCGTGCTCTACTCCGTGGCGTGCGTCATGTACCTGCTGTGCGGGTACGCATTGATGTACCCAGGTGATGGTGCCACGGCGCTATGGCCCGGACTGCCGAGCATCCTCGGCAGCGGTGACAACATCGCCGAGGACGTCATCGCGAGCGGCGGCGATACCTACTACTCCGGCCTGTCCGACTTCTTCTTCCAGGCAGTCTTCGTCGCTGCCGCAATGTCGGTGGTCTCCGGGGCCGTCGCCGAGCGCATGAAGCTGTGGTCGTTCCTTGCCTTCGCCGTGGTGATGACGGGCTTCATCTACCCCATCGAAGGCTACTGGAAATGGGGCGGTGGCTTCCTCGACCAGAAGGGCTTCCTCGACTTCGCGGGCTCCGGCGTGGTGCACATGACCGGTGCCGCGGCGGCGCTGGCCGGCGTGATCCTGCTCGGGCCACGTAAGGGCAAGTACGGTCCCGATGGCCGCATCAACCCAATACCAGGCGCCAACCTGCCGCTGGCCACGCTCGGCTGCTTCATCCTCTGGTTCGGCTGGTTCGGCTTCAATGGTGGCTCTGAGTTGAAGGTATCCGACGTCGCCGAGGCCAACGCCGTCGCGCTGGTCTTCGTCAACACCAACACCGCGGCTGCGGGTGGCTGTATCGCCGCGTTGATCACCGCACGGCTCTTGTTCGGCAAGGCCGACCTGACCATGGCACTCAACGGTGCACTGGCCGGCCTCGTCGCCATCACCGCCGAACCGCTCACGCCGACGCCACTGCTCGCGACCATCATCGGTGCCATTGGCGGCGTGCTGGTGGTGTTCTCCATCGTCGGCCTCGACCGGCTCAAGATCGACGATCCGGTCGGCGCCATCTCGGTGCACGGCACGGCTGGCATCTGGGGTCTGCTCGCGGTGCTGCTGTCGAACGACGACGCCACCCTCGGCGCCCAGCTGCTCGGCATCGTCATGATCTTCCTGTGGGTCTTCATCGCCTCGCTCATCGTCTGGGGCATCCTCAAGGCGGTCATGGGCATCCGTGTCAGCGAGGAAGAGGAAGCCGAAGGTGTCGACATCGGCGAATGCGGCCTCGAGGCTTACCCGGAGTTCGTCAAGAGCTGAGGCCTGACGAACGCCACACTGCAAGTTCCAACCGCCATCACTCGGCTTTCGCGGGGCGCACAAGCGCCCCGCCTTTTTGTCCGGGCACTTTCGGGGAGTGCACGTGACGAAGCGCCGGTTGCTTGATGGATGCTGGGCGATCATGCGTAATTGGCATTGATCGTGAGAGAAAAGCCCGGCGGCGCGCAGCGCCGTCGGGTCGGACGCCAGCACGGTGTCCGTACTGGAGGTCGCAACGCGAACGAGGTGTCGTCCACTGTCGCACGGGACGCCACCCGCCTACCTGGAGAGGAACCTGATGAAACTCGTAACGGCGATAATCAAACCGTTCAAGCTGGACGACGTACGTGAAGCGCTGTCCGAGCGCGGTGTCCACGGCATGACCGTCACCGAGCTCAAGGGCTTCGGCCGCCAGAAGGGCCATACCGAGCTCTATCGTGGCGCTGAGTACGTGGTCGACTTTCTACCCAAGATCAAGGTCGAGGTCGCGGTTGCCGACGAGCAGCTCGACGACGTCGTCGATGCCATCCGCGGCGCTGCGAACACCGAATCGATCGGTGACGGCAAGATCTTCGTCAGCGAACTGCTCGAGGTGGTGCGCATCCGCACCGGCGAGACCGGGCCCGACGCCGTGTAGGCGTCGCGCCCGCTTTCCCACCCGCTTTTTCTCACACGATCGTTCCGGAGGGGATGACGATGTCCCGTTATGCTCTTGCCTGCCTGTTCCTGGTGCTGCCGTCGCTGGCTACGGCTGCAGAAATCGACAGCGGCGATACCGCCTGGCTGCTCACTTCGACCGCGCTGGTGCTGTTCATGACTCTACCCGGCCTCGCGCTCTTCTACGGCGGTCTCGTCCGCAGCAAGAACGTGCTGTCGGTACTGATGCAGTGCTTTGCGCTGTGCTGCGTAATGTCACTGGTATGGCTGCTCGGTGGCTATGGCCTCGCCTTCGGCGACGGTGCGGCACTCAACGACTTCATCGGCGCCGGCAACGTGCTGCTCGGTGGTGTCACGCGCGACGCCGTCAGCGGCACGATCCCGGAGTCGGTGTTCGTGATGTTCCAGATGACCTTCGCCATCATCACGCCGGCGCTGATCGTCGGCGGCTTCGCAGAGCGTATGAAATTCTCGGCGGTGCTCCTGTTCAGTACGCTGTGGCTGCTGGTCGTCTACATTCCTGTCTGTCACTGGGTCTGGGGTGGCGGCTGGCTCGGCCAGATGGGTCTGCTCGATTTCGCCGGCGGTACCGTGGTGCACGTCAACGCCGGTGTCGCCGCCATCGTCACCGCGCTCGTCATCGGCAACCGCCGCGGTTTCCCGCAGACCGCCATGCCGCCGCACAACCTGACCATGACCGTGACCGGCGCCTCGATGCTGTGGGTCGGCTGGTTCGGCTTCAATGCGGGCAGCGCGGTAGCGGCAAACGGCGATGCCGGCATGGCGATGCTCGTCACGCACATCTCGGCCGCAGCCGGGTCGCTCGCCTGGATGGGTATCGAGTGGTTCAAGCACGGCAAGCCGAGCGTGCTCGGAATCGTCACCGGCATGGTTGCCGGCCTGGGAACGATTACGCCGGCGTCCGGTTTCGTCGGCCCGGCCGGCGCGCTGGCCATCGGCATCGTCGCGGGCATCGTCTGCTACTTCGCGACGCAACTTTGCAAGCGGAGTCTGCTCATCGACGATTCGCTCGACGTTTTCCCCGTGCATGGTGTGGGTGGCATTCTCGGCACGCTGCTGGCCGGCGTGTTCGTCGCCGATTCGCTGGGAGGGGCCGGCTACGCGACGGGCATGAACATGGGCTCACAGCTGTTGACTCAGGCCGTCGGGGTGATCGCAACGGGGCTGTGGTGCGGTCTCGCGACCTGGTTGCTGTTGCGGCTGACCCAGGCGGTGGTCGGCTTGCGCGTTGCGCCAGAACGCGAGACCGAGGGTCTCGACCTCGGCGAACACGACGAACGCGGCTACATCTTGTGAGTCGTCTTCGGCCCCTGGGCGGCGTGGACCGCGCAGGGGCCGAGTCAGCCGGAGCGCACGCAGCGGACTTGCCCCGGTTGCGATGCATGCACGCGATTTGGCCGTTTCCTTGCCCAGGGCCTGCGCTTACAATAGCGTGATATCCCCGTCGCCCAGTTGCGGGACGCCGGCGTCCCCGGGCGTCACGTACGGTTGTGCGGCGTCGGCGCGGCCGGGGCTTGGTTCGCAATTCCAGCAGTAGCTCGATATGGCAGACGGTCAACTCGTAGACAAGAACATCCTGAAGACGCTGGTTCCGCCGAACGCGCTGAATGCGGAAAACTTCCAGGAACTCGCCGGGAAAGCCTACGTCGAGGAGATCGCTGCCGGTAAGACCATCTTCAAAGCCGGTGATGTCGACCGCAAGACCGTCTACCTGATCGAGGGCGAAGTGAGCCTGAGCGAGGAGAACGGTCAGGCCTCGACCGTGCGCGGCGGCACCGATGCGGCCAAGCATCCATTGGGCAACCAGCAACCGCGTAAGCATACTGCCCGCGCACGCACGACCTGCCGGATCACGCGCTTCGACAGCGATCTGCTCGATATCCTGCTGACCTGGGACCAACTCTCCGGCATCGAGGTCAACGAGATCCAGGTCGACGAGGATGGTAGCGACGATTGCGACTGGATGACGCGTATCCTGCAATCGCAGGCATTCCTGCAGGTGCCGCCTGCCAACATCCAGCAGATGTTCATGCGCATGCAGGAGGTACCGATGCGCGCCGGCGAAGTCGTCATTCGCCAGGGTGACGACGGCGACTACTACTACATCATCAAGCACGGGCGCGCCAAGGTGACACGCGCCTCGAAGACCGGTGCGGAGCTGACGCTTGCCACGCTCAAGGACGGCGACGCCTTCGGCGAGGAGGCCTTGCTGTCGGAAGCCAAGCGCAACGCCACCATTACCATGGAGACCGACGGCGTGCTGATGCGCCTGTCCAAGGACGACTTCAACGCGCTGCTCAAGGAGCCCATGCTGAGCTGGATCTCGCTCGACGATGCGCAGGAGCGGGTCGCCGCGGGGGCGAAGCTGCTCGACGTGCGCCTCGAGAGCGAGCATGCCAATAACGGTCTCGCCGGCAGCATCAACATTCCCCTGTTCATGCTGCGCCTGAAGGCCGATTCGCTCAATCCGGACACCACCTACATTGTCTACTGCGATACGGGGCGGCGCAGCTCGGCCGCAGCGTTTCTGCTCAGCGAACGTGGCTTCGAGACCTACGTCCTGCAGGGCGGTCTGCTCGAGCAGGGACCTTCTGCCGAGTCAGCCGCCTGAGCGAAGGCGGCGGTTTCGCGCCACTCATGGCGACGCGCCGCTGGTTTCCGACCGGCCATGCCGCGCAGCCCTTCTTCTGCGTGGTCGGCAGCCCCATTGCCCATAGCAAATCGCCGCGCATCCACGCAGCATTCGCCGCGCAGCTCGGCATCGCCCTGGTGTACCAGCGTGTCGAGGTCAGCTCTGGCGACCTCGCCGCTGCGCTGAAGGAGTTCCGCGACTACGGCGGGCGCGGCATGAACGTGACCGTCCCGCTCAAGGAAGAGGCCTGGCGCCTCGCCACGGCGCGCACACCCCGGGCAGCACAGGCCGGCGCCGCCAACACCCTGTGGTTCGCGGCTGACGGCGCCTTGGCAGCAGACAACACCGATGGCGCCGGTCTGGTTCGCGATCTCGAGGCCAATCACGGTGTCGCGCTCGCCGGCCAGCGCATCCTGCTGCTCGGTGCAGGTGGGGCGGCGCGTGGGGTGATTCCGGCACTGCTCGACGCCGGCCCCGCCGTGCTCGCGGTGAGTAATCGCACGAGTGCTCGCGCCGAGCTGCTGCGCGAGGCGTTCGCCGCGCACGCTCGGCTGGAGGTGGTCGCATGGGGCACGGCACCGGCGTGGTCACCCGATCTCGTCATCAACGCCACCACGCTCAGCCTGCGCGGCGCCGTACCGCCGCTACCGGCAGGGATGGTCGGCGCCGACTGCACCTGCTACGACATGATGTACGGCAGCGAGCCGACAGCCTTCGTCCGCTGGGCGCGGACGCAGGGTGCCGCACGTGCGCTCGACGGCCTCGGCATGCTGGTGGAACAGGCTGCCGAAGCCTTCCTGTGCTGGCACGGCCAGCGCCCGGACAGTGCGCCAGTGATCGCCGCGTTGCGCAACGACGATTGAGTTCCGGCGGCGTGTCCGGCAGCTCCTCCAGCTGGCCGGTGCGGCATTACCGGTGCGTGTTATGCACATTCCCGCGGACAGCGGTTCGGCCTTCCGGGACTTAACGGGTGTTGCCCCTAAATCGCTCTCAGAATGCTTCGTAAGCGATTAATATATTTAACATTTATACTTGTCTGGCTAAAACTTGGCCAATCTGTCGCGGGGCGCTGTAATGCGCCTGTCATCGGTCGCTCCTACACCTTTCGTACACAAGCTTATCCACAGGATCTGTGGGTAACCGGAACGCCCTGTCAAAATCGCGCGAGTCGCTGTCACCGCGAGCGCCACGCCGTCGTCAGGCGCACGAAATCGTCCACGCTCAGCATTTCCGCACGACTGCCGGGGTCGATGCCGAGTGTCTCCAGGGCGGGCGCCGCGAGGCGCCGCTTGAGGGCATTGGCGAGGGTCTTGCGCCGCGCGCCGAACGCGAGGCGGACGACTTCCGCGAAGTCGTGCTCGAACGCCGCGTCGTAGGGACCCGGTAGCGGGTAGAGCTGGATCACCGCGGACTCGACTTTCGGTGGTGGTTCGAAACTCGTTGGCGGCACCATCAGGCGCATCGCGATGCGGGCGCGCCGCTGCGCCATCACGCCGAGCCGCCCGTAAGCCGCCGTGCCGGGAGCCGCCGCCAGCCGCTCCGCGACCTCGCGCTGCACCATGAGGGTCAGCTCGCGGAAGTATCCGGCGTGCTCGAGCAGGCGCATCAGCAGCGGCGTCGAGATGTTGTAGGGGAGGTTGCCAACGACCTTCCAGCCGCCGGGTGCGCTCGCGAGGGCGCCGAAATCGAACTTGAGCACGTCGAGATTGTGCAGCGCAAAGCGCTCCGCACCGGCGAATCGTGTGGTCAGCCAGGCCGCGAGATCGCGATCGATCTCGATCGCCTCCAGATGGCAGCGGCTGGCCAGCAGCGGTGCCGTCAGTACGCCGTTGCCGGGGCCGATCTCGAGGACGTGGTCCTTCGGACCAGCTGCGACCAGGTCCACGATGGCATCGATGATGCCGTCATCGGTGAGGAAATGCTGTCCGAATCGTTTGCGCAGCGGGCGCGGCGGGCGCTCAGACACGTCGTTCCGCCCGCGCCATCCCGAGTGCGGTCTCGAGCGCTGCCTGCAGGCTGCCGGTGTCCACCGCGCCGCTCCCGGCGAGGTCGAGTGCGGTGCCGTGGTCGACCGAGGTGCGTACGATGGGCAGCCCCAGCGTGATGTTCACCGCATCGCCGAAGCTGACCGCCTTGAGCGCGGCGAGCCCCTGGTCGTGGTACATGGCGAGGATGGCGTCGTAGCCGGCGCGTCGGGTTGCGGTGAACGCGGTATCGGCCGGCACTGGCCCGTCGATGTGGTGCCCGCGTGCACGCAGTCGGGCGAGGGCGGGCGCGATGATGTCGATTTCCTCGCGGCCGAGATGACCGCTCTCGCCGGCATGAGGGTTGAGTCCGCACACGCCGAGCCGCGGAGCCGCAATGTCGAAGCGCGCCGCGAGATCGCGCTGGATGATGTCGATCGTGGCTTCGAGGCGTTCCGCGGTGACCAGCGCCGGCACTTCTCGCAGCGCGACATGGGTCGTCAGCAGGGCGACGCGTAATCCGCCACCGGCGAGCATCATCACCGGCAGGGGCGCGCCGAGCCGCTCGGCAAGGTACTCGGTGTGGCCGGAGAAGGCGTGCCCGGCATCGTTGATGACGGACTTCTGCACCGGGCCGGTGACCATGCCGTCGAGGCTGCCCGTGGCGCAGGCATCGCAGGCGAGATCGAGGCAACGCAGCACGTAGCCGGCATTGGCAGGGTCGAGACGCCCCGCGGTGACCGTGGTCTCGAGCGGTACCGATACGACCTGCAGCTCACCGGCGGGCAAGCGCCGCGCCGCGCGCGGGTCGTCCAGCCGGTGGATACGCAGGTCGACGCCGAGGCACGCCGCGCGCGCCTCGAGCAGCGCGGCGTCGGCATAGACGACCACGGCGGTCGGTAGCGCGTCGCGCGCGACGAGGACGGTGAGATCCGGTCCGATGCCAGCCGGTTCGCCGGGCGTCAGCGCGAGGCGCGGGGGCGCCTGCTCACTCGAGGATGTCGCGGTACTCGACATAGGCCTCGTCGCGCAGGCGCCGGAGCCAGGACTGTCGCCGCTCGTCGATCTTCTTCTGACGCAGCGCCTGCCGCGCCTGGTTGCGCCGGATTTCGTCGGTACCGTCGTACTCGCGCGTATCGGTCACTTCGAGGATGTGGAAGCCGAACTCGGTCTCGAACGGCGCGCTCATCTCACCCGGTTCCATGGCGAGCATGACTTCTTCGAACTTCGGTACCATCTGCCCCTTGCTCACCCAGCCGAGGTCGCCACCCTGCAGGGCTGAGCCACGGTCGTCGGAGTTGGTGCGGGCGAGCACGCCGAAATTGGCGCCGTTCTCGATGCGCATGCGGATCTGTCGCAGGCGGTTGAGGGCCTGGTCGGGCGGCAGCAACTCGTTGGGCTTGATCAGGATATGTCGCACGCGCCACTGCGGCACCATGATCTTCTCGCCGCTGCGCTTGTCGGTGAGTTTGACGATGTGAAAGCCGCTGGTGCTCGTGATGATGCCGCTGTGATCGCCCGGCTCCATGGTGCTGACGGAGTCGGCGAACAGGCTGGGGATCTCGCCGCCCTTGCGCCAGCCGAGATCGCCACCCTCGAGGGCCTGCTGGCCGTCGGAGACGCTGATTGCGACCGTGGCGAAGTCTTCCCCCGCCTCGATGCGGGCGAGGGTTTCTTCGGCCTTGGTCCGTGCTGCACGAATCTCCTCGTTGTCAGCGCCGGACGGCGTGGCGACGAGGATGTGAGACAGGCGGTATTCCTGATTGTCCTCACCGCGCATCTCGTTGTGCAGGTAGTTCTCGATCTCGCTGTCGCGCACGCGCACGCGGTTGTCGACCTCTTCGCGGCGCAGCTTGGCGATGAGGATTTCCTGGCGAATCTGCTCGCGGAAGGTATCGAACTTGTAGCCTTCGGAGACGATGATCTCACGGAACTGGTCGAGCGAGAGGTTGTTGCGACTGGCGATGTCGGCGACGGCCTGGTCGAGCGCGCGCTCCTCGACCTCGATACCGGCGCGGTCGGCGATCTGCAGCTGGATCTTCTCCAGCACGAGACGCTCCATCACCTGCCGCTCGAGTACGGCAGTGGGTGGCATCTGGGTGCCCTGCTGTCGCAGTGCCGCGCGCACGCGGTCCATCTGGTCGGCGAGCTCGCTCTCCATGATGACGTCCTCCTCGACCACGGCGACGATGCGATCGAGCTCGGTGGTCGCACCTGAAGCGTTAGCGCAGACCGCGAGGAGAATCGTCAGACGGCTGATGAGCGAGGAGAACTTTTCTTTCTTCATCAACGGGTTGAGGCTGCGATACGAGAAAGAGGGGGCGGTCCGCCAGCGGCGCTCGCCGGGGTCTCCGCGCGTGGCCGCGGGAACCGGAACGCGCGGCCCTGGAAGCTGGCCGGCGTGGCCGCCATTGTACCGTAATGCCCGCGCCCTGGGACAAGCCGCGCTCGTGGTGGTTCAGTTGAACGGGTCGACGTAGCCGGGGATCCCGCGGCGTAGCAAGCCGGCAGCGTCCTGTCCGATACCGCCAAGGCCGCGAAACTGGACCTGCAGGAAGACGCCGGTCTCGAACTGGCCTTCCGCGTTACGCAGGAAGCGGCGTGCCACCAGGCGCAAGCCCCAGCAGCAGCTCTCGTACTCGAGACCCGCAACGGTTTCGAGTGAGCGCTTTTCCGGCAGGGAGAAATTCCAGCGGCCGACCAGCGCGAGGTTGTCGAGCACGGGCACGCGGAAGGAGAAGTCGGTCTGCTCGACGTCGGTCCGCGCCCGGCGCAGACGATAGTTCAGGTTGACGACAGTCTCGTAGTCGGGACTGTAGCGCAGGCCGAGGGTCGCTTTCTCAGTGCGCGGTTGATTCGGATCCCACAGCAGGATGCCGCGCACACTCCAGTCGAGGCCGAGATTCGCGGCACCCTCGAAGACCAGTTCCGACACGCTGTCCTCGATCTCGGTGGCGCCCGGCAAGGTGACTTCGCGGTCGCGGAAGTAAAAGATCTGGCCGAAACTCAGATGGCCGAGTTCGCGGGCGTCCTCGGTGTCCAGGATGCGCGAAGTAATCGCCGCGGTGACCTGGTTGGCGTCGCCGATGCGGTCGCCACCGCTGAAGCGGTTCTCGAGGAAGATGCTGCGGAAGGAGGTTTCCAGCAGACCGGTGTCGAAGCGCGGCAGGTCGTCCTGGTCGACCTTGGGCGCCAGCAGATAGAACAAGCGCGGCTCGAAGGTCTGCAGGTGGTGGCGGCCGAAGATCTCGAGGTCGCGTTCTGCGAACAGTCGGGCATCGATGCTGACGACCGGTACGGTACTCGATTCGCGATCGTCGAAGTTGGCGTCGGGATCGTCGAGGAAATACTGGGTGTGCCGCGCGGTGAACCGCGAAATGATGTCGAGGTAAGGGCGGAAGAAGCGATGTTGCAAGGTCGGCGCAACGTGCAAGCGCCCACCAGTCAGGCCGACGTCGCGATGAAAGTACACGGCATCGCCACGCAGCTGTGTCAGCCACGTGGGGCTCAGCGGAATCGTCGTCAGGTACAGGGTCCGCGGCAGCTGTCGATACGGCTCCGCGCGGTCGGGGATGGTCGGATCGATTGTCTGGTAGGCCTGCACCAGACCATAGAAGAAAGAGCGTGGGGCGTAGTGACGGTACTCGATGCGGCGGTCGAGGAAACGTTGGCTGGTAACCGCGATGTTGCTGCCGAAATCCTCGAAATACTCGTCGTCGGACACGTTGTTGAGGTTGACGCGCAGATGGCCGCGCTGGCCGAAGAAGCGCTGCTGGTGGCTGACCGAGAACAACGACCGATCGTCGCCGCGCAGGTCGTCGCTCGGCAGGTACTCGACATTGGCGCGGCCGCGGTAGGTGCTGCTGAGATAGCGATATTCCGTTTCCAGCATGACGCCGCGATCGGTCAGTATGCGCGGCGTGATGGTCGCATCCTGGTCGGGCGCGATGTTCCAGTAATAGGGTATGCGGGCGTCGAAGCCGGACTGGTTGGTCGTGCCCAGCGACGGCGCGAGGAAGCCCGACTTGCGCTTGTCGCTCAAGGGAAAACTGACGTAGGGAAAATAGAACACCGGGACGTCGCGCACGCGCAGTACGGCATTGATGGCCGAGCCGCGGTCGGTCTCGTGGTTGAGCTTGATGCGGCCGGCCGAGATGCGCCAGGCCTCGTCGGACAGCGGGCAGGTCGAATACTGCACGTTGTTGAGCGTGGTGACCTGGGCCTGCTTGTCATTGTGCAGCCGCGTCGCGAAACCACGTCCGCGCCCATCGAGCAGCCAGTAGCGGCCGGCATCGAGCTCGGAGACTTCGCTGGTGGTGTCGTAGGTTGCGCTCTCGCCGGCCCAGATCATGCCCGCGTTCCACAGGTGCGCGCGGCCTTCGGCGCTGAAAATGCCGCTGGTGTCGTCGTAGGTGACGACTTCGGCGCGCATGGACTGGTCACCCTTGACGATTTCGACGTCACCGGTGAACTGGCTGATGCCTTCCTGCACGATGCGTGAGGTCTCGGCGCGGATCTCGATCGCGTCGCGGTCGGTTTCCTCGTCCGTGTAGAACGGGCGCAGCGGTACCAGTCGCGCCGGTGGGCACAGGCGCCATTGGTAATCGTCGCTGCGGTCGCTCGGCAGCGCCACGGCCGTCGGCGCGACACTCGACAGCAGTCCGGCCAGCAGACAGGCGAGATGAACGGCGCCCGCGGTCACACGGCGAAGCCGGTGCCGAGGATTGTTTTTCTTCATGGGGAACGCGAATGCGTCGGGTGATCCAGCGTGGCGCTAAAAATGTCACATTCCGGCCACCGCATCAACACGCGATTGTGCGTTGTGTCCAGCCGAATCAATGACTTGTGGGGTCTTCGTCGGGGTCCTCCCGGGTTGCGACGAACGCGGCCACGCGTGCCAGCTTGAGCGCCGGCAGATCGAGATCGAGGATGTCGAGCGCGGCTCGAATGCCGAGTGGCAGCAACTCGGCCAGGCGGTAGGCCAGCCACGCCGCGTCAGGCTCCCGCGGGCGCTCGGTCGGCGCCAGTTGCGGGTGCTCGGCATAGATGGCGTCGAGCAGTTTGCCGAGGAAGGCGAACTCGGGCGGCACTGCCGCGAGCTGGTCCGGGCAACTCTCCAGTGTCGCCACCACGAGGCCGTCACCGCGACGCTGGTCGCCGCTCACGCGCACACGCTCCGCGCCGCGCGCGACGAGGTGCAGGAGGCCATCGGCGCCCTGGTCCCACGATTCGATGTACGCGAGCACCCCGCTCGGATAGTACTCCGCCGGGGCGCCGGCTTCCTGGCCACGTCGAATCGGCACCACGCAGAACCGGCGGTCATCGCGCAGGCAGTCGCGGACCATGTCCACGTAGCGCGGTTCAAAGATGCGCAGCGGCAGCGCGCCGCCGGGGAACAGCACCGTGCGCAGCGGAAACAGGGCGATGCCGGTGAGCGGTATTGCGCTCATGCGGCAAGCCGCTGCAGCAGGCGTTCGTGTACGTTTTCGAAGCCCCCGTTGCTCATCATCAGCACATGGTCGCCACCGCGCAACTCACGTGCCAGAGCCTCAATCATGCGCGTGCTGTCAGTGTGCAACTCGACCTCTTCGCGACCGGAAAGCGCTGCGCGAATGTCCCATGAGAGATCGCCCGGCACCAGCACGAAGACACGATCGGCACCTTCCAGCGACGTCGCCAGGCTGTCCTGGTGCACGCCCATGCGCATGGTGTTGGAGCGTGGTTCGAGCACGGCGATGACACGACCATGACCGAGACTGCCGCGCAGCGCCTTGATGGTTGCGGCGATGGCGGTCGGATGGTGCGCGAAATCGTCGTAGACCCGTACGCCGCGCACTTCGCCACGAAGTTCGAGGCGTCGCTTGACGCTGGCGAAACCGGCCAGTGCAGCGAGTGCCTGGCCCGGGGTGACGCCGGCGCTCGCGACCGCGGCGGCGGCCGCAGTGACGTTCCAGGCATTGTGCATGCCGAGCAGGGGGGTTGCCGCACGCGCAACCGCGCCGTCCGGTGCACGAATGCGGATACTGCGCTGGCTGCCGTCTTCCCACTCGAAAGACCAGTCGCATTCAGCGCTCTCGCCGAAGCGCAGCACGCGCGACCAGCAACCGCGCGCAAGCAGTTCGTCGATGGCTGGTGCCGGTTGCGGACGCAGGATCACGGCCTCGCGCGGGAGCGTCCGCACGAGGTGATGGAACTGCGTCTGGATCGCGCGCAGGTCCTCGAAGATGTCCGCATGGTCGAACTCGAGATTGTTGATGACGAGCGTGCGCGGGTGGTAGTGCACGAACTTGGAGCGCTTGTCGAAGAACGCGGTGTCGTACTCGTCCGCTTCGATGACGAACCAGGGCGAATCGCCAAGGCGTGCGGACACGCCGAAGTTCTCCAGGACGCCGCCGACGAGAAAGCCCGGCGATTGCCCGGCGTGCTCGAGCATCCAGGTCGCGAGTGTCGCCGTGGTGGTCTTGCCGTGGGTGCCCGCGATCGCGATGACGTGCCGGCCGGGCAGCACGTGGCGCTCCAGCCAGTCGGGCCCGGACAGGTAGGGAAGGTCGTGGCTGAGCACGTGCTCGACGGCGGGATTGCCGCGTGCGAGGGCGTTGCCGATGACGACGACATCCGGGGCTGGTGACAGCGCGGCGGGGTCGTAGCCGTCACTGACCTCGATGCCCAGCGCTTCGAGCTGGGTGCTCATAGGCGGATACAGCGCCTGGTCCGACCCGGTCACGCGGTGCCCGAGCGCGACGGCGAGACGCGCCAGCCCGGCCATGAAGGTGCCGCCGATACCGAGGATATGCAGGTGCATGCGCGATTGCTCCTGGTCAAAGGCCGGTGCTGAGCACACGATCGACGAGCACGATGAGCTGGCGCAACACGACCGCATAGCCGATCGCCATGAAGAAGCCGGCGATGAGATGCATGTTCAATGCGTGGCGCAGCACGTGTCCCATGACGAGCAGATTCCACAGGAACACGGCCAGGCGCGGCAGCGGCGGCAGCTCGGTGAGCGCCAGGAACAGCACCAGCACGATGGCGCCGATCACGGCGCCGCTGCCCATCAGCGCGGTAAGCGTCTGTTGCAGCCGTGCGCTGCGATTGAACGCATAGAGCAGGGCGGCGGTCAGGCCGACCAGCACCGCCATCTCGAGCAGGGCGATGAGCAGTGCATAGCGGAACGGCAACTGGAGGCTGTTGATGGAGACGCTGAGGGCGAGATTGATCAGCGCGGTGAGCGCGAGCAACACGCCCGAGCGGGGCACTGCCTGCGGGGCGAGGCGCAGCAGGCAGATTTGCCAGAACGCGCGCAGCAGGATCAGCATTGGATTACTCCGCTTGCCGGCTGTATGAACATGTGCGGCCCCGCCAGGCACGGTTTGCCGGTGCCGCGCATCAGGGCGGCCGTCACGCGCGGCGTGGCCGTTGCGGTCAAGCCGCCGGCAGCTCTTCGTCGCGCGCTCCCGGCTGCCTGCTGCCGTAGTGTTCACGCACGTAGTCATCGAGGATCTGCTTGAACTCGGCAGCGATGTTGTCGCCGCGCAGCGTCATGCGCTTCTCGCCATCGATGAAAACCGGTGCGGCTGGCGCCTCGCCGGTACCGGGCAGGCTGATGCCGATGTTGGCGTGCTTGCTCTCGCCCGGGCCGTTGACGACGCAGCCCATTACCGCGAGCGTCATGTCCTCGACGCCCGGGTACTGCTCGCGCCAGCCCGGCATCTGCGTGCGCACGTAAGCCTGGATGTCGCCGGCGAGTTCCTGGAAGACGGTGCTCGTGGTACGCCCACAGCCGGGACACGCGGTGACCAGCGGTGTGAAGGAGCGCAGGCCCATGGTCTGCAGCAGCTCCTGGGCGACGATCACTTCCTGGGTACGGTCGCCGCCGGGTTCCGGCGTCAACGACACGCGGATGGTGTCGCCGATACCGTTCTGCAGCAGGATACCCATGGCCGCCGCCGACGCCACGATGCCCTTCGAACCCATGCCCGCCTCGGTCAGCCCGAGATGCAGGGCATAGTCGCAGCGCGTGGCCAGGTCGCTGTAGACGGCGATGAGATCCTGCACGCCGCTGACTTTGCACGAGAGCAGGATGCGGTTGCGTGGCAGCCCGATCTCCTCGGCTCTTGCCGCGCTGTCGAGAGCCGAACGGATGAGCGCCTCGCGGGTCACCTCGGCAGCTTCCTTCGGATTCGCGCTGGCCGCGTTCTCGTCCATCATGCGGGCAACCAGCGCGGGGTCGAGGCTGCCCCAGTTGACGCCGATGCGCACCGGCTTGTCGCGCGCGATCGCGGTTTCGATCATGGACGCGAACTGGGCATCCTTCTTGCGCCCGAAGCCGACGTTGCCCGGGTTGATGCGATACTTCGCCAGCGCATCGGCGCAGGCCGGATACTTCTGCAGGAGGAGGTGGCCGTTGTAATGGAAGTCTCCGACCAGCGGCACGCGGCAGCCCGTGGCGTCGAGGAGTTCGCGTATGCGCGGCACCTGCCGGGCAGCGTCCTCGGTGTTGACGGTAATGCGCACGACCTCCGAGCCGGCAGCAGCGAGCGCCTGCACCTGGCGCGCCGTCGCGACGGCGTCGGCCGTATCCGTGTTGGTCATCGACTGGACCACGATCGGGGCATCACCGCCGACCGTGACGTCGCCCACGCGAACGGGCACGGAGGTGCGGCGTCGATAGCTGGAATTCATGCAAATACCTGTTGCTGGAACGCGCCGTGGAGGCGCCTGACGTATGGCACGATTCTACCGTAGCGGCCACAGGCTGGCCAAAGGCGCCGGTGTCACGTGAGCGTGCGGATCGGTATCGACCTCGGCGGCACCAAGATCGAAGGCGCCGTGCTCGACGACGCGGCGAACATCGTCAGCCGCCGGCGCGTGGCGACGCCGGCTGACGATTACCCTGCCATCTGTGCGGCAATCGTTGCGCTGGTGCAGGCCCTGGAGGGGGCGCAGGCGGAGCCGGCCACCGTCGGCGTCGGTATCCCGGGCAGCGTGTCACCCTCGAACGGACGCGTGCGCAATGCCAATACCCAGTGCCTCAACGGGCAGCCGCTGGCGCGCGACTTGGCGCGTTTGCTGGCGCGTCCGGTGCGCCTCGAGAACGACGCCAACTGCCTCGTGCTGTCCGAGGTCAATGGTGGCGCAGGGACAGCCGGCGAGTGCGTGTTCGGCGTCATCATCGGCACCGGCACCGGCGGCGCTGTCCACGTCAACGGTGCGCTGCTGCGTGGCGCGAATGCGATCGCCGGCGAGTGGGGCCACAACCACGTGCCATGGTCGGTGCCGCTCGCGAACTCGCGTGCGTGCTATTGCGGCAAGCACGATTGCATCGAGACCTATCTCAGCGGTGCCGGCCTGCTGCGCAGTTACGCGGCACATGGTCCGGCGCGTGCTGCGGATGTCGAAACACTGGTGGCGCGCGCTGCCGTCGGCGAGCGGCAGGCACGGGTATCGCTGGCGGATTACCGCGAGGCGCTCGCGCGCTGCCTGGCCGGTATCGTCAACGTGATCGACCCCGACCTCATCGTGCTCGCCGGTGGCCTGTCGAACCTGCCGGACATTGCCGAGACGACGGCCCGGCGGCTGCCGGCGCTGGCATTCTCCGATGTCCTCGAGACACGCGTCGTCACGGCCCGTCATGGCGACAGCAGCGGCGTACGCGGCGCCGCCTGCCTGTGGACAGCCGCGGAGGCTGGTAGCGGCGCGTAGGCGCGTAATCGCCCCTGCCGCACGGCGGCGCAATCAGTTCAGCGTGATCTTCTCCAGCCGGTAGCCGTGCTGATAGATCGAGGACAGCTTCCAGCCGCTCTCGGGGGCCAGCGCGAGCTTGGAGCGGATGCGGCTGACATGGGTATCGACGGTGCGGGTGTTGATGTCGGGATTGCGCCCCCACACGCTCTCCAGTATGTGAGCGCGCGACAGCACGCGGCCGATATTGCGGAACAGGAACACGATCAGCTCGTATTCCTTCTGCGTGACTTCGATGGTTGCGCCGTCACGCTGCACCAGATGATTGCCGAGGTCGATACGGAACGGGTCGACCTCGATGGTCGTCTGCGCATCGTCGATCGGGCTCGCGCGACGTACCACGGCGCTGAGGCGGGCGAGCAGCTCGCGCTGCTTGGCCGGCTTGACGATGTAGTCGTCTGCGCCTTGCTCCAGCGCGCGCACGATGTCGTCCTCCAGGTCGCGTGCGGTCACGAACACGATTGGCACCGGCCAGTCGAAGTTCTCGCGCACCCAGCGCAACACCTGGAAGCCGTCCATGTCGGGCACCATCCAGTCCAGGATCAGTGCATCGAAGCTGTCGTGCTTGATACTTCGCACGAACGATTTGCCGTTGTCGAAGGGCTCGCAGGAGTGTCCTGCCGACTTCAACCACTCTCCGAACAGCGCAACCTGGTCCGGATCATCCTCTAGCAGTGCCACCCTCATCACATGCAGTCTCCCGAATTCGTTTCCCTGACGCTCGCTGTTGCTGCTCTGCGCCCGTGCCGTGCACGAGTTCGCGTCGACTTTGCATGACCATCGGCAAAAGTATAATACCCGCGATGTTCCCAGCCGGAAACGACCGTTGCCCGGCGCCTGCGCCTGCTGCGCCTGCCGTCTGCGTGCCGTTTCCGACCCAATGAGGCTGCACGAAATACCATGTCGAAAGTCACCAAAACCGACGCCGAGTGGCGCGCCATGCTGTCTCCGGAGGCCTACGCGGTGTGCCGACAGGCAGCCACCGAACGGCCGTTCACGGGTGAATATAACGACTGCAAGGACGCCGGACTTTATCGTTGCGTGTGTTGCGGCGCGGATCTGTTCAGCTCCGAGCACAAGTTCGATTCGGGTTCGGGGTGGCCGAGTTTCTGGCAGGCGCTGACCGAAGACCGTGTCACGTTGCGTACCGATCGCTCCCACGGGATGGTACGCACCGAGGTCGTGTGCGGCAGTTGCGACGCCCACCTTGGCCACGTGTTCGGCGATGGTCCGGCACCGACCGGCCAGCGTTACTGCATCAACTCGGTCGCGCTCGAACTCGAGCGCGAGGACTGAGTCTCAGCGCTGATCGCCGGACGGTGTGCGCCCGCTCGCGTCCGCCTCGAACCAGTCGAGCTTGTCGTGCAGGCGCACGACTTCCCCGACGATGATGATGGCGGGGCTGGTAGCGTCGCCTGCGCGCGCAACGATGGAGTCGAGTGTCCCGACGATGACGCGTTGTGCGCGCGTGGTGCCGCGCTCGACGATGGCAATCGGCATGGCGGGTGGCATTCCAGCGGTGCGCAGTCCGTCCACCAGCGCTGTCAACGTCGCCACGCCCATGTAGATCACCAGGGTCTGCGCCGGGCGCACCAGCGCGGGCCAGTCGAGGGCGAGTTCGTCGCTGCCGGCCTTGTGGTGGGCGGTCACGAACAGGCAGGCGTGGGCATGATCGCGGTGCGTCAGCGGGATGCCGGCATAGGCCGCGCAGCCGAGCGCGGCCGTGATGCCGGGAACGACCTGGAAGTCGATGCCGGCTGCCGCCAGGTGCTCGATCTCCTCGCCGCCGCGCCCGAAGGTGAACGGATCGCCGCCCTTGAGGCGTGCCACGCGTCGCCCGGCCAACGCCTCGCGCGCGAGGCGGGCGTTGATGTCCTCTTGCGCGACGGCGTGCCGCGAACGCGCCTTGCCGACGTAGATGCGATCGGCATCGCGCCGGCAGAGTTCGAGAATATCGTCGCCGACGAGGCGATCATGGACGACGACATCGGCGAGCTGCATCAGGCGCAGGGCACGGAAGGTGAGCAGATCGGGATCGCCGGGGCCGGTGCCGATGAGGTAGACCTCGCCGCGCGGGGCGGCGGCGCGGGCGCGTTCGGCGAGCAGCGCTTCGACTGCTGCTTCCGCCTGCGCGCGGCGGCCGGCGAAGAAGAGTTCCGCGGCGGGACCGTCGAGCACGCTCTCCCAGAAGCGGCGCCGCGCGCTCGCATCCGGTAACGCGGCGCGCACGCGCGCGCGCAGACCGCCGAGCAGGCTCGCGAGCTCGCCGTAGGCCGGCGGGATCAGCGTCTCCAGGCGCGCCCGTAGCAGGCGCGCCAGCACCGGCGCACGGCCACCCGTACCAATGGCGACCACGACCGGCGAGCGATCGACGATCGAGGGCATGATGGCGCTGCTGTCGGCCGGCTGGTCGACCACGTTGACGAGGATGCCGTGTGCGTGGGCGGCGGCGGCAACGGCGGCATTGGTCGCAGCAGCGTCGGTCGCGGCGACGATGAAGACGTGGCCGGTGACGTCGTCGGAGCGGAAGTCCCGCTCCTCGAGGACGAGCCGGCCGCCCGCGTGCAGCGCCCTGACCTCGTCGCCGGCGCGGCGCGCCACCACGGTCACCGCCGCCCGCGCGCGCAACAGCAGGGCTATCTTGCGCGCGGCGACGGCGCCGCCGCCCACGACCAGGCAGGGGCGTTCGGCAAGTGCGAGAAAAACCGGAAAATAATCCATATTATCAGTCAGTTATTTGATTTCTGGCGGGCGGGCCGACGGCCCTTGGAGTATACCAGCGAGACGCCTCACCGAATGTCGTCGGCGGGCCCGCCACGCTGCAGCGCAACGCTAAAGTTCGACCCCGCCCGACCGCTACTGGCAAAGAGCGAACGGGGCCCTTTCCCGGCACCGTCCGCGGGCTGCCGGGCACCTTGCGCGGCGCACCCTGCACGACCGCATCGACAGCAAAGGAGACACCGTGGATCTGGCTACCCTGCTCGGCCTGCTGGGCGCCATCGGCATCCTGGTCACGGCCATCGTGACGGGTGGCGACTTCGGCCTGTTCGTCGATGTGCCTTCATTGTTGATCGTCGTCGGCGGAACCGTCGGCGCGGTGATGATGAAGTTCTCCCTCGGGCAGTTCTTCGGTGCGTTCAAGGTCGCCATGCGGGCATTCATCTTCAAACTCGACAAGCCCGAGGATCTCATCGCGCAGACGGTGGAGATGGCCAACGAAGCGCGCAAGGGCGGGCTGCTGGCCCTCGAAGGCAAGGAAACCAGCAATGCCTTCCTCGCCAAGGGCATCCAGATGATGGTCGACGGCCACGAGCCCGAGGTGGTGCGCCAGACGTTGCTGAACGATCTCAATGCGGCAGTAGACCGCCACGACCTCGGTCGCAGCATCTTCAAGTCGATTGGCGATGCCGCGCCCGCCATGGGCATGATCGGCACCCTCATCGGCCTCGTGCAAATGCTTTCCAACATGAGCGACCCGGCCGCGATTGGTCCGGCCATGGCGGTTGCACTCCTCACCACGCTCTACGGCGCGGTCATCGCCAACGTCTTCGCGATTCCGATTGCAGACAAGCTGGGCCTGCGCGCCAACGAGGAGCGCATGGTCAAGGCGATGATCATCGACAGCCTGCAGGGTATCCAGGAAGGACGCAATCCACGCGTCATCGAGGAAATCCTCAAGACCTACCTGCCGAGCTCCAAGCGCCAGGCCGCGGGCGAAGGCTGACGGGGCGCTCGAACCATGGCGGAGGACGCGGCACCGCGCAAGAAGGACGAGGAGGGCGGCGCAGGTTGGATCATGACCTTCGCCGACCTGATGTCGCTGCTCATGTGCTTCTTCGTACTGCTGCTGTCGTTCGCCGAACTCGACATCATGAAATTCAAGGCCATCGCCGGCTCGCTCAAGCTGGCGTTCGGCGTGCAGCGGGAAATCAAGGCCATCGAGGTGCCCAAGGGCACCAGCATCGTGGCGCAGGAGTTCAGCGCCGGCAAACCCCAGCCGACCATCATCAACGAGGTACGCCAGCAGACCACGGACGAGGACAAGCAGTCGCTGGAGTTTACCGATGCCCTGGTCAATGATCCCGATGGCACCCAGGCCAGCGAGAGCGATGGTGGGGGCACGCTGAGCGAAGCGCAGGCCCTGCAGGAAGCGGCGCGCCTGGTTGCCGCGCTGCAGGACGAAGTCGACCAGGGCATGATCCAGATCGAGACCGAGGGTGCCAGCATCGTCATCCGTATCCGCGAGAAAGGATCGTTTCCGTCCGGTGCGGCGCGCTTCGATCCGGGTTTCGCCGCGGTCATCGCAAAGCTCCGCGAGTCGCTGGTCGACATCCCCGGACGCATCGTCGTTGCCGGACACACCGACGACGTGCCGATCCATACGCAGCTCTATCGTTCCAACTGGGATCTCTCCTCGGCGCGCGCGGTCACCGTGGTGCACGCGCTGCTCAAGGGCAGCGCGCTCGACCCCGGGCGCCTGGTCGTCGAGGGCCACGGCGAGGCGCACCCGCTGGTGCCCAACGATACCCCTCAGAATCGCGCTCTCAATCGCCGCGTCGAGATCATCATCCGCCAGGAACCCGAGCAGGCGTCGGCGCCTCGCGAGGCGATGACCGCCTATGTCGCAGACGACGCGGCCGGCCCCGGTGACCTGGCGCTGCCGGACGAGCCGGACGAGCCGGACTGGGTCCCCGGCAACGAGGTGCCGGACTGGGTGCCGCAGGCGCCGCCCGCTGCAGCGACCGCGCCGCCGGCCGACAGCGCGCCGCCGGCGTCCGTCGCGCCGCCGGCTGCGGAGGCCGCCCCGCCGCCCGATGCGGAACCTGGAGAGCCGAAGTCCCGTCTCGAGCATATTCGCAGCGGCATCAACAGCGGCCAATGACGTCGCCGCAGTCATCTGCCTGCAAGCCGATCCCACCGCGCCGAGGAATCCTGCCATGACCACCGACCGCCGACGCTATTTCCGCATCGAAGACCGCGCCCTGCTCAAGTATCGCGTCGTTGCCGACGAGGACCTCGAGCAGGAGCGTCATTTCATCCAGGCCAACGAGATTCGCGCGAGCAACCTGCATGCGGCACTGGCTGGAATAGACCTGAGGCTCGAGGACGCTTTCGAAGCCGTGCGCGAAGAGAGCAAGGCGATGGCGCAGGCACTGGAATTGCTCAACCGCAAGCTGACCCTGATCGAGCGCGTGGTCGCGCTCGAGAGCGGCCAGGTCGTCACCGGAACTCACCGCGAGCACGAGCCGAGCGAGGTCAGCCTCAGTGGCGGTGGCATCGCGATTGCCGCCGACACGCCGCTCGCCCTCAACGCGCCGCTCGCAATCGATCTCGTGCTGCTGCCTTCGCACCACTCGATGCGGGCGATCGGCCGGGTCGTCGACTGCCGGCGTGGCGACGGCGAGCGCTTCCAGATTGCCGTGCAGTTCGAGGAAATACGCGAGCAGGACCGGGAAGCCCTCATTCAGCACGTGCTGCGCAAGCAGGCCGCGGAGCTGCGTGCCGCGCGCGGTGGCGCGGCCGCGTAACGGCCCGCGCTCAGGCCTTGGGCAGCGTGACGCCGCGCTGCCCCTGGTATTTGCCCAGCCGGTCGGCGTACGACACTTCGCAGGGTTCGTCCGATTGCAGGAAGATGACCTGGGCGACGCCCTCGTTGGCGTAGATCTTGGCCGGCAGCGGCGTGGTGTTGGAGAACTCGAGCGTCACGTGGCCCTGCCACTCGGGCTCCAGCGGTGTCACGTTGACGATGATGCCGCAGCGCGCGTAGGTCGACTTGCCCAGGCAGATCGTCAGCACGTCGCGTGGAATGCGGAAATACTCGACCGTGCGGGCCAGCGCGAACGAGTTCGGCGGAATGACGCAGACGTCCTGGTTGACGTCGACGAAGCTGCCGGAATCGAAATCCTTCGGATCGACGATGGTCGAGTTGATGTTGGTGAATACCTTGAATTCCGGCGCGCAGCGGATGTCGTAGCCGTAGCTCGAGGTGCCGTAGGAAATCACTGCGCGACCGTCCAGGGTGCGTACCTGCCCCGGCTCGAACGGTTCGATGAGGCCGTGGTGCAGCGCCATGCGCTTGATCCAGGCATCGGACTTGACCGGCACGTCGGGGCTCCTCTCGGGTTGCGACAGCAGGCCTGCCGGACGGGACGTCAGCCCGGCTCGCCGCGGTGTCGCGTGCTCAGGTGTTCTGGATGACGATCTTGGGGAAGCGCGCCGAGTAGTCCCGTGCGCGCAAGGCCAGCCGCGCCGCCGCCCGGCGCGCGATCTCGCGGTACATCTGCGCGACCTGCGAGTCCGGCTCGATGGCGACCGTGGGTCGTCCGTTGTCGACGCCTTCTCGGATGCGGATGTCGAGCGGCAGCGAGCCGAGCAGGTCGACACCGTACTGCTTGGCCATCGACTCACCGCCACCGGCACCGAAGATGTGCTCGGCATGGCCACAATTGCTGCAGATGTGCACGCTCATGTTTTCGATCACGCCGAGCACCGGCACGTTGACCTTCTCGAACATCTTGAGGCCCTTGCGCGCGTCGAGCAGCGCGATGTCCTGCGGCGTGGTGACGATGATCGCGCCACTCACCGGGATACGCTGGCACAGTGTGAGCTGGATATCGCCGGTACCGGGTGGCAGGTCGACCACGAGGTAGTCGAGATCGTGCCAGTTGGTGTCGTTGAGCAGCTGCTCCAGCGCACCGGTGACCATCGGCCCGCGCCAGATCATCGGCGTGTCCTCCTCGATCAGGTTGCCGATCGAGATGGTCTGCAGCTGGTAGCTGACGCGCGGCTCCATCGACTTGCCGTCACGGCTCTCGGGGCGACCCTGGGTGGCGAGCATGCGGGTCTGGCTGGGGCCGTAGATGTCGGCGTCGAGCACGCCGACGCGGGCCCCTTCCTGCTGTAGCGCGATGGCAAGGTTTGCCGCGGTGGTCGACTTGCCGACACCGCCCTTGCCGGAGGCTATCGCGATGATGTTGCGGACCTCGGGGAGCGGCTTGGTGCCCTTCTGCACCTCGCGGGCGACGATACGGGCGCTGACGTCGAGGGCGATCTCGGCATCGAGGTCCGCGAGCAGCTTCTCGAGGCGCGCAGTGAGCTCGGCACGATAGCGCTCGACGGGAAAGCCGAGTTCGATCCTGACCGTGGCACGGCGGCCGTCGACGTCGATTGCGGCCAGCGCGCCAGCACTGGCCAGGTCGCAGCCGAGGTAGGGATCGACATCGCTGGCGAGACGGTCGCGGATGTCTTGTTCGAGCTGGTCCATGGCGGCAAGGTGGTGATTCGGGGGCGCCTGATTCTACACCAATGATCGCGCCGACAATGGCCGAGCGGCGCCGTGGTCCCTATAATTCGGCCCCCGCCTTACCCCAAAATCCTTCAGGCTTTCCGGTCCTCCCATGCCCGCTACCCGCCGCCGCATCCTGGTCACCAGCGCTCTGCCCTATGCCAATGGGCCGATCCACATCGGTCACCTCGTCGAATACGTGCAGACCGACATCTGGGTGCGCTTCCAGAAGCTGCGCGGCCACGAGTGTCATTACGTCTGCGCCGACGACGCCCATGGCACCCCGATCATGCTGCGCGCCGAGCAGGAAGGCATGAGCCCGGAGCAGCTCATCGAGCGGGTCGGAGCCGAACACCGGCAGGACTTTGCCGGGTTCCGTGTCGCCTTCGATAACTACCATTCGACGCATTCGCCCGAGAATCGCGCCATCTCGGCGCACATCTACGAACGTCTGCGCGACGGGGGCCATATCGAGCGGCGCACCATCCGGCAGGCCTACGACGCGGTCAAGGGCATGTTCCTGCCCGATCGCTTCATCCGCGGCACTTGCCCGCGCTGCAAGGCCACCGACCAGTACGGTGACAGCTGCGAAGTGTGCGGTGCGACCTACGCGCCGACCGACCTGATCGATCCGGTGTCGGCGTTGTCCGGCACGCCGCCCGAGCTGCGTGACTCCGAGCACCTGTTCTTCCGCCTTGCTGACTTCGAGGGACTGCTGCGGGACTGGCTCGCCACCAGCGACCTGCAGCCGGGCATCGTCAACAAGCTCGAGGAATGGTTCGCGGCCGGTCTGCAGGACTGGGACATCTCGCGCGACGCCCCCTACTTCGGCTTCGAGATCCCGGGTGAGACAGGCAAGTACTTCTATGTGTGGCTCGACGCGCCGATCGGCTATCTCGCCAGCTTCCGCAACCTGTGCGATCGCGAGGGCATCGACTACGAGGCCTTCGTCGCCGCAGGCAGCGATGCCGAGATGGTGCACTTCATCGGCAAGGACATCATGTACTTCCACACGCTGTTCTGGCCGGCAATGCTCGCGGGCGCAGGGTTCCGCCTGCCGACGAACGTCTTCGTGCACGGGTTTCTCACTGTCGATGGGCAGAAGATGTCGAAATCGCGCGGCACCTTCATCACCGCGCGGACCTATCTCGACCATCTCGACCCGGAGTACCTGCGCTACTACTTCGCTGCCAAGCTGGGTGCCGCGATCGAGGACATCGATCTGAGCCTGGAGGATTTCGAACTGCGTGTGAATGCCGACCTGGTCGGTAAGTTCGTCAACCTGGCGAGCCGTTGCGCCGGATTCCTCAGCAAGCGCTTCGATGGGCACCTCAGTGACGTCGTCGACGAGCCCGAGCTACTCGAGACCTTCGTAGCGCGTGCCGAGGTCATCGCGGAATGCTACGAGGGGCGCGAATACGGCCGCGCGATGCGCGAGATCATGGCGCTCGCCGACCGCGCCAACCAGTATATCGATCGCCGTGCGCCGTGGGTGATGGCGAAGGATCCGGCCCAGGACGAGGCCCTGCATCGGGCCTGCAGCATGGGCGTGTTCCTGTTCCGCGTGCTCGCCGTCTATCTGAAGCCGGTACTACCGGCGACCATCGAAAAGGCCGAAGCGTTCCTCGGCGGTGCCGTGCTGAAATGGGATGACGCGAGCGCGACGCCGCTCGGTGGCCGGGTCGGGAAATTCAGCCCGCTGCTGCAGCGGGTCGACAAGGACAAGGTGCAGAAGATGATCGAAGCGAGCAAGGACACCCAACCCGCGGCGAGCACGCCGCCGGCAACGAGCGATGCGGACATCGAACCGATCGCCGCGCAGATTACCATCGACGACTTCGCGCGCGTCGACCTTCGCATCGCGCAGATTGTCGATGCCCGCGACGTCGAGGGCGCTGACAAACTGGTACAGCTCACGCTCGATCTCGGCAACGAGCAGCGCAACGTGTTCGCCGGCATCAAGCAGGCCTACCGGCCGGCGGACCTGGTCGGACGGCAGGTCGTCATGGTGGCGAACCTGGCGCCACGCAAGATGCGCTTTGGCACTTCCGAGGGCATGGTGCTCGGTGCCGGACCGGGCGGCAGTGACATTTTCCTGGTCTCGCCCGATACCGGAGCGCGGCCGGGAATGCGCGCGAAGTAGCGCGATCGCAGCGTCACGTCCTTGACGATAGCCGGTGACGGATTCGATCGCATGACCCTCGCGGAGCGCATCGACGCCTGTCTGCCGCAGACACAGTGCCGGCGCTGCGGTTACGCGGGCTGTCTGCCCTACGCGCAAGCGCTCGCCGAGGAGCGCGCCTCGATCGATTCGTGCCCGCCGGGTGGTGAGCAGACCCGGCGCGAGCTCGCCCGCCTGCTCGGACACCCGGCACCGGCGACACCGGTACATGTCATCGAACCGCTCCAGGTAGCGCGCGTGGAGGAGGGCGACTGTATCGGCTGCACCAAGTGCATCCAGGCATGCCCGGTCGATGCCATCGTCGGCGCCGCCGGTCTCCTGCATGGTGTCGTGGCCGCGTGGTGCACGGGCTGTGCCTTGTGTGTGCCGGTGTGTCCGACCGACTGCATCATCCTCGAAGCCGCCACCGGTCAGCGTGACGACGCGCCCGGCCGCGCCGCACGCGCACGGCAGGCGCGAGCGCGCTTCGAGGCACGCCGTGCGCGCGACCAGGTTGCCGAGCGCGGCGAGGGCGGTGCCGATTACGTCGATCTCAGTGCCTGCTCGGTCGACGAACTCGCCGCAACCGTGCGTGCGGCAGTGCGCCGCCGGCGCGGCGACAACGACGGGCAGGCTGCCCCCCGGGCGCGTGCGCGGCCGTGAACCGGAACACCCGCTACGAGTTCTTCCGGCGGCTCGCCGAACGCAACCCCGCGCCAACCACCGAACTCGAGTACGCCTCACCGTTCGAGCTGTTGATCGCCGTCATGTTGTCCGCGCAGGCGACCGATGTCAGCGTCAACAAGGCCACGCGTACCCTGTTCGCTGCAGCGCCCGACCCGGCGCGCATGCTCGCGCTGGGCGAAGAGGGTGTGCGCGAGCACATCAAGTCGATCGGGCTGTTCAACACCAAGGCAAAGAACGTCATCAAGACCTGCCGTATCCTGCTCGACGCGCACGGCGGCGAGGTGCCATGCGAGCGCGCGGCGCTGGAAGCCCTGCCGGGCGTCGGTCGCAAGACGGCCAACGTGATCCTGAATACTGCTTTCGGTGAGCCGACCATCGCGGTCGACACGCACATCTTCCGCGTCGCCAATCGCACCGGCCTCGCGCCCGGCCGCACGCCGCTCGCCGTCGAGCAGAAGCTGCTGCGCATGGTGCCCGCGGCGTTCCGTCGTGATGCTCATCACTGGCTCATTTTGCACGGGCGCTATACCTGTCTCGCACGTAAGCCCCGCTGCGCCGAGTGTTGTGTACTTGACCTGTGCGACTGGCGGGAAAAGAATCGCCACGTGGCGCCCGAGAATCCTGCTGCGGCGCGCCCCCGGACCAGCGGACATGTTCGTCGAAGACCGTAACGAATCGCGCGAATTCTTCCTGCGCGTGTGGCGCCGGATGCAGGCGGGTGAAGCGCTCGAGCCGCTCGAGCAGATCATCGCCGACGTCATCGCGGCGCACCCCGAGTACCACGCAACGCTGGGCGCACCGGCGGCGGCGCGCGAGGCCGAATTCGATGGCAGCGACGGGCGCAGCAACCCCTTCCTGCACATGGGGTTGCACATCGCCCTGGTCGAGCAACTGCAGACTGACCGCCCGCCCGGCATCCGCGCCGCCTACCAGGCCTTGATGATGGCTGCGGGCGGCGATACCCATACCGTGGAACATCGCATCATCGACTGCCTTGCCCACGAACTGTGGCAGGCCGGGCAGGAGGGACGCGGACCCGACGCCCTGGTCTATCTGGACAACGTCCGGCGCCTGGCACGATGAACGAGTTGGGCGATGGCGGTTTCGTGGCGGCGCCGCCGGAGCAGGCCTCGGTGTTCCTCGCTCGCCTGACCCATGAGTTCGCCAGTTCCCTCAACGTCGAAGAGACACTGCGCCACGCCATCGACCGCTTCATGGCCTACCTCAACGCGGAGGCCGCCTCGATCTTCCTGCTCGAAGAGGACGGCCAGGCGCTGGTCTGCCGCGAATGCGCCGGGCCCGTCGACATTCGCGGCCTGCGCCTCGCCCCCGACCAGGGCATCGTGGGCCAGACGGTGCAGCACAACGAACCCAAGATCGTGCGTGACGTCGCGCAGAATCCGAGCTTTGCGGCAGTCGTCGATGCCGACACGGGCTTCGCGACCCGTTCCATTCTGTGTGTGCCTTTATCGGTGCGCGGCGAGTGCCTGGGGGCGCTCGAGCTGCTCAACAAGCGGACCGCGGATGGCCTGTTCGACCTCAACGACATGCAGCTCGCGACGACGGTCGCGTCGGCTGCCGCGCTCGCCATCCACAACGCACGCATGGCGTTGGAACTGGTCGAGCAGGAGCGCGTGCGCAAGGAGCTCGAGCTGGCGCGACAGATCCAGGAGAGCCTGCTGCCGGCCGGCGGCAACGGTAGCAATCCGGTGCACGGCATCAACATCCCGGCGCGCGAAGTCTCGGGTGATTTCTACGATTTTCTCCGGCTCACCGACGGGCGCGTCTACTTCTCGCTCGCCGACGTATCGGGCAAGGGCATGAACGCGGCGCTGCTGATGGCGAAAACGACCAGCCTGTTGCGTTGTCTTGCCAAGCAGTCGGGCGACCCTGGCGTACTGCTGGCGCGTGTCAACGAGGAACTCTGTGAGACCTCGACAATGGGCATGTTCGTGACCATCGTCGCTGGTTATCTCGATCCGGTTCGCGGCTACGCCGAGATCGCCAACGGCGGCCACCAGGCGGCACTGGTCCGGCGCGGGCGCGGTGACTACGCCGAGTTCGCCGCGGAGGCGCCGCCGCTCGGCGTGCTGGGCGGGATCAGTTTCCCGGTGTCGCGTATTCCGCTCGGCGGCTGCAGCATTTATCTTTACACGGACGGCCTCAGTGAGAGCGCGGGCCGCGACGGCATGCCACTGGAGACCGCCGGCCTGATCGAGATGATAGAATCCGCAGCCAGCCTGCCGCCGGCCGTGCGCCTGCCCGGCATCGTCGATGCTTGGCGCCACGGCGGCTACACCACGCACGACGACATTACCCTGATGCTCGTGGAACTGGCGCAATGACCTCTCGGCCACGACCTGAACCGTACCGGTGTCCATGCAGGCACATCGCACGATCGCTCGGCGAACGGCCTTGGTGAGCATGAGTACACGCCTGCTGGAACTGCGCTTCGCCGCCGATCCGAAACGCCTGAAGATGGTGCGCGAGCAGGTTCAGCAGGCAGCCACACAGGTCACCTTGACGAAGAAGCTCGTCTCCGACCTCATCATCGCCGTCAACGAAGCCTGCATGAACATCATGGAGCACGCTTACAAGGGTGATCGCTCGGGTGAAATCGTGCTGGAGATGAACGATAATGGCGGCGAAATCGAGGTCGTTCTCACTGACTTCGCGGCACCGGTCGACTTCGAACAGATCCAGCCGCGCGATCTCGATGACCTGCGCCCCGGCGGTCTCGGCACCTACTTCATCAAGGAACTGATGGACGAATGCGCCTATGCGCACCTGCAGGACGACCACGGCAACGTCCTCAGAATGACCAAGCGTATCCACGACCAGCAGGCAGAGCAATGAGCGGCCGCGCCGCTGCGCGCACGCGCAAGCAGCGTGCATCCGCTGCGCCCTGCCGCCCGGGCACGCCGGCGAAGATGACAATGCGACTACTTTCGGGGTTTGTGTGATGGCCTACCAAGTGAAGATGCAGGATGACTACGACATCGTCCTGTTGACCGGCGATGTCGACCTGTCCTGCTCGCCGGAGGCGCGCAAGGCCATTCTCGCCAGCCTGGAACAGCGCCATCACACGCTGGTCGATCTGAGCGCGGTCACCTACATCGACAGCTCGGGTGTGGCCAGCCTCGTGGAAGGTTTCCAGACGGCCAAGAAGAACGGTCTGCGCTTCGGTCTCATCGGGGTCAGCGAAGCCGCCATGAGCGTGCTCGAGCTCGCCCGTCTGGACAAGGTCTTCCCCATTCACGCCGATCTCCCGGCCCGCCTCGAAGCGGATGGCTGAGGGCCGCCTGCCGACGCTCGTGCCAACGCTCGAGCGCATCGGCAGGACCTGCGTCGAGCTCCTCGAGGAGTTCGGCTACTATCTCGCACTGACCGTCGAGAGCCTGTTCTGGATCGTCCTCGGCCCCTCGCGCCGCCAGCCGGTGCGCCTGTCCGCCGCCGTGCAGCAGATGGTCGAGATCGGTATCAACGGGCTGCCTATCGTGTTCGTGCTGTCGTTCGCGATTGGCGTCATGCTCGCCATCCAGGGTATCCACACGCTCAAGCAATTCGGTGCCGAGACGCAGGTGGTGCTCGGCATCGCGCTGTCGGTCACCCGCGAGTTCGGGCCTCTCATCACCGGCATCCTGATTGCCGGGCGCTCCGGATCCGCGCTCGCCGCGCGCATCGGTACCATGGTCGTGAACCAGGAGATCGACGCGCTGCGCGTGATGGGCATCAACCCGGTGCGTTACCTGGTATCGCCAGTGCTCATCGCAATGCTCGTGATGGTACCGCTCGTCACGGTTTTCTCGGATTTCGCGGCCCTGCTCGGCGGAGCGGTGTTCTGCAAGCTCGAACTCGGACTCAGCTATGCGGCGTACTGGGACCAGAGCACCGGGTTCATGACGACGGACGATCTCATGCAGGGCCTCGCCAAGAGTGTCGTGTTCGGCGCCATCATCGCGCTCGTCGGCGTCACCAACGGGTTCGCCGTGAACGGTGGTGCAGAGGGCGTGGGCAAGTCGACCACGCGAGCGGTCGTCCTCGCGATTTCCTACATCGTGCTTGCCGACATGGCCTTCACCTACTTCCTCAACCGATGACCGAGCCGGCCGCGATCGACGTACGCGGGCTGGTTACGCATTACGGCAGCCGGCTCATCCTGGACCACGTCGACCTGCAGGTCGCACAGGGCGAGATCATGGTCATCATGGGCGGCAGTGGATCGGGCAAGAGCACGCTGCTGCGCCACCTGCTCGGTCTGCACCGACCCACCGCGGGCCACATCAGCCTGCTCGGCAAGGATCTCACCACGAGCTCGCCAGCGGAGCTGCACGAGCTCCGGCGCAACATGGGGGTTTCGTTCCAGGGTGGCGCGCTGCTGAGTTCGATGACAGTGGTCGAGAACGTGATGCTGCCCTTGCGCGAACACACCGCCCTGGACGAGCAGACCATGGGCATCATTGCTCGTATGAAGCTCGAAGTGGTCAATCTTGGTGGTTTCGGCGAACTCAAGCCTGCGCAGCTCTCGGGCGGCATGATCAAGCGGGCGGCGCTCGCGCGTGCCATCGTGATGGACCCCAAACTGCTGTTCTTCGACGAACCCTCTGCCGGCCTCGACCCGGTTGTCGCAGCCGATCTCGACGAGCTGATACTCAAGCTGCGCGACACCATGCAGATGACCATCGTGGTCGTCACGCACGAGCTCGACAGCGCTTTCAAGATCGCCGATCGCATCACCGTGCTCGATCGTGGCAGAATCCTTCTAACCGGCAGCGTCGAGGAGGTCCGCAACTCGAACGTGGAGCGTGTGCAGGATCTCCTCAATCGGCGTCCGCGAGAAGAGCAAATCGATCCTGATGACTACCTGCGCCGACTCACCGGGGGGTAAGGGGCGCGATCGACGGCGCGCCGTTGCATGAAACGCGATACGGTCAATTACACCCTGGTAGGTGCCTTCGTCGTCGCGATGGCGGTCGCCTTCGTCGTCCTGCTGATGGCCGTGACGGGACGTGGCGGTCCATCCGATACCTATTTTGTCTACTACGAGAACGTCGCCGGCCTGAAGTTCGGGACGGGTGTCTACTACGAGGGCTACCAGGTCGGCCAGGTCGAGGGTATCGAACCCGAGACAACCGCCGAGGGGATGCGCTATCGCGTCACGCTGAGCATCACCGCGGGCTGGCGCATCCCCGCCGATAGTGTCGCCCGGGTGGCGGCCTCCGGACTGATCTCCGCGGTGACCATCGAGATAGCCGAAGGCGGCGCGGACACGATGCTCGAGCCAGGCGCCATCATCGAAGGGCAGGGGAAGGCCGATCTCGTCGCGGTACTCAACCAGGCCGCAGGCGATTTCCGCGTATTGTCGCAGGAGGGTATCCTGCCCGTGCTCGACAACCTCAACCAAAGCATCACCATGATCTCGCAGGAGTTCCTGGCGTTTCGCCGCGACGAACTCGGCCCGTTCGTGCACATGATCCACGAGCGGCTCGAGCAGGACATCCTTTCAGAGGCGCAGGTGCTGCTGGCTCACCTGGACGAGAGCGCGCAGGCCATCAATGCCATCGTTGCCGACGAGAATCGCGATCGGGTCAGGGATTTCCTCGTGCATCTCGACGAGGTGGCGCTCAACCTGAACGCACTGATCGCGCGCATCGAGGATACGCGCGTCGAGATGAACGGTGTGCTGGCGGGCCTCGGCGGCATGGTTGGTGACAACCGCGCAACGATAAAGAACACCGTGCGGGCGGCCGATGAATCGATGATGGAGCTCGAGCAGGCCATGCGCACCATCAACCAGCATCTCGGCACCATCATGTACGACGTCGAGGGTAGCGCCCGCAACATGAACGAGTTTGCCCGCGGTCTGCGCGAGAATCCTGCACGGCTGCTGCGCCAGGCCCCGGCAACGGAGCCCGGAGCGCCATGAAGGCGGCGCGCATCGTCGCGCTGCTCCTGTCCGTGACGCTGCTGGCCGCCTGCGGCACCGTGTCGGCGCCACCGCGGGACCAGTTCCACCGGCTCGTGCCGCAGGAACTCACCGTACGTCCCGGGGGCGAGCCGGCGGGGACGTCTCCGATCGTGGTTCCTCCGTTCTCGGCGAGTGGTCTGCACGGGCAGCGCGCGTTGCTCTACGCCGCCGCGGACGGCACTACGCTAGAGCAGTACGGCTATCATTTCTGGATAGACAGCCCGCGGCTGCTGTTGCAACGCGGGCTCGCCGCGCACCTGCGGCACGCGCTCGACGCGCGCGTGATGAACGAACCCGGGCCGCGTGAGGGCGTGATCGTGCGCGGCCACGTGCACCGCTTCGAACGTGTTGCGGATCAGAATGGCGCCGACGCTGCCGTGGTCAGCCTCGGTTTCGACGTCTTCGAGTCCGGCGAGACGGTGCCCGCCCTGTCGCGCACGATCGAGCGCAGGAAGGAACTCGCCGGGGATGACATCGCCGGTTACGTGGCGGCGACCAGCGCGGCGACACGGGAGATTTTCGACGAGTTCGCGCGGGATCTCGCGCAACTGGTCGTGCGCTGAGCGCAGTCGCGCCGACGCACGTCCGCGCGGGGGCGCGGGGCACATCAACGGAGCCGCACGGGGGGCACCACGGCCGTGATCGAGAAACTCAAGGAAAGCTGGGTCAGGCTCGTGCTGGGCACGCTGGTCCTGGCGGTATTCCTCTGTCACGCCACCAACGTGTGGCGACTGCGCTTCGTCGACCAGATGGAGAATCTCGCCTACGACACGCACCTCAAGCTGACCATGCCAGGGACTCGCGACGACTCCGTCGTGATCGTCGACATCGACGAGATAAGCCTGCGTGCCGAGGGCCGTTGGCCGTGGCCACGCGACAAGCTGGCACGGTTGGTCGAAGCGCTGTTCGAAGACTACGACATCCGCCTTCTCGGCTTCGACATCGTGTTCGCCGAGCCGGACGAAAGTTCCGGTCTGCGCGTGCTCGAGGGACTTGCCGAAGGCGAGCTGAAAGACGACGCGGGATTTCTCCGTCGTCTCGCCGAAGTGAGGCCGAGCCTCGACTACGACACCATCTTCAGCGAAACGATCGGCCGCTATCCCGTGGTGCTCGGCTACTACTTCAACATCGACCAGGGCGGTGCGGTCGATACGCCGCGCTCCGGCGCGCTGCCACCGCCGATCCTGGTGAAGTCGGTCTTCCAGGGCAAGAAAGTACAGTTCCTTGAGGCCTCGGGCTACGGCGGCAACCTGCCGCGCCTCACCGAGCAGGCCATCGGCGCCGGCCACTTCTCCCAGCAGCCCGACCAGGACGGCGTGGTGCGGCGGGTGCCGATGCTGGTGCGGTTCGAAGAGAACTACTATCCCTCGCTGTCGCTCGAGATCGTGCGCCATGCGCTCGGCGGTGCCGACGTTCTGCCGCGCTTTGAGAAGCCGTTGTTCGACACGCGCGGCTACCCGGGGCTCGAATGGCTGACGGTGGGAGACGCGGCGATCCCGGTCGACCGCAACGTGAAGACGCTGGTGCCGTTCCGCGGTCGCCAAGGCAGCTTCCCCTATGTTCCGGCCACCCAGGTGCTGCACGGAACTGCCGACAAGTCCGTGCTGGCCGGCAAGATCGTGCTGGTCGGAACGAGCGCACCCGGTCTGCTCGATCTGCGTGCAACGCCGATGGAGGAGGCTTACCCCGGCGTCGAGGTCCATGCCAACCTGGTCGCCGGCATTCTCGGCGGCGAGGTTCTGCAGTTCCCCGAGTACACGCTCGGCGCCGAGGTCATCCTGCTGCTCGTCACCGGCATCTCCATGATCATCGCCGGTGCGGTGCTCAGTCCGCTGATCACGACGGTGGTGACGGTGGGCGGTATCGGCGCCTACATCGGCCTCAACCACGTGGTGTGGTCGAATGGCATCGTGTTGCCGGTCGCGTCCGGCATCCTGATGGTCCTGACACTGTTCCTGCTGCACATGTCGTACGGCTATTTCGTCGAGACGCGTGGAAAACGCCAGTTGACGGGGCTGTTCGGGCAGTACGTGCCACCCGAACTCGTCGACGAAATGGCGCGCGCGCCGAGTGCCTACTCGCTGGACGCGGAGAATCGCGAGCTTTCGGTGCTGTTCTCCGACGTGCGCGGGTTCACGACGATCTCCGAAGGATTGCCACCCAAGGACCTGGCCGAGCTGATGAACCAGTTCCTGACGCCGATGACCGAAGTCATCCACACGCGCCGCGGTACCATCGACAAGTACATGGGTGACGCCATCATGGCGTTCTGGGGCGCTCCCCTGTCCGATCCGAACCATGCGCGCCACGCCATCGAGGCCGGCATGCAGATGATCGCGCGTCTCGACGAAGTCAACGTCGAATTCGCGCGGCGCGGCTGGCCGGAAGTGCACATCGGCGTCGGCATCAACACGGGCATGATGTCGGTCGGCAACATGGGCTCGGCCTTCCGCATGGCCTATACCGTGATGGGCGATGCGGTGAACCTCGGCTCACGCCTCGAGGGCCTGACCAAGAATTACGGCGTCAGCATCATCTGCAGCGAGTCGACGATGGAGGCGGTGCCCGAGTATGCCTATCGTGAACTCGATCGGGTGCGCGTGAAAGGCAAGGCCAAGCCGGTCGCGATCTTCGAGCCGCTGTGCCCGCGGGAGGCGCTCGACAGCGCGTGGAAGAAGGAACTCAAGCTCCACCACGAAGCCGTCCGGCTCTACCGCGCTCAGCAGTGGGACATGGCCGAGCTCAACCTCGTCAACCTCATGCGCAGCTCACGCTCGCCCGACCTGTATCGCATTTATATCGACCGCATCCAGCACTTTCGTGCGGACCCGCCGCCGGCCGATTGGGACGGCGTGTTCGATCACAAGACGAAGTGACTTGCGGCGCACCGACTGGGTGCGTTGGCGGCGGAAGGAAGCGATTCGCACCCGCGACTGCGGGCGCGCTTACTTGAGGAGGTTGAACTCCATCTTGATCCCGGCGAGCTCGATGATGTCGCCGTTCTGGATGGCGTAGGCCTGCGGACCGATGGGGCGATTGTTGACGAGCGGGTAGTTGTCGTTCTTACCGTCGCCCTCGATGTGGGTGAGGAAGTAACCCTGTGGCCGGCGCGAGATGGCCGCGACCTGGGTGCCTGGCTTACCAAGCGTGATCAGCGCCTTGGTCAACTCGAGTTCCTTGCCCGCGATGGGTCCGTTGAGAACCTGCAGCTTGCCGAGCGGCATGCCGCCTGTAGCGGGTGCCGCCTTGGTAGCGACGGCGGCTGCCGCTGCAGGCTGCGGCGTTGGCGCCGCTTCTTCCGCCGCGCGCGCCGCCGCGACCGCGGCGCTCGCCGAGCCGGGGCGGATGATCATGGTCTTCTCGAATTCTTCGTCGTCGGCGGTGGCGTGCTCGTTGACGTACTTGAGTTCGTGCTTGCCGAGCCCGATGACATCGCCATTGCGCAGGGCATGCTTCTTGACGAGCTTGCCGTTGACGTAGGTGCCGTTGGTGCTGCCGAGGTCTTCGAGGAAGGAGTCGTCGAGGATGGTGATGACGAGGGCATGCTTGCCGCTGACGGCAAGGTTGTCGATCTGGATATCGTTGTCAGGCTTGCGGCCGATGGAAATTCGCTCCTTATCCAGCGTGAACTCCCCAAGCACCGCCCCGTTCATGCTCAGAACCAATTTCGCCATCGTTCTGTCCTATTCAGCTGCCTTTTTTGAACAAGCCGTTGAGCTTCGCCATGATCCCGGGCGATTCCGTTGCCTCTGCCAGCGAGCGAACAAGCACGACGGAGACGTTGTCCTTGCCGCCCTTTTCGTTCGCCAGGCGCACCAACTCGCTGGCCGCTTCTGCAAGATTAGCACTATATTTACTTAGGGTTAAGTGAATTTCTTCATCATCTACCATATCATTGAGGCCATCCGAGCAGAGCAGGTAGATCTCCCCCGGGCGGGCCTCTTCTTCCCGCACGTCGACCTCCACGTCGAGCTCGATGCCGAGTGCCCGCGTGACCAGATTCTTGGGCGTATTCTCGGCCGCCTCCTCGGGCGTGAAGAAACCGCGATCGATGAGCTCCTGGATCAGCGAATGGTCGCGCGTGACCTGGGCGAATTCGTCGCCGCGCAGACGGTAGACGCGGGAGTCGCCGACGTGGGCGATGCTCACGCGCCCCGCGTGGTGCAGCACCACGACCACGGTCGTACCCATGCCCTGGCACTGCGGTACTTCTTGTGCAGTGCGAAAAACCTCGGCGTTCGCGTGCTGGATTGCCTCGCGCAGCACCTGCGTCGCGCGCGTCATGCCGCCGTCCGCGGCGGAGGCGCCGGCGAGTCCGCCGCGCAATGCCGTGGAAACCTCGTCGAGGATGAGCTGTGCCGCGATGGCACTCGCCACTTCACCGGCCTTGTAGCCACCCATGCCGTCGGCGACGATGGCCAGGCCGAGATTGGCATCGGAGACCGCACTATCCTCGTTGTGCGGACGTTTCTGCCCGGTATCGGAGAGGTTGGCAACTTCGAAGCGGGTGCTGGGCACGGCGGCCAGTCTCTAGCAGGCAGATGAAAACAGGCGACGAACGCCGGAGACGGCGTCTGGTCTTTGCCTGCGGTCTTCAACCACGCGCATGCATCCCCATCCTCGTGTCGCGAGTGCCCCGCACCGCGCGCTCCTTCCTGCAGTCTCCACCAGCCGGTCAGCCGGCGGCCTGGTTCTGCGCCTGCTTGGCGCAGCGCTGGATGTCGCGCGCCATCTCCGCGCCGGTCTGGTAGCGCTTGTCCGGATCCTTTTCCAGCGCCTTGTCGATGATGCTGGCCAGGCACGGGCGTTGCTTGATCACGTCAGGCCGGATCTCCTCGAGCCGAGGCGGCTGCTCGTTGGCAATCTTGTACATCAGCGTCGCCATGGAGTCACCGTGGAACGGTAGCTTGCCCGTGATCATCTGGTAGAACATCACGCCGAGCGAGAAGAGGTCGGAGCGTCCGTCGACCTTCTTGCCGGAGAGCTGCTCCGGGGACATGTAGGACGGTGTGCCGAGCACCATGCCGGTCTTGGTCTTGCTCGAATCGGTGATGCGCGCAATGCCGAAGTCGGTCAGCTTGACCTGCTTGCTTTCCGGCTCGTACATGACGTTGGCCGGCTTGATGTCGCGATGCACGACGTTACGCTTGTGCGCGTAATCGAGCGCCATCGCGGATTTGAACACGATACCCATCACGGTCGGCAGGGGCAGCAGCGCGTCCGCCTTGGTATAGCGGGCGAGGTCGTGACCGTGCAGGAACTCCATCGCGATGTAGGCGAGGTCGTGCTCCTCGCCGGCATCGTAGATGGTGACGATATTGGGGTGATCGAGACGTCCGGCCGTCTCCGCCTCGCGGAAGAAGCGTTCCTTGACTTCGTCGAGCTCGTCGGCCTCGAACTCCTGGGAAAGCGCCATGGTCTTGATGGCGACGGTCCGGTTGATCTTCGGATCCTTGCCGAGATAGACGACACCCATGGCGCCCTTGCCGAGCTCCTTCTCGACCTCATAGCGGCCGAGCATCGGCTTGGTGACGCCGTCGAGCAGCATGGTGCCGGTCGGGCCGCCAGCGCCGCTGCCGCCGATGATGACGGTGTCGTTGAGCTGGCGGGCGCGGTTGACCTTGTTCTTGATGTCGCGGAAGTCGGGCGCCTTGCTCGCGATGTATTCGTAGGCGGACGCGGCCTTGTTGTACTGGCGCTTGCGCTCGTAATCGCCGGCGAGCACGTAGATGGCCTCGAGGGTGGATTCGTCGACCGGGCAGCGCCGGAAGTACTCGAACGCCATGTCGAGCTGGCCCTGCTGCTGGAACTGCAGGGCGAGCTGCTTGTTGCTGAGCGCGGATTCGACATCGACGCGACGCTTGCCGGCCTCGGTGACCAGGAAGCGCTTGGTGGTCAAGAGCACGTGCCCGACGAGCAGCAGCGCGCTGGCGGAAACGAGCTTGATCCACACCGACTGCGTCATCATCAGGCCGAGCTCGGTGCCGATGAGGAGCACGAACAGCGCGGCACTGATGATCGCCGCCGGCCCCGCGTTCAGGCGCGGCAGGAGGGCGGTGAGGTAGGCGGCGACGAGCAGGATGACGAGGAATTCCGTGATCCCGGCCCAGGCGGGGGCGATGAAGAAATCCTCGTTGAGGATGCTCGCCACCGTGTGCGCCATGATCAGCACCGGCCCGCCGACGTCGCCGATCGGCGTGTACAGCGTGGAACCGACGCCGAATGCGGTAGCGCCGATGAGGACGATCTTGTCCTTGAAGTTCTCCGCCGGCACCTGGTCCTGCTGCACATCGTAGAAGGAGTAGATGTCGAATGCGGGACGATTCCCCTCACGGTTGCCGTAGAAGAACGTGTTGATGTTGAGCAGCGAATCGGTCTTGATCGACAGGTTGCCGAGTTCCACGCTGTCGCCCAGGTTGACGCGTATGTCCTGCGCGCCGAGGTTGTGGAAGGCTGCCGCGAGGAGCAGCGACTGGGACGGGTAGAAGCGCCCGAAATGCTCCACGACGAGCGGCTCGTAGCGCACACCGCCGTCGATGTCGAGCGGCGTCACCAGGTGGCCGACGGCACGGGCGGCGCTGCCGATCTCGGGAATGGGCGGGACCGCCATGATGGTCTGCGTGGGCAACGGAAACTCGCCGGAGGGATCGGCGATGTTGCTTTCCGCAATCGCATTGCGCGTGACGTACTCGGGTTGTTCTTCGTCGGGGTTGCCGATCGGCATGCCCGGTACGAACTGCATGCCGAGCACCACGCGCCCCGATTCAGCCAGTGCGGCGGCGAGGATGCGGTCGGTGTCGAGTTCGTTCTCGGCCGCGTCGTAAAGCCCCACCAGGCCGCTGACATCGGCACCGCCCTGCCCGAGGGACTCGGTCTCGGTGCGGAAGCGGCCGATCCATTCCAGGCCGGCCGCGACCTGCGGTTCGGAGTAGAAGATGGTCGCGCCGATGGCCTTGGCACCGGCTGCACTGAGGCGTTCGACCATGCCGGCGTGGATGTCACGTGACCACGGCCAGCGGCCAATGTTCTGGATGCTCTTGTCGTCGATGGCGACGACCGCGATGCGCTCACCGGGGTCGCCCTGCGACATTCTCACACCACTGTCGTAAGCGACACGTTCCAGGCGTTCCAACGTGGCCGAGCCGGTCAGCCAGGCAAGCAGGAACAGAATGGAAATGGACGCCCCGATGAACCAGTCAGTTTTCCAGAACGCGTTGGTCATCCGAGAATCGCAAGGTCAGGGCCGGGAATCGGCCGAGTGTACCCGTCTTGCCATGGAAAAAATAGAACGCGGACATGCACCTGTCGGCTGCATCAACGACTGCCGCACCATTGTTCGACGGCTTCCTCGAGACGTCTGTGGGCCTGTGCGTAGGCATCTCCCTCGAGCACGATGCGGTTGCCGGCGGCGTCGCGACGCACCACTCGCGAGGCCTGTTCGAAGCGTCGACGATTGTCACGCGCGGCCGCGCAGCGTCGTTTCTGTTCAGCCTTGGTCGCTGCCTCCTCGGCGCGGCGTTCGCGGCGCTCGGCACGATCTTCGGCGAACGCGTCGAGCAGGCGTTGGGTGCGTTCATGTCGCGTATGCACCTCGCTGTCAGCGGCCGGTGATGGCGCGACCTGCAGTCGCTCGGCCCCGCTCTGCGGAGGTCTGTCGCCAAAATGCACGCGACCTTCCGCATCGGTCCAACGGTAGATTTCGGTTGCCGCCGCGAACGGCGTAACGAGCAACATGAGCAGGAGTACGGAGCGACGCCTCGACGGCCTGGCGCACCCGCGAGCCGACGCATCGACGGTTTCGCGGCGTTGGTCGCACAGCGCGTTTGCCAGGGTCGCGATGGAGTGCGGGAAATCTTCCCGCCAGTTGCGTCGAGAGCGCGTCAGCGGGCGCGCCGGATTCTCATAATTTGCTGTTTTTGAATGAGAAACGGCTGATGAGGACGGGCTCGGGCAGGACTGGACGGTGCCTGTGATGACGGTTACAAGAAGGGGCGGGTGCACATGGACGCGCGCCCGACCGGCGCCAGGGATGGCAGGTGGCACCAGTTCAGGGAGGTTCCGGCGGCCACCGTGCCGGTATGTCCGGGGCCGATCGTCAGCGGTCGGCCCCGGGCGCTTCTGGCTGGCCCCGTCCCGCGCGCCGTCCGCGAGGCGCACGGGTGGCGTGGCCTCAACGCTCGAGGTGATCGAGCTTGCCCGGCTTGCCCTTCCAGTCGTCGGCATCGGCGGGCGGATCTTTCATCTCGCTGATCACCGGCCACTGTTGCGCCAGCTCGGCGTTCAGAGCGAGGAACTGCTGCTCGTCGTCGGTCAGGTCGTCTTCGGACTTGATCGCCTCGGCCGGGCACTCGGGCTCGCACAGCGTGCAGTCGATGCACTCGTCAGGATCGATGACGAGCATGTTCGGGCCTTCGTGGAAACAATCCACCGGGCAGACCTCGACACAATCGGTGTACTTGCACTTGATGCAGTTCTCGGTGACAACAAAAGTCATGGCGAAGCACTTCGGGTTGGGACGGGAAGGGCGCGCATTATAGCGGCGCGGGGTCGTCAGCCCAACAGATTTCCCGCCTGCAGGAAGGGTATTCGCAGCTGCGCCGCCGGGGCCTGCGGATCATTCCCCGGGCGTCGAACGACGTGAGCCATGCTCCTCGAGCAGTCCACGCAGGCGGTACAGTGTCTCCAGTGCCTGGCGCGGGGAGAGGCTGTCGGGATCGACCGCGGCGAGTGCTTCGAGCAGCGGATGGGGGTCTGGAAACAGCGGCAGCTGCGGCGTCGTTGGCGCGACCTCGGGGGCAGCGCGCGTTTCCAGCGAATCGAGCACGGCGCGCGCGCGCGCGACCACTGCCGGTGGCACGCCGGCGCGCCGCGCGACGGCGAGCCCGAAACTGCGGTTGGCCGGTCCCTCGCAGACGGTGTGCAGGAACACCACGTCGTCACCGCTCTCGACCGCATCGAGACGCACGTTGACCACGCCTGCGGTGTGCTCGGCCATGCGTGTGAGCTCGAAGTAATGGGTCGAGAACAGGGTATAGGCGTGGTTCCGCGTAGCGAGATGCTCGGCCGCGGCCCAAGCCAGCGAGAGGCCGTCGTAGGTGCTGGTACCGCGCCCGATCTCGTCGACGATGACCAGGCTGTCGGGTCCCGCGTTGTGCAGGATGTTGGCTACCTCGCTCATCTCGACCATGAACGTGCTCTGGCCCCCGGCGAGGTTGTCAGCGGCACCGATGCGTGAATAGATGGCGTCGATCGGGCCGAGCGTCGCCGCGTCCGCCGGTACGAAGCTGCCGACATGAGCGAGCAGGGCGATGAGCGCTGCCTGGCGCATGTAGGTCGATTTACCGCCCATGTTGGGGCCGGTGACCAGCAGGAGTTTGCGCGTTTCGTCGAGCACGAGGTCGTTGGCGACAAAGGGCTCGTGCAAGTGGCGCTCGACGACCGGGTGGCGCCCGCCGCTGATCGTGATCATGCGCTGCGCAGTCAGTTCGGGTGCGACCCACTGCAGCGCCTCGGCGCGTTCGGCGAAACACGCCAGCACGTCGAGTTCGGCGACGCCGCTCGCGATGCGCTGCAGCTGCGCGACATGCGCAGCGACATGTTCCAGCAACTGCTCGTAGAGCAGCTTCTCGCGCCGCTGCGCCTGCTCGGCCGCGCTCAGGATGCGGGTCTCGAAGCGCTTGAGCTCGGTGGTGACGTAACGCTCGGCGGCCTTGAGCGTCTGCCGGCGCTGGTAGTCGGCAGGCAGCTCGGCCGCGCGCGCTTGCGCCCTGCTGAGCTCGAGGTAGTAGCCGTGCACGCGGTTGTAACCGACCTTCAGGGTGGCGATGCCGGTGCGCTCGCGTTCGCGGCGCTCGAGCTCGAGCAGCCAGGCGTCGGCGTCGGCGCTCGCGGCACGCAGTTCATCGAGTTCGGCGTCAAAGCCGGTTGCGATCACTGCGCCGTCGCGCAGCACCGGTGCCGGGGTCTCTACCAGCGCACGCGTCAGGTGATCGTGCAGTTCCGGCAGCGGCATGAGCGCCGCATGAATGTCGTCGAGGCGCGGACTGAGACCGGTGGGCAGCAACTCGCGCAGCCGCGGCAGCACCGGCAGCGCATCGCGCAGCCGCGACAGGTCGCGTGGCCGCGCGCTGCCGAGCGCGACCCGCGAGGTGATGCGTTCGACATCGTGAATCTCGCGCAGGGCTGCGCGCAGGGCCACGAGGTCGACGCCCGCGAGCAAGGCCGAGACGGCGTGGTGACGGTGCCGCAGCAGCACTTGGTCGCGGCTCGGCTGCACCAGCCAGCGTCGCAGCAGCCGTGCCCCCATCGCTGTTCGCGTGGTATCGAGGACGCCGAGCAGGCTATGCCCCGGCTCACCGGAGAGCGCCTCGGTGATCTCGAGGTTGCGCCGCGTGGCGCGGTCCATGGCGAGGGCGTCGTCCGCGCGCTCGACGCTGAGCGCGGTGAGATGGACGAGCGCACTACCTTGCGTTTCCCGGCAGTACTCGAGCAGTGCCCCGGCAGCGGTCACGGCGGCCGGCAGCCCGGAGCAGCCGAAGCCGCCGAGGTCGTCGACGCCGAAATGCGCAGTCAGTGTCCGCGTCGCCGTGGCATGCTCGAAACGCCACGCCGGCAGGCGGCGCAGGCGCCGCTGCCAGTCCTCGTCGAGCGGCCAGGCGAAGTCCTCGGCAACCAGGATCTCGGCCGGCGCAAGGCGCTCCAATGACGCCGCCAGCACCGCGGTCGACGGCACTTCGGCAATCGCGAAGCGCGCACCGCCGAGGTCCATGCTCGCCACGCCGCAGCCGCCGCGCGCCGCGTGCAGCGCCACGATCAGGGTGTCGCGCCGCTCGTCGAGCAGCGCGTCGTCGGTCAGCGTGCCCGGCGTCAGGATTCGCGTGACCTTGCGTTCCACCGGGCCGCGCGCTTCGGCGGGGTCGCCGATTTGCTCGCAGATGGCGACCGCCTCGCCGAGACGCAGCAGGCGTGCGAGATAGGATTCCGCGGCGTGCGCCGGCACACCGGCCATCGGGATCGGATTGCCGCCGCTGTGCCCGCGCGCCGTGAGCGTGAGGTCGAGCAGCCTCGATGCGCGCACGGCGTCATCGAAGAACAGCTCGTAGAAGTCGCCCATGCGGTAGAACAGCAGTACGTCGGGGTGCTCGGCCTTGATGCCGAGGTACTGGCGCATCACCGGGGTATGCCCGGCGGCATCCGGCGCCGGCGTAGCGGTCCCCGCCGTGCGTGCGCCGGACGGCGTCTCGACGGGCGACTTCATGCGCGCGAGGCCTGCCGGTAATGGCGGGGCGGCGTCATGCGGCGGCGAAACGCAACGGTGACGGTGGCGCGGGTGATGGACATGGCTTCGCGTTGGCCGGGCGAGAGGGGCGTGGCGCCGGCCGCGGCGGGCGGCGGCAGGCAGCTATGGTAGCGCGGCCTCGGCCGATGTTCGATGCACTCTTGAAATGCTGCGCAGGCGCCCATAAGTTGCGCCGGGCACCCGACGAGCAATGATTGAACGATGAGGTCACGATGACGACAGAAACCGCCAAGGAGCAACGAGGATTCGAGTCCGAGGTCCGCCAGCTGCTGGATCTCGTGATCAATTCGCTCTACAGCAACCGCGAGATCTTCCTGCGCGAACTGGTCTCCAACGCCTCGGACGCGGCTGACAAGCTGCGCTTCGCCGCGCTCTCGGATGACACGCTGTACGAAGGTGACAGCGATCTCGCCGTCGACATCGACTTCAGCGAGGAGCTGGGCACGATTACCGTGCGCGACAACGGCATTGGTATGAGCCGCGACGAGGTCATCGCCAATCTCGGCACGATTGCCAAGTCCGGTACGCGGGAATTCTTCAGTCACCTGAGCGGCGACGCACAGAAGGACTCGCAGCTCATCGGCCAGTTCGGCGTCGGCTTCTACGCGGCCTTCATCGTCGCCGACAAGGTCACCGTGACGACGCGCAAGGCCGGGCTCGACCAGGACGAGGGCGTGCGCTGGGAGTCCGACGGCAAGGGCGAGTACACGGTGGAGACGGTGCGGCGCAAGAAGCGCGGCACCGAGATCGTGCTCACGCTCAAGGAGGATGCAAAAGAGTTCGCCAACGGCTGGCGGCTGCGCGAGATCTGCAAGCGTTACTCCGATCACATCTCTATGCCGATCCGTATGCCCGGCGAGGGTGAAAGCAAGGAGCGCGAGGTCGTCAACCAGGCGCAGGCGATGTGGACGCGCCCCAAGAGCGAGCTCGGCGACGAGGACTACAAGACCTTCTACAAGCACGTCTCGCACGATTTCAGCGATCCGCTCGCCTGGATGCACACCAAGGTCGAGGGTAAGCTCGAGTACACCTCGCTGCTCTACATTCCCTCGCAGGCGCCGTTCGACCTGTGGGACCGCGACAGTAAACACGGCGTGAAGCTCTACGTGCAGCGCGTGTTCATCATGGATGGGGCCGAGGAACTCATGCCGCGTTACCTGCGTTTCGTGCGCGGGGTCATCGATACCAACGACCTGCCGCTCAACGTCTCGCGCGAGATCCTTCAGCGTAACAAGACGCTCGACAGCATTCGCGGTGCTTCGGTGAAGAAAGTCCTCGGCATGATCGAGTCGCTCGCCGCGGGCGACGATTACGCAAGCTTCTGGCGTGCCTTCGGCCGCGTGCTCAAGGAGGGCGTCATCGAGGATTTCGGTAACCGCGAGCGCATCGCGAAGCTGTTGCGCTTTGCCTCGACGCAGGACACCGAGGCAGGCGCGGTGGTCGGCCTCGACGACTACATCGGGCGCATGCAGGAGGGCCAGGAAGCCATTTACTACATCACCGGTGACAGCCTGCAGACGGTGCGCAACAGCCCGCACCTCGAGGTCTTCCGCGCACGCGGCATCGAAGTATTGCTGCTCGACGAACCGGTCGATGAATGGCTCGTCACGCATCTCACCGAGTACGCCGAGAAGCCGCTGAAGTCGGTCGTTGATGCCGAACTCGAGGCGCCGGCGGAGACTGCCGACGCTGAAGCGGCGCCGCGCGCCGACGAGAAAGTCCTCGAACGCATCAAGAGTGCGCTCGCCGAGCGCGTCGCCGACGTGCGCGCGAGTCGTCGCCTGACCGACTCCCCGGCGTGCCTGGTCTCCGGGGGTGAGCAGATGAGCGCCAATCTCGAGCGCCTGCTGCGTGCGGCCGGCCAGGACGTGCCGGAGACTAAGCGTATTCTCGAGCTCAACCTCGCCCATCCATTGGTGCGGCTGCTCGAGGACGTGGCCGACGGGGATCGTTTCGGGAACTGGGCGGCGCTGCTCTACGAGCAGTCCATCCTCGCCGAAGGCGGGCGCCTCGACGATCCGGCCGGCTTCGTGCGTCGCATGAACGCGATGGTGCAGGAACTCGCCGGCCAGGACGCCTGAGGTGGGCGCGCGCGGCACGGCCGCGGGCACCTCGGCGAGCGCGTTGATCGCAGACGCCACGCAGCGCTTCGAAGCGGCCGGTCTGCACTACGGGCACGGCACCGACAATGCCGCGGACGAGGCCTTGTTTCTCGTCTTGCACGCGCTCGGTTGGGGCTACGACGTCAGCGACGCCGCGCTCGCCGCGCCGCTCGTACCGGCGCAGCGCCGCGCCGTCGAAGCCGTGATCGCGGCCCGCATCGCGACGCGCAAGCCGGCAGCCTATCTGACCGGGCGGATGTGGTTCGCCGGCCACGAGTTCGCCGTCGACGAGCGCGTACTGGTGCCGCGCTCGCCGATCGCCGAGCTGATCGGCGAGGGTTTCGAGCCCTGGCGCGGGGGGCGTCCGCTATTGCGCGTGCTCGACATCGGTACCGGGAGCGGCTGCATCGCCATTGCCATTGCGCTGGCCTTCCCGCGCGCGCGGGTCGATGCCACCGATGTCAGCGCAGCGGCCCTTGCGGTGGCGCGTGCCAACGTCGCCCGCTACGCGCTCGAGGAGCGCGTCACCCTGGCGCAATGCGATCTCTTTCCGGCGCCTGGCACGCGTTACGACCTCATCGTGAGCAACCCGCCGTACGTGCCGCGAGCGGTGTGGGAGGCGCTGCCGCCCGAGTATCATGCCGAGCCCACGCTTGCTCTGACTGCCGGCGACGACGGCTGTGACTGTCTCGCCGGCATTCTGGCGCGCGCGGCCGACTACCTCGCGCCGGGAGGACAGTTGCTGGTCGAGGTCGGTGAGATCTGGCCGGCGGTCGCAGCGCGCTGGCCACGACTGCCGTTCACCTGGATCGAATTCGCGCATGGCGGCGAGGGGGTGTTCCTGCTCGAGCGCGATGAGCTCCTCGACGCAGGCTGACGGCCGCGGCCGGCATGCGCCGCTTTCACCGCCAGCGGTTAGAATGGGCAGATGTCAGGAAACACCTTCGGCACCCTGTTCACGCTGACCACCGCGGGCGAGAGCCACGGGCCGGGCTACGTTGCGATCGTCGACGGCTGCCCGCCCGGGGTGCCACTCAGCGAGGCGGATCTCCAGCGCGACCTCGACCGGCGCAAGCCGGGCACCTCCCGCCACACCACCCAGCGCCGCGAAGACGACCGCGTACGCATCATGTCGGGCGTCTTCGAAGGCCATACCACCGGCACGCCGATCGGGCTCGTCATCGAGAACACCGATCAGAAGTCGAAGGACTACGCAAACATCAAGGACAAGTTCCGCCCCGGCCATGCCGACTACGCCTACGTGCAGAAGTATGGCGTGCGCGATTATCGTGGCGGCGGGCGCGCGTCGGCGCGTGAGACCTGCATGCGTGTCGCCGCTGGCGCCATCGCGAAGAAGGTGCTCGCCACGCAGGCGGGTGTCAGCATCAACGGCTACCTCGCCCAGCTCGGACCGATCAGGCTTGGTTGCAGCGATCTGGCGGCTGTCGACACCAACCCGTTCTTCTGCGCCGAACCCGCGCGCGTAGCCGAGCTCGAAGCCTACATGGACGCCCTGCGCAAGGAAGGCGATTCGATCGGCGCGCGCGTCAGCGTGCTGGCGCGCGGGCTGCCGCCGGGATGGGGTGAACCGGTCTTCGACCGCCTCGATGCCGATCTCGCGAAGGCCCTGATGAGCATCAACGCGGTGAAGGCGGTCGAGATTGGAGACGGCTTCGCGGTGGTCGAACAGAAGGGCACCGCGCATCGGGACGAGATGTCACCGGGCGGGTTTGCGAGCAACCACGCCGGCGGCATCCTTGGCGGCATCTCGACCGGCCAGGACATCCTCGCCAGCATCGCGCTCAAGCCGACCTCGAGCATCCGTCTCAGCGGGGAGACTATCGACGTCGCCGGTGCGGCCACCAGTATCGCGACGCTCGGGCGCCACGATCCCTGCGTCGGCATTCGCGCGACGCCAATTGCCGAGGCCATGGTGGCGTTGGTGCTCGTCGATCACATGCTGCGCCAGCGCGGCCAGAACGGCGGCGCCAGCGTCACGACCCCGGTCATCGGCGGCGCCGGGGCGCGCTGAGGGCGATGATGGTCGGGACGGCGCCGACGCACGCCGTGGAGGCCACGCTGCGGGCCATCGTCGCGCAGGTGACGGCCGCCCACGCCGATGGCCGCACGCTCGATATCGTCGGCGGCGGCACCCGCGCACGCTTCACCGGTCGCGCTAGCGGCGAGACGCTCGCCACCGGCGCGCATCGCGGTATCGTCAGCCATGCCCCGAGCGAACTCGTCATTACCGCGCGCGCCGGCACCCCGCTCGTCGAGGTCGAGGAAGCGCTCGCCGCGCATGGCCAGATGCTCGGCTGCGAACCGCCGCGCAGTGGCGCCGCCAGCACCATCGGGGGCGTCGTCGCCAGCGGGCTGTCCGGTCCCGCGCGGCCCTGGCGCGGCAGCGTGCGTGATTTCGTGCTGGGTGTCGAGTTGGTCAACGGGCGCGGGGAGGTGCTGCGCTTCGGCGGGCAGGTGATGAAGAATGTCGCCGGTTACGACGTCGCTCGGCTGGTCACCGGCGCGTGCGGCGCACTCGGCGTGATCACCGAAGTGTCGCTGCGCGTGCTGCCGCGACCTGCGCGCACCGCCACGCTGGCGTGGCCGCTGGCATACGCGGCGGCACGCGCACGCATGCTGGAGCTGCCGCGCGCCCCCTGGCCGATCAGTGCCATGGCCTGGGACGGACAGGCGCTCAAGGTGCGCGTCGACGGCAGCGCCAGCGCCGTCGACGATGCCATCGCACGGCTGTTGCCGTCACGCGTGATCGAGGACGACCCGCTATGGGCGGCGTTGCGCGACTTCAGCGAGCCGCGTCTCGCGCCACGCGACGATGGCTCCTTGTGGCGCGTGGCGCTGCCGCCAGCCGCGCCCGACGCGCCGGGCACGAGGCCCGAACTGGTCGACTGGGGCGGTAGCCTGCGCTGGCTGCGTGGAGAGGTCGACGTCGCGGCGTTGCAGCGCCATGTGGCGGCGTGCGGTGGTCACGTCACCGCTTACGATACCCCGCAGGGCGCGACGCCTCAGCTGCCGGCGCCCGCGCTCGTTGCTCTCATGCGGCGTATCCGGCAGGCATTCGACCCGCGGGGTGTGTTCGCCGCCGGTCGTCTTGCCGACTGGCTCGGGGCGGGCTGATGCGCGTTCCCATCGGTACCGCCATGGCGGACGCCGCGTACGCAACGCGCGCGGCGGAGATCGCGCGCAGTTGCGTGCACTGCGGTTTTTGCAATGCAACGTGTCCGACCTACCAGTTGAGTGGCGACGAGTTGGAAGGCCCACGTGGTCGCATCTACCTGATCAAGTCGTTGCTCGAGGACGGCGCGCCAGGCGCCGAGACACGGCGTCATCTCGACCAGTGCCTGGTGTGCCGCAATTGCGAGACGACCTGTCCCTCGGGCGTACGTTATGGCGAGCTGGTCGAGCTGGTCCGTCCCCAGGTTCTACAGGCGACACCGGCGCCGTGGCGCGAGCGCCTGTTGCGCTGGGGGCTGCTCCGCATCGTGCCCTACCGGCGTCGTTTCGCCGCCCTCTTCGCGCTTGGCCGCGCGCTGCGCCCCGTGCTGCCACGCCGTCTCGCTGCGCACGTTCCCGGGCCACTCGCCGCGCCGCGCGCAAGGCGCGCGGCGTCGCTAGTGACGACACGTCGCGTGCTGCTGCTCGGCGGCTGCGTGCAGCCGGTGCTGAATCCGGGCATCGATGCCGCCGCGCAGGAGGTGTTCGCGCGCCTCGGCATCGAGCTGGTGACGGTAGCGGCGAGCGGCTGCTGTGGTGCACTCGCGCACCATCTCGGTGACGAAGCGGCCGCGCGCGTGCAGGCGCGTGCCAACATCGATGCCTGGTGGCCACACGTCGAGGCGGGTGCCGAGGCGGTGATGGCATCCTCCTCCGGTTGTGGCGTACAGCTCAAGGCATATGCCCGGCTGCTCGCTGACGAGCCCGCTTACGCGGAGCGCGCGCGGCGCATCGAAGCGCTGGCCCGCGATCCGCTCGAACTGGTCGACGGCGAACGGCTGGCACGCTGGGTCGAGCCCGGCGACACCGGGCCAGTCGCCGTGCAGGCACCGTGCACCCTGCAGCACGGCCAGCGCCTGGGCGGGCGCCTAGAAGCCCTGCTCAGCCGGCTCGGGTTCACCCTGGTGCCGGTTGCCGAGGCCCACCTGTGCTGCGGTTCGGCTGGCAGCTATTCGCTCTTCCACGGCGCGACGGCGGCGGCCCTGCGCGAGCGCAAGCTCGGTCACCTGCTGGCCGCCCGGCCGGCGTTGGTGGTAACGGCGAACATCGGCTGCCAGTCGCATCTCGCGGCGTCCGCGCCGGTGCCGGTCAGGCACTGGTTGGAACTGGTGGCCGCGCGCCTCGCAGACGAGGCCCGCTGAGACCGCGTCGGCGCGCTCAGGGTGCGCGTCAGTAGACGCGCAGGATAGCGGCGTCGCCCTCGCCCTCGATGTAGTCCTCGAAGCCGTCGCTCGGCGGGTTGCCGTCGTAAATCAGGTACTCGCGCTGCTGGCGCCAGGCTTCGCGCACGAAGGTATAGGGATCGAGCGCGGCCTGGTCGCGAATGCGCGAGGCATCGAGCAGGTTGGCGCGCGCGTTGACCGCGTTGACGACGTTGACCGGGATGGTCACCGCGGCGGTCAGGTAGGTGAGCGGATTGAGGAAGATCCCCATTACGGGCGCCGGCAGGTCGCGGTAGGAACTCGGGCCGAGGAAGGGCAGCGTGAGGTAGGCCCCCTCGCCGGCACCCCAGGTACCGAAGGTCTGGCCGAGATCCTCGTTGTTCTGCGCGAGACCGAGATCGGTGGCCGGGTCGAACAGGCCGCCGACGCCAATCGTGCTGTTGACGACGAAGCGGCTCGAATCGCGGAAGAACTGTTCCACCTTGCCCTGCAGGAGGTCGTTCGCAATGGTGTTGAGGTAGGAGACGTTGCCGAAGAAGTTTGTCACGCCTTCGCGCACCGGGTCAGGGGTGACCTTGACATAACCGCGCGCGACCGGCTCGAGGATGTTGCGGTCGAGGGTATCGTTGAACGCGTAGAACTTACGGTTCATTGATTCGTGCGGATCGCCGTTGTCGGTCGATGCGGTCGAGGCGCAGCCGCCGAGCAGCATGAGGGACGTGATTGCCGCCAGCACGGGCAGCCAGGAGCGAATGCCAGACATGTTCGAGGGTTCCGCGGAGGTTCTTGTTGGAGCTAGCAGTCAGTCGGACTCAGGCAATCGTCGCGAGCATGCTGGGAGAGCGAGCGAAGACATGGTCGATTTCGAGGCGCATAGAGATTCTACGTAACCAACGAATCCGACGCATTGGCGCCGTTCTCGCATCAGCGCAGTCGATTGTTCCTGGGTGCGACAAACTGTCCGGGTCGTGCCGCCGCGCGCTGCGCTGTCGGGCGCTGCACGCTACGCCGGCTGGTAATCATGCCACAGTCGTGATGCCATCGCACTACATCGGACCGCACGCAGCGGCCCACCGTGGCGCTCAACGTGCCAGTTCGCCGACCTTCTCCCGCAGGCGGGTGATCAGCGAATCGAGCCCGTCCGACTGGATAACGGCCGTATACTCGGCGCGCTTGAGCGAGAGGTCGGAGACGCCCTGGGCGACCACGTTGACGATTCGCCAGTCACCGTCGCGCGGATGCAACATGTAGTCGAGCGGAATGGCTTCGCCGTCCGCCTTGACGAGTTCGGTGTGCACGATGCGCGCCCCGCGGCTGTCCTCGCTTTGACCGGTGACGAAACGCTCGCCGTCGAACGACGAGAAGTTGGTCGCATACGTGGCGACGCTGAGGCGGCCGAACACGTCGATGAAGGCCGTGCGCTGCGCCTCGCTGGCGTCCTTCCAGGCGCGCCCGGTGACGATGCGTGCGATGGTCGGGAAGTCGAAACTGGCGTGGATGACCGGTGCGAGGACTTCGACGCGACCCGCGTGGCCGAGATCCGCACCGCCACGCATGCTCTCGAGCAGGGCCTCGTGCAGCCGCTCGACGACCGCGACGGCCGCGGTCGCGGGCGGCGCCTGCGCGCTGTCCTGCGCCGCGACCGCCAGTGAGACGAAGAAGATGAGCGCTGCAAGCAGTCGCGGCAGTCGATATGGCGTCATGTTGTTCCCCGTGGATTCGTTCGATCGAGTGCGCCGCCCGCCGATAGTTCCGCCCACCGGGCTCAGCGCCCGTCGCCAGGCGCGCGTTCGTAGCTGCGGTTCTTCCAACGGCTGCGCTCTCCTGACCAGTAGCGGATCGCCGAGTGCCAGGTCATGGCGAGGAACAGGCAGGCGGCCAGCGGCAGGGTCGCGGTCCAGGCGCCGTGCAGCGCGTAGTAGCGCACCGTCGGCAGGTAGGCCCGTGCCATCGCGCCAAGCGCGACGAGGCCGGCGAGGAAGCCGACGGGGCCGCCTCTCAGGACGCCGAGCACCGGGGCGACGAAGCTCACCAACAGCAGCACCGTGCACAGCACGAGCAGCGGGGTCGAATAGCGCAGCTGGGTGAACGCCGAGCGGGCGACCATGTTCCAGATGTTGTCGAGCGTCTCGTAGGGCCTGATCGCGCACACGTCGCGGCTGAGTCCGAGCCAGGTGGTGCCGCCGGCCTGCTTGATGCGACGGGCGAGCGTGCAGTCGTCGATGATCGCGTCATGCAGTGCGGCGAAACCGCCGATGCCGCGCAATGCGGCCGTCTCGAGCAGGATGCAACCACCGGCCGCGGCGGCGATGCGCGAGCCGGGCCGGTTGGCCAGTGCGAAGGGGTAGATCAGCTTGAAGAAGAAAATGAACGGCGGTAGCAGCAGCTTCTCCCACGCGTTGCCCATGTGCAGCGTGGCCATTACCGAGGCGAGCGTCAGGCCCTCGCTCGCCATGCGTGTGGCGAGCGCGGCGAGCGCACCGGGTGCGAGTTGGATGTCGGCATCGAGCAGCAACACGCGGCTGCTGGAGACCTGTTCCAGTCCCTGGTGCAGTGCCCACAGCTTGCCACTCCAACCGGGCGGCGGGTTGCTTCCGGCAACGACCTCGAGGTTCTCGATGCCGAGTGCGCGCGCGATGTCGCCGGTGCCGTCGCTGCTCTGGTCGTCGATCAATACGATGCGCGCAAGCCGACCCTGGGCAGCCAGCGCGCGCAGGGTGTCGGCGATGCAGCCTGCCTCGTCGCGCGCCGGGATGAGGGCGGTGATGTCACCAAAATCGCTCGCCGCGTCGCCCGGCGCCGCGTGCAGTGATTCGCGGGTCGACCAGGGCTGCCACGGCAGCAGCAGCAGACCGACCCACATCACGGCGGCAGCGAACGCGCAAAGGGTGAGCATGGCCGTACCGCGCCTGCGCGCTCAGTCGGCGCGAGCGCGCCGCGTATTCAGGCGACGCGCTTCTTGCCGCAGCTGCGGGTGGTTTCTTTGCCGTCGTGCACGAGCTGGGGGCGCGGCGCCGGTTCGTCCTCGTACAGGAACGGCACCTCCGGCGCCATCGCACCATCGGTGCGCGGGCCACGCAGGAACACCTTCAATGCCTTGAGCGGGTTGCGGAAGGTGTCGTTGACGGCGGTCGCCTCGTAGCCCGAATGCACCATGCAGTCGGCGCACTTGGGATTCACGCCGGTGCCGTAACGGCTCCACTCGGTCTCTTCGATGAGCGCCTTGAACGAGGGCGCATAGCCTTCGCCGACCAGCAGGTAGCAGGGCTTCTGCCAGCCGAACACGTTGCGTGTCGGGTTGCCCCAGGGCGTGCAATGGTAGGTCTGGTTGCCGGCCAGGAAATCGAGGTAGAGGCTCGACTGGTTGAAACGCCAGCGGCGACCCTGACCCAGCTTGAAGAGGTTGCGGAACAGCTCCTTGCTGCCGCGACGCTTGAGGAAGACGTCCTGGCGCGGCGCGCGCTCGTAGGAATAGCCGGGAGAAATCGTGACGCCCTCGACCCCGAGCGCCATCATGTCGTCCATGAACTGCGCGACCTCCTCGGCCGCCTCGCCCTGGAACAGCGTGCAATTGACGGTCACGCGGAAACCGCGCCCGAGCGCCTTGCGGATCACCTCCACGCACTTGTCGTAGACGCCATCGCGGCAGACCGAGGCATCGTGACGCTCGCGACTGCCATCGAGGTGAATCGAAAAGGTCAGATAGGGCGACGGCGAATAGTCGTCCATGCGCTTGTCGAGCAGCAGCGCATTGGTGCACAGGTAGACGAATTTCTTGCGCTCGATGAAGCCGCGCACGATCTGCGGCATCTCTTTGTGGATGAGCGGCTCACCGCCGGCGATCGAGACGATCGGTGCACCGCACTCCTCGATCGCCGTCATGCAGTCATCGAAACTCAGGCGCTTGTCGAGGATTTCGTCGGGGTAGTCGATCTTGCCGCAGCCGGCACAAGCGAGGTTGCAGCGGAACAGCGGCTCGAGCATGAGCACCAGCGGGTAGTGTCGGTTGCCCTTGAGTTTCTGGCCGAGAATATAACGGCCGACGCGGTACTGCTGAACTAGCGGGACACCCATGCTTATTCCTTAAATATCGAATGGAATTTCTTCTGGAGTTTCAATTAATTGCGCTTCATAACACAATGGCGCGTAACCATACTGTAACGGCCCTGGAAAGTACAGCCTGACGGTCGGAAATTGGCCGCTTCGGGACTGTCTTCGTGGCGCCGTGGGACTCCTTCGCAAGACAGCGCGGACAGCGCCTGTTTGCTTGCAAGGGATCTGGGGCCTCCCCATAATTCACCGTCCGCTGCGCCGGCAGCGCGGAGTCCGAGAACGACACTACCTGATGACCGATCAATCCCGCTTCCCCCTGCTCGATTCCATCGATATCCCTGCCGACCTGCGGGCGTTGCCGGAATCGGCCCTCGAGCAGGTTGCCGCCGAGGTCCGTGCCTTCCTGCTCGAGACCGTCAGCCAATGCGGCGGTCATTTCGCCGCCGGCCTCGGCTCGGTCGAACTGACCGTGGCACTGCATTATCTCTACAACACGCCCGAGGATCGCATCGTGTGGGACGTCGGCCACCAGGCCTACCCGCACAAGATTCTCACCGGGCGCAAGGCGCGCCTGCATACCATTCGCCAGTGGCAGGGGCTGGCGCCGTTTCCGAAGCGCGAGGAAAGTCCGTACGACACGTTCGGGGTCGGTCATTCGAGCACCTCGATCAGCGCCGCGCTCGGCATGGCGATCGCGGCCGAGCTGACCGGCAGCGGGCGCCGCGCGGTCGCCGTCATCGGCGACGGTGCGATGACCGCCGGCGTCGCCTTCGAAGCACTCAATCATGCCGGCGACCTCGGCACCGACCTGCTGGTCGTCCTCAACGACAACAACATGTCGATTTCGCCGAACGTCGGCGCGCTGTCGAATCGCTTCGCGCAGATGCTCTCGGGCAAGCTGTATACCACCGTGCGCGAGGGCTCGAAGAAGGTCCTCTCGCAGATGCCGCCGGTGTGGGAACTCGCGCGCCGCGCCGAAGAGCACGTCAAGGGCCTGATCGTGCCGGGCACGCTGTTCGAGGAGTTCGGCTTCAACTACATCGGCCCCATTGACGGCCACGACCTGCCGGCACTGGTCGCGACCCTGCGCAACCTGCGCCAGCTGCACGGCCCGCAACTGCTGCACGTGATCACGAAGAAGGGCAAGGGTTACGCGCCGGCGGAGGCCGACCCGGTCAAGTACCACGGGGTGTCGCCGTTCGACCCGAAGGTCGGCATCGTTTCCTCCGGCAAGGCGCCGGCGCCGAGCTACAGCCGCATCTTCGGCGACTGGGTATGCGACATGGCCGCGCGCGATGAGCGCCTCGTCGCCATCACGCCGGCCATGCGCGAGGGCTCGGGCCTGGTGGAGTTCGAGCGGCGTTTCCCCGCGCGCTATTTCGATGTCGCCATCGCCGAGCAGCATAGTGTGAATGTCGCCGCCGGCATGGCCTGTGATGGCTTGAAGCCGGTCGTTGCCATCTATTCCACCTTCCTCCAGCGCGGCTACGACCAGGTCATCCACGACGTCGCCAACCAGAATCTCCCGGTCCTGTTCGCACTCGATCGCGCCGGGCTCGTCGGTGCCGACGGTCCCACGCACAACGGCAGTTACGACCTGTCCTTCCTGCGCTGCCTGCCCAACATGACGATCATGGCGCCTGCCGACGAGAACGAGTGTCGCCAGATGCTCTATACCGGCTTCACGCTCGATGGCCCCGCGGCGGTCCGCTACCCACGCGGTACCGGCCCGGGTGTGCAGGTCGAGAGCGAGATGTCGGCCCTGCCGATCGGTCGCGCCGAGCCGCGCCGCGAGGGCACGCGCGTCGCCATCCTCGCCTTCGGTGTGATGCTGGCGCTGGCCGAGGAGGTCGGTGAAAGACTCGATGCGAGCGTGGTCAACATGCGCTTCGTCAAGCCGCTCGACGAGGCACTGGTACTCGAGCTCGCCGCGCGTCACGAGTTGCTCGTCACCATCGAAGAGAACGTCGTCGCCGGTGGTGCCGGCACCGCGGTCGGCGAATGCCTCGCCGCAGCCGGCCGGCGCACCGCACTCGCCCATTACGGGCTACCCGATCGCCTGATCCAGCACGGCTCGCGCGACGACATGCTGCGCGATGCCGGCCTCACCGTCGACGCCTTCGAGCGCTTCGTGCGCGAGCGCCTTGCAATGCTCGGCAGCGACGCGCCGGCGGTACGCCGCGCCTGAATCACACCATAGGCCGGCACCACCCGCTGCGCGCCGTCGTGCGCGCGCCTGGCGGCACGTTGCAGGACGCCCCGTCACGTAGTCGGGCGGCCATCCGACTGGCGCGTGGCGCGGCCCGCTACCGACCGGCGTTCAATCGAGGCAGTCAGTGAGCGCTGCCTCCAGGCGGGCGAGGTCGTCTTCGCCGATGTCACCCATCAGGGAGATACGGAAGACCTGCGCGGACAGCGCGCCCTGACCGGCGTAGATGACGAAGCCGCGTTCCTTGAGCGCGTCGTGCAGGCTGGTGTACGTGTGCCCCGCGGGCAACGCAAATGCCTGCAGTACGCAGGAGCAATCGGCGACCGGCAGCAGGCCGCGCACGCCGAGCGCTTCGAGGTGCGTGCGGATGCGCGCCATGCGGTTGGCGAACAGCGCGTGGCGGGCGGCGCGGCCGCCGGCAGCGAAGAACTCGTCGAGTGCCGCGTCGAGGGCGTAGAACGTCTGCACCGACTGCGTGAAGGGCGTGCCGTGCGCGTCCTGCCTAACGAGGTAATCGGCAAGGTCGAGATAGACCGCACGCGTCGGCGCCGCGTCGAGAGCGGCACGGCGCACGATCACGAAGGCGGTACCGGGGACGCCGTGCAGGCACTTGTTGGCGGTCGCTGCGCAGGCATCGATGTCCCAGTCCGCGAACGCGATGCGCTCGGCGCCGAAGCTGCTCACGGCATCGACGAGCAGGCGTGCACCGTGTTCGCGGCAGACGGCGGCGAGGGCGGCGAGATCGTTGAGGCGTCCGGTGGTGGTCTCATGGTGAACCACGGCAACGTGTGTACAGGGGGTCGCTGCCAGTGCGTTGCGCACCGCGGTGATGTCGATGGCGTCGCTCCAGGCGGCCCGTACGCGCTCGTGGGCGATACCGTAGGCGGCACAGATGCGCTGCATGCGTTCGCCGTAGACGCCGTTCTCGACTACCAGTACGCGGCCTTGCGCCGGCACGCAGCTCACCAGCATCGCCTCGACCGCGGCGGTGCCGGAGCCGGTCAGCAGCACCGCTGCCCAGCTCGCGGGATCGAGTCCCTCGACTGCCAGCAACTTTGCGCGCAGGCCGTCCTGCAAGGTTGCGAACTCCGGTTCCCGGTGGCAGAGATCGGGGCGCGCGAGCGCGGCGCGCACGCCCGGGCTCAAGCTGACCGGGCCGGGGTTGAGCAGGATCGTGCGCATCAGCGGGCTCCGATGTGGCGCATCAGCCGGACCGCAACCTCGGCCGGCGCGATCGCCGGGCGTGGCAGGTCTTCGAGGGTACCGGGTGCGATCTTGAGATGGGCAAAGCGCGGCCCGTCGGCGCGGCTCGCGTCGAGCAGTTCGAGCTCGCCCGGATCGTCACTGCGCAACACCGTGGCGTAGCCACACGCAGCAGCGACCGCGGCGAAATCGACGCTCGCAGCGACGGTGGCCTGTGCGCCGGTCGAGTCGTGCACCTCGTTGTCGAGCAGCAGGTGGGTGAGATTGGCCGGTCGATAGGCACCCACCGTGGCGAGGTTGCCCATGCGCATCAGCGCCGCGCCGTCACCGTCGATGACGACGACGTCGAGATCCGGGCGTGCCAGGGCGAGGCCGAGCCCGAGCGAGGAGGCGCAGCCCATCGAGCCGACCATGTAGAGATGGTTGGCGCGGTCGGCGATCGCGTAGAGCTCGCGACCCGTGTAGCCGGTGGTGGCGACGAGCACCGTGCGCGCCGGGTCGTAGCGTTCGACCAGACGTTCGAGGACGGTGTGACGGCTGGGGCGTGCAGCGCGCGTGGCGGCGTGCCCGCTGCCACCGATTATCGCCGCGGGCGGTGGCCTGTCTGGCGCGCGCGCGGCGAGCGGGAATGCTTCGCAGGTGCCTTTCTGCATGACCAGGGCATACGGGCGCTCCTGCGACCGCGCATGCTCGTCGATGGCGTCGAGCGTGGGCCCGATGTCATCCACGCTGCGTGGGAACTCGCGCCATGGCACCTCCATGGTGTCGAACATCCGCCCGGTGATCCGACCCATGAGCTCGTGCTGGGGCTCGTCCGTCACCCCTGGTGCGCCGCGATGGGTGCATACCACGAGGATGGGGAGGCGGAAGGTCCAGGTCAGCGAGGTCAGTGGGCTGACCGCGTTGCCGAGCCCGGAGTTCTGCATCATCGCTACCGCACGTTTACCCCCCAGCGTGGCGCCGGCGGCGATGGCGACGGCGTCTCCCTCGTTGGCGGCGGACACGTAGTGCAATGCCGGGTCGCCGATGACGTAGTTGATGAACGGAGTCAGGAACGAGCACGGTACGCCGGCGTAGCTGTCGAAGCCACGCTGGCGGGCCGCGTCGACGAAGTCGCGCGCGTGGATCATGGGGGCCGGTGTTCCTCAGCGTTGTCCGGAAGTGAAGGCACCGGCGTGCTCGAGGTCGCTCAGCGAGTTGACGTCGAGCCAGTGGCCATTGACGTAGACGACGTGGATGCGGCGTCCCGCCTCGATCAGCGCATTGATGAGGTCGCGCATGCCGAGCTCGGCGAAGTCGGCGCGTGCGGCGAGGCCACCGAGCACGCCGCCGCGCCCGCGCGCGCCGGCGCCGCGCGCGGCGAGCATGCCGATCCAACGGCCGTCGGCGCGGCGGCCATCCTGTTGCGGGGTCGTGACGACGCGCTCGAGCCATACGTCCTGTTCCCACAGGGAGCGATCGTCGGGCGCGCTGCAATAGGCGTAGTCGGGTGCACCGGTGGTCGCGCGCGTGGCCGGCAGCGAGTCGACCACCACCGTCAGCGCATGCTCGGACTCGACCAGTCCACGCAGCACGTAGCCGCGAAAGAGCAGGTCGCCGTACATCACGACGACGTCGCCGTCGAGGCAGGCACGCGCACAGGCCAGCGAGGCCAGCTCGCCGGTGCTTGCGTGTGCGTCGTTGACAACCAGGCGGATGCCCGGTGCGGCGATCCGATCGGCCTTGTAACCGGCGACCACGGTGACCGGGTCGAGCTGCGCACGTTTGCAGCTCTCGACCAGGCGGTGCAACAGCGGCTTGCCGTTGACCGGCAGCATCACCTTGGGCCTATCGTCGGTGAGATCGGCGAGACCATCGCCCTGGCTTGCCGCGAGGACCACGGCCTGCGCCTCGCGGCGATTGCCGAGGAAGTAGCGGCGCTCGGCCTCGGCAAGCTCGTCGGCACCCTGCAGGCGGAAGATTTCCTTCACGCTCGCAACCTGGTCTTCGACGTCGAGCAGCGATTCGTCCTGGAAGATACGTCGCGCGGTTTCCTGCATCGCGCTGACCGCGGCGCGCACGAGGTGGTTGGCCCAGATCACCAGGCTGATATCGGCGTCGCGGAACACCTGTGTCGGCGTGCTGTAGTACTTGGTCGGCACGATCACCAGCGGCGCGCGGTTGGCCCACTCGCGGGCGAACTCGAGAATCTGGTCCGGACGCGACCAGGCGCTGTGGATGAGAATGCCGTCGGCGCCGGCCCGTCGATAGGCTTCGGCACGCTTGATCGCCTCCGCGGTATCCCAACCCGCGATGTAGGCCTCGACGCGCGCGACGATGCAGAAGTCGTCGTCGGACTGGGAGTCCTTGCCCGCCGCGATCTTGCCGCAGAACTCGTCGATGTCGGCGAGCGCCTGGCGTTCGCCGTCGATGAAGCTGTTGGTCTTGGGGAACAGCTTGTCCTCGATGCACACGCCGGCGACGCCGCGCTGCTCCAGCTTGCGCACCAGGCGCCGCATGTTGTTGAAGTTGCCGTAACCGGTATCGCCATCGAGGAGGATGGGCACGCTGGTGACGTCGGTCATGAATTCGACCATGTCGACCACCTGCGTCCAGCTCGCCTCGTTGTTGTCGCGCACGCCGAACTGGGCGGACAGCGCAAGACCGCTGGCCCAGATGCCACGGAAGCCGGCTTCCTCGGCAATGCGTGCGCTCAGCCCGTTGTGCGCCTCGAGGATGAACTCGAGTGCGGGCGAGTCGAGCAGGGTGCGCAGCTGGGTGGTCTTGCGCGGTCGGGCGGCTACTTCAGGATGTGGGGCGGTCATCGATGGCGGGCAGGATTTCCTGCGTTGCGCGGATCACGTCCGCGGGGAAGTCGATCTCGATCCAGGCGAGCCCGGTGACGTCCTCGACACCGATGGCGTCGCTGGCGAGCGCCAGGTCGCGAAGCGCTTCCTCGTGGGGTTCGGCGCGGCCTCCGCCTGCCACGTAGCGCGACACGATACCGGCGAGGCGCGTGGCCGTGTCGGCGTCGAACTTGAAGAAGCCGACCGACTCGCCGAGCGAATTATAGCGGAGGCCGGGCGCGACGCGCTTGCGGAACTCGACGATGCGCCCGTCGTCGAGGCAGATCTTGACCGGCTCGTCGCCTGGCGTGAAATCGCGATCGAGCAGGAAACAGTTGGCGTGCGGGCTCTCCACCAGGCGCGTGAGAATGCGCGGATCGTAGAGCACGTCAGCGTCCATCAGCAGGACGTCGCTGCCGCTGAGCAGGGCATGTCGCGCGTACCACAGGCTCAGCATCGAACCTTCGCGATAGTCCGGGTTGAGGTGCACGAGCGGGGTGTGCGCCGCGGCCGCCCTGGCGGCGTCGCGAATCGCCCCCTCGGCGTGGCCGAGCACCAGCGTGACGTCGTCGATACCGAGCCGCGCGAGCTCGTCGAAGTGGCGCGCGAGCAGGCTGCGGCCGCCGAACTCGAGCAGGCACTTGGGTCCGGGATGGGCCGGGCCGAGCCGCGAGCCGATGCCGGCGGCAAGGATGATCGCTTGCATGGCGGCCGGTCAGCGCGTGCGGGCGCGCGTAAACACCTGGCGGAAGCCGAAGTAGGCGATCGCGTCCTTCATGTTGGAGACGAAGCGGCGCAAGGGATGCATCTCGTGGCTGGTGACGAATTCCAGCGTCAGCGCGACGCGCCGTTCGCCGCACGCGGCGGGGGTCACCCTGTGCCACAGGCGGTCGCCGTTGAACACCACCAGCATACCGGGTGCGAGGCTCGCACTGCCGGCGAGATTCTCGCGCGTCGGATCGGCACGGTAGAGCTCATACTCGAGGCGGCAGCTCGATTCATCGACGAGGCCCAGCAGGATGGTGTAGCGCCGGCCCTTGTAATACGAGGTGTCGAAATGCCAGCCGATGTGGTCGCCGGCCTCGGTGTAGTAGTACAGGGCGTAGGTATGCGGATCGTCGTCCGGGCAGTACTTGAGGTCCTGACCGGTCAGCGCGCGCAGGAATTCCAGCAACGCCGGATCGCGGTAGAAGCGCGGGAAGGCCGGCGCGCAGGCATCGAGGTCGAAACGCGAAATGCTGCCGCCCTTCTTGTGGCCGGGGATGAAGTTGCGATGTACGCGCGGCTCGAGTGCGGGGAGGCTGTCGAGCAGTTCGCCCAGCGCGGGGGCGGGCAGGAAATCCGGAATCGCGATGAACTCATCCTGGGCGACGAACTCGCGCCGGAGCGCGTCGAGATCGCGCCCGGCGAGCAGGCTGCCCGGAGTGCCCGGTGGGCACGCGGCGGCGAGGCTTGCGGTCATGGGAAAACCCCGGGATGGACGGTGGCCGGAACGGCGCGGCAAGGGTACTTGCGCGGGTCGCCGCCCGCAACCGAAATTGCCGCAAACGCCGGCCCTGTGCGATAGTCTGCCGCCATCCGCCCGCTGCCCTCGTCGCCTTCCGACCGCCGCCCCGCATGCTCCGATTCGCCAAGCTCCTGTTCCTGTTCGTCGGCATCGTGCTGCTCGGCCTGGTCGTCGCGAGTACCGACCTGACGCTCCTGTGGCAGCAGGTCTCCGCAGTCGGGTTCGCTGGCATGCTCGCCGTGCTCGCAGTCTACGCCTTGTACTTCGGGGCAGATGCCCTGAGCTGGCAGATCGCGTTGCCGGCCGTACCGCTCGCGCCACGCTGGGTAGGACGACTGTACGTCGTGCGCATGATCGGCGAGGCCTACAACAACATCACGCCGACCGCCTCGCTCGGCGGTGAGCCGGTCAAGGCCTGGCTGCTCAAGGTCAACTGGGGCGTCCCCTTGCGCGATTCCGGTGCCTCGCTCGTGATCGCCAAGACCACCAGCATGTTCGCCCTGGTTGCCTTCGTCGGCGTCGGCATCGCGATGATGTTCGGTCACGCGGCCTTCGGCAGCACCCACAAGGCCGTGGCCGTCGGCGGTTTCGCCTTCATCGTCCTCTGCGCCGTGGTCTTCTTCCTCATGCAGCACCTGCGCCTGTCGACGCGCGTGGCACGCTGGCTCGGTCCGACCCGGCTCGGGCGGCGCCTGAGCGGGGCCCTGGCTGCCGCCGAGGACATCGATCGCCAGTTCGAGCGTTTCTACGGACGTCACGGCCTGCGCCTCGCGTGGTCGTTCGTGTTCGCCCTGGCCAACTGGGTGCTCGGGGTGCTCGAGGTCTACCTCATCATGCACCTGGTCGGCTACCCCGCGAGCTTTGCCGAGGTGTGGATGATCGAATGCATGGTGCAGCTCGTGCGCACCGCGACTTTCTTCATCCCGGCCGGCCTCGGCACCCAGGAAGGTGCGTTCCTGATTGGTGTCGGCGCGCTCACCGGCGTCGCCTCCGCCGGTGTCGCCACCGCGCTCGTGCGCCGCTGTCGCGACCTGCTGTGGATTGGTGCGAGCCTGGTACTCGCATCGCTCTACCACGTCACCCCGGCGGTGGCCGCCGCCGAGGTGCGCCCGGAGGCCTCCTGACAGCGCGCTGTGTCAGCGCGGCAGCATGTCCTGTGCGCGGAACCACTCCAGCGCGTCGTGAATCGCGGCGGCGGCCGGGCGGTTGCGGTAGCCGAGTTCGTCGCGCGCGCGGGCGCAGTCGAAGAACATCTTCTTCGCTGCCATGCGCAGGCCGTCGATGGTGGCCTGGGGCTCGGGCCCGTTGCTCGCCCGTGCCCACCATTGCGACATCCAGGCCACCGGGTAGACGGCATGCCGTGGCAGGCGCACGCGCGGCGGCCGGCGGCCGCAGCGTTCGGCGATGATGGTAAGGATGTCGCGCAGGCTGAGATCCTCACCGCCGAGGATGTAGCGCCGGCCGACTGCACCGTGGCGCCAGGCCAGCAGGTGCCCGGCGGCGACGTCGTCGACGTGGGCGACGTTGAGCCCGGTATCGACATAGGCGGGGATGCGGCCGCAGGCGGCATCGCGCACGATGCGGCCGGTCGGTGTCGGTTTGACGTCGCGTGGCCCGATCGGTGTCGACGGGTTGACGATGACGGCCGGCAGGTCGGCTTCGCGCACGAGTTCGTCGACCACGCGTTCGGCGAGAAACTTGGAGCGCTTGTAGTGGCCGATCATGTCCGCCAGCGTCACCGGCGAGTCCTCGTTGGCTGGCGTGCCGTCGCGATGGATGCCGAGCGTCGCCACCGAACTCGTGTAGACGATGCGCTCGATGCCGGCGTCGAGCGCAGCGCGCATCAGCATGCGCGTGCCCTCGACGTTGCTCGCATAGAGCTCGCGTGGATCGCGCACCCACAGTCGGTAGTCGGCGGCGACGTGGAACAAGGTGGTCACCCCACGGCAGGCGGCGGCCAGCGAATCGGCATCGCGCAGGTCGCCATGCCGCAATTCCACGGGCAGGTCGGCAAGGTTGGCCGGGTTGCTCGTCGGCCGGGTCAGTACGCGCACGGCCTCGCCCTCGGCGAGCAGGGCGCGGGTCACCGCGCTGCCGAGAAAGCCGCTTGCGCCGGTGACCAGCACCGTCATGCGTCGGCCACCCGCATGATGCGCACGTACTGCACGGCGACGATGATAGCGGCGAGTGGCGCCCCGATCGCGGCGGCGACGAGAAAGCCGGAGAGACTACCCGTCAGGGTGACCAGCGGCAGCAGGTAGAGCACGTCCTCGGCTTCGAAGCCGCCGAGCCGTGGCTGGCGCGTGGCAAGCTTGCCGTGACGTTCCTCGATGAGATAGCGCAGCTGGAAGATCAGCGCTACGGCGACGCCGGCGATCGCACCCATGACGACGTTACGATGGTCGTTGTCTGCAGCGAGCCCGACGCCGATACCGACGAACATGCCGATCGTCACCAGGGCGTCGGCGGCGAGATCGAAGTAGTGTCCGAAGCGACTGCCCTTGTTGCCGAGGCGGGCGAGCTCACCGTCCGTATGGTCGAGAAAGTTGGAGGTGACGATGAGCAGTGCAGCCAGGTTGGGCAGGCTACCGAGCGCGAAGCACCAGGCGCCGGCCAGACCGACCGCGAGGCGCAGCGCCGTGAAATGGTTCGGCCGCACCCGTGGCGAATCGATGAAGGGGCGGATCAGCCATGCGGCGGCGCGCGCGTCCCAGGGTTTTCCCGTCATGTGAGCGATCCTGTCGGTTGCACGTAGCGCCGCAGCAGGGCTGGCAGCACGACCAGCGTGCAGACGATGGTCATGGCGAGGCCGACGCTGAGCATGACACCCATGCTCGCGGTGCCGGCATGCGGCGACAACGCGAGATTGCCGAAGCTCGCGGTGGTGGTCAAAGCACTGAACAGCACCGCGCGCGCCGAGCTCGAGGACATCAGCGAGACGTCGTCCCGCCCGGTGGTCTTGTAGCGGTGCATGATGTGCAGCGCACTATCGACGCCGATGCCCATCAGCAGCGGCAGGGCGATGATGTTGGCGAAGTTGAATGGCACGTCGAGCAACACGCTCCAGGCCGTGGTCAGCAGGCCGGCAAGCAACAAGGGCGCCAGCACCACGAGCACTTCCACGACGCGGCGCAGGATAATCCATAACAGCAAGGCGATACAGACGCCCGCGGTGGCGAAGGCCTGGTAGAACGCCTGGGTCACGGCGCGGCTCGCCTCGATATTGATGATCGGCGTACCGGTGGCCTGTGGTCCGACCACTTCCTGCACGGCGCCGACGAAGTGTTCGAGAGCGTCGTTGTCGTCGAGGTTCGCGGCCGGTGCCACCTCGAGGCGGTGGCGGCCGTCGGCGCTGACCCAGCGTTCGCGCAGCGCTCGGGGCAGGTCCTCGAACGTGAACGGCGTGGCGGCGAGCGCGGCGTCGAGCCGTTCGAGCTGCTGAGGGAAGTGGCGCATGAGAACCGCTTCGAGCGCAGCGAGGCGTTCGGTGGCCGCCTCGGCAGGCAGTCCCGCCAGCCCGTCGCGCAGCCGTGCAAGGCTCTGGGCCAGGGTCTCGAAAGCACCGGCGAGCGGGGCTCCGGGAGCAGCCGAGCGGAGTTCCCGCACGAGGCTCGCGAGTCGCGCGCGGACCTCCGTGGGCTCGATCCGGGAGGCGTCGCCGGGCGCCAGCGAGCCGCCCATGGTGAAAGCGAGATCGCCGACCAGGGCGAGCTTGTCATCCTGAGCGGCAGGTACCAGGTCGGCAGCGCTGGTGACCGTGTCGACTGCAGGCAATGCGGCGAGCGCGGCGGCCCGTTGGCGCGCGCTGGCAGCGTCGGGTTCGAGCACCTCGATGGTGTACACGCCGCGGTCGCGCGCGAGATCCTCGAAGGTGCGGACCGATTCGGCGCGCGGGTCGTTCAGGTGCAGCGGGTTGTGATCGAAGTGGGCGTGGGGCAGCGTGATGGCGGCGGCCGCTCCCGCGAGCAACGCCAGCGCAATGACCTGGCGCGTATGGCGTGGCGCGGTCGTGTGCTCGAGCAGGCGTGCGGTACGCGCATGCGTGCGCGCGCGCACCGCGGGCAGGATCTCCAGCAACGACGGCAGCAGGGTGAGACTGACGACCAGGCCGATCAGAATTCCGACGCCGGCGATCAGGCCGAGTTCGGCAACACCGCGATAGCTGGTCGGCAGGAACGCGAGAAAGCCGATGGAGGTAGTCAGCGCGCACAGTGCGAGCGAGACGCCGATGTGACGGGCGGTGGCGAGGATGGCGTCACGTTTGGCGCGGCCGCGGCTGAGCTCGCGGTAACGCAGGCACACGTGGATCGCGAAATCGACGCCGAGGCCGACGTAGAGCACCGCAAAGGCAATCGAGATCATGTTGAGCGTGCCGATCGCGAGCGCCGCGAAGCAGGCGGTCAGCAGCAGCCCGACGACCAGCGTGACCAGCGTCGCGACCACCAGTGACAAGGATCCGAGCCCGATCACGAGGCACGCGGCCACCATGGTGAATGCTGCGAGTCCGGCCCGCTCGGCGCCGTGCATGACGCTGTAGAGCTCGTCGTAGCCGAGCGCGGCGGCGCCGGTCAGGCGCACCTCGACGGAGCTGTCGGGTCCGTAACCGAGCGCGCGCGCATGTGCACGCGCCGCAGCGATGGCTTCCTCGGCCGGCAGCAGGCTGTTGAAATCGATGCGTGGCTGCACGGTGAACACGACCCGCGTGGGTGCCTCGATCGTGTTGCCGCCGAGCAGCGCTTGCCACGACATCGGCGTGTCGTCCCCGTCGAGGAAGGCATCGATGCGTGTGGCGATGGTGCTCAGCACGCGCGCGAGTCGCGCAGGTGCCGGCACTTCTTCGGCGCCGCTCACGTCTGCGATCAGGCTGAGCAGGCCATTGAGGCCGGGATCCGCGGCGAGACGACCAAGGAGCACCTGCGCAGCGGCGAGGTCGTCGACGAGCCCTTCGAGTTCCTCGGTGTCCAGGTAGAGCAGCTGTTGACGACGCAGGAACGGTTCTGCTTGCGGGTTGAAAACCTCACCAAAGTGGTCGGTGTCATCGGCGAATGCGCGTGCCAGGCGGCCTGCCGCTTCGTCGGCGAGGTCCGGTGTCGGTGCGTCGACCACCACGACCAGGTTGTCGGTGTACCAGGGAAACGCCTGCACGTACTCGTTGTAGGCCACTCGCCACGGCAGCTCCGCGGAGAGCATGTCGGTGGTATCGGTGTTGACCGCGATGTTGCTGGCGACGAGCCGCGCGGCGATCACTGCGAGCACGCCGAATGCAGCGGCGACGCGCCAGCGTCGCCGCACGCACCAGGCCACGAGGTGCTCGATGGCGGCAGCTGTGTGCGCTTCGAGACGACTGCTCATGGTGCGCGCCCGGGATCTGTCATTGCAGTCGCCGCACGGTGTCGCGCAGGGCGCCGAGCGCGCGGCGGTAATGCAATGCGAGTCCGAACATGGCGGGAACCTGTTGCGGCGTACCGAGCAGAGCGCCGAGCGTGCGCCACGGACGCAGTCTGCCGTCTTCTCCCATGCCCGCGAGTGCGGCACCGGGGACTTCGAAGCCGGCCGGATCGACCACAGCGCGCACGCACAGGAACGGCAACCGCGCCGATCGTGCCACCTGCGCCACGGCGAGCGCCTCCATCTCGACCGCGCAGGCGCCGTAGCGCTGATGCAGCACGGCCTTCTCGCGGCGGCTGGCGACCGGCGCATCGATGGAGAGCACCACCCCGCGCCGGGTTCGCGACGGATCGAGGCGCGCGCACAGCGTCGCAACGAGTGCAGCGTCCGGTTCCAGCACCGTCTCGCCGGTGCTGCGCAGGTGGCTCGCGACAACCACATCGCCGGCTGCGAGCGTGTGATCGAGGCCTCCCGCAAGGCCCCAGCTCAGCAACACTTCGCAACCGTCATCGATCAGCGAGTTGGTCGCGCGCGCGGCGTTGGCGCGGCCGGGGCCGCTGACGACGACACGGTACTCGTGACCGTCGAGCAGGCGACCGTGCGGTTGCTCGAAGGACGCGGCCTCACTGTCGAGCGCCGCAACGATACCGAAGCGCACCGGAGGCTACGCCGTTCGTGCCACGTGACGCCTCCGCCCGCTCAGGGCGCGACGCGGCTCGCGGCGATGTCGGCGACGCTCGCGATCGGCGTGCTGATGCGGCTCTGTGGCAGGCCGGTGGAGGCGAGCGTGAACAAAGCTTCGAGCGCGCGATCGGAGCGCACGAGGAGGTTGGTCGTGACGACGGTGGCCTTGACCGCGCGGCGTGAGATCTTGACCTCACTGGCGTCGGCGAAACCGCGGTGTGCATTCAGCTTACGCAACGTCAGCACCGCCATGCCGAGTGCCCACAGGCAGAAACGACGGATGCCGGGTTCGCTCGGCGGCAGCATCAGCGTGTAGCGCAGCGCATTGCGCAGATGGCCATGGGCGGTTGCGATGAGCAGTCCGTAGGCCTCTTCGAATGCGGGGCCACCCTGCCCCGGGGCGATTTCGCTGAGACGCACGCCGCGCTGGGCGAAGATGTCGCGCGGCAGCCAGCAGGCGCCGCGCGCGCGGTCGTCCCACACGTCCTTGAGGATGTTGGTCATCTGCAGACCCTGCCCAAAGGACACCGCCAGGTGCATCAACTCCGTCTCGCGTGCGGCGAGCGAGGCGCAATGGTCGCAGAAGAGCGTGGTGAGCATCTCGCCGACGACGCCCGCCACGTAGTAGCAGTAACAGTCCATCGCCGCCTGGTCGGCGACACCGTCGAGCGTCTCCTGCCCCTGGTAATGGACCATGCCTTCTGCCATCACGCGCACGCAACGCGCCATCGCATGGCGTTGTACCGGGTTGAGCGCATGGGTGATGCGAATCACCGCCGGGGTGTTCGCGATCAGCTCGCGCTCGGCGGCAGACGCGTGAGAGGCGAGGCGTGGTGCGAGCTCGGTGGCGAACGGCTCGGCATCGCCACTGCCTTCGACGATGTCGATGAACTGTTCCGAGTAGCGCTGCTTCTCGGCGAACGGCAGGGCGGCGTCATCCTCGATGGTGTCGGCAATGCGGCACAGCAGGTACGCGTTGGCGACCGCGCGGTAGAGCGCGGGTGGCAGCTGCGGGATGGTCAGCGCGAACGTGCGCGATACCCCTTGCAGGATATGGTGCTGGAAACGTTCGTCGTCGGCGGTGGGGCTCTGACCCATCAGGCGTCACTGTCGCTCGCTGCAGGGGGCGACGGCGATTCTACACTGCCGGCGCGGGCGCCGCAGCCGCGTTTGCCGGCCGTGGCGCGTGGCGCGTCGCTCAGGGCGCCAACAAAGGAACCCCGGCGAGGTACACGTGCCAGCGCGTCAGTACGAGCCCGTAGATGACCAGTCCGACAGCGATGGCGATGGCGTCGAACATGCCGCGCGGGTTGGCGACGGTACTACTGCGCCCACCGCGCTTGACCGCGATCAGATCGACCACCGCCCAGGCGAGGAAGCTGCCGAACAGCAGCAGCGAGGCGAGATCGCCGTTGACCAGCAGGTGGGCCAGCGCCCACGTCTTGACCGCGATGAGCATGGGGTTGCCGACGCGCGCCTTGATGTTGCCCGGCACGTAGGCGGCCACGAGCAGCACGAACACCGGCAGCATCAACAGCATCGTGAGGTGGCGCATCCATGCGGGTGGGGCCCAGACGGCAACGCGCGGCGCGTCGCCGAATCCGATCACGATAGCGACGAAGCCGGCGAGCGAGACGAGCGAAAACAGCAGGCGGTAGGGCAGCGCGCCGATGCGCCCGATGAGGGCGGCGCGCGCGCCGCGTGCCATGCTGAAACTATGCGCCGCGAAGAACACCACGAGTCCCAGGACCAGAGTCGTCATCGGCGGTTACCTCCCTCCCGGTCGCGACCGAGCGACCGTTGTACGCCGAAACGCCGTCGTCGGCAATCGCACGCGCCCGGTGCATCCTTGTCCCGTCGGGAGATGGCCGGCATTCCGCGCCGCAGTTCGGCGCGGAATGCCGGGAGCGTGGTCAGCGTGCCGGGCGGGCGGTGATCTCCACGCGCCGGTTCTCGGCGCGGCCCTCGGCGGTGCTGTTGTCGGCGATCGGTGTCGACTCGCCGCGGCCGGCGGTGCTCAGGCGATCGGCGTCGATCCCCTGTGCGACGAGGTAGTCGCGGGCGGCATCGGCACGCTGTTGCGAGAGCTTGCGGTTGTAGGTCGCATCACCCACCGAGTCGGTGTGCCCGACCAGTTCGAGGCGGACGTGCGGATTGTCCTCGACCGTCCGAACGACGCCGTCGAGAACCGCTTCGGCGCTCGCCGTGAGCGTGGCCTTGTCGAAGGCGAAGTGCACGCCCTCGAGCTTCGGCATACGCGGGCAACCGCTGGCGTCGACCGGTGTGCCGGCGGCGGTCTGCGGACAGTCATCGGCAGCATCAGGGACGCCATCACCGTCGCTGTCCGCGGCGGCGACCGGCTTCTCCGGCTCGGGCGGCGGTGCCGCAAGGGCATCGTCGACAGCGGCCATGGCCGTGTCGAACGCCTGGCGACAGGCGGCAATATGGTCCGGTTGCAGGTCCTCACTGGCCTGTTCGAGCCAGCAGTCGTAGGACGATTGTGCGCGCGCAGCGGGCTGTGCCGCTTTCTCGCGTGCGCCGGCGGCGAGGGCACTGACGAGCCGTTCGCGCGCGCCGCTGAGGGCTGACACGTGGACCTCGTCGAGAAACGGCACGCGCGCCGCGACCGCTTCCGGGGGCGGCGCTTCGCCGCGACGCGCTGCCTGCGCGCGCGCCATGTAGACGTCGGCATCGCGCGAATCGCCCTGGCGTCGCTCGAGTTCGGCGAGCTGTTCGTAGGCGCGCGCGAGCGCATCGGTGAAGTCGCCCGCTTGCGCGCGGGCGGACGCGGAATGACAGGACAGCAGCGCTATGAACGCCGCCGCCGCGAACTTGGAAAGGAATGCAGCCATGCAGTGAGCCTCTGTGCTGGGTGGTGCGTGCCGGCCCCGCGGCGGCTGCCGCGGGCCGGGCGGCGGAAGTGGGTCGGTGCGCTAGAAGTTGAAACCGACGCCGACCGAGTACGGCACCACGCCGTCCTTGCAGCACTCGTCGAACGGCACCTCGTAGGAGATGTTGCCGAACATGAACGTACTCTCGTTGACGTAGTACTTGAGGCCGACTTCGGGACCGAACACCGCCTCGTCGGCGACGGTCGCGCCGTAGATGCCGCCGACGTTCATGCCGACGTAGGGCTGCCAGCGGCCGTGGTCCCACTGGTAAGCGGCCTGGCCGATGGTGCGTCCGCCGAACAGTGTGCTGTCGTTGTCGTCGTTGAGCTGCAGGCTCTGTTTCACGGTGAAGACCAGGTTCTTGGTCTTGTAGTAGCCGAGCGAGCCGGTAACACCGAAGTTGGAGTTGTCGAACTCGCTGTCGGACTGGCCGGACCCGGTCAGGGTCGATTCCCAGGTGCCCGCGCGCGGGCCGGGATCGAGGCTATAGGGTGAATCGCCGTCGGATTGCGCGATCGAGGCCGGGCTCGCAGCGGCGACTGCGAGTGCGAGCAAAGTCGTTCTCATGCAGTGATGACTCCTTTCCCCGCGGTTCGAGGTCAACGTGCAAGCGACGGCGGGGCGGCGCCGCGTGCAACACATGGCCGCCGGGCACGCTTGGTCGTGCCGTCGGGCCGATGCTCGCGCAGCACGGCGCAAGAGCCATGCCAGCACGCGGCGACCGTGTTTCCCGGCGCGTCGCGCGGATTGGTGCAGCGAGGCGCGGCCTTACAGGGCAAGGCTTACAAGCGGGTGCAGGATTTACCGCTGCGATGGCGCCTCCGAGGGGGCGTCGTCGCGGTCGGCCCGCGGACGCGTCAGTGCGCGGCCGGCAGCGTCGGCGAGCCCCTTGATGACCGACCATTCCGCGCCGATTCGCTGCATGGTCTGCTGCCACTGGTCCTGGTAGGCCGCGCGGGGAGTCGCCGGTTCTTCGAGCAGTGCGCGGTAACGCATCAGTGCCCGGTCGGCGCAGGTGTCGAGGGCGTATTCGCGGGCGCTTGCGAGCGCGTGGCGGCCGAGAGCACGTCGGGCATTCGCCGGCCGTGTCGCGACCCACGCCAGCGCGTCCGCGAAGGTCCGCTCGTCGGCCTCTCCGAGCAGGCGGCCGTTGTAGCCGTCACGCACCACGTCGCGCGCACCCGGCGCGTCGAGGGCGACCACCGGCGTGCGTGCCGCCATTGCCTCGGTGAGCACCATGCCCTGGGTCTCCGAGTGCGAGGCGAAGGCGAACACGTCCATGGCCCGGTAGGCACTCTCCAGCAACGGTGGTTCCAGCGCACCGGTCAGCAGCACGCGCCCGGCAACGCCCGCACGCTCGGCGATGGCGCCAATCTCCCCGCGCATGGGGCCGGCACCGACAACCAGGAAGTAGGCCGCGGGATTGCTTCCCAGGTAGGTGCACACGGCGCGGGCGAGGAAGTCGAGATTCTTCTCTGGCGCGAGGCGCCCGACATGGCCTACCACGACCGCGCTGCGCGGCAGGCCGAGCGCGGCGCGCATACCGACGCGACTGCCGCCGTCGTAGGCGGTTCGCGGCAGGCCGGTGGGGATGACCGTGATCGGACTCGTTACGCCGCGCCTGGCGAGCACCCGTGCAATGCTCTCGCTGGGCGCGAATACTTCACGCGCGAGGTTGGCGAAATCCGTCGACAGGTTGGCGACGAAGCGCTTGAGCAGGGGCGAATCGCCGGGAGCGTAGTGTGTATAGCGTTCGTACATGGTGTGATGCGTGAAGACCAGTGGCAAGTCGTGCAGCAGTGCCAGGCGTTGCGCGGAAGCGCCGACCAGGAACGGGTGGTGGGCGTGGATGATCGCGGGACGGAATCGCTCTACGGCGGTATCGAGCACACCGTTGTCCGGCAACATCACCGAGAAGTCGCTGCCGTTGAAGTTCTGCATCGCGGCGACCCGGACGACGTCCTGCTCGGCGGGGTCGCGACCCTCGAACTCCGGCGCCGCTACCAGCACGCGGTGACCGCGTTCGCGGTAGGCCGTGGTGAAGGCAGCCACCGAGCGCGCTACGCCACCGACGTGCGGCAGGTAGGTATTGGTCATCATGAGGATGTTCATGCGCGCTGGACGCGACGCAGACGGCATTCGCCGCGCGTACTCTCGATGCGCTCAGGTACGTAGCCCGGGGCATCGATGACGACTTCGGCGGGCGGCGCGTGCCAGGATGCGTCCCAGCGTACGCGTGGACCTGCAGCATCGCCGTCGATAGTGAGCGAGATCTCGCCGTGACGATTGCGCAGGCGCCGTGCGCGCGTCGTCGTCTCCCCGTGCAACCAGCGTGGCGGTAGTCCGCTCGCCACGATCAGCCGGGCGTTGTCCTCGCGCACCAGCCAGTTGCGCAGCATCAGCACCCATTCGGAGGCCGCCCAGCCGTGCTGACCGTCACCCATGCAGCCGCCCCCGGTGCGCGGATGGATCGCCTCCGGCCATTGGCCGGTCGGGCTCGCGAGGCGGGCGACGCACTCGACCAGCTCGCCCTGACGCGGGTCACCGGCGCGCAGCAGCGCCTGCGCGAGGTGTAGTGTCAGGTACGCGTTGATCCCTGAATGGATCATGTCCTGGAAGAAACCACCATCGACAAGATGGTGGTTGAGGAGGTACTCGACGGTGTCGGTGAGCCGCGGGTCATCGGGTGCGAGCAGCTGCAGCGGATGCGCCGCGCACAGATTGCCGACCGCGCCCGCGTCCATGCGGCGGTACGGCGCCGCCGGAATGGCGTCGCGGCGCAGTCTTGCGCGGGTGGCGGCGATACTGCGGTCGATGACCGCGCGCAGCGCGCGCGCGGCCTGTGCGTAGCGCCGCGCGAGACGCGTCTCGCCGGCCGCGTCCAGCAACTCGGCCGCGGATTCGAGGCCGGCCACGCTCCAGAAGTCGTCCCAGTAGTAATAGTCATTGGGGCCGAGATGTTCGGCACTGAAGCCGGCCGGCATCAACCCGGCATGCGGGCTGTGACCGTCGTCGGGCGTCAGGCGCTTCAGGATCCACTCGGCTCCACGCCGTGCCATCGATACGGTCTGCGCATCGGGACGGCGTGCCGTGTGCGCGTGCACCCGAGCGAGCGTCCACAACGCCTCGCCGTTGGAGTCCCACTCGCCATCCTGCGAATGGAAATAGCCATTCGCTTTCTGGCGCGCGGGGAACGAGGCCAGCGCACGCGAAGCGCGCTCGTGCATGCCGAGCGCGAGCAGGCCTTCGACGAGGTAGGCGGCGTCGCGAAACCAGAAGCGCTTGTAGGTGTAGGGACCCGGGTAGGCGTCCCGCGGAGCGAGCAGGGGAAGCGTGTAGCGGGCAGCGTCGAACAGCGCCTGGTAGCGCGCATCGGGCAGTTCGAGTTCGCAGGTGCCGGCGAGCGCCTGCGGCCACGCGGGTAGCGCGGTGGCGCGTGGGGCGGGCCCGGCGAAGGGCATCGTCACGTGGATCTCGCGTTCCTCCGCGGGCGCGAGTTCGTAGAGGGCTGCTGCGCTCGCCATGCCGGCCGGGCAATGCACCCGGTGCTCGTCGGCACTTGCTTCATCGAGTCGCAGGAAAACGTCACCATCCGCGTAGCGCGACAACAGGTGCTGTTCGGGACGCACCGAGAGCGCCATCTGCGTCGTGTCGTCGATGGTCCAGCCACGCCGTGCATCATCGATTGCGATGGTGTGCAGCAGCGCGACGCCCTCCGGATTGAACGGCCGCAAGGACACGGCGAACCGGCCCGGCGTCTCGCTGTGCGCACGGTAGTGGAGATCGAGGACGGGTTGTCCGCTGTCGTCGATGCAGGCTTCGACCCACGCGGACAACGCGAGGCCGTCGCCCGCGACGCGTGTTTCCACCGCCAGCGTCCCGTCGACATGGATATGCTGTTCGGTGCAGCCGATATCACGCGCTGCACACAACCAGTGCCCGGCGTCGTCGCCAATCCAGGCGTCGATGGACCAGCCATCCCACAGCGGCGTCACGAGCCCGGCCGGATCGACAATCGGAAAGCTGTCGAGATCGGCAAGGCCGAGTGCAGTCCAGTTGCGGTGCGTGAGGTTGATGTGTGTGAGCGAGAAGGCCCGCGGTACGAACGCGGGGTCGGCCGGGTCGAACTGGCGCTGCACCCAGTAGGGCCAGAGCCAGTCGAGGTTGTGCTGGATGATGCGTGCATTGAGCAACCCTCGGCCATGCATGGCGGCGCCGGCCCGTAGCAGCTCGATCGGATGCTGCACTTCGGACGGTTGCGCGAACTGCTGCATGCGTGCGAGCAGTGCGAGCGGGTCGATGAAGCCATGTTCATGCGCGAAACGGCGCAGCATCGATTTCCAGGGCAGCAGGTTCATCAGGCACTTTCCCCTGGTACGGCGGAAGTGTGCATGCGACGTTCGACGGTGGCTTGCAGGCGGCGGTCGGCACGCCGACCGATCGAAACGACCAGCAGCGCGAGCGGCACCAGGCCGAGCACGTAGACAGTCCATTGCACCGAATCGTGTTCGCGCGGTGCGACCAGCGCCGTGGCGAGATCCCCGGCCAGAGAACCGAGAGTCACGTTGAACAGGGTCAGCGGTACGATGCCCACCACCGTGCCGAGGACGAACTCGGCGAACCCGAGACGCGTGGTCCCGAGCGCGTAGTTGGCCAGTTTGAACGGAAAGAAGGGCACCAGGCGCGTCAGCAGAACGGTGCGCCAGCCACCCTCGGCAGTGGCATCGATGAGCGCGCGTGTGCGCGCTGGCAGCCGCTTGCCGGCACCGGCACGGGTGCTGACGAACAGCCGTGCGAGCGCGAAGGCCATGCAGGCGCCAAGCGTGGTGGCGACGATGATGATCAGGCTGCCGGCGACGATGCCGAACAGGAAGCCGGCACCGAGCGTGAGAAAGACGCCCGGTACGAGCGCGACCACGGCGACCAGGTCGAGTACGCCGAGCATGAGCATGCCGCGCCAGCCGAGTTGCTCGATCCAGTCGAACAGCGCGACGATGTGGTCATCCATGCCGGCGGCATACAGGGCGCCCAGCACGGCGGCGACGAGCAGGGTGCTCGCGGCAATGAGGCCGGTGAGGTGGAAGGCAGCTTTCATGGCAGCATGATCGGCGGGGCTGCCACCACCCTTGCAAGGGGTGTGCCGGCGTCGACCCTGACGCCGACCGCCGCACGCAGCGCGGATCGTCTGCGATGCCGGCGTCGCGTATGAACCGTTTACAAGGAATCGACCCGCATGGGCGGCGCATGCAGGTCGCCTGCTGCGACCCGCGAGCGGAAGGCTGTCGCTGCCGCGCAGGGCGTGATGTTCGCGGGCAGCGTCACGCCGCGGACACGCGAGGGCCGGCACTGTCAGCGTGTGCGATCGCTACCCGCGCTGCAGCCTGCGCCCGCGCGCGGGGAGCGTGTCGGCCGGCCCGGAAGTGTCAGAAAGCGTCGCCCGGCACGCGTACCCAGCCTTCCATCAGCACGCGGGCGCTACGGCTCATGCTGGCCTTGGTAACCTGCCAGTCGTCGCCTTGCCGGACGGCCTCTGCGCCGACGCGCAGGGTGCCCGAGGGGTGGCCGAAACGCACTGCGCTGCGCTCACTGCCACCGGCGGCACGGTTGACCAGCGTACCCGGCACCGCGGCGGCGGTGCCGATGGCGACCGCGGCGGTCCCCATCATGGCATGGTGCAGTTTGCCCATGGAGAGCGCGCGCACGAGGAGGTCGATGTCGCCTGCCTCGACGGTCTTGCCGCTCGAGGCCACGTAGGTCCGCGGCGGGGCGACGAAGGCAACCTTCGGTGTGTGCTGGCGCGCGGCGGCTTCGGCGACGTCCTTGATCAGCCCCATGCGCAGCGCGCCGTGAGCACGGATGGTCTCGAAGCGGGCGAGCGCGGCTGCATCGCCATTGATGTCGTCCTGCAGCTCGCTGCCGCTATAGCCGATAGCGTCGGCGTCGAGAAAGATGGTGGGGATGCCGGCGTTGATCAGGGTGGCTTCGAAGACGCCGACGCCGGGCACCTCGAGCGTATCGACGACGTTGCCGGTCGGAAACATCGATCCGCCGCTGTCATCGGCCGGATCGATGAAGTCGAGCTGTACCTCGGCCGCCGGGAAAGTCACGCCATCGAGTTCGAAGTCGCCGGTCTCCTGCGGCGCACCATCGGTCATCGGCACGTGGGCGATGATGGTCTTGCCGATGTTGGCCTGCCAGATACGGATGGTGGCGATGCCGTCGGCGGGCACGCGCGCCGGGTCGACCAGGCCGGCCGCGATGGCGAACGGGCCGACCGCGGCGGACAGGTTGCCGCAGTTGCCACTCCAGTCGACGAAGGCGGTGTCGATCGAGACCTGGCCGAACAGGTAGTCGACATCGTGATCGGAGCGGCTGCTGCGATCGATGATGACGGTCTTCGAAGTGCTAGACGTGGCGCCGCCCATGCCATCGGTGTGCTTGCCATACGGGTCGGGGCTGCCAATCACCCGCAGCAGCAATGCATCGCGCGCCGCGCCGGGCTCACGGGCACGCCCGGGCAGGTCTTCGCGACGAAAGAACACGCCCTTGCTGGTACCGCCGCGCATGTAGGTTGCTGCAATGCGGATCTGGGGTGGGTGAGCCATGCTGTCGTGTCCGGTTCGCGGTGAGAGCGCCGGCCGGCGCCCCCGGGGCACGGTGCAGTGCGTCAGGTGGCGCCGCGGGGCGGGGAGCCGCCGCGGCGCCGCGCGCGGTCAGCCGGCGGAAGCCTGGGCCGATTCGAGGAAGTCCTGTGCAAAACGTTGCAGCACGCCGCCGGCGCGGTAGATCGAGACTTCCTCGGCGGTGTCGAGGCGGCAGGTGACCGGCACCTCGACGCGCTCGCCGTTACGACGATGGATGACGAGGGTGAGGGTCGCTCGTGGTGCCGGCTCGCCGGTGACGTCGAAGGTCTCGGTACCGTCGATGGCGTAGGTCTTGCGCGTATCGCCGAGCTTGAACTCGAGCGGTAGCACGCCCATGCCGATGAGGTTGGTGCGGTGGATGCGCTCGAAGCCCTCGGCGACGATTGCTTCCACGCCTGCCAGGCGCACGCCCTTGGCGGCCCAGTCGCGTGACGACCCCTGGCCGTAGTCGGCACCGGCGACGATGATCAGCGGCTGCTTGCGCTCCATGTAGGATTCGATCGCCTCCCACATGCGCATCACTTCGCCGTCGGGCTCGAGGCGCGCCAGCGAACCCTGCTTGACGTCGCCGTCGACCACGGCCATTTCGTTGATGAGCTTGGGGTTGGCGAAGGTCGCACGCTGCGCGGTGAGATGGTCGCCGCGGTGTGTCGCGTAGGAATTGAAGTCCTCCTCCGGCAGGCCCATCCTGGCCAGGTACTCGCCGGCCGCGCTGTCGGCCAAGATGGCGTTCGACGGCGACAGGTGGTCGGTGGTGATGTTGTCACCGAGCACGGCGAGCGGACGCATGCCAGCTAGCGTGCGCTCGCGCGCCAGCGCGCCTTCCCAGTAGGGCGGGCGGCGGATGTAGGTGCTCTGCGGCCGCCACTCGTAGAGCGGGCTTGCCGCGCGCTCGACCTTGACCTTGGCGAACATGGGCTCGTAGACGTTGCGGAACTGCTCCGGCTTGACCGCCGCGGCGACGATGGCATCGATCTCCTCGTCGCTCGGCCAGATGTCCTTCAGCGTCACCGGCTTGCCGTCCTGGTCGAGTCCGAGCACGTCCTGTTCGATGTCGAAACGCACCGTGCCCGCGATGGCGTAGGCGACTACCAGCGGGGGCGAGGCGAGGAAGGCCTGCTTGGCGTAGGGGTGGATGCGGCCATCGAAATTGCGGTTGCCGGAGAGCACCGCGGTGGCGTAGAGATCGCGATCGATGATTTCCTGCTGGATTTTCGGATCGAGTGCGCCGCTCATGCCGTTGCAGGTGGTGCAGGCGAAGGCGACGATGCCGAAGCCGAGCTGTTCGAGTTCGGGCAGCAGGCCGCTCTCCTCGAGATAGAGCTTGACTGCTTTCGAGCCCGGCGCGAGCGAAGACTTCACCCACGGCTTGCGCGTCAGCCCGCGCGCGTTGGCGTTGCGCGCCAGCAACCCGGCCGCGATCACGTTGCGCGGGTTGGAGGTGTTGGTGCAGCTGGTGATGGCGGCGATGATCACCGCGCCATCCGGCATCCTGCCTTCCTCGATATCGACGTGCTTCGCGATCCCGGCGGCGGCGAGATCGCTGGTAGCGACGCGCCGGTGCGGATTCGAGGGGCCGGCCAGGTTGCGTACCACACTCGAGAGGTCGAACTCGAGCACGCGCGGGTAGCGCGCGCCGTCGAGGTCGTCGGCCCAGAGGCCCGCCGCTTTCGCATACGTCTCGACAAGCTTCACCTGCTCGGGCGAGCGGCCGGTGAGGGTGAGGTACTCGAGCGTCTGCTGATCGATGTAGAACATCGCCGCGGTGGCGCCGAACTCGGGCGTCATGTTGGAGATGGTCGCGCGGTCGCCGAGTGTCAGCGCGCGCGCTCCCTCGCCGAAGAACTCGAGATAGGTCGACACCACGCGCTCCTTGCGCAGGAACTCGGTCAGCGCGAGGACGATATCGGTGGCGGTGATGCCGGGCTGGCGCTTGCCGGTGAGCTTGACGCCGACGATGTCGGGCAGGCGCATGTAGGAGGCGCGGCCGAGCATGACGCTCTCGGCTTCGAGGCCGCCGACGCCGATGGCGATCACGCCGAGCGCGTCGACATGCGGGGTGTGGCTGTCCGTCCCGACCAGGGTATCCGGGAAGGCGACGCCGTCGCGCGCGTGGATCACGGGCGACATACGTTCGAGGTTGATCTGGTGCATGATGCCGTTGCCGGGTGGGATGACATCGACGTTCTCGAACGCCGTCTTGCACCAGTTGATGAAGTGGAAGCGATCGTCGTTGCGGCGATCTTCGATGGCGCGGTTCTTCTCGAAAGCGTCGGGTTCGAAGCCGGCATGCTCGACGGCGAGGGAGTGATCGACGATCAGCTGGGTCGGTACCACCGGGTTGACCGCCGCCGGGTCGCCGCCCTTGGCCGCGATGGCGTCGCGCAGGCCGGCAAGGTCGACCAGCGCGGTCTGGCCGAGGATGTCGTGACAGACCACGCGCGCCGGGAACCACGGGAAGTCGAGTTCCTGCTTGCCCTCGATGATCTGCTCGAGGCAGGCGGTCAGCGTGGCCGGGTCGCAGCAGCGCACGAGGTTCTCCGCGTGTACGCGCGAGACGTAGGGCAGGGTGGCGTAGGCACCGGGCTTGATGGCGTCCACGGCGGCGCGGGTATCGAAATAGTCGAGCTCGGTGCCCGGCAGGGGTTTGCGGTACTGGGTGTTCATGGCGCTCCGCGTCGGTCAGGCTGCGAGGGTGGAGAAATCCCGCCATCTTAGCATTCTTGGCGGCTTTCCGGCGCTTGCCGGCGGCGCCGGACGCAGGCCGCGGCGGGCGGAATCACCGTCTCGACACGCGCCGCTGGCAGGGAGTCGGCGGCCCTGCGGCCAGCCCGCATGCCGTGTGCCGGCGATGGTGCGCGGGGCGCGAAGTTCCCGCCGACGCCCCGCGCCGACCTGCGCAGGTGCGTCGCGGCTCGGCGCGGAGCACGGCCCTGGTGCACCGCCATGTCGCCTGGCCCCTGCCTGCCCGCCAGCCTCAGGACGCCAGGCCCTGCAGGCATGCAACGGCCTCGCGCGCATCCGCTTCGAGGCGCTCGAGGAGCCGCATCTCGTCGGCACGCCAGTCGAGCGCCGTGGCGCCCCTGATGCGGGCCAGCCAGTCCTCTTCCGCGCTCGCCAGGCGAGCGGCGAGCGACACTGTGCCGGCCAGTTGGTCGATGGTCTTGTCGACCACCATCTGCAGCGCGCCGAGTTCTTCTTCCGGTGCGTGCGGCAACTGGCCGCGCGCGCGTTCGCAGCGCGCGAGTTCCTCGAGCAGCGGTCGCCGTCTCACCACGATGTCCTCGAGTGCTGCGCTCAATGCGCTTCCTGGTGCTCCGTCGATCAGCCCCTCGTAGCGCAACGAGAGGCTCGCGCCGAGGGCGTCGAGTTCGGCCAGCGCTGCCTGCTGTGCGTCATTCAGCACGTTCATGATATGACTCCGCGATCGTTGCGTGATGCCGCGGCCGGAGCAGGCGGTACGCACACGCGCAGCGCCTGTGGCAGTACTTCGATATGCAGGGGCGTGGCGCCGACGAGCTCACCGTCGGCAGTGACCTGGCGCGGCTTGCAGTCGCTGATCGAGCACCGCGGCCCGCGCAGGTAGACGACCGCGGGATCGTCCGGAACCCGACGCGTCACGCGCGCCAGCAGCCACAGCTTGAACAAATGCGCAGTCAGGCGCGGACGTACCGCGATGACGTCGAGTTCGCCGTCGAGCGGATTTGCCTCGAACACGCGTGTGCCGCCGCCGAACGACGAGCCGTTGGCGACGGCAATCTCGACCCAGCGCCCACGCACGCGCGCGCCATTGCACTCGATGGTGCCGCGAAAGCCGCGCGCGTCGCCGCAGCGGTCGAGCAGGCGCCGGGCGTAGCTCAGGCGACCGAGCCGGCGCTTGTCGTCGTCATCGACGGCGCGTGTCACCTCCGATCCGAGGCCAGCGTGCAGCACGTTGAGGTAGATGTGCTCGTTGGCGCGGCACACGTCGATCACCTGTTCGTTGCCTTGCGCGAGCACCTCGCAGGCCGCCGCGGGCTCGAGCGGGATGCCCAGACCGCGGGCGAAGTCGTTGCCGGTGCCGGTCGGGATGAGGCCGAGCGCGCAGCCGTGCGCGATGCAATAGGATGCCGTGCGGCTCACGGTGCCGTCGCCACCGACGACGATCAGGCGGTCACCGGGTCCTGGCAGCGCCTCCCGCAGGGCCGCGTCCGTGACCGGTTCGACCTGGATGTCATGATGGTCGAGCAGCTCACGCAACGACGCGTGCCCGTTTCCGTTGCCCGCAGCCGGGTTGACGAGCAGGTAGTTCATGGGGCCGTCACCGATTCACGCCAGCCGAGTCCCGCGCGTGGCTCGCGGGCAGAGAAATCTCAGTCGCGGGCAAGCGCCTCGTTCTTGCGGATGCCACGTACGTTGAGCGCAAACAGGCCGACCTGCAGAAGCACCAGCGCGTGCGCCGCCTGGTAGACGCCCCAGGCGATCCACAGGACGTTGCTGACGACGAAACTGACGAAGCCGGCGATGCGGACGCCCGGGCGCCGCGAGCCGACCCCCCAGGCGGCGGCGAGGGTCGCCACCATTGCCGGCCACTGCAGCCAATCGATCCAAGCCATGAGTGCTCGTTCTCCGCTAGAGGCCGCGACGCCGTGCGGACCGCATGGCGACGCCAGGGACGGCTACGGCGGCGCGCGGCGGTCATCGTGCGGGACGACGGGCAGTCTGGCGGTGTCTGCGATGGTTGCTGGCGACGGGTCGCCGCGGGCGACGCGCCGGGTGGTGCCCACCCGTCGCGCTCTGCACCAGCAGCAGGGCCGCCGTGGCGACGTGCGGGCCATCTCCCGGGTGCGCCGGCGACGGCGTCTGCCGGCGCCTCCTGGACCCTGGCACGCCCGCTCAGCGCGTCATCTCCATTGCGTTACCGACCATCCTGCTCGTGGCTCCCTGGTTGGCCTCGTCGATCTGCGCATTGAGTGTCCACAGGTCATACAGGTAGCCGACCAGGAACAGACCGCCGGTCAATGCCCATAGGATCCCGGTGAGCCACTTACCGAGATAGAGGCGGTGCACGCCGAAGATCCCGAGGAAGACGAGCAGGGCCCAGGTGAGGTTGTAATTCTTGACCCCACCGCGGAAACGATGGTCCGCCGCACGGTCCATCGACGGGATGAGAAAGAGGTCCACGATCCAGCCGACGAACAGCAGCCCGAGAGTGAAGAACCAGATGGTGCCCGAGACGGGTCGCCCGTAGTAGAAGCGATGGGCGCCCATGAATCCGAAGATCCACAGCAGGTAGCCAACCAGCTTGCTGTGCGTGTCGTGTGGTGCTTGCATCGATTGTCCCACTAAAGAATCTGGCACTGACCGGCCGGGGCATGACGGCCGGAACCTCGCGGTCGGTTCGGCCACGGGATCGGCGCGATCTGCCAGGGCAGGGTGGCGACCGCATCACGGCACGAGCGTGCATGACGCGGTGCGCCGGGCGCGGTGAGCGTTACGATTGGTCCGCGTCGGATTTCTTCATGTCCGGATCGCCCGCGTCGTCGAAGGCTTTGCGCGCACTCTTCATTTCGGCGCGCGTGACGAAGCCGTCCTTGTCGTCATCGATCGACTCGAACTCGCGCAACGCGTCCACCTGGTGGGGGCTGGAAGGCACGGCACCGCCGCTCGGTGCAGCCGGCGCGGCATCGGCCCGGTTGCTATCCATCTTCTCGCGGTAGGCGTCGAACTCGGCCTCGCTGAGACGGTCATCGCCATCCTTGTCGAGGCGGTCGAAGTTCCACACCTCGCCGCCCTCGGCTTGCGACATGGCCTTGCCGGGCTGTTCGTCGTGCTTCATGCCGTGCCTGGTGGCGTGCCCTTGGGTGCCGCTCTTGGCATCGCTCTGGTAGGCCTCGTTGTACTGCACGTTGTGCTCGTGGACCTTGTCACCGGCAAGGCCCGCGGCACTCCAGCTCGCGAGGGCAATGGTTACGCTGACAACCAGCGGGCGCAGCTGGTATCGCAGGGGGCGGGTCGGACGATGGTCTTTCATGTCGTGGTGCTCCGTGTTGTGCATGGCTCGGCCCGCGCCTGCCAGCGCGCAGGCGGATGCCGACGAATCGATTTCCATCGCGCAAGATCCAGGCCAACCCGGCGACTGGCCGCAACGAGGCGTGTTTCAGCACAAGGGGCCACGGCAGCGGCCATCCTCGCTGCAACTTCTGCACATGGATGCAAAGGGCGCTGCATCGCCGGCGCAACCTCGCGCAACAGGGCGTGCTACGCGCTGGCGCGAAGCTTGCAAACGAGGCGATTCATGCCGCTCCCGCGACGCACCTGGCCGCGGTGGTGCGCGCAGCCCCTCATCAGACGTGTCGCATGCGAAAAGTCGCGCGCTCGCGCGCCTGCTGCGGCAGCATCGTCGCGCTATTGGAGGTCCTGTCCATGAACAAGCACGAATCGCCCCGTTTCGGCCCCGTCACCGTCACCCTCGTCCTCGCACTCACGGCGGGCGCCGCGCCCAGCAGTGCCGAGAAAAGTGCCGCCGCGCGCGAAGGGCCGACCGTAACCGCTCGCGTCATCGATGCTGGCGGCACCGACATCGGCTTCGTCGCCATCACCGATGTCGCGAGCGGGATCATCGTGCAGGCCGACGTGAGCGGCCTCGCGCCGGGCAAGCACGGCTTCCACATTCACGAGACGGCACGCTGCGACGCACCGGAGTTCAAGGGCGCCGGCGGCCACTACGCGCCCCACGCTCACACGCATGGCTATCTCAGCGCGGGTGGGCACCACGCGGGCGATCTGCCGAACCAGATCGTCGACACCGACCACGACCTGCTGGTCTCGTTGTTCTCACCCGACATGCGGCTGAGCGAGGGTGACGCCGCCTTGCTCGATGCCGACGGCAGCGCGCTGATCATCCATCGCGGACGGGATGACTATTCGTCGCAGCCCGCAGGCGACGGCGGGCCGCGGGTTGCGTGCGCGGCACTGACCCGTGAGCTCCTCTCGGTTGCTCACGGGCAGTGACCGCATACCTGCCGGGTACGGCACATCCTCGCGGACCGCACGCGCGGCTGGTTCATCCGGCAACGGCGCGGCGTTGCCGGCGCCGTGCTCGCCGAGCAGCATCGACAATGCGACCGTCGTCCACAGCAGCAGTCGCCGGCGTCGGCGGCGCTTCCAGGCGCTGCTATGTGCGCCAACAGGCGATGACACCGTCATGTCGTCTCTCTGGTAATGGCGCCGTCGCCGTTACCATCGACCGCGTCGAAACCGCCTGCGCCCACCATCGTCTCGCGATGCCGGCGCGGGCTGAATGGTGGCGTGTGGTCCACGGGTGCCTGTTCCTCGACGGTCAGCTGCTCTCCCTCCCCGGCCACGGCCTGTGGCACGGACTCCTCCCCGCGCGGAGACATACCCGGCCGATCGACCGAAAATCTCGACGTGGCAGACTTCGTGCGACCAGTCGCATGTCGTGCAAGGTCTTGCCCGCATGCTGGACGGCGACGTCATCCTCGATGCGCCTGGTCGAGCTGCCGACGAGGTCGGTCAGCGTGTAAGAATGCGTATCGGATGTCAGCGTTTCACGGTGGTGCATGGTGCGCCTCGAGATGATCGGGCAGGTAGAGAGCGGGGCGGCGACCACGTGGTCCGCGCACGTGCGCCGCCCCGGGTGGGGAGCGACCTCCAATCCGCAGACAGCTGACGGCCCCCGGCGCAGCAGAATGCAATCCCCGCGCCAGCTCCGATCGCGGATCACACGGTCGTCAGCAGCTGCTCCAGCGTCGTGTAGTCGACCGGTTTCACGAGCAGGTGCTCGAAGCCGGCTGCGCCCACCTTGCGCGCGGTGTCCGGGTCACCGAAACCGGTCACGGCGATGAAGCGGCAGCCGTTGGCGAGTTGCAGCTGGCGGCTGCGCTCGAACACTTCGTAGCCACTGAGATCGGGTAAGGCGATGTCGAGCAACGCGACATCGGGGCTGACCGACTCCAGCAGGCTGAGCGCATGTGCCCCGGAGTGCGCGCACCAGGCGCGGGCCCCGCGCAGCTCGAGCAAGGCGGCCAGCGATTCGGCGCTGTCGCGTACGTCGTCGACGACGAGGATACCGAGCCCGGTGAGCGGTCGCTCTGGCGCTTCCTGCGGCGCGGCGGCGGTCGGTGGTGACACTTCCACGCCCGGTGTGGGCGTAGTCGGGTTGCCACGCGGCAGGCGTACGCTGAACGTCGAGCCAAGCCCGCTGCCGGCGCTGCGGGCCTCGATCGTACCGCCGTGCAATTCGACCAGCTCCTTGACGAGCGGGAGCCCGATGCCGAGGCCGGCGTCGTCCGGGTTGCCCTGGACGAAGGTGTCGAAAATGTCTTCGCTGTGCTCGGGCGCGATGCCACGTCCCTGGTCACTGACGTCGAAACGAACCCACTCGCCGTCGGGTTCCACCGTTGCGGTCAGCACGATGCGGGCGCCCTGGTCGCTGAACTTGGACGCGTTGGATAGCAGATTGCTGGCAATCTGCTCGATACGAATCGGGTCACCCTCGACGATGAGGTCATGCGGCGCGGCAATGACGAGCGACTGCGACTTCTCGCGTATGCTCAGGTTGGTGATGCCCTCGGCGCCCATGCGCAGCACCTCGCCGAGATTCATCGTAGTGCGGCGCAGGGTCACGCGCCCGCGGGTGACCCGTGCCAGTTCGAGCAGATCGTTGAGAATACTGGTGAGGTGTTCGACGTGGACCTTGATCCGCGGCACGCTGTTGCGGGCGACGTCGAGATCGGCTTCCATGACCCGCACCAGGCCGTCGATGGCCGCGAGGGGATTGCGCAGCTCGTGACCCAGCGTGGCGAGGAAGAATTCCTTGCGCTTGTCCTGCGCGTTCAACAGCTCGTTCTGTCGTTGCATCTCGATTTCCGCCGCCTTGCGCGCATCGATATCCTGCAGCAGGCCGATGAGACGCAGGGGTTCGCCCTCGGAGAAGACGACCTTGCCCGAGGCCGCCGCCCAGCGCGTGACGCCGTCACGTTGGTTGATCACGCGGTACTCGGCGTAGTACTCACCCTCGTCTTCGCCAGCCAGCGCGCGCTGCACCAGCGCGGTGGTGCTTTCGCGATCGGCGGGATGCACGCATGCGAGAAATCTCTCGTAATCGATCGGCCCCTCCTCGTTGATACCGAACAGGGCGCGCACCCGTGCGTCCCAGTAGATGCGATCGTTGCGGATGTCGTAGTCGTGGATACCGAATGCCGCGGCGCGCGTGGCGAGACGCAGACGGCTCTCGCTTTCCCGTAGCGTTGCGACGACATCCTGGTGCTGCACCACGTTGGAAATGATGTTGGCGACACATTGCATGAAATCGACGTCTTCGCGCGAGAACTCGCGGCAATCGCGCGAGTGTGCACCAAGCACTCCCCAGTAGCCGTCCGGTCCGCTGATCAGGCAGCTGATTCCTGAGCGCACGCCGTGCTCGAGGAGCAGATCGGGGCCCTGGAAGCGGGTTTCCGTGGCCAGGTCGTGCACCACCACGGGTTCGACGGTGCGCAGCGTGTAGCCACCCTGGGAGCGGCTATCCGCCGGCACGCGCACGCTACCGATCGCCGCCTCGCGCCAGCCGATGCCTTCGCGTAGCAGGAAGTCATCGGTCTCGGCCTGATACTCGAGCACCTTGACCATCTCGACGCCGATGCCGTCGGCGACCAGTGCGGGGACGTCGGCGAGGATGCTCTCCACCTGCGTCTCGCTGGCTAGTGCCTCGAGCCCGAGGCGCGCGACGAGCGCCTGCTGGTGTACGCGCACGTCCAGTTCGGCGACGGTGTTCTTCAGCTGCGTGATGTCGGTATAGGTAACGACGACACCGAGAATCCGGTTGTCGTCGGTTCGGTAGGGTAGGACGACGCGCCGTAACCAGGTGCCGGCCGGCAATCGAAGTTCCCGCTCGGAGGGGAGCAGCGTAGCGAGTACATGGCGTGCATCCGGCGCGAGATTCACATCGATACCCTGTACCAGGCGCGGGAAGGAGCGGCCGATGTCATCGGCCTGCAGTCCGAGCATCTCGCTGGCCGCGGGCGTGCTGCGCTTGACCCGCAGCTCGTCGTCGAGGAAGAGGGTTGCCAGCTTGGTGCTGGCAAAGAAGTTCTCTAGATCGTTGTGCGTGTCCTCGACCTGCGAGATCTTCTCGCGCAGATCCTGGTTGACCCTCACCAGCTCCTCGTTGAGGGAGCGGAGTTCTTCGGCGGACGCCTCGAGTTCCTCGTTGGAGGATTGCAGCTCTTCGCGCATCGCGGTGGCATGCTCGCGTGCCGATTGCAGCTCCTCGTTGGAGGCCTCGAGGTCGTGCAAGGTGGCGCGCAGCTCCGCGCGCGTGGCGCTCAGTTCGTGCTCGAGCTGGCCCAGCACGCCGGCGGGGCTGTCGATCCGGGCGACCGGCGCGCTCGTGCGCTCGTCCTGCTCGAAGAGGATAGCCAGCAGGCCGGCGGCCTCGCCGTCATGCGCCGGATGGATGCGCACGCGCAGGGTTCGTTCGGCGTTCTCGTCGGCCGCCGCGGTCCATTGCAGATGCACGGCTTCCTGGTTGCGCAGCGCGCGTGAGAACCCGGCGCGAACCCGCGCGCGGACCGGTTCACGCAGCATCGCGAAGAGGTCGGCGCGCATGGGTCCCGAGGGCAGGTCCAGATAGGGCGAGAGGTCTCCGTGCAGGTAGCGCACGATACCGTCGCGGTCGACCACCACGGCCGGCGTGGCCAGGGCATCGAGAACCGCGCGGCTGGCAACCTCCTGCAGGCCCAGCGCCTGCGAGAGATCGGTTGTCCCGTGCGCGTCGCGTGCGCCGCGCCGCGGCGGGCGCAATGCGGAATGACCCTTGCGCGGCAGGCCGGTGCTTCGATAGAGACGATGAGTGGCACTGAGCGCGACGAAACCGCGCTCGTCGGCGGGAACCGACTCGGCGTTGCCCAGCAGCAGTGCGCCATGAGGCTCGAGCGCGAAGTCAAACGTCTCGAATACCCGTGAATGGAGCTCCCTCCTCACGTAGATGAGGAAATTGCGGCAGCAGACGAGGTCCATGCGCGAGAAGGGCGCGTCGCTGAGGATGTCGTGCGTGACGAACGAGACCGCGTCGCGGACCTCGTCACTGACCTGCCAGCGGCCGTCATCAAGGCGGTGAAAGAAGCGCTCGCGGCGCCGCGCGGAGACGTTGGCGAGGTTGCTGTCGGGGTAGATACCCCGGCGGGCGATCGCGAGCGCCCCCTCGTCGATATCGGTCGCGAATACCTTCAGATCGCAGGCGACGCCAAGGCGCTCGCCGGCTTCGCGGAACAGCATGACGATGGAATACGCTTCCTCGCCGGTGGCACAGGCAGGGATCCAGACCCGCACTGGCGCGTCCGACTTGCGCCGGACCAGTTGGGGGATGGTGTGCTGGGCGAGGTAATCGAAGACCTCGGCATCGCGGAAGAAGTCCGTCACGCTGACCATCAGGTCGCGCAAGAGCCGGTCGAGTTCGTCCGGGTCGTCGCGCGCCAGTTCGACATAGCTCGCAAGATCGGATTTGCCGCACAGGGCCATGCGGCGACGCACACGGCGCTGCAAGGTGCCCGGCTTGTAATACGACCCGTCGACCTGGGTGCGTGCGTGCAGCAGTTTGACGAGTTGATCGAGCGCCGCCGGCGTCGCGCCGCCAGGGCCGGCTTCCTCGTCATCGGTCAGCAGCGACGATCGTGCGATCTGCGCGAGTGTGCCAGGCATCTCCTCGATGGCGAGTATCAGGTCGACCACGCCGGCGGCCAGCGCTCCGCGTGGCATGTCGTCGCGCACCGCGGTTTCCGGGCGTTGCGCAATGGTCAATCCGCCACTGGCCTGCACCACGCCGAGTCCGGCGATGCCATCATTGCCACTACCGGTGAGCAGGATGGCAACGGCGCGCTTGCCGCGGCTGCGCGCCAGCGAGCGGAAGAAATTGTCGATCACGACGCGGCCGCCTGGCCGCGGCGGTGACGTGGTGACCTGCAGGTAGTCGTCATCCAGTCGCAGGTGCGTTCCCGGCGGGATCAGGTAGACGTGATCGGGCTCGATACGTGTTCTGCCCGTGACCTGTAGCAGAGGCATGGACGTATGAGCGGCGAGCAGTTCGGCCATGAGGCTTTCGTGCGACGGGTCGAGGTGACGCACGAGCACGAAGGCGTAGCCGGTGTTGGCGGGCAACGCGTCCAGCAGGCGCTGGAAGGCAGCCAGGCCGCCGGTCGACGCGCCCACGCCGACCACGGCGCAGCGTCGGTCGTGCTGACGTCGCGAGTCGGTATCGTGTCTCACCAACCGTCAATTCCTCCGCTGCGCGGCCGCGGCTGCCGGCCGGCAGAACGCCACGTGCAGGCGGCCTGACCCTATTCCTGCAGCCGGCGCGCTGGATGCAGGCATGTGTACCGCATTCTTTCATGGGTGGCATGGCGCCGAAAGCCGGCGACATCGCAACCCGGCACTGGCAACCCGGATTGGCCTGCGTTCACATGCCCGCCGCATGGATTGCCGACCATGCCGGGTGTGGCTGGCCGTCGAGCAACGCGCGTACGCGACCGCGCGGCAGGGGCAGGCCGAACAGCGCACCCTGAGCTGTCTGGCAGCCGTGTCGTGCCAGGAAATGTGCCTGGTACGCATGCTCCACGCCCTCGGCGACGATGCCCAGGTCGAGCGCTGTGGCCGCGCCAAGCACGGCGCGTGCGGGCTGCGTGCCGAGTTCGTCGCGCCCGATGCTTGCCGTCATCGGTGCGGCCAACTTGACTGCATCGAGCGGCACGTGCTCGAGCAGTGCGAAGGGGGCGTAGCCCGTGGCAAAACCACTCAGTCCGAGCTTGCAGCCCGCGGCGCGCAGTCGCCGCAGGCGCGGCGGCAGCAGCTCTTGATCGCGCGCGAGATCGTGTTCTTCGATCTCGACCACCAGTGTGAGCGGGTCGATAACCGCGCGGGTCACGAGATGCAGGCAGTCATCGAGCGCGGCCGTGTCACGCAGCAGAGCACCCGACAGCGGTAGTGCGAGACACGCCAGGCGCGCGCCGTCGCTCTTCCACTGCATGGTATCCTCGAGCGCCCGCGCGATCTTGAAACGGTCGATGCGCGCGGCGAGTAGCTGATCCTCGTGACCGGGCGAGGCCCGGTGTATGTCGAGGAGGCCACGTTGCGGGTGACGCCAGCGCACGCAGGGTTCGAGTGCGACCACGGTGCCGCTGTGCAGGCAGACGCGTGGCTGGTAGGACACCTCCAGCGCCCCCTGGGCGACCGCGTCACGCAGGGCGTCGTCGAGGTCGCCCCGCTCGGCATGCGCCCGGTCCAGGTCCTCCGTGTAGAAGTGGTAGCCATGCTTGCCGGCCGACTTCACGCGGTACATTGCCGCGTCGGCATTGCGGACCAGCTCGTCGTGGGTACGACCGCTGTGCGGGTAGACCGCGATCCCGACGCTCGTACCGACGTGGAACGCCAGGTCGTCGATGTGAAATGGGTCGTGCAGCATCTCGAGGACCTTGTCGGCGATGGCGCGCACCGCCTCGATGTCCTCCACTTCCGGTAACACGAGGGTGAACTCGTCCCCGCCGAAGCGCGCGAGGGTATCGCCGCGGCGCAGGCATCCACGCAGCCGGGCGGCGACAGCCTGCAGCAGGCGGTCGCCGGTGGCATGCCCGTGGCGGTCGTTGACCTCCTTGAATCCGTCCAGATCGAGGAACATCACAGCGATGCGGCTGCCGTTTCGCTCGGCCTGGGCGATGGCGAGATCGAGACGATCGCGGAGGAGTGCGCGATTGGGCAGGCGCGTGAGCGGGTCATGATTGGCGCGGAAGCTGATGGTCGCTTCCGTCCGTTTGCGTTCGGTGATGTCGCGAATCGTGCCGTAGCTTCCGAGGAACGGTGGTCGGCGGCCAGGCGCTGCCTCGCCGTAGACGCCGGTAGCCGTCACCTCGACCCAGAAAGATGTCTCGCTGCGTGCGGCGAGCGGCTCGGCAGCGCTTCTCGGCAGCAGGCGCATCTCGACGTTGGTGCTGGCGCGCGCCCCGGTGCGCCGCTCGTTCAGTACATGGCGGGCGACCTCGCGATCGGGATGATCGACCAGCACCTCCCAGTGCACACCGAGCAGCGCATCCTTGGCATAACCGAGCATGGTCTCGGCGCGATCGTTCAGAAACGTGAAACGCCCTTCGTGGTCGAGCATGTACACGAGATCCGGCGAGTGGTTGACGATGAAGCGATGCAGTGACTCGGAGTCGCGCAGCCTGGTGGTGATGCGCCGATTCTCATGCTCGAGTTCCGCCTGGCGCACCGCGCGCCCGATCGTCGCCAGCAGCGCTGCCGGATCGTAGGGTTTGCGCACGAAGTCGAATGCGCCGCACTGCAGAGCGTGGCGCGCCGCGTCGAAGGTATCGTCACCACTGAGCACGATGGTCTTGGTGGCGATTGCATGTTGCAGGCAGAAATCGAGTACGGCATGCCCGTCGATATCCGGCATCACGAGATCGAGCAGCATGATGTCGAAATGCGCTTCCTGCAGCGCGCGCAGGGCGGCCGCCCCGCCGAGTGCGGTATGGGCATCGAAACCCAGTTGGGTCAACAGCGCTTCCAGCACTTCGAGGGGGGCTGGCTGGTCATCGACGAGCAGCACGCGGACGGCGGGACCGGTAGGCGCGCACGCCTCGTCGGAATCGTCCGTCAGGCGGGCTGAACCCGACGCGCTCCGCTGCAGGTGTCCGGCCGGCGGTTGCTGTTCGTTCATGGGGGGTACCGCGCGACTCAGGCCGGCCTGGAATCGTCGGCGGGCACGCGGGTCGCCGCCACCAGCCGCTCGAGGAGTTGTCTGGTCTCCTCGAAACTGCGCTGTGCGACGCCGAGCGTAGCGAGCAGCTCGGGCTCGTGACGCGCGCGCAGCTCGGCGAGCGCAAGCGTAGTGCCGAGCGTGTTCAGCGACCCGCGCAGATCGTGAACGAGCTGCTCGAGAGGGACGTCGGCGGAAGACCGCTCAGGGGGCATGGGGTCGTACTCCTTGTGAAGTATGTCCTGGCGTCGCGCTCGTCGATGCAGACACGCGCGGCGCACTCGGCTCTGTCGCTTCGGGTCCCACAGGCTGTCCCGGGGTGCTGCCGGGTGGCACCGGTGCGAGGGATGCACGGTGACGTGGAGCGTGGTTGCCAGTGCCAGCACGCAGGGACTGGGCCCGGTGTGAGCCGACGCGGCATGCCGTGACGGTGTTGTTCGGCACAGCAAATTGCGTGCCGGCAGAACCCGGTTGGCGTGCGCGCGGGCCGCGCCTGCACTGGCAGGTGCCACGGGCGTCCGTGATGCCGCCGCGTCACCGGGTTCGGCCACCACCGACCTGCCAGGCGGCCCCGCACCGCATCCCCGACGTGGGACGGCAACCTGCGCAGGCGGGCGGCGTCCCCGCCGAGCGTGCGCAGTGCGCTGCAACGCGTGGCCTACGTGTTGCGTCGCGTCGTCTGTGGCGTAGATCGTCGTGAACAGGACCAAGCCGCCGCACGGTGTCGCGATGGCATGTGCGGTGGTTGCCGGTGACGACAATATGGACAGCCCTGCTCGCACGAGCCGAGCGTGGCGGCCGTTGCGCGGCGACCACGCGTGGTGCGCACATGCCGGCGCCATGGGCGCTCGCTTGCAAGCCTTACACGGCGTTGCGCAAGCTTGCCAGCATGTGGCGTCGACGGCCGCTGACGAGGTGTGGCGGATACATAGCGAGTGCACGGCGACCCCGCCGTTGAGCTTGCGCGGTGACCGGCATTGCTGGCAGGGCAGGTAGTCGTCCTGTTTCCGTGGGCGGTGTCCGCGTCCCCGACACCTGATGCGCTGGCATGCAATGTGCTGCACCGGTCGTGCAAGTATCGGGGATCTGCCTATGGACATCGTCCGACCATACCATCCGCGCGCCCGGATCGTTTTACGCCTGCTGCTGGCAGCCGCCATCGCGACGGGTGCGCCTGGCGTCGCAGCAAACGAAGGACTCGGCGACGAGAAACTACGCTTGAGCGGCATGTTTCGCATGGTGCGGCTCTTGAGTGCACCCACCACGGGCGAGACAGGCGCACGCCCGCATCATCGCGCGTTCGACGTGCGCAGCGCGTCGCCGGCACGTTCCGCCGCAGACCCGCGCGAGACGCAGCGCATCGTGATGCCGAGACGCAAAGCCGTACTCACCGTAGGCAGGCCGTGAAGCGCCGGGGTAGGCGCGCCGCCACGCGCCGGCGTGCGCCGTTGCGGTTGCTCGAGGCGGGCTTGTGGCTACTCGGGATCGCGCTGCTTGCCGCGGCAGGTGTCGAGCGCATCGACGCGCTCGACGGAGAGCGCGCTGCGCGTCGCGAGGCCGCGCGGCGGGTTGCGGCAAGCGCGGCACGGACCAGCGTGGCGGCCACGGTTGCAGCATCTTCCTCGACATCGCGCGCGGCGCCCGTACATGCGCGCGCCACGCCGCGACACCTCGAACGCCCTGCGGCACCGGACGTGGAGGACTGGTCAGCCGAGCGCATCGAACGCTACGAGCAGGCCGGCGACGAGCAACGGCGTGCAGCCCACGGCATCCTGCGTATCCCGTCGATCGATCTCGAGGTTGCCGTGTTACCCGCTGCGACCAAGGCGATGCTGGACATTGGCGCCGGCCTCATCGATGGCACTTCGTTGCCCGTCGCGGGAGGGAACACCGGCATTGCAGCGCACCGTGACGGCTTCTTTCGCGCACTGCGCCACATCGAGCTCGGCGACCGTATCCATCTCGACACGGTGAACGGCCGCTTCGAGTACGTCGTCAGCGAGACCTCGATCGTTGCGCCGTCTTCGGTCGAGGTGCTGGCAGAGCGGTCGCGCCCGGTGCTGACGCTCGTCACCTGTTATCCGTTCTATTTCGTCGGACCGGCGCCGCAGCGCTTCGTCGTGCACGCCGAGCAGACCGCGGTCGAGTTGTTCGGCACCGAAGTGGCACGTGCTCTGCATGGGCTGGCTTCACCTTGATAGCACGGGAGTCAACAAGATGAGATTGATAACTGGAACGGCGCGGGTCGTGTTGTTTACCTGCCTGGCAGGCATGCTCGGCGCAGCGCAGGCAGCGGACGATCGCCCCTCGGTCGGCAAAGTCCTCGACGTCGACCGCAACAACAACACCATCACGGTGGAAACCGACACCGGCATCACCGAGTACGAATACGATGACCAGCTCGAAGTCACCGAGGTTGGCATTCACGACGACACGACCCCGCAGCCAAGCATGCGTGAGCTGCGCAAGGGCGACCTCGTGCGCGTCGAGGATACGGCGCCCGGTACCGATGCGCGCCGCATGCTGGTACGGCGTGTCGTGGTGTTCCAGCAGCCGGAGCAGGCCGCCTCCCGCAGTGAACCGACGCGCATGGCCCAGCGAGACATGTCGGGCGATAGTGGATCAGCGGCGGCACGCGGTGAGACGGGCGGCGAATCCGGTCGCATGCTGCCGAAGACCGCTTCCGTGCAGCCGCTGATCGCCTTGCTCGGCGTCGTTGCGCTGGGTGGCGCGGCTTTGCTGCGTCTCGCGCGCCGCTGAGTCCTCGACCGCGAAGACGCCGACCTTCGGCCGGGTCGGACGCGTGTGAAGTGTTCTCTTGAACACCAACGCGTGACCCGGCCGGAGCACGTGTATATAGCGGGAATCGGCGGCAGGCGCCGCAGTCGCAATGCGACACGGCGGGAGAAGGAACGGGTTACTGCAGCCAGCGTCATCGCGTCATCAGGGAGCGCGACCCGACGGCATCAAGCTGCTCTGATGGAAACGGCGGCGCACCACCCAGGCGGGTTGCGCGCCGCCGTGACCGTCGCTCACACGCGTGGTCGGCGGCGACCAAGGAAGAAGAAGACGATCGCGGCGATGATGCCGATGACGAACAAGGCCCAGGCGATGTTGCTGGAGACGGCGGCAACCCCGCCGAGCCCGAGCACACCCGCGATGATGGCGATGACCAGGAATACTGCGGCCCAGTAAAGCATGTTGGACTCCTCTCTCGTTGATACGAGTTGATTGACTGCGACGCTTGCCCACAGCAATCGCCGTGCCACGAATGCAGCGGCCGCGAATACCCCGTCCCAGGCGCTGGCATGGGGGGTGCACCCCTGTCACGGCGGTACGGTTTGCAGCCCATTGCAACCCTTGCCGTGCAGCACCACTGTTGCGGGGCGGGGTGCGTCTGCGGCTCGGGCGCGCATGCGGCGCTCGACGCGCCATTGCCCCGTGAGGCATGCAGAGCGGGGCGCGGACTGCCGCGGCAGTTACTTCAGACGGGAATCACGGGCGGGGAGGTTGGTGAATCGCGATGGCGACTGCGCAGAAGGTGCTTGAACTGCGATGGGCGTATGGCAGCAGCCGTTGTCGTGTGTGGCCCGGCGTCGAGCCTTCGCTTGCGTACGCAACCGCACAGGGTGGCACGCAGTCAGGGTATTGGGAGCGGGCCGCATCGCGCGTAGCCCGCTCCCGTCACAGCCGCAGTCGCGGCGATTTCGCGCTCAGGCGACCCGGCGGTGGCAGAGAAGCATGCCGCCGAGTGCCGGGCCGAGCAGCAGCAGCGCACCGGGCAGCGGTACCACCGTGACACTGGCGGGCAGGATCTGGCCGCGAATCTCGCCGCTCGTCGACGCCGGCGTATGGAGGTTGAAATAGAGGTTGCCGGCGAACAGCGCACTCTCGAGCGCCGCATCGATCACAGCCGCGCCGGCGAAGATGCCTTCGCTCTTACCTTCACCGCTGACGAGCGTGCCGGGATTGGTGGAGTCGATGAAGATTTTCACCGGGCCGTTACTACCGGCCGGCGCTTCGTGAATGTGCGCGGTCGGCCCTGAGCCCGCCGTGTTGACCGGCGCCAGCAGGTCGCGGAAGGACAGGTTCCAGACCAGCTCCTTGCTGGCCGAATCGAACAGCACGAGGGCGCTGCCGTTGCCCGGCGTGGCGACGGCGGGGACTTCCTGGGCGCCGCTCAACAGCGCGCCAAACTCGAAGATGGCGGCCTGTGCAGAAGCCGTGCAAAGGAACGAGGCGAGGACGAGGCCGCGCAGCAGGTATCGGGTCATGGTCGCATTTCTCCCTGGGCGTTGATGTTCGTGTACACGGGTATGTGCGACAACGTCGCCGCGAGGTTCAATGCCGGGGCGCAAAAACGGGCATATTACCGTTCGAGGAGCGCCGGTCCGTGTACCGCGGCGTTTCCCCTCGCGGCGTGCTTCGCCACCCGACATCCTGAGGTCACGCAGCGCGCACGTCGTCAGGTCTTGCGCATTGCGCCGAGGGCAAAGGACAAGACCTGACACCGTTCACGAGACACCGTTCACGTTACAGGGCCGTGCACCATGGTCGCTTTTCGTGCGGTCTGCACGTGCACCCATCAGCGCCAGGGCCGAGACGAGCAGCCACAGCGCTGGCGGCACGGGTACCACGCTGGCGATCGTACCGACGAACACCTCTCCGCCCAGCCGCACGCGAAACGGATCGCCGACCAGCGCGCCCGCGCCGGGCGTGGCAATCCCGATCACGCCTTCGAAACCCGGCAGGACAGTAAGCGTTCCATCGACACTCAGCATATCGAGCACCGTCGATGGGTCTGGTTGGATACCCAGGCGCACATTAACGAACCCGCCATTGAGAACGGCATTGCCGCTTATGCGCAGAGCGTCGAACGCGGAATCCGACGTAACCTCGAAATCGAGCATGCCGGCCAACACATCCAGATCGCCGTCAATCGTCAGCGTACCAACGCCATTCGATCCGGGGGCAATCGTGCCGCCATTCACGACGACGCGACCGCCCGCGGTGCCGAGACCGGCGAGCGTCGCCCCTGCCTCGACGTTAATCGTATCGCCCGAGGTGTTCAACGCAGTGCCGGCATCCAGCTCGACCGTCCCCAGGAGAATATCGGCCTCCTCCAGGAAAAATTCGCCGGCGAACAACAGCAGGCCGTCACCGCGCTTCTCGAGCACCTCGAAGTTCGCGATTTGCCAACCCGAGATACCGTCGGTCTCGAAGGCCGCCACGTCGATGGCGATAACATCCTCACCGATCCCGCCGTCAATCGAGCCGACGACCGACCTGCCGGAATCCATTTCGAGTCGGTCGTCGCCCGCGCCCAGTGACAGGTCGCCGGCGATGACTTCAGAGCCGAAGAGCACGGCGGTGTCTGGTCCGCCGCCAAGCGAGACATGGCCGTTGACCCGAGAGCCGGTACCACCGACGAATTGATCACCGAAATCGCCGAACGCGGTGTTCGCCCCAAGCGTCACGTTCCCGTCAATCGTGCCGGAATTGGTGAGCAGGACGGAGGTGGCGGCATCCGCCACGATGGCGTTGACCGGTGCTCGCAGGACGGCATGTTTCTCATTGCGAACCCTGGTGCTGAACAACAACTCCGAATCACCCGTGTGGTGAAACAGGCGTATCGCGACACCGCCGGTACCGGATGCCTCTATGCGACCGTAGTTCTCGAGGTCCTGGCTATGGCCGGACAGGCGAACACCGGTCCCGTTCTGCCCGAGTGCTTCGATGACCGCGTTATTGGTCAAATCGTTGTCGACCCCATTCAGCTCCACGGCGTCCGAGTCGAGCCCCTGCACACTGATCGTCAGGGCCTTCGAGGTGTCAGGGTCCGTGGGCGAGGATCGGATCCCGGTGAAGACGGCATTCGCGTTGCCGACCACACGAATGCCATCAGCGTCGTTCCCCGAGGTGATGATGGCGGTATCGACGCGCTCCTCGCCGATGCCCGGAGACGCGATCCTGAGGACATTGCTTGTCGCAGGGCTTGCAGAATTCTCGTCGCCTATCGCAACGCCATCGGCACGCGCCCCGTATGTCCTGATGATGCTCGTCTCGAAGAGGCGACCCACATCATTGCTGTTACCCTCGATGGCGATGCCATCGGAGGCCTCTCCGTGCGTGACAATTTCATGGAACTCATTGAACAACGCATTGTTCCCCTCCAGGAAAATGCCGTCAGAAAAATCCCCGCTCGTCGTGATCTTCCCGCTTCTCGACGAAATCTCGTCCGTGAGCGGACCAAGGCGCGCGCCGTTACCGACGAGGCGGATGCCGGGCGCATTCTCACCGCGCGTCGTAAGCGTGCCGGCCGTGAACAAGCGCGGCAATCCCGACGTGCTTTCCACGTGGATTCCGGCCGCGCCGAACCGCTCCGTCGTAATGGTCGACGTGCCTTCGGTGACAATAGCCTCGTTCGGTCCGAACGAGGCAATGCCATGAGAAAACTCCCCTCGGGTGACGATGTCGCCGGCGTGCCTGATCTCGACGCCGCTCGTGGCAAGCGACGGATTGGCGAGGCCGGATTGGATCGCTGCCGCGTTATCGCCATTGGTTTCGATACTGCTGAGAATGACGGTGCGCATAAAGTGGTTCGCACCCAGCACACCCATGCCTATTGAGAAGTCGCCTTCGGTCGTGATCCGACCCGCATTTCCAAGCTGGGCATTTCTGCCGTCGGCGAACATGGCGAGCGACCGCAAACCCCGGGTGACGATGTGTGCCCCGACGCCATTGCGCAAATCGTCATCGACAGGTTCCCCGCTCGCGCCACCCGGGGAAAAGCTGCCGTCGACAGAGATCCCAAAGGAGCGTGGGCCGTCGGTTTGAACGGTACCGTCGTTCACGACGTAGGTGTCGTTGCCGTCAACAAAGATCGCGCTGGCGTCGGCACCGGACGTACTGATCGTCTTGCCGTTCTCGTTCGTGACCGTCGAAGCATCGCCATCGAGAGAGATCGCGTCGGCGCCGTTGCCGGTGGTCTTGATAACGTTGCTGTTGACGATACGACTGCGCGACAGGGCCAATACGGCCTCCGTATCCGGCGAGACGGTCCGCACCATGCCACGATTGTTGAGCGTACCGCCGGCATCGAGCAGGAACACGCCACTTCCTTCGATGCTTCCACGGTTGTCGACGCGCGCATCGTTGCCGACGATGACACCTCCCGCGATGGTGACGCTGTTATCGAGGATGGCCCGCTCTCCGCTGATAACGACCCGACCGAGTATCGAGCCCGCGTGAATCGTGCCGGTGGCATCGACTCCCTCTATGCGAACAACGTCATTGAACGCGCCGCCGTCGATGGTCAGTGAGGCACCGGCGCCGAAGACTCCGACCCTGCTGCTGACGCCGGACGCGATCGTGACGGCCGCGCGGTCGCCGTTGACCTCGAGACCGCCGCCGATCAGTGCGCCGTCCATCGTGAGCGACGCATCCGCGCCCTGAAGGGTAAGCGCCCCGATCTGGCCACCTGTCAGCATCGCCGTCGCGTTACTGCCTTCGAGCGTGATTGATTCGGCGCCGGACAGCCCCGAAACATTCAGAAACGCGTTGTCGCCGATGCCGGTCAAATTACCCACCGTTGCATTGTCGAGCAACGTGAAGCTGGGTGCGAAGCCGGCGATTCGGACATCGCCGGCGATGACTCCATCACCCGAGACGATCAACGTGTGGCTGTCGCCTTCGAGCAGAACAGCGTTGGCCAGGTTCGAGCTCACGGTGCCGGTTACTATCACGGTCAACTGGTCGCGGTCGTTAGAGGGATTCGTTTCATCGCGAGGACGGCGGAATCCGTCCGTATCGTTGCCGCTACACACGACTGTGCTGTCAGACGTAGGCAAACTCAGGCCGCCGATCCGAAATTCGTCCGGGCTGCAGTCGGCGAAGGCGGATGGCGAGCCGAGCAGGAAAACGCAGAAAAGCGCGAGCGATTTGCGATGGATAGTGGTTGCGGACACTGCGTAGACCATCGAATTGCCCTCCTTGATCCTGCCACCTCTCAGGCAGTCCGACAGGCGGGTGTATCGCTGGATTCGCTTCGTTCAGCCTAGCAGCAAATGGACGGCATTGCGGCGATGTGGCGCCTTCGTTCCCTTATCAACACGTGCGCATACGCCGCTCTTCAGAACTCAGTGGCGCCGGGCGATCGATGCGCATGACCGTGGTGCTCGGTTCCCCGCTCGAGGACATGGCGTTGGAGAGGAGCGACGCGAAGGGATCCTCCGATACGCCGAACAACCTGCCGGGGTGCGATCGGCAGTGCGCCGTGCCAGCATCAATCGCGAGGGTGGTTCTGATTGCAGCCGTTTTCCCGATGTGCTGACGATCGATGGGGTTTCCTGGAGCCGCGGCGGGCCGCCGAGAAGGCGCTGGTCGCGGCAACGGCGATGGCGCGGTACGAGGGGGAAGCGCAATTGCGGTTACACCGGCAGCTACAGCCGCGTGCCGGACAGGGTGCGGCGCTGGTGGGTACCGGGCGCGACAGCGTTACGCAGGGGCTTCGGGCGACTGAAGCTTACCCGCGGCGAAGCGTACGCGTTCGACCGGAACAAGGGACGGCCGGGCCGTCGGCGGGCTGCACTGCGAGGTGCTACTGTCGGTTCCGGAAGCGTATGCACCTGAGCCGAACTGTCCGAGCGGCGGTAGGCGTTGCACCACGGCTGCACCATCACCGCTAAGGGCAAAGAGTCACGGCATTGAACCGGCGGGATAACTCTTTGATGTTTATGGTCGGGGTGACAGGATTTGAACCTACGACCCCTGCCTCCCGAAGGCAGTGCTCTACCAGGCTGAGCTACACCCCGACTGATTCAGAAACTCAAGAAGACCGATGCACGGCGAATTCGACGAGAGCCTCGAGGGCTTCGCGATAGGGGGAAGGTGGAAGTTCCGCCAGCGCCGCGCGCGCTTTATCGGCCTCGGCCTGAGCGCGGGCGAAAGTGTAAGTGATGGCCCCGGTGGATTCAATCGCGATCATGATGTCGTCTAGGCAGTCGCGCCCGCCGTGCTCGATGGCCTCGCGCACGCTGCGTGACTGCTCCGGCGTACCGTGCCACATGGCGTAGAGCAGGGGCAGCGTCGGCTTGCCTTCGGCGAGGTCGTCGCCGACGTTCTTGCCGAGCTCCTCGGGTGTCGCGCTGTAATCGAGGGCGTCGTCGACCAGCTGGAAGGCAGTGCCGAGGTGGCGCCCGTAGGCGCCGAGGGCGTTCTCGAAGCTGCCGCTACGGCCGGCGACCACGGCGCCGAGCATGGCTGCAGCCTCGAACAACTTGGCGGTCTTGTTCTGGATGGTGACGAGGTAGCGCTCCTCGGTGGTCTCCGGGTCACGGCAGTTCATCAGCTGCATGACCTCGCCTTCGGCGATGACGTTGGTAGCGTCGGCGAGAATCTCGAGCACGCGCATGTTCTCGAGGTCGACCATCATCTGGAAGGCGCGCGAGTAGAGGAAATCCCCGACCAGCACACTGGCTTCGTTGCCCCACACGAGGTTGGCGGTTTCGCGGCCGCGTCGCATCTTCGAGGCATCGACGACGTCGTCGTGCAGGAGTGTCGCGGTATGCACGAGCTCGATGATCACGGCTGCTTCGACGTGCTTGGTGCCCTCGTACCCGGCCGCGCGTGCGCTGAGCAGGGCGAGCAGGGGGCGCAGGCGTTTGCCGCCGCCGGCGATGATGTAATGTCCGAGCTGGTTGATGAGCACGACATCCGAGTACAGGCGGGCCCGAATCAGGCGATCGACCGCGGCGACGTCCTCGCGGACGAGTGCGCGCAGCTGGTCGATGTCGGGCGGGGCTTTGGTGTCGTCCACTGGGGCTCGCAGGTCGCGCACGGGGCTGGGCCGGCGATCTTGCCAAGCCACGCCCCAAATTACCATTTCAATGCCGCTCGCCTTGTCTACCCGGGGCGATTTCCGTAGAATCGCGCGCTCCCTCGGCCCGGGGCTCGCCCGGCCAGGGCCAAACCCCAGGCCCAGCAACCAGGTTCCAGTTCAATGTACGCAGTGATCAAAACGGGCGGCAAGCAGTATCGCGTCAGCGCCGGTGACAAGCTCAACGTCGAGACCCTGCCGGTCGAGGCCGGTGGCGAAGTCCAGTTCGACCAGGTGCTGATGGTTGCCGACGGCGAGGACATCGCGGTCGGAGCGCCCTTCGTCGACGGTGCACGCGTCACCGCCAAGGTCGTCGAGCACGGCCGCGGTGAGAAGATCCGCATCGTCAAGTTCAAGCGGCGCAAGCATTACCGCCGCACGATGGGCCACCGCCAGAACTACACCCGGGTGGAAATCACCGGCGTCCAGCGAGGCTAAGACACATGGCACACAAGAAAGCAGGCGGCAGCACCCGCAACGGCCGCGATTCGGAATCAAAGCGCCTCGGCGTCAAGCGTTTCGGCGGCGAGAACGTGCGTGCGGGCAACATCATCGTGCGCCAGCGCGGTACCCATTTTCATGCCGGCACCAACGTCTCCCTCGGCCGCGATCACACCATTTTCGCCACCACCGACGGCACCGTGGTGTTCGAGCGCAAGGGGCCGTTGAAGCGCCGTTTCGTGAGCGTTGTCGCCGCCCAGTAGGCCGCGCGCGCACGGCACGCAGGAAACCCCGTCGCTGACGGGGTTTTTTGTGCCCACTCGAGCGCCCACCGCAGCGCACGCCCAGTATGAAATTCGTAGACGAGGCCACAATCACCGTCGACGCCGGCAAGGGCGGCGACGGCTGCCTCAGCTTCCGCCGCGAAAAGTTCATTCCGCGTGGCGGACCGGATGGCGGTGACGGTGGCGACGGCGGCAGCGTGTGGCTGGAAGTCGATCCCGGTCTCAACACGCTGGTCGACTTCCGCTTCAAGCGGCGTTTCCGCGCACAGAACGGCGCACCCGGCGCCGGCCGCGAGCGCAGTGGCAAGAGCGGCGACGACCTCGTCGTGCGCGTGCCCGAGGGCACGCTGGTCTACGATGCCGAGACCGACGAACTGCTCGGTGACATGGTCGGCGGCGGTGCGCGGCTGCTGGTCGCGCGAGGTGGCTTTCATGGCCTCGGCAACACGCGCTTCAAGAGCAGCGTCAATCGCGCCCCCCGCCGCACGACGCCGGGCAAGCCGGGCGAGCACCGCGAGCTCCGGCTGGAGCTCAAGCTGCTCGCCGACGTCGGCCTGCTCGGCCTGCCCAATGCCGGTAAGTCGACGCTCATCCGCGCGGTGTCGGCGGCGCGCCCGAAGGTCGCCGATTACCCCTTCACCACGCTCGTGCCAAACCTCGGCGTGGTGCGTCTCGGCACCGAGCAGAGCTTCGTCATCGCCGATATCCCCGGCATCATCGAGGGAGCTGCGGAGGGGGCCGGTCTCGGGCTGCGCTTTCTCAAGCACCTCGAGCGCACGCGCCTGCTGCTGCACCTGATCGACGTTTCCGGCTTCGACCCGGAACGCGACCCGCTGACCGATTTCGCCACCATCAGCGCCGAGCTCGCCGGGCACGACGCGGCGCTTGCCGCCCGCGCGCGCTGGGTGGTACTGAACAAGATCGATGCCGCCGACGCGCAGCATGTCGACGCGGCCGAGCAGCGCCTGCGCGATGCCGGCTGGGCCGGGCCGGTATACCGCGTTTCGGCGGTGACCGGGCATGGCTGCGATGCCCTGATGTGGGCGATTCATGCGTGGCTCGAGGAGCACGGCAAGCACGACGAGGAGAACGACGACGATGACGACGCCGGGGACGACGCCGGTGAGTCCGGCTGAACTGCGCGGTCGCCTGGCGCGCTCGCGGCGCTGGGTGGTGAAGGTCGGCAGCGCGCTCGCGACGCGCGAGGGCGTCGGCCTCAACCTCGAGGCGATCGAAGGCTGGGCGCACCAGATGGTGGCCCTGCAGCAGGCCGGCCACCAGGTCGTCGTGGTGACGTCAGGCTCGGTCGCCGAGGGCGCCGCCCGTCTCGGCTGGACTACCCGGCCGCACCAGCTCAACCAGCTGCAGGCCGCTGCCGCAATCGGACAGATGGGGCTGGTGCGCGGCTGGAACCAGGCCTACGAGAAGTTCGGCCGGCGCGCCGCGCAGATTCTGCTGACGCACGAGGATCTCTCCGATCGCCAGCGCTATCTCAACGCGCGGAGCACGTTGTGGACCTTGCTCGAACTCGGCGTGTTCCCGGTCATCAACGAGAACGATACCGTCGCCACCGCAGAGATCAGCCTCGGCGACAATGACACCCTGGCCGGGCTGGTCAGCAACCTCATCGAGGCCGACCTGCTCGTGCTGCTCACCGACCAGGCCGGGCTGATGAGTGCCGACCCGCGCCATGACCCTGCAGCACAGCTGATCGACTACGCACTGGTCGACGACCCGGCGCTCGAGGCGATTGCCGGTGGCGGCGGCGCGTGGGGCCGTGGCGGCATGCGCACCAAGCTGCGTGCGGCGCGACTCGCCGCGCGTTCGGCCACCTCCACCATCATTGCCTCGGGGCGGCTCGACGACGTGCTTGGCGCGATCGGTCGCGGTGAGACCGTGGGCACGCTGCTGCATTCCACGCGCGAGAAGGTGGCCGCGCGCAAGCAGTGGCTGGGTGGCTCGATTCGTCCGCGCGGACGCCTGTGGCTCGACGCCGGCGCCTGCGCGGCGCTGACCGCGCAAGGCAAGAGCCTGCTCGCCGTCGGCGTGCAGGCGATCGAGGGCGAATTCTCGCGCGGCGAGCTCGTCATGCTGCATGGGCCCGACGGGCGCGAGCTCGGTCGTGGGCTCGCCAATTACTCGGCGGCGGAATGCCAGCGCATCAAGGGGCTGGCCTCGGGACAGATCGAGCAGGTGCTGGGCTACATTCGTGAGCCCGAGCTGATCCACCGCGACAACCTGCTCCTCGACACCCACGTGTAGGGCCGACGGTCGCGCCCAGGGCGCGGCGGGCACGCGCCGCGCGGGCACGAAAAAGCCGGCCCGGGGCCGGCTATTCGCGGCGCTGCACGCGGCTGCCGGACAGGCAGCGGCGTCAGCCGGCGCTGGCGTTCAGGCCATGCCCTTGATGCGCGCAATCAGGCGCGACTTGTGTCGTGCGGCCTTGTTCTTGTGGATGATGTCGGTACCGGCCATGCGGTCGATGACCGGTACGGCCACGGCATAGGCCTGCTCGGCGCTGGCCTTGTCGCCGCTCTCGATGGCCTTGATGACCTGCTTGATGCGGGTACGCACGAGGGAGCGGCGGCTCGCGTTGTGCTTGCGTCGCTGCTCGGACTGGCGGGCGCGTTTCCGGGCCTGGGAGGAATTAGCCAATGCGCTGCTCCAAAAATACGGTCTGACTGCGGAAAGGCGCGCAAATATGCGGTTTCGGCGCCGGAATGTCAATCCGGCAGGGCGCCCTCCCGCAGCGGCCGCCGCGGCGGCCAGCGTGTACACTGCGCCCCTGCATCCGGCCGCGCCGCGGCCCGGTCTGCCTTCGCCTCATCCGGGAGTCGCCGCAACTGGCCACAGGACTGCTTCGCTCGACCGCCGTGGTCGGCCAGATGACGTTGATCTCGCGCGTCCTCGGCTTTGTTCGTGACGTCGTCATCGCGCGCGTGTTCGGCGCCTCGCTCGCAGCCGACGTCTTTTTCGTCGCCTTCAAGATTCCCAACCTCTTCCGCCGCCTGTTCGCCGAGGGGGCTTTCTCCCAGGCCTTCGTGCCGGTGCTCGCCGAGTACCGCGAGCGCGAGGGCAGCGCGTCGACGGCCGACCTGGTCGGCAGTACCGCCGGCGTACTCGCGGTGGTGCTGTGTGGCTTCACCGCGATCGGCGTCGCCGCCGCGCCGGTGTTCATCATGGTGTTCGCGCCGGGCTTCATCGGTGACGCCGGCAAACTCGAGCTGGCCAGCGCCCTGCTGCGACTGACCTTTCCCTATCTGCTCTTCATCTCACTCGCGGCGCTGGCCGGCGCGGTGCTGAATACCTTCGGTCGCTTCGCGGTGCCTGCCTTCACGCCGGTCCTGCTGAACGTGGCGATGATCGGCTGTGCCTGGTTGCTCGCGCCACACCTCGCGCAGCCGGTCATGGCGCTCGCCGTGGGCGTGCTGCTCGGCGGCATCGCGCAGCTCGCGCTGCAGGTCGCCGCGGTGATGCGGCTCGGTCTCGGCATCCGCCTGCGCGTCGCGTTCGCGCACCAGGGCGTGCGCCGTATCCTCGCGCTCATGGGGCCGGCGCTGTTCGGCGTCTCCGTGGCGCAGATCAACCTGCTGCTCGATACCGTCATTGCGTCGTTTCTCGAGACCGGCAGTATCTCCTGGCTCTACTACGCCGATCGACTGGTCGAGTTCCCGCTCGGCGTGTTCGGCATCGCGCTCGCCACCGTGATCCTGCCCGCACTCTCGTCGCGGCACAGCGAAGGCAGTCGCGAGGCCTTCTCGGCGACGCTCGACTGGGCGCTGCGCTGGGTGCTGTTGATCGGCCTGCCGGCGGCCTGCGGCCTCGGCGTGCTCGCGATGCCGCTGCTCAGCACGCTGTTCGAATATGGCGAACTCGGCGCGCGCGATGTCGCCATGGCCGGGCAGAGCCTGATGGCCTACGCCGGCGGACTACTCGCTTTCATCCTCGTCAAGGTGCTCGCGCCCGGCTACTTCGCCCGCCAGGACACGCGCACCCCGGTGCGTATCGGCATCATCGCGATGTGTACCAACATGGTGATGAATCTCATTTTCGTATTCCCGCTCGCGCATGCCGGTCTCGCCCTGGCGACGACGCTGTCGGCCTGTGTCAACGCGGGCCTTCTGTGGCGCGGCCTGGTGCGCGAGGGGGTCTACCGACCGACTGCCGGCTGGGGCTGGTTCCTGGCGCGCGTGGTGATCGCCGCGATCGCGATGAGCGTCTTGCTCGCGTGGTGGACCGCGCCGGCGGCGAGCTGGAGCGCGTGGAATGCCGGCGAACGCGCCGCTGCGCTCGCTGCTGCCATCGGCCTCGGCGGGGCCACCTATTTTCTCGTGCTGCTCGCGCTCGGCCTGCGCCCACGCGATATGTCGACGCGCGGTGGCAGCGTATAATGTCGCACCGCCGCAAAGCAGCTCGCCGTTCACGTCCGGTTCGATGCAACTGATCAGAGGAAGACACAATATCCGGCCCGAGCACTTCGGGTGCGTGGCGACGATCGGCAATTTCGACGGCGTGCACCTCGGCCACACCGAAATCATCAAGCGGCTCAAGCGCCACGGAGCGGCGCTCGGCCTGCCGAGCGTGGTGATCCTGTTCGAGCCTCAACCGGCCGAGTATTTCGGTCGCGGTCGCGTACCGGCGCGGCTGTCGCGCTTTCGCGAGAAGTTTCGGCTCATCCGCGAGCGCGGCGTCGATCGCCTGTTCGTGCTGCGCTTCAACCAGGAGCTCGCTGCTTACTCGCCGCAGCGCTTCGTCGAGGAGTTCCTGGTTCAGCGTCTCGGCATCAAGGCGCTCATCATCGGCGACGACTTCCGGTTCGGCAGCGGGCGCGGCGGCGACTTCTCGCTGCTGCACGATCTGGCCACGCGCCACGGCTTCACGCTCGAGCAGACGCCGCCGTTCCTGTTCATCGGCAAGCGCATCTCGAGCACCTACGTGCGCTACCTGCTGCGCCACGGCTACATGGGCGAAGCCGAGCGCATGCTGGGCCATCCCTACTGCATCGAGGGCCGGGTGGTAGAAGGTCACAAGCAGGGCCGCGAGTGGGGCTTCCCGACTGCCAACATCGATCTCCACCGCCTCAAGAGCCCGATTGCCGGCATCTTCGCCGTACGTGTTCACGGACTCGGCCCGGCGCCGCGCATTGGCGTCGGCTACGTTGGCGATCGACCGATTATCGAAGATCCCCGTTACGTGCTCGAAGTACACATTTTCGACTACGACGAGGACTGCTACGGGCGCCACATCTCGGTGCAGTTCTGCGACAAGATTCGCGACGACATCGCGTTCGATTCCTTTGCCGCCATGGCCGAGCAGATCAAGCGGGACTGCCAGGTGGCACGCGATCGCCTTACCTTCGAATACCATGGCGCGTAAGCTCGGCCGCTGGCTGGGGTGGGCGCTGGTTGTGTGTGTACTCGACCAGGTCACCAAACAGCTCGCGAGTGGCATGCTCGACTACGGCGTGCCGCATGCCGTGGTACCGGGCTTCAACCTCACCCTGCTGCACAACACCGGTGCAGCCTTCAGCCTGCTGCACGAGGCCTCCGGCTGGCAGCGCTGGTTCCTCGCCGGCGTCGCGGTACTGGTCGGCGGCGTGGTCATCGTGTGGATGGCGGCGCTCGATGCCGCCCAGCGCTGGGTGCCGCTGGCTCTCGCGCTCATTCTCGGCGGTGCCATCGGCAACCTGGTCGACCGCCTGCTGCTCGGTTACGTGGTCGATTTCGTGCAGCTCTACTACGAGCGCTGGTCATGGCCGGCGTTCAACGTCGCCGACGCCGCCATCACCGTCGGCGCGGTCATGCTGATCCTGCACGGCCCGCGCCAGGGCCGCGACGAGGCCACGCAAAAACCCTGATTCGACTGGGTGAAACTGCGGTCGTCCGCACGCACGTGTATGATCGCGCCACGCTCACCTTCGAGAGAGCCTCCGGCCCCATGCAAATCCATCTCGCCAATCCCCGCGGTTTCTGCGCCGGCGTCGACCGTGCCATCGGCATCGTCGAACGCGCGCTCGAGATCTTCGGCGCCCCCGTCTACGTCCGCCACGAGGTCGTGCACAACAAGTACGTCGTCGATGGTCTGCGCTCGAAGGGCGCCGTGTTCGTCGACGAACTCGACGAAGTTCCGGACGATGCCACCGTCATCTTCAGCGCCCACGGCGTTGCCAAGGCGGTACGCGAGGAAGCGGCACGCCGCAAGCTGCGCGTGTTCGATGCCATCTGCCCGCTGGTCACCAAGGTGCACATGGAAGTCGGTCGCTACCAGAACGAGGGTCGCGAGTGCATCCTCATCGGACATGCCGGTCACCCCGAGGTGGAGGGCACGCTCGGCCAGTACCGCCGGCTCGACGACGGCCGCGGCGGCATGTACCTGGTGGAGTCCGTCGCCGACGTCGAGCAACTGCAGGTCAAGGACCCGGATTTCCTCGCCTTCGTGACGCAGACCACGCTGTCGATGGACGACACGGCGACCATCATCGATGCCCTGCGTGCGCGCTTTCCACGCATCGACGGCCCCAAGAAGGAGGACATCTGCTACGCCACGCAGAATCGCCAGGATGCCGTCAAGCGCATGGTGCAGTATTGCGATCTCATCCTCGTCGTCGGCTCGCAGACGAGTTCGAACTCGACGCGCTTGAAGGAGATCGCCGAGAAGCAGGGTATTCCGGCCTACCTCATCGACAGTGCCGCGGAGATTCGCACCGAGTGGCTGTACGGCAAGCAGAGCGTTGGCGTGACAGCCGGCGCCTCGGCGCCCGAGGTGCTGGTCGACCAGGTCGTGCAGACCCTGCGCGACCATGGTGGGATCGATGTCGCCGAGGTCCCGGGAATCAAGGAGCAGGTGGTCTTCAGCCTGCCACGCGAGCTGATCAAGGCCGGCGAGAAGCCGGTAGCGAGTACTGTCGACCTCGACGAGGTCTGACCGCGAACGTCACGGGCGGGCTTGCGGCCGCTACCGTGCGCACGCCCGTTGATGGCCGTGCTATTGGCAGTGCTTGGCGATCTCTTCGCGGGCGCGGCGCATCCATTCCTGCCGTGTCTCTTCGCGCATGAACTCGCGCTCGCCGGCCTCGTTGATGACCTGGTGGCGCGTGGAGTTCTGCAGGTGCTCGAGCTTGGCGCGCGTCTCCTTGCAGTGGGCGGCGATCTTCTCCGCTTCCGCGCGGGCCTTTTCGTCGGCCTTGCGTTTCTCCATGCGCGCCTCGTAGCCCTCCTCGACGCGTTCGCGCAGCGCTTCGAGCTCACCCGTGTCGCCCTCTGCGCCGGCCGTCGCGGCTGGGGTCCGCACTTTCTCCGCCGCGACGTCGGGCGGCGGCTGGTCGGAGAAATGCGTCTTGCCGTTCTCGTCCTGCCACTTGTAGATGCCACCGGCCTCGGCGGTGCCGGTGGTGCATGCCGCCCAAATCAGCAACAGCGTCGGAAGCCCGGCCAGCGGACGTCCCACGCCGGATGGCGGACGCTGACGCGGGCGTGGACGCGGCGGCACCGTCAGCGGCCCCAGCAGTCGTCGACCGTGCCGAGCGCGGCGCCCTGGGTCCCGCGCGAGTCGAGGGTCAGCGCGCCGCAGTCGGTGTCGTCGAAGTGCCCCGGGTGGCTGCTGTCCGGGTTGGGCGTGGCCGTCAGCAAGTAGCTCGTCTGGATGCTACCGGTCGGCCCGGCCTCCGCGCTCAGGACGTAGCGCCGCTCGGCGGAGTAGACCGGCGAGCCACCGTAGCCGAGTTCGCCGAGGTTGGTGGTGTACTGGTTGCGATCGTAGTAGAACCGCTCCATGCGTGCGGCGGCATCGGTGAGCAGGGCCTTGCCGTCGGCACGGCGCGCGCGGTCGGTGTACTTGACGTAGGCCGGGTAACCGACGGCGGCAAGGATGCCCACGATGACCAGAACGATCATCAACTCGATGAGGGTGATGCCGCGCATCGCGCGGGAGGCGCGCAGAGCGGGGCGATGATGGCGGGTGTGCATGTGGTGGCCTCGCTCGTGCGCTATTCGGCGCGGAATTCCTGCCAGGAGATCTCGCCGTTGCGACCGCTGCTCGTGGTCATGGCTTCCTCTCGGTCAATCTCGCCGGTGGAGCCCTGTACGAACACGGTGACCTGCCCCGGCACGTCCTGGTTGCCGATGTGGATACTGGGCGAGGATGCTAAACCAGCGCCCAGGGTGATGCTACCTACCGCTTCGGCAACGCCGTCCGGACAGTTCAGCGCTTCGTCGCAGGTGCGCGTGTCGAAGATGCCACCCGGCAGCACGAGCCCGCGGTCGAATGCCCGCCCGAGCAGGCGGCTCTCGCCTTCCGAACCGCACAGCTCCGTGGACGGCGTGAACGCGGTGGTGAAAGCGACGCCGAAGAGCAGCGTCGGGTTTGCCACCTGCCGCTCGGAAGGCGACGGCGTGTCGATGTAGTCGAGCTTCCAGCCGCCGGCTTCGGCCACGATCGTGCCATAGCCTTCGAAACTGTCGTCGCGGTCGCCATCGCTGTCAATGTCGACGTCCCCATTGGTCAGCGTGACGGCGTCGGTGGTATCGATGAAGGCGGCGTGGTCGAGCAGGGGTGGGCTCGGAGCACCCGGGTCGAAGCCGGGATTGCCGGGAATCGAGTACTGGTCGATGAAACCGTACAGGCTCTGGGTCTCGGTCGACTCCTTGTCGGCATTGGTGAACAGGCGCCCGGTGCCGGCAATGATCCAGGTGCGGAAGCGCTCGTCGATGGTGATGACGGCGCGCGAGGCGAACGGCTGTTCGACATCGAGCAGCTTGAACGGATCGTCCCAGGCGGTCGGGCTGTCGTCCTCGTTGACGTTCATGCGCCAGAAACTTCCGCGGTCGCCGGTCGCATCACCGACGGTACCGAAGTAGACCACTTCGGACTTCATGTCGACATCCTGCTCGGCCACGGTCAACTCGCCGACGAAGGTATTGGCCTCGCCCGTGTCCGCATAGCCGATGCCGTTGCCGGTGATCCCGTCGGCGTTGAACGGGCCGTTCTCGACCACGCCGTCATTGCCGTCAACCAGGTCTTCGAGATCATAGGCGAACAGGCGGGCGGTGCCGCTTGCACTGACGCTCGCGAGGTCGTCCGGTCCGGAGCCGAACATCAGGTACCACTTGTTGGCCGGTGACGCATTGATCGAAGGCAGTGGCTCGGACATCGGCACCACCACCGGCGTGCTCGTGGTAAGGCCGAGGCCGGGCGGGCTGATCTCGGCGATTACCTTCGGCGGCTGCTCGGGATCGGTGATGTCCATCACCACGTAGGCCGACTTGGTCACGACATCGTCGGCCGATGGCGGTACGGTGATGCCGTCGCCGGCGGTGTCGAGCGTGACGTTGTTGGTCTCGGTGCCGCCGCCGAGCCGCATGCCGGCGACCAGCACGGTGCCCCAGCCGCCCGGATGGGTGCTGTCGGCGGGGAAGATCTTGGCATCGAAGACGACCGGCTTGAGGTCCATGTAATAGACATGTGCGTAGTCCTGGTCTGCCAACCACTGCAGGTGGCCGAGCAGGTTCTTGGGCACATAGGCCCACACCTCGGAACCGAGCGGGTGACCGGTGAGGCCGTCGATGGACGTCTCGAAGGAACGCGACTGGGCGTTGAAGAAGCCGGCGTTGAAGGCATGCAGCATGCCGTCGTTGGCGCCGACATAAACCATGTTGCGGCGATCGCGGTACTGCTGGCGGAACACGGCGTAGCTCTGGTCCTGCGAGGCGAGATCGTAGTCCTCCTGGGGCGTCCCGACCACGGTCGGCGTGGAATTGACGATGTCGCCGAGCAGCATGCGCTCGGTGGTGCCGTCGTCGTCATAGTCGACCACGCGATTGCGGTAACCGGGCTGCTCCTCGCCGCGGATCCAGTTGACCAGCTTGTCCGCTTCGACGTCGTTCATCGCGGTGCCGTCGCGCACGTCGAGCCAGTGGAAGTTGCCGTTGTCGATGACGACGTCGGTGAACTCCACGATCTCCCCGCTGGTATTGATGGTCTGGCTGTCGATGGGTTCGTCGACGATGCCGTCACGATCGAGGTCGAGCCAGGTGAAGATGAAGCGCCCGCTATCCGCCGAATTCGTGTACGGACGTTGCGTGGTGAGGTCGCTGGTGGCCGCGGTCGCCGAGAGCTGCTCGCGTGCGTTCCAGATCGGGTGCAAATCGTCGAGCGCCACGTCTTGCGAGCCGGATGCTTCGAATTCGTCCGCATTCGAGCTGTCGAAGCGACGCAGGAAGGCGCGGCGCTCGATGTCGTCGTAGAGAATCGCGATGACCTTGTCGGTCTGGTAGTCGTCGAGGACGTCGTTGTCGTTGCTGTCCTCGCGCAGCAGGCTGCGCTCGTCGACGAAGATCGCGTGCAGGGTGCCGATCCAGCGGGCCTCGTTGTCGCCATCGGACTTGACCGGGTCATAGAGCGCCTGGAAGGTCGCGCCAGTGCCCTGTTCCTCGTTCGCTACCACGGAGGCGGCGGTGCCCGAAGCTACCCGCTCGATGACCTGGTTGAAAACTGTACGCAGGCGTTCTTCCAGCGCAGCCGGGTTGTTGACGAAGAAGTAGTTGTCCGGGATGCCGTCGCCACCGGCGACATCCCGTCCGCTGGCGTCGCGGCGGTCGAATTCGGACTGCTGGTCGGGCAGCCCGTTGCCGGAGCCGGCGTCTTCCTCGAAACCACCGTACTTGGCAGCGAGGAACAGCGGGTCGGGGAGCAGTTCGCCACTCGCGGCGCCGGCGGTGAAGGTATGCTCGCGCGGTCCGCGCTGGCCCGACCCGACCGCGCTGTTGTTCTGCGTGACCGCGTTGCAGTTCGCGCAGCCGGGCACGCCGGTGACGGGGTCGGTGAAGTTGGCGTTAAAGATGCCGGAGTAGGCGTGGAAGCCGTCCTGCGTGGTACCCGAGATGACGAACCCGAATAGCTGCGGATTGGCCGTCGCGGCCTCGACTGCATTCGTGCGCACCGTGATCCTTGCCGGGGTCGCGGTGGTGTCGACGCGGTAGCTGATCACGCCCCACATGTCCTTGTCGAAGTCGCCGCCCTGTTCGGAATCCTCCCACTGCACCATGGCGGAGGCGGCGAAGACGCCCGACCCGGGCAGTGGCGTGCGCCACGCGAGGTCGGTGGGATCGATCTCCGTCGGGCGCTGCACGACCTTGAAGTCGACCAGGGTTCCGCCGCCGTTGTTGAGGAGCAGGCGGTAGGCGGGCAGGATGGTGACATCGGCGTCGTTGGTCGGATTGCCGTCGCCGTTGCTGTCACTGGCCGGGTCGATGTCGACCCCGAGGCGCGGCACGTTGGTCGCGAGCTGCACCGCGTAGGTGGTGATGCGCTGCTCGCCTTCGAGGTCGCGGATGTCGTTGGTGTGCGCGTAATGCGCCATGCCGGCGATGCGGAAGGTGCCGTCGATGGTCGGCCCTTCCGGGCACACACCGACGACCTCGCCGAGCTCGGTTACCGTCTTGGCGGTGCAGAACTCGTCGTTGCCCGGCAGTCCGGCGGCGCCGACGCGGCCGACGAAGAAGTCACTGCCGGTGATGCCCTCGGCGTCGCCGACGACGTTGGTCAGCGCGACCGGGTCGGGCGTGCCGCTGATCTGCGCGAAGTGGCTGGTGTTCTCATCGTAGGAGCTGAGTGAGCTGTTGATGACGACGGTGTTGAGTGCTGCGCACCAGTTGTCGTTATCGAGCGGGTCGGTCCAGGTCGGCGAGGTGAGCCCGGCAATGAAGCTCGCGTCGTTCGCCTGGAAAGCCGCGGTGGCCCCGAGTCCGGCGAAGTAGCGCACCGCCTCGCCATAAATCTCGGCCATCGGGTTGCCCCAGCTGAAGCATTCTCCTGGCGCGATCGAAGCCTGCTGGAAGCGGCAGTCGTCGCTCGAGCCCGAGCCGAAATAGCGTGCTGCGCTGGTGCGGCTGCCATAGTTGTAGCCGTATATCTTGAAGCGGTCGAGCGTGCTGACGAGTCCGCTGCCGCTGAGATCGAAGGTGCCATCGGTATCGAAGTTCACTTCGCTGCCAATCGGGCCGACGTTCTTGCGCAAGACGCCGCCGTTGATGTTGTTCTCGTAGCTGCCGGTGAAGAGCCCGAAGTGGATCTGCTCGTCTTCACCGAATTCCTGGTAGAGGCCGATCGGCTTGTAGTTGGAGCTGCTCGGGTAGCGACGGCAGTTCTCGTTGTCGCTGGTCGGCGCGATCAGGGCCGGGTCGTTACACACACCGACGCGCACTTCCCAGTTGTTGTCGATGCCGTCGAACGAGAGACCGTGGTTGATGCGGCTAGGCGAGTCAGGTTCCGCGGGGAGGCCGGAGGCGGCTGGGTCGTTGCCATTGCGCCCATGCCCGGCGTTCGACAGCTCCTCGCGGTAATTGCACTGGAACACCTCGCCGGCCGCCCACAGCGCGAAATTGCCGCGCGCGAGCCGCATCAGCGGCGGTGCATTGATGGTGTGCGACTGTCCACTGGTGGCGAAGGTGGTATTGCAGATGGTCAAGCCGTTGGGCACCGCGCTGGTATCGAAGGGCGTCAGGCGGCCGACGTCGGCGCCATCGTAGTACTTGGCGAAGCTGTGGGCGTCGGTCGGCAGGTTGGCGCGTTCGAGCACCGTGGCGTTGGGCAGGTCGACCGCGCGCTTGCCGCCGTAGATCATCTTGCGCACGACGTCCATGCGCGTCATCGTCGCCCAGTTGAGGAAGTTACCGCTCCATTCACCGGCGACGGCGTCGCAGTAGTGGTCGGTCGTGAACGCCTGCGGCTCGAAATGCGGTACGGCATTACCGCTGCCGAAGTCCTCGCTGCTCTCGTAGCTGTAGCATTTGTCCGGATCGAAGTAGCCGTAGTACGAGAACCTGTTCTTGTAAGTGATTTCGATATCGTCATCCCCGTCAGGGAGGTCCCCGTCGAGGTCGGTGTAGTCGTTGTAGGCTTTGAAGAAGTACTGGTGATCGCGCGACATCACCAACATCACCTGTGGCGTGACGTTCTCGAGCGTAGTGACGGGGAAGGCAGTGAAGTCGACCATCTGCGCGCCGGACAGGTTCACGGCGAGCGCCGGCGTGGTCCAGATCGACGGCAGCAGGATTACGGCCAGCGCGACGCCTTGCGTAAAGGCGCGCAGGGTGTTTGGGATGCGGTGCATGGGGAATCTCCCGGGACGACGGGGTGACGGAGCCACCGCGATGGTCTTCTCAGCGAATGTCATAACGGAAATTGGCCTCGGTCACGGATTCGCTGCCGCCGGCACCGCCGGCACGCGCGATGATGCGGTAGTAGATGCGGCGCGCGGAGCCTGCGCCCACGCCCTCGTAACCGCGCCCGGCACTGGTATCCGAACCTGGCGCGGCGCCGCCGGCGACGCGCGAGATGAACACGTCCGCGCTCATGTCTCCGGGCGAGACATAGGCGCCGTCGCTATCGACGTCCTCGCGCAGGCGCATGTCGATGGCAGCATCACCGAGATCCCAATGATTGGCGTTGTTGACCAGGTAGAGTTCCTGCAGCCCCGGGTCGTCGTCGATCAGGATGCCGTCGGGAATGACGAAATTGGTCGAGGCAGGCAGGCTGCCGCCGACGCTGGCCGGCCAGCCGCGATGGAAGGTGTGTTGCTCGAGCACGCGATGGATACTCGCTCGTGCCGCCTCGGAGACCTGGAACACGCGCGTGCGGATGGTCTGGTTTGTGGCCATGCGCAGGTCGAGCGTTGTGGTGCGCATCGAGATGACCGCGACCATGGTCAGGACCATCAGCAGGATCAGCGCGACGATGAGGGCGACGCCGCGCTGGCGCGCGGCACGACGGAAGGATGGATTCATGCTCAGGCCCTGGTGATGTTGCGAATCTGCACGGTGAAATCGAACTGGCTGCGACGGAAACTGCGCGCTGCGGGCGGCGGCTGCCAGGTGGTGTCGAGCAGGTAGTAGGTGTTCGTGTCGTTGATCGTCGTATCGCGCTGCAGGTTGGCCACTACCAGGCTCACGCGCACGGTGATCACGTTGCTCCAGTCGTTGTTTGCAGTGACCGTGGCGGCCGGTTCGTAGCGCTCCGCGACGAAATCGCCGTCACCATCGACGCCATAGAGGAGCTGCATGTTCTCGACCCCGGCGACGATGTCGTCCTCGGCGAAGCCGAGGTCGGGCGTCAGTGCGCGGCGTACCAGCGTGGGGATGGCGTCGTCGCCGGCGTCGCAGGCGGCAGGGTCGGTGCCGGCGGCCGGGTTGGAGCACGGGCGGATGTAATAGAGCATCGACTGCACGCGGTAGTAGGCACCCTCGCCACGCTGAACCTCGGCATCGGAGAGCTGGCCGTCGGACGGCAGCGAGCCGTGGTCGGTATTGGCGAAGACGAAGCCGCGCCGCCCGAGACGCGTGCTGAGCCAGATACCGGCGCCGTCGGTGGTGGAGAGGTAGCCCGCGCGCACCGGCAGCTCACCGGTATCGGGCAGCATCGGCACGCCGTTCGACGGCACCGGCTCGCCGGGATCGGTGACACTGCGCGCGTCTTCGTGGGCGGCGCCGTAGCGGATGAAGAAGGCATCGGTATTCGGCACGTAGTCGCTCGCCGCGACGCAGTCGAGCGGCGGTGTCGCGCCGTTGCCATCGTAGCCGCGGAAGCCGAGCGTCTGGATCACCGGGTCGCCACTGCAGTCGGTCGACAGCGGGCTCGGCACGGCGGGATCGATGGTGATGTCGGCCGCCTCCACGCCTCCCCAGTGGTCGGCGAGGCGCAGGTAGTACTGCAGGTGGGCGACCGCGTAACGCGCATTCTCGTTCAGCTCGCTGGCGCCCTCCTGCACACGGTAGGCCTGCTTGTTGCTCGCGAACAGCTCGATGATCACGGCCATCATGATCAGGCTGATGGTCACCGCAACCATCAGCTCGACGAGGGAAAAGCCGCCGGCGCGGCGGGATTGCGGCGTGCTCATGGCAGGAACCTCATGACGAAGCGGTTCAGCACGTAGCCTTCGACGCCACTCGAGGCGGAGGTATTGGAGTAGTCGTCGGCGAGTTTGTCGCCGCGCTCGGTGGTGCGCTCGCGCCATTCCATCTTGATGGCGAAGAACTCGCCGGTGTCGTCGCAGGCCCAGGCGCCGGCGCTGCCGTCCTCGGGCGTGGAGTCGATGCAGATGGTGGCGTTGACCGCCGTATCGGTGTTGAGGCCGCCGTCGGTACGCCGCACGCCGAGGGCCTGGCGCGTCTCGCTCATCCAGCGATTCCAGTCCCACGCGGCAAGCTCGGCCGGCGTGCAGGTGGCGCTGCCACAGTCGACGCTCTCGACGCCCGGATTGCGATAGAAGCCCTGCGTGACGCCGGCCTCGTTGGCACGCATGCGGTCGATCATGTTCTCTGCCTGCATGGCGGCGATGGCACGCGTCTGCGAACCCTTGGTGTAGCGCAGGCCGGCGACCTGCAGCGCGGCGATGCCGAGCAGGCCGATGGCGAATATGACGATGGCAATGAGCACTTCGACCAGCGTCATGCCACGCTGGCGGCGTTGGGTCAGGGCGAGCATGACAGCGGGCTCCCGTCGTTCTGGGCTTCGCGTACGCTCACGCGGCCGGTGTTGGAAATGACCACCGCGCGGGCAGCGGCGCTGCCGCGGTCGTCGCACAGCACGAACATCGCCGCTTCGCTGCTGGCGCCGAGGCCGTTGAAGCTGATGTAGTCGTTGCCGGCATTCGTGCGCAGGGTCATGTGCGCGGGCTGCAGCGCCTGCACGTAGCTCAGGATGCAGTCGTCGGCAGCATCGTCGCCGGCGTTCGGTCCGCAGGGATCGTCGGCGGGATTGCCGCCGCCGTCGTCATCGACCTGGAAGTCGGTACCGCCGCGATCGATGAAGCTGATCCAGCCGACGTCCCAGTCGACCCCGCTCGCGCAGCTCGCCCCGTCGGTCGACGGGCACACCACCACGCGGCGGTTGGCCTTGACCGCCTCGCTGCGAGCGAGCGCGAGGGTGGAGGAGAACTGGTTGAGCTGGGAGACGATGCGGTTGTCGGCGAGCAGCGCGCGGAAGCTCGGCACGCCGATCGCGAGCAGGATACCGAGCACGGCGACCACGGCCATGAGCTCGATGATGGTGAAGCCGCGTTGGGTGTTCATGGCCATCGATTATGGTCGTGGCGCCCGCCGGCGGAAGCCCCGCGCCGACGAACGGCGTGAGCGGTGCCCTGAACGGTCGTCGTGGTCGCGGAAGTGTGAAATCCGTCGCGCGCGGCACGTCGTCACGGTCGTGTCGCGGGATTTTTCGTCCCGCTGGCCGCTCATAGGTTGGAAGCCGCTCGCGCGACACCGGGGCGCAGCCACGCGTGCGGCGATATGCAGGGATGCTCGCGTGCCCGACATGGCCGCAGCGCGCCGTCCCGGGACGGCGTCCGGTCGCATTGTCCACCGGCAAGGCGGCCAGTGGTGGTCGGAGCCCCAAGAGTTCCGCGAATGTAAATTATTCGCGTTTAATATGGACACGTCCCCAATCGTCGGTATACTGAGCCGCATGTCGAAAAACCTGCCCACGCCGCCCGTTTCGCGCGCCGCCATTCCCGCCTTGCTGCAGGCCGCCGGTATCTCGCCCACGCCGCAGCGCGTGGAGATTGCCGCCGTCATGCTCGAGCGCACCCAGCACCTCTCGGCTGACCAGGTCATCGCGCGCCTGACCCGCGCCGACGTCGCCGTCTCCAAGGCTACCGTCTACAACGCCCTCGGCCTCTTCGCCGAACGCGGCATCGTGCGCGAAGTGATGGTCGACGCCACGCGCGTCTTCTACGACTCCAACACCAGCGCCCACCATCATTTCTACAACGTGGACGACGGCAAGCTGACCGATTTCCCCAGCACGGAGATGCCGATCAGCCGCCTGCCGACCCCACCGGACGGCACCGTCACGGACAGCGTCGACGTCGTCATCCGGGTGCGCAAGCAACCCTGAACCTCGTCCCTCGCGGCCGTGCACGGCCACGATTTTGCGCTATCATTGCGCCCCGCCGCCCATGCCGGAGTAGCTCAGTCGGTAGAGCAACTGATTCGTAATTAGTAGGTCGCAGGTTCGATTCCTGCCTCCGGCACCAATAAAATCAATTAGTTGAATCTGATTCCGTAATTAGGCTAGAACTGGCCGGGACGTAATCTGGACGAGTTCCCCGAGAAACGCCCGGCCAAATGCCGATACCGACCGCTTAGCGCGGCTCCTCGCTCGGCGACGATTTCGTATCAAAGAGCAGTGCCAGGGTTTGCCACTGGCGGTCGCCCACTTCCCGATAGATCCTTCTCAAGGCGGCAGTGGTCAGCGAGCTCAGCTCGTTGGCGAGCATGCACACTTCGCCGGCGATGATCTTCTCCCTGCGCTTACTGGACATGGGCGTTCCTCCCTTGATGTTGTTGTTGCGGAACGCCCCATGATGCGCCACCCGGGCGCTGCAGGAGGCTCTTGAGCAGGCAGAACACTACCGGACGCTGGCCGTCGAACAGGCGCGGGCTGGCGCGCCAGGTGAGGCGGCCGTCGTTGGTGCGCAGGAGGCCGATGTCGCGCAGCCAAAGCGCGGTGTGGCGCGGATCGTAGCCCTCGGTGAGCTGCATCCATTGGTGGCGCTCGAGGTACCAGGCATCTTCGTCCTCGGGCGGCCCGATGGTGGCGACGCGGGCGGCGAGGACTTCGAGGGGCGCGGCGGACTGCGCGGCTTCGGGCGCCGGCAGGGCGGCGCCGTCGCCGAGCAGGCTGGCGACGTAGGCCGGGGTGATGCCGTGGTCGACCAGGTAGGCCTGCACGAGGGTATCGTTGACGCGGCGCAGCTCACGCATGAGGCCGGCATCGAGGGCGTCGAAGCGCGAGCGTGGCGGTGGTGAGAGCGGGGTCTCTTCACCGGCGAGGTCGTCGACGTCGTCGCGACCGTCATCGCGACGGGCGACCCCGTTATGCCAGTACTCGAACAGGACCTGGAAGCACTCTTCCTGGTAGGCGAGGATGGTGTCGCGCAGCTCGGGCTTGACCTTGGCCGGGTTGATGCTGAACAGCCAGCCGTTCAGTTTGCGGAGCGGGATGCAGAGAGTGTCTTGCATGCCGCCGGGGGAGTGCAAAGGAATGGAGATATCTCCATACCTTTGCGCGGCCCTGATCTTCGCTTGTTGCCCTCGCCAATCCAGTCCAATGGCCTCTACGACTGGCTTCATCGGAACGAATGGTTGGTTGAGATGCTCTACGATGTAGAGAGTTTCGGCCCGGAACGGGACGGAAATGAGCTGATCGGACATAATGTCCTCCACATGTTTTCTAGAGTTGGCTTCCTCACAGGAGGAAGCCGGGTGCCTAGAACCGCACGTGGACGGCGGGCGTATTCCCCTTTCGGGTCTTGTATTAGCCGCACACCCGGCAGCGAACTGCAGGCATAAAAAAGCCGCTGGCTTTCGGGAGCGGAACCGCCACGTAAGGTGTTTCTAGGCACCTATGCCGACGGTACGCCGCGACGATGGAGATTGTCAATGCGCGCGATGCTGCTGCTCTTTTCGTTTGCGCTTGGGATGTCTCAGGAAGTGACCGCCGGTTCTTATGCCTGCGATGAAGCTCAGGAAGCCGCGCAGACTCTCTATTCCGCAGCGGCCGCTCTTGCAGATTGTGTCGCGGGCGGTGACCTTGCTGACTGCACCGTCGAGGCCGACCTGGTGGCGTCGGCGGCCGTTGACTATGACTCGGCTCGGTCGGATTTGGACGATCCTGACGACTGTTACTAGGTGGCCGCATTGATGCTCTGGTACGCGTTGAATTGGCCTTGGTTTCATCTCGTCGTTGCGCTGGCGGTCGCCTGGGGCTGGGATGCCTACTCTCAACGTTGGGCGACATCAATGCGGGTTCCTGACGGATGGCCACAGCGCTTTGGTCTTGGCTGTACGTGTTTGGTGTGGTCTTTCCTGGTGCCCCATCTTTTCAGCCGGCAGGCACTGACCCCATTCTCGGTTGAGGCGGCTGATGTCGCTCGCACGATGCGGCTGGCGTCTGACAACTTCGTGCTCGCTTGTAGCGTTGTTACTGGGCTGGCGTTCCATTTGCGGCGGAGCTGAGTCTTCGTCATGACGCACTAGCGCGCCGCCCGGGCCGGTTCACGGCATCGAGCAGGTGCTCGACCTTGAGCTTGCTGTAGCGTCGCACCATCTTGCCGTCCTTCCAGCCGCCGAGCTCCTGCAGGTGGCGGTCGCTGACGCCGCGCTGCGCCAGGTGGCTTGCCCACGTGTGCCGCAGATCGTGCCAGCGGAAATCCGCGCGCACGCCGGCGGCGCGCTTGGCGGTCGCGAAGCGGCGCCGGGTGTCACCGAACGGTCGCCCGGTGCCGTCGTGGAACACCAAGTTATGGTGGATGTCCTCGCCGCCGTCGACGCGCTCGACGTAGGTCATGCGCTTATCCCAGCGCGCACGCAGCAGCTCGAGCAGCTCGTCGCCGATCGGCTGCGCGAGCGGCTCGCCGTTCTTGGTCCGCTCGGCCTCGGTCCAGATGACGCCGACCTGCACGAGCTTGCGGCCCGCGTCCGTGTCTTCGTAGACGGGGAAGATGACGCGCGACCAGTCGAGCGCGAGGGTGTTCGCACGGCGCCAGCCGATGCAGGCGGCGCCGGCGATGGCATCGGCGAAGTGTGGTCCTACTGGGTCGGGCGTGCCGTCCGGCTTCCTCGCGGCCGCGGCCGCGGCGATGAGGGCCTCGAGCTCGTCCTCGGTCAAGAAGAGCTCGCGGCCGCGGCCTGGCGCCTCGAGCTCAATCTGCCCGGCAATCTCGTGCTCCAGCCAGCCCCAGCGCTTCCAGGCGAGGCGAAGGATGCGACCGGCGAGCACCTGGCGCACGCGCAGCGTGTCAGCGCTGTACGGGCCGCGGCCGCCGGGTGCGTTCAGCTTCTCGAGGAGCTCGCGATCGCGCACGAGCTCGCGCGGCCGCGGGGTCTCGCCATCGCTCGGGTCGGGCTGCCGGTACCAGGCGCGCTCACCGCTCGGCTCCGCGCGCTCGAGGTAGTAGTCGCCGCCGATGTAGCGCCGGCGCGTGACGAGACGTTGCTCGGTCAGCCAGGCGTTCAGCGCCGGGATCATGTCCTCGAGGAGCACGTGCTCGAGCAGTAGCCAGCGCCGGCCATCGCGGACCGGGTAGCGCAGAGCATTGGCGTTGCCGATGTCGTCCCGGCGGGTCTTCTTCCGCGGGCTTTCTTCGGTGAGGTATTTGGTCAGTGCTTGACCGAAGGTATGACGCTCCCGTTTGCCGATGAATCGGTCGTGCGTTTGCGCTTTCGCGGACGCGATCCAGTCCTCGGCTTCCTTGCGTGTCTTAAAGCTGCGCTTAGTGCGCGGGAGTCCTCGGCGGGCGTCGCCCACGTCGGCCTGGTACCGCTTCTGTCCGGCGGCGGTTCGATAAGGGCGGATCGGCATGGTCGTTCCTCCGTGACGGTCCGTTGTTGAAGGTAGGTCTGATATTGCTCTTCGCTGATGCGAATCACTCGGCCGAGCTTGTGGTGCTCGAGCGCGCCCCGTTCGATTTCTTTGTAGACGAATGCACGCGAGACGCGCAGCCGTTCGGCGACTTCGGGCACGGTGAGCATCGTTATCGTCTCTCCAGGTAACCCCGCCGGTTCCATCGCTCAGCGAGGTATTGTCGGGCGACCTCTGGCGTGCTGGCGTAGGCCACGAATGGCTGCGCTCCGCAGTGGGCGCAGCGGATGGTGGTCGCGCCGTCGCGCAGGCAGTTGCCGTTCTCTTGGCACGCGCCGTGGTCGATGAACTCGGCCGGCCCGTTGCAGTGCGGGCAGCGCGCGAGGCGAGGCGTCTCGCTCATAGCCGCGCTCCGCGAGCAACCTTCCACGGCCGAAACGCGGCAATCTCCTCGGCCGATGGCCAGCGGCCCTCGAAGCGCATGGCGCGATCGTCGATGTAGAAGATGGCCGGGGGCTTGAAGAGCGGCCAGCGGATCTCCTCGATGATGCGCTTGCTCGCATACTCGACCTCGTAGTCCCACGGGTCGCAGAAAGCCGTTTGCATGATGCGCTCGCAGAACCAGTGCGGTGTCGACTCAGGGCCGCTACCGGCGCACTTGACGAGCTCCTGTTTCAGCCATTGCTTCATCGCGCGGCGGCCGCCGAAGGCGTGCGAGCGTGACGACTGTATGGCCACCGTGAAGTGCTCGAGCGCGGTGACCAGGAACTCCATCGCGCCCGGCACCGGCGGGTCAGTGATGATGCGAGGGCCTTGCCAGCCGCTCACGTAGCTATGCAGGACGCCGTCGAAGTCGACGACGATGGTGGGCTTGGGGATCAGGTTCATGGTGTCCTCCTGGCGCTATGCGCCGAACAGGTCGGGCTGCTCGAAGGCGGCCACGAAATCCCGCGCGAAGTCCTCGCGCGTGTAGATGCAGCGCCGGTCGTTCACGGGCGATTGCCACTTGACGACGACGTGCGTAGGCCCGACGGCGAGACACTCGCAGATGGCGCCGCCACCTGGCGTGTAGTCGCGCCCGACCACGGGCCGGCCTGGCTCGCGCTGCCAGGCGGCCGCGATGAGCTCCTCGGGCGAGAGCTCGGCCATTACCGAGACCATGGGTAGTGCGCCGGCGACAGCACGATCGGAGAGGTCGCCTGCTGGTGTACACGGGCGTATTTCTCTTCGGTGTCGTGGCCGTCCCAGCGCCCCTCGTAGGGCGGCAGGTGGTCGAAGAGCGGGAGCTCGCGCTCGTGGAAGTGCCACGAGACCTGGCCTTGATCGAGCTCGATGTAGACGCAGTTGTGCCAGGCCGGGTGCCAGCCTTCGATGTCCGTCAGCGCGACGCCGGCCGTCCAGCCGCGCGCGATGGCGAGCGAGGCGAGCAGCGCGACGCAGCGACTACGCTCCTCGTAGGCGCGGTCCTTCGCGGCGTGGGCCTTGCGCAGCTCTTCGAGCAGGAACTCGACGCGGTGTCCGAGCTCTGCGTTGATCTGGCTCTGCCGCTCGAGTTGCTCGATAAGCAGTTTGCGCCGCTTGGGAGAGAGCACGGTCATCATGGCGCTCCCTCCGTCTCGGCCTCGCCGGCGACGTCCGCCATGATGGCGCGCCACTTTTCGACGATGCGCTCGGGCACGCCGAACAGTTCAGCGTGCGCGGTCAGCAGGCCGACCGTTTCATCCCAGCAGGTCGGCTGGGGCGCCGCAGGCACCGCTTCGTGCACTTGGCGCACCATCACCTCGATCTCTGCGACCGCGCACGATTCGCAGTAGTAGGCGTCGATGCGGTAGGCATCGAGACCCACGTCCGCGTCGATCGCGAGACGCGCGAGGAGATCGGTCGGAAGGCCGGGCACGATGGCTGCGCCAACGCTTGCAAGGCACTCCTCGAGCTCCACCTGCGTCAGCGAGCGGAAGGGCGGCCACCCGGCACGCGCACCGTCTGCCCCGACCGCGGACTCAATGTCGTCGGCCTCGAGGGTGCATTCGTAGATCGCTTCGTTGGCCCATGGCCCCTCAGGGTCGGCAGTGAAATCGCACGCCTTCCACAATGCCAAGCGCTGCAGGTCCCACGACGTATAGGCCGCTAGCAGCGCTTGTCCAAGGTACGCGTGCACGGAGAGCTCGGCGCGGTAGCCATTCCCTTGACCCTGTCCGAACCGGCTGCGATACGGGTCCTCGGGCGCCGCCTGTTGCGACTGGTTCTCCGACTCGTCCTCCTCGGCATCCTCGACGTCGTCCTCGGCGTCGTCGTCTTCGCCGTTGAGCTCGAACGAACTCTGCCGATGCTCGGTGAGGGCGGCCTCGTAGCGCTCGACGTCGAGCGCGAAGCAGTGCGTACCGCCTTCACCGTCCGGGACTTCGACGATGCCGAGCGCCTTTTTCTGGCCGCTCAGCTCTTCATGTCCTGGCCAGTCGAGCTCGTAAGCGCGGCGATGTTTCTCGCGGAACGCGTCGACGATGAGAGACTGCAGCTCGCGCACGCTCGGCGGGTCGTCGTCCTTGTCCTCGAGCTGCTCGCGCACGAGCGCGGTGACGTCCTCGGAGACGAGCGCCGCGAAAAGGTACTTGCCGTGCGCAGCGCTGATCCGCTTGTCGACGATGAGCTGCTGCGCCCAGTCGGGCAGCTCGGCCAGCCGCATCAGGTTCGAGATATGCGGCCGGCTCATGTGCGGCAGGCCGTGCTCGGCGCAGGCTTCGGCGATCTCCTTGACCTGCATGCCGCTCTCGCGCAACTGGCGGAAGGTCAGCGCCCAGTCCATCGGGTTGAGCTCGTCGCGCAGGTGGTTCTCCTTCGCCTGGGCGAAGATGCGCGCGACCTTCGGGCGCTCGCCCTTCTCGGGCTGCGCGAGGATGCACGGCGCCACGCGCTTGTTGGCGAGCTTGCTCGCGAGGTAGCGCCGCTCGCCGTACTTGATGACGTAGGGATCGCCGTCGATGGCCGGCTTGCGAATGGTGATCGGCTGCTGAATACCGTTCGCCTTGATGTCGTCGGCGAGCTGTTGCAGCGACTCCTGGTTGAACGATTTGCGGGGCTGCTCCGGGTCGGGCTCGATCTGGCTGAGCGGGATCATCGCGACCTGGTTGGGCTCGATGGGGGTCAGTTCCATAGCGCGGCGCCTCCTAACTGAACGAAAAAGACGAAGCCGAGCAGAATCCCGAGCGCACACGAGGCGATGCAGTGATCGACGTTGATCTCGATATGGCGAGGGAGGCATCGGCGGCCGGCGAGCAGGTCTGCCTTGAGCGGGCGGGCCTGGTCGCGCATGACATAGAGCTTGGGCATGGGGCCTCCTCGCCGGCGGCCAGGCGGCCGCCGGCATGGTGGTGATGTCAGGCGGCGCTGGTGGCGTCGTTGGTGGCGCTCACCTCAAGGGCGCCTTGGCAAGCTGCCATTCGGTCGCCGTGCTGCTTCTCGGAGGCGCGGACGAAGTCTTCGGCGAGCTGCCCGCACTGGCGAGCCATGTACTCGCCGACCGTCTCGTTGCCGATGCGGTGCCCATCGAGTGGGTTGCCGTACAGGTACCGCTCGGCCGCAGGGTTGCGAAGGATGGCCCGGGCGAAGTCTTCGGCGGTGTTCGTCGTCTTGTAGGCGAGGTTTTCCATACGGTGCTGCTCGCGCTCTGCCGGTGTCATCGCGAGCACGGCTACGCCCAAGTCCTCGTCGTCCTGGTCTGCCGATTCGTAGAGCTTTTCGAACTCCTCGGCGCCGATTGGATACGGCTCGCCGCTCTCGTCGAGCGCGAGCCAGCCGTCGCGGCATTCGACTTCGCCCTGTGGCGTCACAACGCGGAACGGCCCCGCGATGCGCGCGGCCGTCGCGAGCACCTTTTTGCGGTACTTGCCAAAGTGCGAGGGCGGCACGTTATCGGGGGTCACCAGGCGCGCGATCGCGTCGGCGTCAGTGGCCTGCTTCGTCTCCGTGGCCGCTTCTGATTTCTTAGTCATTGGTTAGGACTCCTGAAGTGGATTGAGTGCAAATCCATGTTGCATTGAAAGCAACATGCGCGGCATAGTGATAGCACGCGTGGTGCACTCAAAGCAACATCAGGAGAAAGCGATGCGGCAGAATGCCGCCAGGGCGGGGTTAGCCGGTGGTCTTGTACCGCTGTGCGGTGGCCGCGTCGCGAATCGACTCGGCGATACGGGCCTGCTTCTGGCTGCTGAGCGCGGGCCAGTCCTGCAGCTCGGGCGGCAGGAACAGCGTTTCGACGGAAACGTGCAGGGCTTTGGCGACGCGCTCGAGCGTGTCCTGCGTATAGCCCGCATTGCGCTCGAGGCGGCGGATGGTGGTGTGGTCGAGCTCGGGATCGCAGCGCTCGGCGAGCGCGCGCATCGAGAGACCGGCCTCCACGCGCAGACGGTAGATGTTGCAGCCGGGCGGCAGAGCGGCGGGGGCGTTCGGGCTCATGGCGGAATTATCCGCCACCCTCAGCGGGATCACTGCAGCGCTGGCCGCACCATGCGATACACGAGAACGTGCACTCAAAACAACAATCTGGGCGCTAGACATGGCTCTAATGACTCCTCTGCAGCGGCTGCTGAGAGACAAAACTAGTCGGACAAGTGAGGTCGCGCAAGCGGTTGGCGTGACCCGTTACACGGTGCGGCGCTGGCGCCTCGGCGACAGCTACCCGCTGCCGTCGCACGCCGAGCGGCTGATTGCCTTCTATGGGCGCGACCGCCTCGACTTCAATGGTTGCTACGAAGCCGTTGAGATCGAGCATGGCTAAGGTCGATTTCGGACGCATCAAAGAGGCCGCGCTATCTGAGATCCACCGCCTGGTGGCCGAGTGGCTACCGGACGGCCGGCGCGAGGGGAACGAGTGGGTCGCGCGGAATCCGAACCGGCACGACGAGGGCCTCGGCTCATTCAAGGTCAATACGTCGACGGGTGTATGGGCGGACTTCGCGACAAACGACCGGGGCGGCGACCCGATCTCGCTGCTCGCCTACATCAACAACTGCTCGCAGCTCGACGCCGCCAAGGACCTTGCGCGGCAGCTCGGCATCGACACCGGCGAAGACGCACCGCCATCGAGTCGGCCAAGCGCGCCCGCCAGGCGCGATCCGCCGCCGAGCGAGAGCGCGCCGCCCGAGCCCGCTTCCGACGGATGGAATGCGGTGCTGCCGGTCCCCGCTAACGCGCCGCCCCCGCGCGAGTCGCACCATCGCCACGGCAAACCCTCGAAACGCTGGGCCTACCGTGACGCGCAGGGCCGCGTGCTCTGCTGGGTGCTGCGCTTCGAGGGCAAGGGGAAGGGGGCGCGGAAGAACATTCTGCCGCTGACCTACTGCGAGAAAGACGGCGAGCGCGCATGGCGCTGGAAGGGCTTACCCAAGCCGCGCCCTTTGTACAACCTGGACGAGCTCGCGAAACGGCCCGATGCGCCGGTCATCGTGTGCGAGGGCGAGAAGGCGGCCGATGCGGCCGCGGCACTCTTCCCGAGCTGGGTCGCGACGACGAGCCTGAACGGCAGCAAGGCCGAGAACAGAACGGACTGGTCGCCGCTGACCGGGCGGCGCGTCATCTTCTGGCGCGATTACGACGAGGTCGGCGCGACCTACATGCACAACGTCTCGCGGCTCCTCGAGGAGTACGCCGCGAGCATGGAAGAGATCCGCCTGCCGCTCGCCGGCACGCCGCTCGCCGGCGGCGAGATCGATCCCCAGTCGGGCGTGCCGGCAGATGGCTGGGACGCGGCCGATGCGCGCGACGATGGCTGGACCGCCGCGCACATGGTGACGCTGGAGAAGGCCGGCGCGCTCCTGAAGCCCTACGAGCGTGCGCGGCGCGGCAAGGGTCAGCACGGCGCCGTAGTGTTGCCCGACCAACTGCACCGCGTCGGCGAGCGCGCGGCCGTGCTCATGCGTGATGGCACCGAGCCCCATCCCGAGACTGGCCAGCCGTGGCCGCCCATCTACGGTAACTGGACCGTCAGCAACGACGGCGTGCAGGAGCCAGGCGTGCCAGGTGGCCGGGCCGGTCCGCTTGTGTGCCTGCACCCTGTCTGGGTGCGCGCGTGCACCTACCAGCCGATCGGCACGCGAGTGTCCTGGGGCGTGCATATCCAGTTCTACGATCTGAGCTGGCGGCTACGCTCGCACGCGTTCCCGATGCGCCGGCTCTCCGAGCAAGGCGGCGTGCTCGGGCAAGAGCTCCTCGATATGGGACTCCTGGTGGTCTCCGGCAAAGAGAAGATGTTGTGCCGCTACCTGCTCGTGCAGTCGCACGCGGCGCCGCACATCCGGGCGACCTCCAAGCTCGGGTGGCTCGACGACGACGGCGACGGGCCGCGCATGTTCGTGCTACCCGACCAGGTCATCGGCGACAGCGAAGAGATCATCTACCAGCCCGACGCGCCGAATATGGAATACCTCGCCGCGACGCTGCACGCGCACGGCACGCTCGACGACTGGCGCGACCGCGTCGCCAGGCGGTGCGAGGGCAATCCGATGTTGATGTTTTTCTTGCTGGTCGGCCTCGCGCCGCCGTTGATGCGCTTCACCGATACCGCCTCGGGCGGCTTCCACCTGGCCGGCGGTTCGACGACCGGCAAGACGACCGCGCTTCAGGTCGCCGTGACCGCTTGGGGGTGCGGTGCCGATCCGCAGTCCGGCCCGCAGCACACGGCTATACGGCGCTGGAAAGCGACCGGCAACGCGATTGAGTCCATCGCGGAAATGCACAATCACATGCTCTTGGCGCTCGACGAGATCAACGAGGTCGATCCGCGCGAGCTCGGCGGCATCATCTACCAGCTCGCCGGCGGCCAGTCGAAGGGCCGCGCGACGCTGCACGGCGGCCTGCGCGCGCCGCGGCACTGGCAACTGCTCTACGTGTCCAGCGGCGAGCGCGGTGTGCGCGACATACTGCGCCAGGCGGGGCAAACCCTGCAGGGTGGGCAGCAGGTGCGCTTGCCCGAGATCCCGGCCGAAGATCCGGTCAGCGGCCGCAATGCCGTCATCGAGCGGACCGGCGACCTTGAACCGGCCGAGTTCGCCGAGCAACTCAAACAAGCCTGCGCCCGCTGCTACGGCACCGCCGGCCCGGTGCTGGTGGCGTATCTCATCATGCGCGTTGCCGAGCTCGGGCAACACCGATTCGTCGGGCAGCTACGCCAAGAGCTGCAGGGCATCGAGGCCAAGCTGATCGAACGCATCGAGGGCGCTGGCGAGCGACTGAGCGACGAGAACCGGCGCGCACTGCGGCAGTTCGCGCTCGTCGCACTGGCCGGCGCGCACGCGGCCGAGGCGGGCATCGTGCCGTGGTCGTTTGAAGCATCCTTCGAGGCGGTCGAGATCGTAGTCCTGCGCTGGGTGCGCGACCAGGGCACCGAGCGGACCGAGATCGAGCGCGGGCTCGTGCACCTGCGGGATCAGCTCATCGCGCGCACGACGCAGATCGTCAACGTCACCGCCGAAATCGACAAGGTGCACGCGCAGAACATCATCGGCTTTCACAACGAAAGCCACATCATGCTATTGCCGTCGGCCTTTCGGACGCTCGTCAACGAGTACGACAACGTATCGATCCTGCGCGCGCTCGATAAGCGCGGCCTGCTCGAAACGAATAAGGGCCGACTGACCAAGCGCGCGCCGCCGCTGCGCGCGCTCGATGGCGGGCGGCCGCCGCTCTACTGGATCGCGTGGAAATTCCTTGATGACGACGACGACGGCGACGGGCCGCGGCCGATGCGCCAGCAGGCGCTAGACCAGGAGATCCCGTTCTAGGGGCGGGGCGGTTCGAGGAGCGCGGCCAGGCGCCGCGCGGCGGTCTCGCCGAGCTCGTCCTCGAGGACGGCGCGACGCATGACGCGCTGAACGGCCGGCGGGGTGGGCCGGTCGCCGCGTCGCCATTCGTTGAAGCGCGTCAGGGTATAGCGGGCGCCGAGCTCGGCATTGATGGCGCGCACCGCCGCGGTCGGCGATGGTCCGGCCAGGCGCAGGAAGGCGGCGACCAGGTGCGCCGGCGTGGCGGCCTCGTCGCGATCCTGTACACTCGGGGCTCGGCTCATGGTTGCTAGTCTCCAAGCTTGAAACCGGCGAGCTGCGCGCCGGCGGGGTTGCTGTCCCGCCGGCGCACCATCTCGCTACGCGGCCGCGTCGGCCAGCGCGGCGCCTTGATGATAATCCGCAATGATCCGGTTCGCCTTCTCCAGCAGATCGGCGCGCTTGAACTCGATGTGCGCGTTGCCGTTCTTGAAGCCGCGGATGCGGAAGTAGTCGTCCTCGTACACGTCGCCGGAATCCTTCACGGCATCCCGTAGCGCGGTCTCGAGCTCGCGCGGGTGGTGCTGCTTGCCGTCCAGGGTCTTGAACACGCGATCAAGGTCGTTGATCTCCTCCTGACGGTAGTAGCCGATTTGCACGCCGCCGTTCCAGGCCGGGCAGAACCAGCCAGGGGCAACGATCTTGCGCGGGATGCTGAACGCGTCGCGGCGGTTGGTCTCGTGCGTGCGCGAGCGGTGCCGGAAGAATTGCACCAGGCCGCGCGCGAACATGAGATCAGCCGATTGCGCTTGCTCCAGGAACGTGGCGCGGATGTTGTCGAGCGTGAACTCCGGCGGGCTCTTTTCGAGCGAGCGATCGAACTCCTTGCGGGCGGTCGCGTCCATGAGCTGCATCAAGCCAGTCAGGTCGAACGCGATACGCCACATGCGGCGGTCTAGGTCCTCGCGGAAGCCATCGACCGAGAGGCGCGGCTGCGCTTCCCATGGCCACGCGAGCGGGGCGAGGCGCTCTAGTCCGTGCTTGGCGTCTTCGAGGACGTGCCGCGCGGCGGTGTAACGCTCGAGCGCGAGATCGCGTGCGGCGATGAAGTCGTGAATGGTGGTCGGCAGTGCGATGTTGTGTTGCATGGTTGCTAGTCTCCAGTTGGGAAGGTGGCCGGCGTTGCTGCGCCGGCCGGGGTGGTGATTGTCAGCGCCCGTAGTGGCCGGGCTCGGCGTAACTCGGGCGACGCTCGACGATGCGGTAGCCGGCGTCCTCCAGGCGTGCCGCGCTCGCTTCGCTCTTGGCGCCCGACCAGCCGCGCAGCACGTAGACCTCGCGGGTGACGATGTAGCGCTCGATGCGGAACGCGCGCCGGCGCTCGGCGTTGGCGGCCCAGCTCATGGCTCGTGGTGCTCGTCGTCTGACCAGTGCAGGCCGCACGCGGCGCACCAGATGTAATCGGGCACGTTGCCGTAGTCACAGCCGCGGCAGTGCTCAGGCTCGGCCGCCTCGTGGTCGGCCTCGGCCATCGCGATCGCGTCGAGTACCGTTTGCTCGTCCTCGACGGTGCAGCAGTAGAGCATGCCGCAGTGCTCGAAGAGCTCGATATGCATGGCGCGGCCCTCCATCACAGCGCGCCGGCGACGCGCGCCAGGTGGAACCAGGCGGCGAACGCGGCGACCGATGAAACGACCAGGAGCGCGCCGGCGATGTCGGCGTAGACCTTCGAGCGCGCGACAGGCGCGCGGCGGCGATTGCGTCGGTAGCTCATGGCTCAGCCCTCCCAGCTCGCGCGGAAGGTTTCGAGGAGCTCGAAGCCGCCGCGCATGTTGCGGATCTGCTGGAGCGTGCCGCTGCAGTGGTCCAGCGCGCGCGGATAGCTCGCGCGCATCCAGGCCGCGCGCAGCGCCTTGCGCCAGTCCTTGCCCTAGGTGCGCGCCGGCGCGCGCCGGCCCGAGCGGCTGAGCGGCGCGGGCCTGAGAGCGACGCGGGAGTAGCGGGGCGCGGCCGCGCGGGCGCGCGCGATCGTGGGATCGATCGGGGGGGTGGTGGTCATGGTTGCTAGTCTCCGGGTGGTTGCGCGGCCGGGCGGTGCTGCGCCCGGCCGCGGGGGGGGTCTTAGGCTGCGAGGATGGCGGGCGCGCGGTCCGTGTTGCCGTTGCCGGCGCCGAGCCAGGCCGAGCGGAG
>JAVJVZ010000020.1:0-65123 GCA_040220855.1 Gammaproteobacteria bacterium | reverse complement strand
GGTGGACTCGGTGGACTCGGTGGACTCGGTGGACTCGGTGGACTCGGTGGACTCGGTGGACTCGGTGGACTCGGTGGACTCGGTGGACTCGGTGGACTCGGTGGACTCGGTGGACTCGGTGGACTCGGTGGACTCGGTGCTTGTCGCATCCGGCGCGAAGAGATCGGCGTTCAAATCGTCGATATCCTTTAACTCCGCGAGTGTCGGCAACTGTTCGAGCGAAGTCAGGCCGAAGTAATCAAGGAACTCGCGCGTGGTGGCGTAGACCGATGGCCGCCCCGGCACGTCACGGTGCCCGACCACCTTGATCCATTCGCGTTCGAGCAGCTGGCGCATGATGTTGCTGCTCACTGCCACGCCGCGGATGTGCTCGATCTCGCCACGCGTGATGGGCTGGCGATAGGCGATGATGGCCAGCGTTTCGAGGAAGGCGCGTGAGTAGCGTGGCTTGCGCTCCTCCCACAGACGCCCGACGTGGCCGGCCAGCTCCGCACGCGTACGAAAGCGCCAGCCGCTCGCGACCTCGGTCAACTCGATGCCGCGCCCGGCATAGTCCTCGGCGAGCTCGGCGAGCACGCTGCGCAATGCGTCGCGATCGATGGCGGCACCCTCGGTGGGCGCGGCCAGCCGGGCGAGGCGCTCTAGCGGGACCGGGGCCTCCGACACCATCAGCAGCGCTTCGATGACGGGTTTGAGTTGCTCGGTGTTCATGGTGTTGTTCACTCCGCGACGCTCGGGGTCGATGAGCCGACGGCAGCCATCGTGGAGGCAACCGGGAGACACCGCTGCGGACACGGGCGCATCGTCGTCGTCCGTGCGCTCACGCTGCCAGCTTGACGTAAATGGGGTCGTGCTCGCCGTTCTGCACGATTTCGATCAACGATTCCTTGAGCAGCTCGAGGATCGCAATCAGCGTGACAACGACGCCGGCACGACCTTCCGCCACGGTAAAGAAGGCCTGAAATGGCGTGAAGCGTTCGTTCGACGCACGCGACAGGACCACGCTCATGCGCTCGCGCAAGGACAGCGTCTCGCGCTGCACGCGATGGTCGGCGAACATGTCGGCGCGGCGCAGGACCTCGCGGAACGCATCGAGCACGGCGTCCAACGTCACCTCGGGAAGCGGCTGCTGCTCGCGATCGCGTTCGAACGCGATGACGACATCGAACCACTCGCGCTCCTGGCGCGGCAGCTCGTCGATGTCCTCCGCCGCCTTCTTGAAGCGCTCGTATTCCTGCAGTCGGCGCACCAGCTCGGCACGCGGATCGGATTCCTGGTCCTCTTCCTTGCGCGGGCGCGGCAACAGCATGCGCGACTTGATCTCAGCCAGCATCGCTGCCATCACCAGGTACTCTGCGGCGAGTTCGAGCTTGAGCTCCTGCATCATCTCGATGTAGGACATGTACTGCTCGGTGATTCGCGCGATGGGGATGTCGAGAATGTCGAGGTTCTGGCGCTTGATCAGGTAGAGCAACAGATCGAGCGGCCCCTCGAAAGCTTCGAGAAACACTTCGAGCGCGTCGGGCGGGATATAGAGATCCTTCGGAGGCTCCGTGATCGGCGTGCCCTGCACCACCGCGAACGGCATCTCGACCTGGGTCGGCTGTGCTACGTCCACCACCGTGATTTCCTCCCCGCTGCTCATCGCCGCGCTCACCGGTACACCAGGCTCATCGCCTGGCGCACGTCGTCGAGCGTGTCACGCGCGACGTCGCGCGCCGCTTCGCAGCCTTCGTCGATGATCGCGCGCACGGTATCCGGATCGTCGAGGAACTCCTTGCTGCGCTCGCGAATCGGCTGTTGCTCGGCGAGCACGGCGTCGATCACGGGTTGCTTGCAGTCGAGGCAGCCGATCCCGGCGGTGGTGCAACCCTCGCGCGCCCACTGGCGCACCGCGTCGTCGGAATAGATCTCGTGGAAGCGCCACACCGGGCACTTCTGCGGATCACCCGGATCGGTACGCCGCACGCGCGCCGGGTCGGTCGGCATGGTGCGCAGTTTCTGCGTCACCGATTCCGGCGCCTCGCGCAGCGCGATGGTGTTCTGGTAGGACTTCGACATCTTCTCGCCATCGAGTCCGGGCATCTTGGATTCCGGCGTCAGCAGCGCCTGCGGCTCGGGCAGGATGACCTTGCCTCCCCCCTCGAGGTAACCGAGCAGGCGTTCGCGGTCGCCGAGGCTGATGTTCTGCTGCGCCTCGAGCAGGGCGCGGCCCTTCTCCAGCGCCGACAGGTCGCCATCCTCCTGGTAGGTACGCCGGATCTCGAAATAGAGCTTGGCGTTCTTGCGCCCCATCTTCTTCGCCGCCGCCTCGGCCTTCTGCTCGAAATCCGGTTCGCGGCCGTACAGATGGTTGAAGCGCCGCGCGACCTCGCGCGACAGCTCGATGTGAGCCACCTGGTCCTCGCCGACAGGCACGTGGCCAGCCTTGTAGATGAGGATGTCCGCTGCCTGCAACAGGGGATAACCGAGGAATCCGTAGGTAGAGAGATCGCGTTCGCGCAGCTTCTCCTGCTGATCCTTGTAACTCGGCACACGCTCGAGCCAGCTGATCGGTGTGATCATCGACAACAGCAGATGCAGCTCGGCATGCTCGGGTACGCGTGACTGTACGAACAGCGTTGCCTCGCCGGGGTTGATGCCGACCGACAACCAGTCGACGACGATGTCGTAGACCGATTCGCCGATGATCGCGGTGTCGTCGTAGCTGGTCGTCAGTGCGTGCCAGTCGGCGACGAAGAAGAAGCACTCGTACTCGTGCTGCAGCTGGATCCAGTTCTTGAGCACACCGTGGTAGTGGCCGAGATGCAACTGGCCAGTCGGGCGCATGCCGGACAGCACACGACGGTTGGCGGCTATGGACATGTCACGCGTTCCTGCTGATCGGGTCGGCTGCGCGGCATGCTGCGCGCGGGGTCGCCTCCGCATTCATAGCCCGGGCGCTCACAGTCCGAGCGCATCGAACAGCATGGCGAGCTGCCCGAGCGCCGGACCGACGATTCGCTGCAGCAAGCCGGTCGCCAGCAGGGCCAGGATGATGACCAGTCCGTAGGCTTCGAGGCGGTTGTAGCGCACGGCCCAGGCGGCTGGCAGCATCGCGGTAACGATACGGCTGCCATCCAGCGGCGGGATGGGGATGAGGTTGATGACCATGATTGCTGCGTTGAATATTATCCCAGCCTCACACATGTAGATCAAAGCGGCACTGGCCCCACCGAGGTGCTTCAGGGCGAGCGCAAGGATGCACCAGCCAGCGAGCATCAGGAGGTTGGCGGCCGGCCCTGCGAAGGCCACCGCCGCAATGCCCGGGCGCACCGGGAACAAGCGGTTCCAGCGAACGGGCACCGGCCGCGCCCAGCCGAAGAACAGCTTGGTCCCGAAAACCAGCTCGCCGAGCAGGTAGAGTGCGGCCGGCACCAGCACCGTGCCGACCGGATCGACATGGCGCAGGGGATTGAACGACAGTCGCCCGGCATCCGCCGCGGTGGTGTCGCCGAGTTGCAGCGCGACCCAGCCATGCGCAACCTCGTGCATCGTCACCGCCAGCACCGCTGGCAGCAGCAACAAGGGCAGCAATGCGAGATCGCCCATCGTCTCAGCCGAGCTCGGCGATGCCGCTGATATCGCCCTTGCCCTCGCGCACGAGTACCGGTGCATCTGCGGCAAGATCGAGCACGGTGGTCATCTCGATGCCGATGGCGCCCGCATCGACCACCGCATCGACCGCATGGCCGACGGCACGCGCCATGTCCTCCGGCTCGGCGTAAGGCATCTCGAGTTCGTCGTTCATGAGGGTCGATCCGAGCAGCGGCTCGCCGACCTCGGCGAGCAGCTCGCGCAGGAAGGGATGATCGGGGATGCGCATGCCGACCATGCGACGCTTCGGATCCTGCAGTCGACGCGGTGTCTCGCGGGTGGCCGCGAGGATGAAGGTGTAGGGCCCGGGCGTCAGCATTCGCAACAGGCGGAAGGCGGAGTTTGAGATCTTGGCGTACTGCGCGGCAAGCGCGAGGTCATGGAACAGCAGCGTGAAATAATGGCTGCGCTCGACGTGACGGATGGCGCGGATACGGTCTTCGGCCGACTTGCTGCCGACACGGCAGATCAGTGAATAACTGGCGTCGGTCGGGCACACCAGCACGCCGTCGCGCGCCAGGATGTCGGCCGCCTGCTGCACGAGACGCTTCTGCGGATGCGTGGGATGGACGCGGATGTAGAGGGACTTCATGTCGAACTCGCCGGGGCGGGTGCAGGGTGGGCCGCGGCAGCTGCCGCGCGGGCGGGACGCTGGTCATCATGGCGGCGATGAGGCACTATTGCGGCGCAACCCGGGGCGGCGAGTTTAGCAGTCGCGCGGGGTGATACAAGCACGGCGGCGCATTGGCCGCCCGGCCGGTACGAGGGTGCCGGCCCCGACCGACACACGCTACCACCATGTACGAGAATCGCGTCGAACTGATCCGGGAGGCGCTGACTCGCGCCTATGCTCCCGAGCGCCTCGAGATCGTGGACGAGAGTCACCTCCACGTCGGCCATGCGGGCGCGCGCGAAGGCAAGGGGCACTACCGCGTGCTCATCGTCGCCGCCGGCTTTCGTGACCAGGCACCGCTCGCGCGCCACCGCGGCGTCTACGCGGCGCTCGGTCCACTGATGCAGACCGATATCCACGCTCTCGCCATCGATGCCCGCGCGCCGGACGAGTAAGGCTGCACCGGGCACCGCGTGGCGCTCGCGGAACGGCGACTCCTACCTGGTTTGCGCAGACCAGGCGAAGCTGTTCGCCAGCCTGCCCGATGCCAGTGTCGACTGCGTATGGACCGACCCGCCGTACCTGCTCTCCAACGGCGGCAGCACCTGCCAGGCGGGGCGCCGCGTCAGCGTCGACAAGGGCGAGTGGGACCAGAGCCAGGGCATCGATGCCGACCACGCCTTCAACCGGGCATGGCTCGCCGAGTGCCACCGGGTTCTCAAGCCGACCGGCACGATCTGGGTCAGCGGTACCCATCACGTGTATCTCTCGGTCGGCATGGCAATGCTGCAGCTCGGCTTCCGGCTGCTCAACGACATCGTGTGGGAGAAACCCAACCCGCCGCCCAACCTGGGCTGTCGCTGCTTCACCCATGCCACCGAGATGCTCCTGTGGGCGGCGCGGTCGCCACGCGGCGATCGCGCCCGTTACTACTTCGACTACGACGCCATGAAGGCACAGAATGGCGGCCGGCAGATGAAGAACGTGTGGCGTTTCACCGCACCGGGCAAGAACGAGAAGAGCCATGGTCGACACCCGACGCAGAAACCGCTCAAGCTGATCGAGCGCTGCCTCGAAGCGAGCACGCGCCCGGGTGACGTGGTGCTCGATCCGTTCGCGGGCTCGGGCTCGACCGGTGTCGCCGCGCTCGCACTCGGCCGGCGTTTCGTCGGGGCTGAGCTCGAGCGCGACTACACCCGCCTCGCCGCGCGCCGCCTGCGCGCCGCCGACGCGAGCGCCATGCCGGACGCAGCGGTGACGCTGCCATGAATTCGCCGGTCGCGGCGCTGACCGCCGCGCTGGTGGCGCGGCCCTCGGTCACGCCGAACGACGCCGGCTGTCTGGAATTGATCGGTGCACGCCTCGCCGCGCTCGGTTTTCACCTCGAGCGATTGCCGCGCAACGGCGTCGACAACCTGTGGGCGGTGTTCGGCGAGAGCGGTCCCTGCTTTGCTTTCGCCGGCCATACCGACGTCGTTCCGCCGGGCGATCTCGAGGCCTGGCACTCCCCCCCGTTCGAGCCGAGCGTGCGCGACGGCTGCCTCTACGGCCGTGGCGCCGCCGACATGAAGGGCAGTCTCGCCGCGATGGTGGTTGCCACCGAGCGCTACCTGGCCGGCGCCCCACGACCGGCCGGCCGTATCGCCTTCCTGCTCACCTCGGACGAGGAAGGGCCGGCCACCGACGGCACGGTGCGCATCATGGATCACCTCGCGCAACAGCGCATCGCGCTCGACTGGTGCGTGGTCGGTGAACCGAGCAGTGCCGCGCGCCTGGGCGACACCGTGCGCGTCGGCCGGCGCGGCTCACTGAACGGGCGTCTCGTGGTTCACGGTGTGCAGGGCCACGTGGCCTACCCCGAGCGGGTCGACAATCCGATCCACCGCGCGCTGCCGGCGCTGACGGCCCTGGCCGGGCGGCGCTGGGACGACGGCAACGCCTACTACCCGCCCACCTCGTTCCAGATCTCGAACCTGCACGCCGGCGCCGGTGCGGAGAACGTGGTGCCAGGGAAACTCGAGGCGTGGTTCAACTTCCGCTTCAACACCGAACATGACGCCAGTTCGCTGCAGGCGGCGGTCAGCACCGAGCTCGCGCGTCACGGGCTGCACTACGATCTCGAGTGGCGCCTCTCGGGCGCCCCTTTCCTGACCGCCGGCGGGCGCCTGGTCGAGACCGTCGTCGCGGTGCTCGAAGCGCGCGCGGGCGTCAGCCCGGAACTGTCCACCGGGGGCGGCACGTCGGACGGCCGCTTCATCGCGCCGGCGGGTGTCGAAGTGGTCGAACTGGGGCCCGGCAACGCGAGTATCCACAAGATCGACGAACACGTCGCGCTGGACGAGCTCGACCTGCTGGCGGAGGTCTACGAAGACATCCTGGCGCGGATGCTCGCGCCGCAATGACGCGCCACGGGGCGGCTCTTACGGCGGGCTAGAAGAACGTCCCGCCGCGGACGCGGCGGGACGGCGGGAAGTTCTGGCGACGACGCGGCCGCGCGTGGCAACCGCGGTCGTCGCGGCGGCCTCAGTGGGCCGCCTTGTCGAACTGCTGCTCTTCGGTCGAACCGGTCAGCGCGGTGACCGAGGACGCACCGCCCTGGATGACGGTGGTGACATCGTCGAAGTACCCGGCACCGACTTCCTGCTGGTGGCTGGCGAAGGTGTAACCGCGATCCTTCGCCGCGAACTCCTTCTCCTGCACCATCTCGACGTAGGCGGTCATGCCGTCCTTCACGTAGTGGTTGGCAAGATCGAACATGTTGTACCACATGTTGTGAATGCCGGCCAAAGTGATGAACTGGTACTTGTAACCCATCGCACCGAGCTCACGCTGGAACTTGGCGATGGTGGCGTCGTCGAGGTTCTTCTTCCAATTGAACGACGGCGAGCAGTTGTAGGCCAGCAGCTGGTCCGGGAACTGCTTCCGGATGGCTTCGGCGAAGCGCTTGGCCTCGTCGAGATCCGGCACCGCGGTCTCGCACCACAGCAGGTCGGCGTACGGCGCATAGGCGAGGCCGCGTGCGATGGCCTGGTCGAGGCCCGCATTGGTCTCGTAGAAGCCCTCGGCGGTACGCTCTCCGGTGACGAAGGGATGATCGCGCTCGTCGACGTCGCTGGTCAGCAGCGCGGCCGCGTTGGCGTCGGTGCGCGCGAGGACGACGGTGGGCACACCCATGACATCGGCGGCGAGACGCGCGGCGACGAGCTTCTGCACCGCTTCCTGCGTCGGCACCAGCACCTTGCCGCCCATGTGGCCGCACTTCTTCACCGAGGCCAGCTGGTCCTCGAAGTGCACGCCGGAGGCGCCTGCCTCGATCATGCCCTTCATCAGTTCGAAAGCGTTGAGCACACCGCCGAAACCGGCCTCGGCGTCAGCCACGATGGGCGCGAAGTAGTCGATGTCGCCATTGCCCTTCTGCCACTGGATCTCGTCGGCGCGCTTGAACGCATTGTTGATACGGCGAACCATGGTCGGCACGGAGTTGACCGCGTAGAGCGACTGGTCGGGATACATCGTCTCGGAGGTGTTGCCGTCAGCAGCAACCTGCCAGCCGGACAGGTAGATGGCCTTGATGCCCGCCTTGACCTGCTGCACGGCCTGGCCACCGGTGAGCGCGCCGAGGCAGGGCACGAAGTCTTCTTCATTGACCAGCTTCCAGAGCTTCTGCGCACCGCGCGTCGCAATCGTGTGCTCGATCATGAAGCTGCCGCGCAGGCGCACCACGTCCTCCGCCGAATACGGGCGGGTTACGCCCTTCCAGCGCGGGTTGGTGGCCCAGTCCTGGGTCAATTGCTTAGCTTGCTCCTCGAATGACGACATCTCTCTTTACTCCTGCCAAAATGACAACAATCCGTAGGCTCCCAGGGCTGCAGCGGCCGTCGCGACGGTACCCGAATCAGGCGCGTGCCCGCAGCGCGGGACCCGCGCGCACGCGATGGCGCATGTGTCCTGGAATGTTTTTCTACTTGCGTGACGCGCGTCCCGAGAACCTCGGCTTGCGTCGCGCCCCCGCCTTGTTCCGAAGGCAAGGTGGCGAACGCGGCACAGGAGACGGCGGCACCCCCTCCGGGCGTGCGCGCGCGTGTCGGTCAGCGATCCGCGCATCCTAAACTGCGAGCCGGGGTCCATCAATCGGCCCGCCACGGGGGCGGTGCGCGACGCCGCGCGAACCGACGGGCACGACGCTGGTCTGAGAGGACCGGGCGCCGCGTCACGTGGGCGCACGGCCGGCAGCGGCCCCGTGCGCGTAGCGGGGCCCGGAAAGTACGTTGCAGTGCACCAATTGTCAACCGCTCACGGACGATTTGGCAATTTTTCACCGCCGTGGGTAGCGGACTGACCGACCCGCGGCCGGCGTGCGTATCATGCTAGGTTAGTAGGACTGGTCGGAACCTCGGTTGCGACCGGCTCTGACAAGCCCGATACCGGAACCATGCCGGCGGCCGGGGCCTCGAATGCCACGCCGCCATTGATTGCCGACCATGTCCGAAGAACATCACCACGATACCGGCACTGCGCTCAAGGAAGCGACGCCGAAGCTGAAAAAGCCCCCCATGTACCGGGTGGTCATGCTCAACGACGACTACACCCCGATGGAGTTCGTCGTGCACGTGCTGGAAAAGTTTTTTCACATGAACCGCCCCACCGCGACCCGCGTGATGCTGGAAGTGCATACCCAAGGAAAAGGCGTGTGCGGTATATTCACTCACGAGATCGCGGAGACCAAGGTCTCGCAGGTAAACAGCTATTCGAGGGACCACGAACACCCTCTGCTGTGCACCCTCGAGCTCGAGTCGTGAACGTTAAGAGGACCCGACCGTGCTAAGCAAAGAACTCGAAGTCACCCTCAACATGGCCTTCAAGGAGGCGCGCGAGCAACGCCACGAGTTCATGACGGTCGAACACCTGCTCCTGGCGCTGGTCGACAACCCCACCGCGGCGAAGGTGCTGCGCGCCTGCGGCGCGGACCTCAACCAGCTCCGCCGCCAGCTCACCGACTTCATCCAGGAAAGCTCGCCGTTGCTGCCCGACGACGAGGACCGCGACACCCAGCCGACGCTGGGCTTCCAGCGCGTGCTCCAGCGCGCCGTCTTCCACGTACAGTCCTCCGGCAAGAAGGAAGTGAACGGCGCCAACGTGCTGGTCGCGATCTTCGGCGAGCGCGAGAGCCACGCCGTGTACCTGCTCAACCAGCAGAACATCGCCCGCCTCGATGTCGTCAACTGCATCTCGCACGGCATCTCCAAGGTCGGCGAGGAAGAATCGAACGAGGAATCGAACGCGCCCGCCGAGGAAGAGGGCGAGCAGGCCGAGAGCAGCTCGAACGCGCTGACCGCCTACACCACGAACCTGAACGAGCAGGCTGCCGCGGGCAAGATCGACCCGCTGATCGGGCGACAGGACGAAGTCGAACGCACCATCCAGATCCTGTGTCGCCGGCGCAAGAACAATCCCCTGTTCGTCGGCGAGGCCGGCGTCGGCAAGACCGCCATCGCCGAGGGCCTGGCAAAGAAGATCGTCGATGGTGAAGTCCCCGAGGTCATTGCCGACTCGACCATCTACGCGCTCGACCTCGGCGCCCTGCTCGCCGGGACCAAGTACCGCGGCGACTTCGAGAAGCGCCTGAAGAACGTGCTCGCCCAGCTCAAGCGCGAGCCCGGCGCGGTGCTGTTCATCGACGAAATTCACACCATCATCGGCGCCGGCGCAGCCTCGGGCGGCGTGATGGATGCTTCCAACCTGATCAAGCCGATGCTCGCTTCCGGCGAGCTCAAGTGCATCGGTTCGACCACCTACCAGGAGTACCGCGGCATCTTCGAGAAGGATCGTGCCCTGGCACGCCGCTTCCAGAAGATCGACGTCGGCGAGCCGAGCGAAGACGAGGCGGTCAAGATCCTGCAGGGGCTCAAGTCGCGCTTCGAGGACCACCACGACGTGCGCTACACCAACCAGGCCCTGCGCTCGGCGGTCGAGCTGACCAGCCGCTACATCAACGATCGTCACCTGCCGGACAAGGCCATCGACATCATCGACGAGGCCGGCGCACGCCAGCGCCTGCTGCCGAGTTCCAAGCGTCGCAAGACCATCGGCGTCGGCGACATCGAGGAAATCGTTGCAAAGATCGCCCGTATTCCGCCCAAGGCCGTATCCACCTCCGATCGTGACGTGCTGAAGAATCTCGAGCGCAACCTCAAGATGACGGTGTTCGGGCAGAACGATGCCATCGAGACGCTCGCCGCTGCCATCAAGATGTCGCGCTCGGGCCTCGGTCACACCGAGAAGCCGATTGGTTCGTTCCTCTTCGCCGGGCCCACCGGCGTCGGCAAGACCGAGGTCACGCGCCAGCTCGCACGCATCATGGGCATCGAGCTCATCCGCTTCGATATGTCGGAGTACATGGAACGCCATACCGTCTCGCGCCTGATCGGCGCGCCGCCCGGCTACGTCGGCTACGACACCGGCGGCCTGCTCACCGAGGCAGTGACCAAGCAGCCGCACGCCGTACTGCTGCTCGACGAGATGGAGAAGGCCCACCCGGACGTCTTCAACATCCTGCTGCAGGTCATGGACCACGGCACGCTGACCGATACCAACGGCCGTAAGACCGACTTCCGCAACGTCGTCATCATCATGACCACCAACGCCGGCGCGGAGCGCATGAACCGCGCTTCGATCGGCTTCACGCGGCAGGACCACACGGCTGACGCCATGGGTGAGATCAAGCGCATCTTCAGCCCCGAATTCCGCAACCGGCTCGACGCCGTGATCCAGTTCAACGCGCTCGCGCCGGAGACCATCGTCCACGTCGTCGACAAGTTCCTGGTCGAGCTCGAAACCCAGCTCGACGCCAAGAAGGTCACCATCGAAGTCGATGCCGATGCCCGCAGCTGGCTGGCCGAGCACGGCTATGACGCGCTGATGGGTGCACGCCCGATGAGCCGCCTGATCCAGGAGAAGATCAAGAAACCGCTGGCCGAGGAACTGCTGTTCGGGCGCCTCGTGAACGGTGGTCACGTACGCGTGACGGTGCAGGGTGACGACATCGCGGTCGAGTTCGAGGTCGAGACCGAGCAGACCACCTGAGCGGACGCTCGCGTATTACCGCGGGACGAACGGTGTGGGCGGCCCCCGGGTCGCCCTTCCCTTTGGTGTACGGCGCTTTGGTATGCGGCGCAGGACCGGAAGGGCCCGCCACGCTGGCCGGGCGTGCGCGTCTCGCGACACGCCTTTGGTCTGCGGTGAGCAAACAGCGTGACTCTGCGCGTCCAATGCCCCTGGCGGCGCGTCAAGCCGGTTGTATCGTTTTCCTTGATGCCGCACTAACGGGAGGAATCGGCGTGGTACAGAATCACAATCAGGTTGGCGAACATACCTTCCGCGAGACTTTCGGGCGTTACTTCGAAGATTTCCAGCCCGGCCACGTGTACCAGCACCGTCCCGGGCGCACCATCAGCGAAACCGACAACACCTGGTTCACGCTGCTGACGATGAACACCCATCCGCTCCATTTCGATGCCGAGTACGCGGCCGCCTCGGAGTTCGGACGCATCCTCGTCAACAGCGCCTTCACCGTCTCGCTGGTCGTCGGTATGAGCGTCAGCGACGTCAGCCAGAAAGCCATCGCCAACCTCGGCTGGAAAGAAATAAGGCTGCCTGCGCCGGTGTTCGTGGGCGACACCCTGTACGCGGAGTCCGAGATCCTCGACAAGCGCGAATCGAAATCACGCCCCACCGCTGGGATCGTCACGGTGCGCACGCGCGGAATGAAGAGCGATGGCACCGTGGTCTGCGAGTTCGATCGCAGCATGCTGATTCCCAAGCGCGGCCACGCGGTCGACGACCGCATCGATTACTGATCGCGCGCCACGCGCGGCGCGGCCCTTCAGCCTAGCGCCTTCAACATCACCGCCGAGTTGCGCTGGTAGTTGTACAGCTCGCGCCGCGCGACCGGCAGATCGTCGAGCGCGGCGGTGACATAGCCGCGCTCGCTGAACCACTGGATGGCCTGGGTGGTCAGCGCGAACACGCTGGCAAGTCCCGCCTCGCGCGCGCGCCGCTCGAGTTCGTCGATGAGCACGTCGCCGAACTGGCCTCCACGGTACTCGGGATGAACCGCGATGCAGGCAACCTCTGCGCTGCCCTGGTCCGCGTACGGATGCAGGGCGCCGCACGCGACCACCGTGCCTTCGCGCAGCATCACCACGAATTCGTCGATCTCGGTCTCGAGCTTCTCGCGCGAACGCTTGACCAGTATCCCCCGCTCCTCCAGCGGCGCGATCAGCTCGAGGATGCCGCCCACGTCTTCGACCTTGGCCGTGCGCAGCTGGTCGAACGGTGCACTCGAGACCATCGTGCCGATACCGTCACGCGTGAAGAGCTCGCGCAACAGCGCGCCGTCGACGGTACGACTGACGATGTGCACGCGCTCGACGCCGAGCTGGCAGGCGCGCACGGCGGTGTCGAGCAGTTCGTGCTCGATGTCCTCGCGCGGCTTGCGCTCGCGCAGCTCGCGCGCCTCGCGCAGGGTGAGTTGCCGGCACAGGCGGCCATGGCCATCGCCAATGCCATCCTGGCCGCTGACCAGCACGAGCTTGGCGGCGCCGAGTTCGCTCGCGACCGTGGCGGCGAGATCCTTGGCCTTGAGATTGAACACTTCGCCGGTCGGTGAATAGCCGATGGGCGGCAGCAGCACGATCTCGCCGGCATCGAGTCGCGCCTCGATGGCGCGGCGATCGAGGTTGCGTACCAGGCCCGTGAACATGAGGTCGACGCCGTCGATGATGCCGGCGGGGCGCGCGAACACGAAGTTGCCACCCGCCACACGCGCCGGATCGCCGCCGAACGCGGCGCCGCGCATACCGAAGGAGAAACTCGCCTCGACGGCGAACCTGAGTGCGCCGACGACCTCGCGCACGGCGGCCATGGTGCGCGCATCGCTGACACGCAACGCACCGACCACGCGCGGCGTGATGCCGAGCGTGGCGAGGCGTTCCTCGATCTGCGGTCGCGCGCCGAACACCACGACCAGGCGCACCCCGACCGAGGCGAGCAGCACGAGGTCGCGGGCGAGATTGCCGAAGGCCGGCGTGGCAAGCGCGGCGCCGTCCAGATAGACGACGAAAGTCTTGTTGCGATGCTTGCGGAAGTATGGCGTGACCTGGCGCAGCCAGGCGACGGCGGCATCGTCCTGCAGGGTCGGGAGGCGTTCACTCATGACAACAGAACTGCTCGATCAACGTACGCAGGATCGCGATCATGGTTTCGACCTTGGCAATCTCGACGTGCTCGTCCGGTTGATGCGCCGTGGCGATGTCACCGGGCCCGAAGATCACGGATTCGGCGCCGAGCGCATTGAGAAACGGCCCCTCGGTGGCGAAGGCGACGCTCGCCGCACGCGTCCCGGTAGCGGCCTCGAGTGCGCTCACCAACGCGGCATCGGGTGCCGTTGCCAGTGCCGGCAAGGGCTGCATGGGCAGCTCGAGGCGACCGGTGACACCCGACGCAGCAGCCCGCCGACGCACCATTCCCGCAATCTCCTCGAGCGCGCCCTCGATGTCGAGCCCCGGCACGGCGCGGATGTCGAACAGCAGTTCGCACTCGCCGCAGATGCGATTGGGGCTGTCGCCGCCACGGATGCTGCCGAGGTTGAGCGTCGGCCCGGGCAGCTTGAAGTCCGCGTCGCGGTGGCGTTCCGCCGCCTCCGCCCGCCACGCCTTGAGGTCGCCCAGGATCTCGTGCATGCGATCGAGCGCATTCGCGCCCAGGCGCGGATCGCTGGAATGCCCGGAGCGGCCTTCGAGCACGATGCGGCCGAGCGCGATGCCCTTGTGCTTGCGGATCGGCACGAGCGCCGTCGGCTCGCCGATCAGGACATGGCGGCCGAGCCGGCGCCCGGCCTGCTCGAGATGGCGTGCGCCCGCCATCGAACTCTCCTCGTCGGCGGTCGCGAGCATCACCAAAGGCCGCCGCAGGCGGCGCCGCTCGACGCCTTCGAGGGCGGCCAGCACGATGGGGAAGAAGACCTTCATGTCAGCAGTGCCGAGGCCGCAGCGCCCGTCGCGCTCTTCGAGCGTGAACGGGTCTCCATGCCAGCCACTGGCATCGCACGGCACCGTGTCGGTATGCCCGGACAGCACCAGGCCGTCGTCACCGTCGCCGAGTCGTGCAACGAGGTTGAGCTTGTCGGGACCGTGCGCCACGTGCTGCCGCTCGAGATCGAAGCCGGCCGCCCCGAACCACTCGGCGAGCAGCTCCACCACGTCGGCGTTGCTCATGTCGTGGGCCGGGTCGACGCAACTCACGCTCGGCGTCGCGACGAGCTCGGCGAGCCTGCTTCTGACCATCCCGAGGGTGTCCGTCATGTCGCGCTCCCAGCCGCGTGCAGGGCGGCATTCTACACGCCGCTCGCGCGCTTCGACGCTCCCGTGGCGAGCGGCTATCATGTGCGCCCTTCCCTACCCTGTTACCAGGCCCGCAGGGGGCCAGCCGGAGATCGCAGCCATGGCGCAGAAACTCAACAAGATCAGCGAACGCATCACGCAGCCGCGCGCGCAGGGCGCTTCGCAGGCGATGCTCTACGCGACCGGTCTCAGCGAGGAGGACCTCGCCAAGGCACAGGTCGGCATCGGCAGCGTGTGGTACGACGGCAACCCCTGCAACATGCACCTGCTCGACCTTGCCGACGAGGTCAAGCAGGGCGTCGTCGAAGCAGGGCTCGTCGGCATGCGTTTCAATACCGTCGGCGTGTCCGACGGCATCTCCATGGGCACCCGCGGGATGAGCTACTCGCTGCAGTCGCGCGACCTCATCGCAGACTCGATGGAAACCATCATGGGCGGCCAGTGGTACGACGCGCTCGTCGCCATCCCCGGCTGTGACAAGAACATGCCGGGCTGCCTGATCGCGATGGCGCGCCTCGACCGGCCCGCCATCATGGTCTACGGCGGGACGATCAAGCCTGGCTATGACAAGACCGGGCAGACCATCGACATCGTCTCCGCGTTCCAGAGCTACGGTGCCTACCTCGCCGGCAGCATCGACGAGGAGCAGCGCCAGGACATCGTGCGCCACGCCTGCCCGGGCGCCGGCGCCTGCGGCGGCATGTACACGGCCAACACCATGGCGTCGGCGATCGAGGCGATGGGCATGTCCCTACCCTACAGTTCCTCGATCCCGGCGGTCGACGCCGAGAAGCGCGCCGAATGCCGCCGCGCCGGGCAGGCCATTCGCAACCTCCTGGAGCAGAACATCAAGCCGCGCGACATCATGACGCGCGCGGCCTTCGAGAACGCCATGGTGGTAGTCTCGGCGCTGGGCGGGTCGACCAATGCCGTGCTGCATCTCATCGCGATGGCGCGCGCCGCCGGCGTCGAGCTGACCATCGATGACTTCCAGAAAGTCAGCGATCGCGTGCCCTTCCTCGCCGACCTCAAGCCGAGCGGGCAGTACGTGATGGAGGACGTGCACAAGGCGGGCGGCACACCGGCGGTGCTCAAGTTCCTCATGGCCGAGGGTTTCATCGACGGCAGCTGCCTCACCGTGACCGGCCTGACGCTGGCCGAGAACCTCGCCGCGCTGCCCGACCTCAGCCCGGGGCAGAAGGTTATCCGCCCGCTGTCCAACCCGATCAAGCCGACCGGGCACATCCAGATCCTCAAGGGCAATCTCGCCCCGGGCGGCTCGGTGGCCAAGATCACCGGCAAGGAAGGCCTGCGCTTCAGCGGTCCCGCGCGCGTCTACGATTGCGAAGAGGATATGCTGGCGGGGCTCGAGAACAAGGAAATCGGAAAGGGGGACGTCGTCATCATCCGCTACGAGGGTCCCAAGGGTGGTCCCGGTATGCCGGAGATGCTCACGCCCACCTCGGCCATCATGGGGGCGGGCCTCGGCGAGCACGTCGCGCTCATCACCGATGGTCGCTTTTCCGGCGGCTCGCACGGCTTCATCGTCGGCCACGTGGTGCCGGAAGCGCAGGAGGGCGGCCCGATCGCGCTGGTCGAGAACGGCGACACCGTGACCATCGACGCCGACAGGAATCTCATCGAGATGGCGGTGGACGAGGCTGAACTCGAGCGCCGCCGCGCGGCGTGGACCGCACCGCCCTACAAGGCGACCAGCGGTACGCTCTACAAGTTCATCAAGAATGTGAAGAGCGCTTCGGAGGGCTGCGTCACCGACGAGTGATGCAGCCCTCGGCGCGGCGCCTGCTTACCGGCGCCGCGCACGGACTCACATGCTGCTCTGCTTGTACTCGTTGTAATACCTGAGCACGCGCTGCACGTAAGTCTGCGTCTCGGCGTACGGAGGAATACGGCGGCCGTGGTTGATGACGGCGTTCTCGCCGGCGTTGTACGCGGCGAGCGCAAGCATCAGATCGTTGTCGAACATGTCGAGCAGGTCGCGCAGGTAGCGGGTCCCGCCGGCGACGTTGGCGGTCGGGTCGCGCCGGTTACGAACGCCGTAGCGCTCCGCGGTACCCGGCATCAGTTGCATGAGTCCGACCGCGCCGGCAGTCGACACGGCTTCCGGGTCGTAGGCCGATTCCGCCCGGATGACGGCGTGAAGCAGTGCCGCCGGCAGACGGTTCTCCTTCGCAGCACTCACGATGGTCGGCTCGAACTTCCTGCGGTTGGCATCGAAGCCGCGGTAGTTGATGGTCGCTTCCTCCCAGCCCTTCCAGGTCTTGACCAGGCGCTTGTAGCCGCTGTGGTTGGGGCGGTCGGTGAGGTGCACGCGGCCGTGCTGGTCGACGTACTTGTAGATGTCGGCGCAGGTGGCGAGCGGCAGCGCACACAGCGCCGCGCCCAGGACGACGCGAATATAGGGCTTGCTCATGCTCGAGGACCTTGCTGCGTCATATCTAAGATGAATTATTGAAATAGTTTATAACCGAATGATAAATATTCAAATAATTCCAGAACAATGCACGCATAGATGGCAGCGAGCAGATCGTCCAGCATGATTCCCAGGCCGCCCCCGACGCGTCTGTCGACGAGCCGGATGGGCCACGGCTTGACGATATCGAAAAAGCGGAAGGCCACGAAGCCGGCCAGCGCACCAATTACCCCGCTGGAACAAAATGTCACAGTCGCGAGGTAGCCGACGATTTCGTCGAGCACGATGCCACCGTGATCGTGGGTGCCGAGCGCGCGCGCCGTTCTTGCACATAGCGGCACACCGACGACGAACAGGAACATGACAACGGCGCCGTACACGGCGAACGGCGCGCCGGCCAGCGGCCAATAGCACAACACCCCGACCAGCGTGCCCCAGGTGCCCGGAGCCGGTCGCAGCAGCCCGCTGCCGAGCCCCAGGGCGAGACAGTGCCCGGGGTCGCGCAACAGTGCCGGGGCAATGGGCGGGTTCGTCACCACGATTCAGCGGGCGGCCGCGGCATCGAAGCCGGTCAGGCCGGCAAGCGTTTCCGGCGGCATCACGCGCTCGATGCGGCGGCCACCGATGATCCAGGTCGGGTAGTTGCGGATATCGGCCATCTCGCACGCCGTGGCGCGCGGTGCGCGCGGGCCGTTGGGCGAGCATTCGACGTAGGGCAGCGCCTCTGCCGCGGCGCCGAATACGGCTTTCTGATCCTGGCAGTGCGGACACCAGCTCGCGCCGTAGAAAGCGGCGCCGCTTGCGGCGAGATGCTCGGCCAGCGCGCGCAGGTAAGGGTCGCCCTCGCCACGCACGAACCAGCCGCGCGCATCGGCGTGCATGGCGGTGGCCACCGCGACGGCTGCGAGCAGTCCCGCGGCGTGCATGCGCATGCCGGCACCTGCCGGCCGCCGTGCAATACTCCAGACGAAAGCCAGCGTGAAGAGAGCAAGCGAAAGCAGGCAGTACGCGCACAAGGCCTCGATCAGCGTCGCGGAGACGACGGTGAGATAAACGCTGATGCCGAAACCGGCGCTTGCCGCCAGCGCGCTCCAGCGTGCGCGTCGCGCACTGTCGGTGACCCAGAGCGCAAGGCCACCGAGCACGACGTAGCTCATCATCCCCCACGCCGCGAGCGGCAGCCCCAGGAAACGCGACCAGGCGCTCGACTGCACCACGTCGCAGCCCGAACCCGCGTTGCAGTAGGGCAAGCCGGCGGCGCTGCCGGCGCGCCACAGGAGCAACGCGGTCAGCACCACACCGCACGCAGCCAGGATCGCGAGCGGCAGGTCGCGCGTACGTGGCGCCAACGGCGTGGTCGTCACGGGCGCTCGCCCGGCACGCTGGCCGGATGCGCGTCGCTTCTTTCCCATCGAACCTGGCCCTCCGCATCGTTCAGGCCGCGTGAAGCGGCCGGCCGGAGTGTAACCGGCCGCACCTGGGCGATGCACGCCGCGACGATGCGGGCCATCCAGTAGACTCTCCCCACCACGCGCCGATCACAGCCCTGCGAGAATACCCATGCAGCACACGCTTTCCGCCCTCGCCCGTCATTTCGATGCTGACTTCGACGGTGACCCCGAACTCACGCTGCATGGCGTGTGCGGCATCTCGGACGACTTCCCGACCCACCTCTCCTTCGTCACCGACGCCGCCCAGCACACGATTGCGGCGGCCTCGCGCATCCCCGCTTTCGTGACCCGCCCCGGGCTCGCCGTGCCGGGCAAGGCCAACCTGTTCCATGCGCGTCCCGAATACCTCATCGCGCGCATCGCCGCCCTCTTCGCGCCCTCCCAGCTCGGCGCCATGCAGGGCGTCCACGCCAACGCGGTGATCGCATCCAGCGCGCGGCTTGCCGTCGACGCCAGCATCGGCGCCAACGTCGTCATCGGCGAGGATGTCGTGATCGGAGCACGCACACGTATCTTCCCCAACGTCGTCATCATGGATCGATGCGCCATCGGCGCCGACTGCATCATCTATCCCAACTGCACGCTGCGCGAAGACAGCGTGCTCGGCGCGCGCGTGGTCTTGCAGCCGGGCGTCTCGATCGGTGGCGACGGCTACGGCTATGTCCAGCACGAGGGTCGCCACGTCAAGATCCCGCAGCTCGGCCACGTCGTGCTCGAGGACGATGTCGAGGTCGGGGCCAACTCGACCATCGACCGCGCGCGCTTCAGCGAAACCCGCGTCGGCCGCGGCACCAAGATCGACAACCCCGTCATGCTCGCGCACAACGTGGTCACCGGCACCGATTGCCTGCTGGTTTCGCAGGTCGGCGTGTCCGGCAGCACCCGCATCGGCAACCGCGTCACCCTCGCCGGCCAGGTCGGTACCGTCGGCCACGTCACCATCGGCGACGATGTCGTCGTCCTCGGCAAGGGCGGCGTCACCAAGGACATCCGCGAACCCGGCGTCTACGCCGGCATGCCAATCAAGCCGGCCAAGTTATGGCGCCGCGCCATGGCGCGACTCTACGCCGGATTGAAATAGTCGTTGCAGCGTGGCGGTGGCGCGGCGGGCGTACCCGTTCGCGAGTTCGATGAACGCAGAAGCGCTAGACGCGGCCGCGGCGCGCTTCGAGGACGAGGATCCCGGCGATGATCATGGCGGTGCCGAACCACTGTCCGGGGCGCAGCACTTCGTCGAGCACGAGCATGGCGAGGACGATGGTCGATGGCGGCCCGATGCTGCTGATGATGGCCGCGCGCTGGGCGCCTATGCGGCGGATGCTCGCGGAGAACATGAACAGCGGCAGCACGTTGGTGGCGGCGGTCATGAAGACGATGAGACCGAATGCGCGGGCGGAGACGTGCAGATCGGCCGGATCGCCGAACAGCGCGAAGTGCACGGCGAACGCGAGCGCGGCGCCACTGCTGGCGAAGAGGATGAAGACCACGCTGCCAGCTTCACGCGCGACGCGCTCGTTGGCGATGAGGAAGTAGGCGAAGCCGGCGGCGGCGAGCAACACGAAGGCCGCGCCGAACGCATTGGCCTGCCACAGCTGCGCCTCGAAGCCGCCCACCGCGAGTACGATGCCGAGATAGGTCAGCAATACCGCGCCGACCACCCGGCGAGAGGGCAGGCGGCGCAGCACGACGGCGCGCGCGATGACCACGATCACGGGATAGGAGAACAGCAGCACACGCTCGAGGCTCGCGTCGATGAGGGTGAGCGCGGCGAAATCGAGCCACGCGCCGAGGTAATAGGAGACCACGCCGGCGAGCACCGCGCCGGCCACAAGGTTCCGCGGCACGCTTGCGATCCCGCGTGGGCCCACGCGGTAGAGCGCCCAGGTCCAGACCAGTGGCAGGGAAATCCAGGCGCGCAGCAGCAGGATGGCCTCGACCGCCACGCCCTCGCGGTAGAGCAGCTTGGCGAGGATGCCCTTCATCGAGATGAGCAACGCGCCGGCGATGACCATGACAACGTCGCCGCGCGAGCCCTGCGTCGAGGAATCGACCTCTGCCGCTTCGCGCGAGTTCACGGGCACTCCATGCACGGGGCGCGTTCGCGCCCCGTCGCGCGACATGGTCGACGCGGGCGGTACGCCGCGCTGTGCCGCGACCGCGAAGGCGCGGCGAATCCCGGCCCATTGCGCGACGAGCGATATCGACGGCGCGTAGCAACCGGACAACCGCCCTGCCCGCGCGCCAGTTGCGGCGCGTAGGCGGCGAAGCGGAGCGCGGGTGCGGCCGGCCGCGTGTCGCGCGCCCGCTCAGCCGGCACGCGCGGCCGGCGGAAACAGACCCGCGCGCGTCACCATCGCCGGCATCGGTGCGGCAAGCGGACCTTCCAGCCATTTCGCGGCGGCGATGACGGCGTCGCCGTCGATGCCGGTGGCATAGCCCATGCGATGCAGCAGGTAGAGAACGTCCTCCGTGCCGACGTTGCCGGTCGCACCCGGCGCGAACGGGCAGCCGCCGACGCCGCCGCAGCTGGCATCGACGATGCGCACGCCGGCCGCGACGGCGGCGGCGACGTTGGCGATGCCGGTGTTGCGCGTGTTGTGGAAATGTACGCGCAGCGGCACCTGGCCGATCGTCGGGCGCACCGCCTCGACCAGCCGCGTCACGTCGGACGGCACGGCGACGCCGATGGTATCGGCGAGCGCAATCTCGTCGACCCCCATGCCGGCGAGGCGCTCGGCGATCGCAACGACCCGCGCCGGCGGCACCTCGCCCTCGAACGGGCAGCCGAAGCTCGCCGCGATGGTCACGCCGAAGAAGCGCCCCGCGTCCTGCGCACGTCTCGCAAGCCCGGCAATGACGCCGAGCATTTCGTCGGCATCACGCCCCTGGTTGCGCTGGCAGAAGGTGTCGGTGGTGACGGCAGCGCAATTGATCTGTTCGATGCCGGAGGCGAGCGCGCGCTCGAGCCCCTGTTCGTTCAGCACCAGCCCGATGTAGTGCACCCCCGGCACGTTGGGCAAGCCGGCGACAATGGCATCCGCATCGGCCATCTGCGGCACCCGCTTCGGATTGACGAAGCTGGCGACCTCCAGCCGGCGCACCCCCGCCTCGACGAGCCGCCGGATCAGCTCCAGCTTGGTCTCGGTGTCGACCAGCTTCGGCTGGCTCTGCAGGCCGTCGCGCGGGCCGACGTCGATGATCTCTACGGTTTCCGTCATGACGGGTCCCCCCCGGGGATACTGGCATGGGCCGGGGATTGTACCCAAAGCACGTGCGCGCCCGCGTCCCGGAGCGCGCGCCGACAGCCCGCCAGCGAGCGCCTATACTTGGGCGCCTGCTCGAACACGGCGGAAGAGGCGCCGGATACCCATGAGTGACTACGACTTCGATCTCTTCGTCATCGGCGGCGGCTCGGGCGGCGTACGCGCCGGCCGCATGGCAGCCGCGCTCGGGAAGCGCGTGGCAGTGGCCGAGGAGCGCTACATGGGCGGCACCTGTGTCAACGTCGGATGCGTGCCGAAGAAGCTCTTCTCTTATGCCGCCCACTGCGCCGAGGAGTTCGAGGATGCCGCCGGCTTCGGCTGGGAGGTCGGGCCACGCAAGTTCGACTGGGCCACCCTCGTCGCCAACAAGAACAAGGAAATCGAGCGCCTCAACGGCATCTACCAGCGCCTGCTCGACAATGCCGGCGCCAGCGTCATGCGCGGCCACGCGCGCATCGTCGACGCGCACACCGTCGAGGTAGGGGGCGCCCATCACAGCGCCGAACGCATCCTCGTGGCGACCGGCGGCTGGCCCTACGTTCCCGAGTTCCCGGGCTGTGAGCATGCCATCAGCTCGAACGAAGTGTTCTTCCTCGAGCGGCTGCCGCAACGCGTGCTGGTCGTCGGCGGTGGCTACATCGCGGTCGAGTTTGCCGGCATCTTCAACGGTCTCGGCTGCGCCACGACGCAGGTCTATCGCGGGCCGCTGTTCCTGCGTGGGTTCGATGACGATGCGCGCAGCTTTCTCGCCGAGGAGATGCGCAAGAAGGGCGTGGACCTGCGCTTCGATACCGACGTGGCGTCGATCGACAAGCGCGGCGACACCTGCCACGTCACGTTCGAATCGGGCGACACGCTCGAGGTCGACCTCGTCATGTATGCGACCGGGCGCAAGCCGCTCATCGACGGCCTCGGCCTCGAGAACGTCGGTGTCGAGACCAACTGGTCCGGTGCCATCGTGGTCGATCAGAACTACCGCACCAATGTCGCGTCGATCTACGCCATCGGCGACGTCACCGACCGCGTCAACCTGACCCCGGTTGCGCTCGCCGAAGGCATGGCGCTGGTGTGGCACCTGTACCGCGATCACGAGCGTCCGGTCGATTACGACTACATCCCGAGCGCGGTGTTCAGCCAGCCCAATCTCGCCACGGTCGGCTACACCGAGGCGCAGGCGCGCGAACACTTCGGCGAACTCGTCATCTACCGGTCGAGCTTCACGCCGCTCAAGCACACGCTCTCCGGCAATGCCGAGAAGACGCTCATGAAGCTCGTCGTCGACAAGGCCAGCGACCGCGTGGTCGGCGCGCACATGATCGGCCCGGATGCCGGCGAGACCATCCAGGGCCTTGCCATCGCGATGAAGGCCGGCGCGACCAAGGCGCTCTTCGACAGCACCATCGGCATCCACCCGACCTCGGCCGAGGAATGGGTGACGATGCGCGAACCGGTGTCCGGGGGATGACCGGGCCACGCGACACCGGCCTGGCAGCGACGACGAGCGGATCCGCATGCCGACGCCGGCGCCCGCACGACGACCATCCTCGGCGCGACGGCGTCACAGGGTCCGCGCCGGCAGTTCCATCCCGCGCCAGGCAATGAACGGACCGCCAAGCCGGTGGTCCGAGAAGGGGGCCGGCACGTACCCGGTTGGGATCCACCCCGCTGCCCATTGCAGGGAGACGACGACATGACGCCCCGACTTCACTTCCTCCGACGCGCCGCGCGCGCAACCCTCGCCGCGGTGCTCGCGCTCGGCGCCACCGCCGCCGCCGCCGCGGATCTCGCCGTCGGCGACGCGGCGCCCGACTTCGCGCTCGAGGGCTCCGATGGCGAGATCCACCGCCTCGCCGACTACCGCGGCAGGACGGTCGTGCTGGCCTGGTTCCCCAAGGCATTCACCGGCGGCTGAACGGCCGAGTGCAAGTCGCTCCGTGAGAGCGGTGAGCAGCTGCGCGGCTTCGACGTCGCCTACTTCATGGCGAGCGTCGACGATGCCGCGACCAACCGCGCCTTCGCCGAGAAGAACCAGGCCGACTTCCCGGTGCTGGCCGATCCGGACAAGACGACGGCGAGAGCCTACGGAGTGCTGTCGATGCTGGGCTTCGCTTCGCGCGTGACCTTCTACATCGATGCCGAGGGCAACATCGCCTACATCGACGACGCGGTCAGCCCGGTCAGCGCCGGCGCCGACATCGCGGCGCGGCTCGCTGCGCTGGGCGTGCCGCGACGGGAATAGCAGGCGGGCCGCGACGGCAGGCACGACCTCCGGGCGGGTTCACCAGCGGCATACCGAGCGGGGACACGCCGCCGCCCCTGGCGCACGCCCCGCCCACCGTCATCGGGCGCGGCTCACCAGCGGTTGCGATGGATGAACTGGTCGAGGTCCTTGCGCGGGGCCGGCTTGAAGTCGGTCCCGCGTGTATAGGCGACCGGCACCAGCGCGACCTGCGTGTACTCGGCGTAGGGAATGCCAAGCACGTCGGCTGCCTCTTCCTCGTACATGAGATGGATGGTAGTCCAGCAGGTACCGAGCGCGCGCTCACGCGCAGCCAGCATGAAGCTCCACACCGCTGGCAGGATGGAGCCATACAAGCCGGCCAGCAATGCGGCATCGGGCCGCTCGTAGCGACCACGCAGGACCGGTACCAGCAGCCACGGCGCGCGGCCCATGTTGTCGGCGAGGTACTCCGCCGAGCGCGACGCGCGTTCGGCGACCGGCTGCATCTCCGCGTCGCCCTGGTGCAGGTTGTAGATGGAAGTCGGCGTTTCCGCGTAGACCGGCCAGGCGCGGCGGTAGATGTCGCCGAGCGCGGCGCGCTGTTCCGGATCGTCGACCAGCACGAACTCCCAGAACTGGCCGACCGAACCGGTCGGCGACTGCACCGCGAGCTCGAGGCATTCGCGAATCAACGCGTAAGGCACGGGCCGATCGAAATCCAGGCGCTTGCGCACTGCGCGCGTCGTGGCGAGGACCTCATCGACGGACAGATCGAGACGAGACATGCGGAACTCCCCCTGCAGACTGGCTGACGCGACGCCGGGACCCGGCAAGCGGGAACGGGCCACGACCGCGCCGCGGTCGTCGCCCATGCCAGCTCGCTCGAGTACCCCTGTTCAGCGCGCAGCGGACAATGACACTGTCCGCTGACAGTAACCGCATTTGCCCGTACACGGAAAGCGGCAGTAAGCCGGATTCACGCTGATGCTCACGCTCGATGCACCGCCACTCGCGATCGCTGCACCGCCACTCGCGAGCGCTGCGATGCCGGCGCGGGCGCGCCGCTGCGCCGGCCGGCCGCTTGCGTGGCCGCTGTCGCGCGTCCACCATGCGATCACGCGACCGGGCTCGTCGGTCGCACGCACCACGCCAGATGGCCGAGGAGAATCCCATGAGCAGCACCGCCAGCGACGTCACGCTCGTTCGCGACGCCATTCACAACCCGGCCGAGCCACGGCACTTCATGCGCGTCACACCGTGCGAGCGCCTCGTGGTGGCGACCCTCGCCGGCCGCGAGCTGGCGCGCACTCGCCGCGCCACCCGGGTCAAGGAGGTCGGCTACGACATCTACGATCCGGTCCTCTACTTCCCGCGCGAGGACGTCGACATGACGAGCCTGCAGCAGAACGCCCGCACCACCCACTGTCCGCTGAAAGGTGACACTGCCTACTTCGACGCCAGCATCGACGGCGAGCTGCTGGAGAACGTCGCCTGGTCGTATGTCGAGGTCATCGAAGCGGCCGCGCCATTGCGTGACCTGGTCGCTTTCGACACGCGTCTCGTGCGCGTCACCGAGTCGGCCCCCTGACCGCGCGGCCGGCGCTCATGCTGCCGGCGCCGTGAGGGCGGCGCCGAGCCGGTGCGTCAGCCAGCGGAAACGCAGCAGCAGGAACAATCCGGCCGTGCACAAGGCTGCGCTGAGCCCGACCCAGATGCCATGCGCGCCCAGACCGGCCGTCATGCCGAGCAGCCAGGCGAGACCGAAGCCGATTCCCCAGTAGTTGAGGGCATTGATCACGAGCGGCACGCGCGTGTCCTTCAGGCCGCGCAGGGCGAAGGCGACGGCGACCTGCACACCGTCGCCCACCTGCAGGAAGGCGGCAATCCGGAACAATGCCGCGGCGAGCCCCGCGACCGCAGCATCGTCAGCGTAGGTGCCGGCGATGAAATCCGCGGCGCACCAGGTGATCGTGCCGAAGCCGAGTGCCAGCAGCCCACACAGCGCGACGCCGGTGTACCCCACCCGTCTCGCGCCGGCCCAGTCACCGCGCCCGGCGGCCTGGCCGACGCATACCGTCAAGGCCATGCCGAAGCCGAGCGGCACCATGAAGACGAGCCCCGAGTAGTTGAGCACCACCTGGTGGGCGGCGACGGCGACGGTACCGAGCGCACCCATGAGTAGTGCCACGGTAGTGAACAATCCCGACTGCAGGAACAGCGAGGTGCCAATCGGCACGCCGAGCACGAGCAGCCGCCGAAGCGCGCGCGCCTCGGGACGCGCCGGCGCCGTGCCGAGACCGAACGTTCGGTAGTGCGGCGAGCGCCGTGTGTAGAGCGCGAGCAGTATGAACATGAGCCAGAAGGCGATGCCATTGCCGAGCCCGCAGCCGACCGCGCCCAGCGGCGCGCTGCCGAGATGGCCGAACATGAACGAGAAGTTCAACGCCACGTTGACCGGCAGAATGAGCGCCATGATGACCATCATCGGCACCGTCCGCCCGACACCCTCGCTCATCTGCTTGAGCGCGTGGTAGCAATAAGCGCCGACGACGCCGAAGCTGAGCGCATCGAGGTAGCCCTGGGCGAGCACGATGACGACCGGGTCGATGCCGATACGCTCGAGCAACGGCGTGGCTGTGCGCATCGCGAGCACGATCGGGACGGAGACCAGCAGGGCGAGCCAGATGCCTTGCACGGTGTCATTGCCAATCTCGGCATGGCGGCCGGCGCCGAAGTGCTGCGCGACGGTGGGGCCCAGCGCCATGATGGTGCCGAGCCCGAACAGGTAGAGTGCAATCCATACGCCGGCGCCGACCGCAACCGCGGCGAGCTGCGTCGCCCCCAGCGTGGCCGCCATCAGGGTATCGGCGACCGCGACACCGATGGAACACAGGTTGGTCAGGATGAGCGGCGCGCCGATACGCGCGATCGCACGCAAATCCTCGCCGATGATGCTCGCTCTGGACATGTTGCTCAACGACGCCGCGGGCGCGGCGCCGACGCCGCGCGCGTTCAGGCCGCGCTGTCGATGCTCGGCACCGCCGCGAGCAGGCGGCGCGTGTACTCGTGCGCCGGCGCGTGCAGCACCTGTTCGACCTCGCCGTACTCGACCAGCTCGCCACGGTACAGCACCGCGACGCGATGAGCGAGGTAGGCCACCACGCCGATATTGTGCGTGACGAAGAGATACGTCAGGCCGAGACGGTCCTGCAGGTCACGCAGGAGTTCGAGGATCTGCGCCTGTACCGAGACGTCGAGTGCGCTGGTCGGTTCGTCGCAGACGATCAGCCGCGGCTCGACCGCGAGCGCGCGGGCGATGCAGATGCGCTGGCGCTGACCACCGGAGAACTCGTGCGGATAGCGCGCGGCGTGCGCCGCTTCGAGTCCGACCTGCTCGAGCAGCTCGGCGACCCGTGCATCACGCTCGGCGCGGCTGGCACCGATGCCCTGGGCGATCATTCCCTCCTTGATGATGTCGCCGACCATCATGCGCGGGTTCATCGACGAGTAGGGATCCTGGAAGACGATTTGCAGCTCCGCGCGGTAACGTCGCAGGGTCGCGGCGTCGAGCGTGCCGAGCTCGACCCCCTTGTAGCGGACCTCGCCAGCGTGCACGTCGATGAGCTGCAGGATACCCTTGCCCATGGTGGTCTTGCCGGACCCGGATTCGCCCACCACCGCCAGTGTACGGCCGGCTTCGATATCGAGGCTGATGCCGTCAACCGCCTTGACGTGCCCGACGGTGCGCCGGAACACGCCCTTCCTGATCGGGAACCACACTTTCAGATCGCGCACCGAGAGCACCGTCTCGCCGCCACCGGGGCGCGGCGCGTGACCCTCGCGCAGGCGCTTGTCCCAGCTCGGCAGCGCATCGAAGAGCTGGCGCGAATACGGGTGGCTGGGCGCGCGGTAGAAATCGTCGCGTGCGCCCTCCTCGACCACACGTCCTTCCTTCATCACCACCACGCGGTCGGCGATCTGGTAAGCCACCGCCAGATCGTGGGTAATGAACAGGATGCCCATGTCGCGCTCGCGCTGGATGCGGCGAATGAGATCGAGTACCTGGGCCTGGATGGTGACGTCGAGCGCAGTGGTCGGCTCGTCGGCGATGAGGAGCCTAGGATCGCCGGCGAGCGCAATGGCGGTCATCACGCGTTGCTTCATGCCGCCGGAGAACTGGTGCGGATATTCGTCGCAACGGCGCGCGGCGTCGTCGATGCCGACCGCCTCGAGCAGCTCGACGATGCGTTGCCGGAGCGCCGCACCGCGCAGTCCCTTGTGGCGCACGAGCGTCTCGCCGATCTGCGCGCCGATGGTCATCACCGGGTTGAGCGACGACTGCGGTTCCTGGAAGATCATGCCGATGGCGGCACCGCGGATGTCGCGCATGCGCGCTTCCGGCAGGCGAAACAGGTCTTCGCCGGCAAGTCTCACGGAGCCTGCGCTGACACGCGCGACGGGCGGCAGCAGGCGGGCGATGGCGAGCGCCGAGATCGACTTGCCGCTGCCCGATTCACCGACCAGCACCACCGTCTCGCCGGCGGCGACATCGAAGCTGACGCCATCGACCGCGCGGACCAGCTTGTCACCGCGCCCGAACTGCACCGCGAGGTCGCGCACCTCGAGCAGCGGCTCACCACGTCGTGCCGTCATCTCGGCGTCTCCAGCAGCGACCAGCCCTCGTCGGGATGGAAGCGTTCTCCGCAGCTGGCCTCGAGCTGGCGCAGGCGCCCCACGACCTCGGACACGCCGCGATCACGCGCGTAGTTGAGCGGTCCGCCACGGAACGGCGCGAATCCGGTCGCGAAGACCATGCCGACGTCGACCAGGTCCGCATCGGCAACAACACCTTCGCGCAGGCATGCAACCGCTTCGTTGAGCAGGCGCAGCAGCATGCGATCGCGCACGTCCGCGGCCGCCAGCGGGTTCTCGCCGCTCTTCCTGCGCACCGGTTTGCCCTTCGCGTAGTCGTAGAAGCCGGCACCGCTCTTGACGCCGAGCCGGCGCTCGTCGACCTTGCGCCGCAGCGCGGCTGGCACGTCCCCGCCGAACGCGCCGGCCAGGATCTCACCGACGTGCAGGCAGATGTCGAGCCCGACGGTATCGGCCATCTCGAGCGGCCCCATGGCCATGCCGAATTCGCGCGCGGTGGCGTCGATGACACCGACCGGTACGCCTTCGTCGAGCAGGATCATCGCTTCCTGGAGGTACGGCGAGAGCACCCGGTTGACGAGAAAGCCCGGGGCACTCGCGGTCGGCAGCGGCAGGCGGTCGATGGCGGTGACGAAGGTCTGTGCTCGCGCGAGAGTGGCCGCCGAGGTCGTGGCATCGCCGATCACTTCGACCAGCTGCATGCGCGCGACAGGGTTGAAGAAATGCACGCCCACCAGCCGTGCCGGGTCGTCGAGTGCGCCGGCGATGTCGGCGAGCGGAATGCTCGAGGTATTGGTGGCGAGAATCGCATCGGGACGCGCACGCGCTTCGAGTTCGCGGAACAGCCGCCGCTTGGCAGCGGCGTCCTCCACGATGGCCTCGACGATCACGTCGGCGCGCGCGATGCCGTCGCCGGCCAGGTCCATCACCAGGCGGTCGCCGACGGCGAGCCGTTCGGCGCGGTCGCGCACGCGGCGGTCGAACAGCTTCGCCGCGCGTTTGAAGGCGCCGCCCATGTACTCCGCCGCGCGGTCCTGCAGGGTCACCTGCATCCCGCGCAGCGCGCACCAGGCGGCAATGTCACCGCCCATGGTGCCGGCGCCGACGACGTGCACGCGCCGCGGTGCAGCGGCGTCACCACGGCCGAAACCCTTGAGGCGTTCCTGCAGCTTGAACAGGCGCACCAGGTTGCGGCTGGTCGGAGTCGTCAGCAGCGCGCCGATCGAACGCGCTTCGGCGCGCAACATCGCGCGCTCGTCGTCGGCATGCTCACGCCACAGGCGAATCACCGCGTACGGCGCCGGATAGTGCTGCTCGCTGGCGCGCTTGCCGACCTCGCGACGCATCGCCGCGGCGACGAGCGGCCGGGCCAGACGGTGCCCGGCGAGGCGCGCCCGCCGGGCAGGGGCACGCTCGGGCTGCCAGCTGCCGGCGAAGTGCCGCGCGGCAGCATCGAGATGACGCATCGGCACGGCGCGGTCGACGAGCCCGAGGCGCTGCGCGCGGCGCGCGTCGATGCTGCGCCCGGTGAGCATGAGGTCGAGCGCAGCCAGCGCGCCGCAGTAACGCACCGCGCGCACCGTACCGCCGAACCCCGGATGAATGCCGAGCAGGACCTCGGGGAAGCCGAGCCGGGTGCCGCCATCCGCGGCCGCGACGACGTGCCGGCAGGCAAGCGCGAGTTCGAGTCCGCCACCCAGGCAGAAACCGTGCACGCGCGCCACGCTCGGAATGTCGAGCCGTTCGAGGCGCTCGAACAGCGCGTGCACTTCCATCACCTGGCGCGCAGTCTCGTCGGCATCGCGCATGTCGTCGAACTCGCCGATATCGGCGCCGGCGGCGAATCCGCTCACCTTGGCCGAGGTGACGACGAGGCCTCGCCCGCGCGCCGCGTGCACGGCATCGAGTGCGGTGGCGAGTTCGCCGAGCACGGTCGAGGAAAGCGTGTTGGCGCTTGCGCCGGCACAGTCGAAAGTGAGCCAGAGCAGCTCATCGGCATCGCGGGCGAGGCGCCAGTTGGCGACGCCGTCGAGAGCGATTGCTTCCATTTCCGGGCCTGCCGGCTTCTCCGTTTCCGCGTTCATGGCCATCGCTCCCGTTGTGCTCACGGCCGCTCGAGCAGCATCGCGCCGCCCTGCCCGCCACCGATGCAGATGGCCGCGATGCCGCGCTTCGCGTCGCGCTGCTCGAGCACCTTGAGCAGGTGCAGCACGATGCGCGCACCGCTGGTGCCGACCGGGTGGCCGAGTGCGATGGCGCCACCATCGACATTGAGCCGCTCCTCGTCGATGTCGCCGATTGCGCTGCGTAGGCCGAGCTCCGCGCGCAGGTAGTCGGGGTCGGCGAAGGCGCGCAGGCAGGCAAGTACCTGTCCGGCGAAAGCTTCGTTGATCTCCCAGTAGTCGATGCGGTCGAGGCCGAGACGGCGCCGGCGCAGCAACGGCGCCGCGGCATGCACCGGGCCGAAGCCCATCTGGCGCGGATCGAGGGCCGCCCACTGGGTATCGACCAGGCGGCCGAGCACCGGCAGGTCATGTTGCTTCACCGCCTCCTCGCTGGCCAGCAGCAGCCATGCCGCGCCATCGGTGATCTGCGAGCTGTTGCCCGGCGTGACGTTGCCGAACTCGCGGTCGAAGAACGGCTTCAACCGCGCCAGCTTGTCGACGCTGGAATCGGCGCGCACGCCGTCGTCGTGCTCGTGGACCTTTCCACCCGCATCGATCAGCGGCACGATTTCGTCGAGCCGGCCGTCGGCCTGGGCCGCGGCGAGGCGCTGGTGACTGCGCACGGCATAGGCATCCATGTCAGCGCGGGTGATACCGTAGCGGCGGCTGATGATCTCGGCAGTCTGGCCCATCGAGAGACCGACCACCGGGTCGGTGAGGCCGAGCAGCAGCGCGATGACGGGCTTGAAATGACCGGGCCGTAACTCGCCGACGAGTCGCACCCGCTCCTTCATGCTGCGCGCGCCGGCCCAGCCGGCCAGCCAGCGCGCCATGTCCGGCCCGAGCAGCACCGGCGCGTGGCTCATTGCCTCGGTGCCACCGGCGAGCACCAGCTCCGCACGGCCGAGCAGGATGGCCTGCGCGGCGCTGTCGATGGCCTGCATGCCGGTCGCACAGTTGCGCTGTACCGTCCACGCCGGCACCCGCTCGCCGCAGCCGAGACGCAGCGCCACCACGCGCGCGATATTGGCCTCCTCCGGCCCCGGCATGATGCAGCCGAGCACGACCTCGTCGAGCGCGTCCGGTGCGAACGGCTGGCGCGCGAGGAGCGCCTGGCCGGCACGTACCGCCAGGTCGGAGGGCCGGAACGGGCCCGGGCCGGTGCGTGCCTTGAGAAAGGGAGTGCGCGCACCGTCGACGATGTACACGGCCCGCGGCGTGGTGCGGGCGGCGGTGGTTCGACTCGAGCTCGTAGCCATCGATGCAGCTCCGTTTGCGGTGCGCGGGCGGCGCGCCGGCCTTTTCAGCGCGCCTCGCGCAGGCGCGGGTCGAAGGCGTCACGCACCGCGTCGGCGAACACGTTGGCCGCCAGCACCAGCGTGAACATGAACACGAATGCTGCCAGCAACGACCACCATACCACCGGCTCGCGCGCGAGTTCCAACCGCGCGCTGTTGATCATGTTCCCCCACGACTCCATGCTGGGGTCGACGCCGATGTCGATGTAGGTCAGCGCCGCCTCGGCGAGCACCAGACCGCTGAAATCGAGCACGATGGAGATCATCACGATGTGCATGATGTTGGGCACGATGTGGCGCACCAGGATGGTCCGGTGAGGCACACCGAAAGCGCGCGCGGCGCTGATGAAATCGACTTCACGCAGCTTGAGCGCCTCACCGCGCAGGTAGCGGCACAAGCCCGTCCAGGTCGTCACGCCGAGGATCATGCACAACGCCAGCAGGCGCAGGTCGGCGCGTGCCGCCAGGCTCGTATAACTCGCCTCGTGGCGCGCCATGTAGACCTCGAGCATGAGCGCGGCAGCGGCGATCAGGAGCACCCCCGGAATCGACGAGAGCGTGGTGTACAGGTACTGGATGACGTCATCCACCCAGCCGCGGAAGTAACCGGCGGCGATGCCGAGCACGATCGCGAAAGGCAGCATCACGAGCGTCGTCAAGGTGCCGATGAGCAGCCCCGTGCGGATGCTCTTGAGCGCCTGGTAGAGCACGTCGTTGCCGGTCTTGTCGGTGCCGAGCACGTGGTAGTACGGCGCGATCGTGACGCAGGTACCAATCAGCGCGAACAACAGTCCCAGGGTAGCGAGGATGCTGCGCCACGGCACCCGCGTGCGCCCCCCTGCGACCTCGCCGAGCATTGCGGCCCAGCCGATGCCGCGGCGGTGCGCCAGCCAGGCCACCAGCCCTGCCACGACGAGCGCCCAGGCGAGCGCCGCGCCGGCAAGGCCGTGCGCCGCGCGCCTGGCGACGTCGGCGCCGCGCTCGCGCGCCGGATCGTCGAGGTGGGCGCCGCCGTGCGCGAGCGGCGGGAATTCGCGCCGCGTACTGCCGTCGGCTGCAATGACGACTTCCTTGGCGTAGGCACGCACCGCGAACGGTGCCGAGTAGGTGGTCTCGACATTGCCGCGCAGCGGCGCCAGCACGACGTCGAGCACACTGACAATCTCGTTGCTGTAAGCGCTGTCCGGGCTGTCGTCGAGGCGCGGGTTGAAATGACAGGAATCGAGCACGGCGATGACGAGATAGGCCATCAGCACCACCGCCGCGCTCATGCCGAGCGGACGTTCCACCACCTGGCGCCACGGCGCGCGCAGGTGCTCGCGGCGCGCCGCGTAGGCGATGTAGCCCGTGGCGAGCACTAGCAGCACGAAGAACAACAGGTCGGTCTTCAGCAATACCAGCTGCATCGGCTCAACCCAGCCGCACGCGCGGATCGACCACGGTGTAGGAGATATCGGTGAGGATGAGGCCGGTGATGTAGAGCACCGAGCCGAGGAACACCATCGCGCGCACGATGGCGAAATCCTGGCTCTGGATGGCCTCGATGGTATAGCTGCCGAGCCCCGGGATGCCGAAAAAGGCCTCGGTGATGAGGCTGCCGAGGAACAGCGTCGGCAGCACCACGACCACGCCGGTCAGGATTGGGATCATGGCGTTACGCAACACGTGCCCGTAGAGCACCGCCTTCTCCGCCAGGCCCTTGGCGCGCGCCGTGCGCACGTAGTCACGGTTGATCTCCTCGAGGAAGATCGTGCGGTACCAGCGCGTGCCGTGGCCGAGACCGGCGACGACGCCGACGATGACCGGCAGGATGATGAACTTGGTCGCAACGAGACCGCTCTCGAAGCCGGAAATGGGCACCAGCCGCAACAGCTTGCCGATGAGGTACTGCCCGCCGATGATGTAGAACAGCCCCGAGACGGACATCATCGCCACGCACAGCACCACCGCCCAGGTATCGATGTAGGTACCGCGAAAGAATGCAATGGTGAGCGCGAAGCTGATCGTGAGCAGGAGTCCGAGCAGGAACACCGGCAGCGTGATGGCGAGGCTCGGCCACATGCGCTGCGAGATGTCGTAGCCGATGTCACGCCCGCTGTCGGACTGGCCGAAGTCGAACAGGAACAGGCGCACCGTGTTGCGATAGAAAATCGTATCGGTGACCTGCTCGGCACCGGCGGCGGCGTCGTTCCACAACAGCGGCTTGTCGTAGCCGCGGTCCGCTTTCCACTTCTCGATGGCGGCCGGCGTGACGTGCTTGGCGCCGAGGTGCAGCCGCGCCATGTCTTCCGGCGAGTTGACCACGAAGAACAACACGAAAGTGATCACGTTCACGCCGAGCAGGATCGGGATGGCGTAGAGCAGACGGCGAATGACGTAGGCGATCATCGCACCGCCTCCTGCTGGCGCCGACGGTAGGTACGCCACGCGGGAACCGCCGAGATCACCAGCAGCGCACCGAGCAGCGCCACGGGCCACACCACCGGGTCGTTCCAGCGCTGCCGCAGCTCGGCTCGCAGCTGCGGATCGATGGTCTTGTACTTGAGCGTGTTGCGTGCCATCAGGTTCGGCTTGGCGTTGCCATACCAGGCATGGAACAAGGTATAGGCGGTGGGATGGAAGCCCCACAGCCAGGGCGCGTCACGGCGCAGGATCGCAACCATCTCGTCGATGAGCGCCTGGCGCGCCGGCCCGTCCTCCATGGCGCGCATCGCCACGAACAGTTCGTCGTAGCGTGCATTGGCATAGTTCACCGCGTTCTCGCCGTGCGCCTCGACCTTGCCATTGGGGCCGTAGAGCAGGAACAGGAAATTCTCCGGATCGGGGTAATCGGCGTTCCAGCCCCAGCCGAAGATCTGCGCCGTGCCCTTGCGCACCTTCTCCTGGAAGCGGTTGTAGTCCGTCGCGCGGATGACGAGCTGGATACCGAGCTTTTCGAACTGCTTGCGGTACCAGTTGAGCAATGACTTGCTGCCCGGCCCCGACGAGACGGTCTCGAAATAGAGCGTGAGCTGCTCGCCGCTGTCTGCATCGCGCCCGTCCGGGTAGCCGGCTTCGCGCATCAGCGCACGGGCGTCGTCGAGGGAGCGTCGCAGCGGTCGACCGTCACGCCATTCGTAGACATAGGGATTGATTCCTTCCTCGCCCTCGACGTGACCGAAGATGCCGGGGGGTATCGGTCCCTGCGCGGGCACGCCGCGGCCGTTGGCGAATATCGAGATCAGCTCCTCGTAATCGACCGCGATCGAGATAGCCCGGCGAAGCAGGCGTGCACGCTCGCTGTCACCGCCAATCACCGGATCGAGCATGTTGAATCCCATGTAGGAAATCGATGCGGTCACCGCGGTGAGCAGTTCGATACCCTTGTCGGCCATCGTGTCGGTCAGCTCCGCCTCACCCTGGGCATTGAACTGGATGGCCTGGTCGAAGCTGTCGGCAAGCACGCTGGAGACGTCGTAATAGCCCTGCAGGAACTTGGTCCACTCCGGGATCGGCTCCTTCTCGAGACTGTAGTAGGCGCGATCGATGAACGGCATCTCGCGCCCGGCCTCGTCGAGCAGACCTGCCTCGGCATCGCCCGGCATGCCCTCGCCGGGATACGGCTCGCCGCGGAAGTTCGGATTCCGCTCGAGGATCATGCGGCGATTGGGATTGTTCTCGGTGAGCATGTAGGGGCCGGTGCCGACCGGGTACCAGTCGAGCGAGATGTTGCGCTCCTTCATCCCCGGCTGCGCGTAGAAGACATCGGCCTCCCACGGCACCGGCGCGAAGAACGACATCGCCAGCCAGAAACGGAACTGCGGGTATTTCTCGGTGATGCGAATCTCGTAGGTATGGCGGTCGACGACGCGCGCGCCGGGGAAATCGTACTCGCGCAGGTCGATGAAACCTCGCTCACCGGCAGCCTCCTCGCGCAAGCGCGCGGCGAACTCGCCGAGGCCCTTGATATAGCGACTCATGAGCCCGGCGATCGGCGAGTGCAGCCGCGGGTGCGCGAGACGCTTGATCTGGTAGACGTAATCGGCGGCGAGCAGCTCGCGCGTGCCCTGCGCGGGAAAATCGGCCAGCGTCGCACGGCCCTCGAGGTCGTTCTCGGTGAGCGCGTGGTAGCGGTAGCTGCCGTCCTCACGCGTGGCGAAAGCCGGGTGCGGCTGGTAGAGGATGCCCGGCTTGATGGTGATGCGGTAGACCGCCTCGGCGACTTCGTCGCGCGGTGCATCGGCCGGCAGGCGGTTGCCGGCGGCATCGTAGTAGACCGGCTGCGGCAGCGACGCGGCGGTCAGCGGCACCAGCTGGTAGGGGCGCTTGAGGAAATGGTACTGCACGACCGGCTCGTAGATCTGGCCGTTGAACAGTGCCTCGTTCTCGCTGTACGAGGAAACCGGGTCGAGATGCTTGGGCCGCTCGGAGAACGAATCGTAGTGAATCGCGCGATCGTTGTCGGCCGAGGGATAGGGGCTGTTCCACGGTACATCGCTGCACGCGCCTGCGCACAGCAGCAGCATGCACAGCAGTACCGCGCGCCAGGCGCGCCACGCCCGTCGTCGCGGTGCCGGAGGGGTCAGCATTTCCCCGTCTGGAATCGTGAACTGCAAGATGCGAAGCCGCCCCGCGAACCGGTCGGGATTATAAACTCCGGGCGGACGCTGTACACTCTCGCCTCCGGTAATCCACGTCCGCCAGCAGCTTCAGGGGACTCTTTCGCATGGGTATTCTCGAGGGCAAACGTGCGCTCATCGTCGGCGTAGCGAGCAACAAATCGATCGCCTGGGGCATTGCACAGGCAATGCGCCGGGAAGGTGCGGAGCTCGCCTTCACCTACCAGAACGAGCGCCTGCAGTCGCGTGTCGAGGATTTCGCAGCCGAGCTCGGTTCGGAAATCACCATTCCCTGCGACGTCGAGAGCGACGAGCAGATTCAGGCCGTGTTCGAGCATCTCGACGACTACTGGGATCACCTGGACATCCTGGTTCACTCGGTCGCGTTTGCGCCGCGCGAAGCCCTGCAGGGTTCCTACCTCGACAGCGTCACCCGCGACGGGTTCCGCGTCGCGCACGAGATCAGTTCCTATAGTTTCGCCGCGCTGGGTAACGCGGCGCGCCCACTGATGCGGGGCCGCGCCGGCGCCATGCTGACACTGAGCTACCTCGGCGCCATACGCACCATGCCGAGCTACAACGTGATGGGCCTGGCCAAGGCCAGCCTCGAGGCCAACGTGCGCTACATGGCAGAGAGCCTCGGTCCCGAGGGCATCCGCGTCAACGGCGTCTCCGCCGGCCCTATCCGCACGCTGGCGGCATCGGGCGTCAAGGACCTGCGTCGCTTCCTCGAATACGTCGAGAAGGCGGCACCGCTGCGTCGCAACGTCACCATCGAGGAGGTCGGCAACGTCGCGGCGTTCCTGTGCTCTGACCTCGCGTCCGCGGTGACCGGCGAGATCACTTACTGCGACTGCGGGTTCAACATCATGGGCATGGCCGGCCTGTGAGGCTGCCGCGGGCACGGTGACCGCCTCGCACGCCGGCGTCCTGCTGTGGGCGATCCTCGCCGGCGTCGTCCTGGGCATCGTCTGCGGCGCCTGGTTCGGCGCCGACATGCTCGCCGTCGAATGGCTCGGCACGCTGTTCCTCAACGCGCTGAAGATGACCATCGTGCCACTGATCGTGGCGGCGGTGATCTCGGGAGTCTGCTCGCTCGGTGACGTGCGCCGACTCGGCCGCCTCGGCGGTTACACGGTGCTCTACTATGCGTCGACCACCGCGGTGGCCGTGGCCATCGGGCTGGCTGTGGTCAATGTCATCGAACCCGGCAGCGGCGTCGCGGAACTGAGCCGCGAGGTGCCGTCCGAGGTAGCCTCGCGCGAGCCGACCGGGTTCGACGACATCGCACTTTCGATGGTGGCACCCAACCTCGTGGCAGCAGCGGCCGAAACCCAGCTGCTGCCGCTGATCGTCTTCACCCTGCTCTTCGCCGCCGCGCTGACCACCGTCGGCACCCGCGGCGAACCCGTCATCGCGTTCTTCGATGGCCTCAACGAGGCGATGATGAAGCTGGTGACCTGGATCATGTGGCTCGCGCCGGTGGGCATCTTCGCGCTCGTCGCCGCGCAGCTGGGCAAGGCCGGCGGCGGTGCCGCCTTCCTCGCCGAGATCGCGGCGGTTGGCAAGTACGTGCTGACCGTGCTGGTCGGCCTCGCGCTGCACTTCCTGTTCCTGTTCGTGGTCCTGCGCGTTGTCGCCGGGCGCGGCATTGCCTATCTCGGCACGCTGGGCCGTGCCCTCGTCACCGCCTTTGGCACCGCGAGTTCCTCGGCCACGCTACCGTTGACCATGGAATGCACGCGCGAGGCGGGCGCGGATGACCGCGCGGTGCGATTCGTGCTGCCACTCGGCGCGACCATCAACATGGATGGCACCGCGCTCTACGAGGCCGCGGCGGTGATGTTCATCGCGCAGGCGTATGGCTTCGATCTCGGCGTCGCCGAGCAGGCCATCATCTTCCTCACCGCAACCCTCGCCGCGATCGGCGCGGCGGGCATCCCGCAGGCCGGCCTGGTCACGATGATCCTGGTGCTGACCGCGGTCAAGCTGCCCCTGGAGGGCATCGGCCTGCTACTCGCGGTCGACTGGTTCCTCGACCGCTTCCGCACTGCCATCAACGTGTGGGGTGACGCGGTGGGCACCGCCGTCATCAGCAGCGCCATAGAGCGCCATGGTCACGAATTCCCCGCGCGCGGGGATTGATGGCTCTTGTTCAGCAGTCATGCCCCGGTGGCGCGGCCGCGTGCCATCGCGGATATCGCATTCACCCGGTGCGCCATCACCGCGCGTGTCACACGGCTCGAGTAAGGGGCCCAGTGATGCTTACAAACGGTCCTTGAACAGCGTCACTTCGCTGCCTGCGCGCAAACTTTCGAGAAAACTCTGCCAAGTCAGCGTCGAACGTGCGGTCGTGATTTCCTGCTGCACGTCGGCGATCGCACGGTCACTGACTTCGTCGGCGGCCGGCGTCTGCACATTGGCGACGCGCACGACGGCGTGATCGGCGCGACCAATCGGGATTGTCGTGTAAGCGGCGTCTCCGGACGCCGGCACACTGACCCGGAATGCCTCGCGCAGCACCGCGCGGTTGACCGCGGTCGAGTCGCGTCCGACGCCGTCCTCGGACTCCCAGCCCAGGCCCGCGTCTTCGATGACCTCGGCGACGCTGTCACCTTCACGCAGTCTTACGCCCAGGGCTTCGGCCGCCGCCCGCGTCTTCTCGCGCAGCTTCGCGGTACGTACGGCCTCGACGACCGCCTCGCGTACATCGGCCAGCGGCGGCACCACGGACGGCTGATGCTCGGTGACACGCACCGCGACCACGCGGCCGTCAGCCAGTTCGACCGGTTCACCGTTGAGCCCCTCGACCAGCACTTCGGGCTCGAACGCCCGTGCCGCCACGGCATCCGAGAACTCGCGTGCGATGTCCGCCGCGCTCATCGGTTCGCTGCGCTGTACTTCGAGGTCGAGCGCCTCGCCAGCAACGTCGAGACTGTCCGGGTGCTCGTAGACGAGATTCGAGAACTGCTCGGCCATATCGAAGAACTGCTTCTGCGCCTCGGCGGCCCGATATGCCGTGCTCACCTGCTCTGCGACTTCCTCGAACGGCTGCAGACCGCCGGGCTCGACCGCCTTGAGCTTGATCACGTGGAAGCCGAACCGCGTACGCACCGGCTCGCTGATCTCGCCGACGTCGAGCGCAAAGGCCGCTTCTTCGAACTCAGGCGCCATCACGCCGCGCGGGAACATCCCGGTCTCTCCGCCCTCGGTACGCGAGCCGACGTCGTCGGACAGCTCCTCGGCGAGCTTCTCGAAGGACTCGCCTTCCCGTGCGCGAGCGAGAGCCGCGGCGGCGCGCTCGCGCGCTGCCGTTACCTCGTCTTCGGCTGCGTCCTCGCCAACCTGAATGAGAATATGGTTGACGTTGCGCTGCTCCTCCCTCGTGTAGTTCGCCTTGTTGGCTTCGTAGTAGGCACGCAACGCAGCGTCGTCCACGGCGATTTCGCTTTCGAGATCCGCCGCCGACATGGCCAGGTACTCCAATCGCACCCGTTCGGGCTCGCGATACTGTTCGCGATTGGCCTCGTAGTGCTGCGTGACTTCCTCGTCGCTGACGACGACCTCGTCGGCGTACTCCGACGCCGGCACGATGGCATAGCCGATGTCCCGCTTCTGCACGCGCAAACGCTCGACGAGCGCTGCTTCTTCCCGCGTGACGAACTCGGACGACGCAACCCCGACGCGCAGCTGTGCCTTGACCATGTCGTCACGCAGCGCATTCTCGAAGCTCGCTTCACTCATGCCGACCAGCGGCAGGCGCTGCTGGTAGAGCTGCCGGGAGAAGCTGCCGTTCTCGTCCTGGAAGGTGGGGATGCGCGTGATCTGGGCAGCCAGCTGGGCATCGCTGACACGCATGCGGACGGCATCCACGAACTTGTCGAGCAGGCGATCGTTGACGAGCTGGTCGAGTGCCCGCTCGCGAACCACCGCGCTGTTCCAATCGATATCGTCGAGGGATTCGCCCATCATCTGCTGAGCTTGCCGGCGCAGTCGTTGCAGGGTGTCCTGGAACTCGGCGAGGTAGATCTCCTCGCCGTCGGCCTCGGCGACGACGACCTGCTGATCGGCTCCGATGTAACTCTCGATACCCCACAGGGCGAACGTGAGGATGATGAAACCGACGATGATCGCGACGATCACCCCTTGCGAACGTTCGCGGATGGCCTGCAGCATGTCTCTCGAACCCCGATCACCTGCGCTCGCGGCCCTGCAGCGCGTCCGCGGTCAGCGTGCGAACTGGCCAGCCGTGCGTTGCAATGCCCCGTAACGAAAAGGGCGCACCGAGATGCTCGGTGCGCCCTGATGTACATAGCATGATATATGGCGGAGTGGACGGGACTCGAACCCGCGACCCCCGGCGTGACAGGCCGGTATTCTAACCAACTGAACTACCACTCCAGCGAATTCGCTGGTGGGTGCTGAGGGGATCGAACCCCCGACCTTCGCCTTGTAAGGGCGACGCTCTCCCAGCTGAGCTAAGCACCCGTAACGCGTCTGGGAAGCGCGCTAGTTTACGGCATCCTTCAGCGCTTTGCCAGGTTTGAATCCAGGCACGCGCGACGCCTTGATCTCCATCGTCTCGCCGGTCTGCGGGTTGCGCCCGGTGCGTGCTGCGCGGCTGCGCACCGTGAACGTACCGAAGCCGACGAGACTGACCTGATCGTCCTTCTTCAGGGCCGTGGTGATGCCATCGAGCATCGCCTCGACCGCACGGGTCGCCGACGCCTTGGACAGGTCAGCAGCCTCGGCGACGAGTTCGATCAGTTCTGCTTTGTTCATCGACAATCCCCCGTGAGCCAGCGCCGACGCCGCGATCGCGGCGCCGCCGTGGGCGTGATTATGTGTGCAGCCGCGTGCGTGGTGCCACGGGCGCGTGCGTTATAACAGCCGTCCCTGGGACCGTCAAGAAAGCCGGTGGCGAGGCCGAGGCCGGCTTGCCTGGCGCGCCCTCAATGATGACGCAACACGTCGTTGTCGTCATCACCATCGGTTGTTTCCTTGGCGATGGTCTCACCCTCGGCAGCGTCCGCGGGCAGCGGTTCCGGCATGCGCTGTAGCGCAATCTCGAACACCTCGTCGATCCATCGTACCGGGCGAATTGTCAGACCCTGCTTGATATTGGCAGGGATCTCCTTCAGTTCACGTTCGTTCTCGTGCGGGATGATCACTTCCTCGATACCGCCGCGCAGCGCCGCGAGCAGTTTCTCCTTCAGCCCACCTATCGGCAGCACTTCGCCACGCAGGGTAATCTCGCCCGTCATCGCGACACTGGCCTTGACCGGGATGCCGGTCAGCGCGGACACCATGGCGGTGCACATGCCAACGCCGGCGCTCGGGCCGTCCTTCGGCGTCGCTCCTTCGGGCACATGGAAGTGCACGTCGTTGGAAGCATAGAAGTCCGGCTCGATGCCAAGTGAGCGTGCACGACTGCGCAGCACGGTCATCGCTGCCTTGATCGACTCCTGCATCACGTCGCCAAGCTGGCCGGTGTAGATCTCCTTGCCCTTACCCTTGACGACGACGGCCTCGATGGTGAGCAGGTCGCCGCCCACTTCGGTCCACGCGAGCCCGGTAACCTGCCCGACACGATCCTCGGACTCGGCGCGGCCGTAACGGAATTTCTTCACCCCGAGATACTTCTCTATCGTCTTCGGGCTGACCTGCACGGTCTTCTCCGAGGGCTTCTGCAGAATGCCCTTGACGACCTTGCGGCATACGGTCGCGATCTCGCGATCGAGATTACGCACACCGGCCTCGCGCGTGTAGTAGCGGATGACGTCGCGGATCGCGGCCTCGGAGATACGAATCTCGTCGTCTTTCAGTCCGCTGTTCTCGATCTGCTTCGGGATCAGGTACTTCTGCGCGATGTTGACCTTCTCGTCCTCGGTGTAACCGGAAATCCGAATCACTTCCATGCGGTCGAGCAGCGGCGCAGGGATGTTGAGGCTGTTGGCGGTGGTCACGAACATCACCTCGGAGAGATCGTAGTCGACCTCGAGGTAGTGGTCGGCGAAGGTATTGTTCTGCTCCGGGTCGAGTACCTCGAGCAACGCCGAAGCCGGGTCACCACGGAAATCCATCGCCATCTTGTCGACTTCGTCGAGCAGGAACAGCGGGTTGCGCGTGCCGACCTTGGACATGTTCTGCAGGATCTTGCCCGGCAGCGAACCCACGTAGGTGCGGCGATGACCGCGGATCTCCGCTTCGTCGCGCACGCCGCCAAGCGACATGCGCACGAACTTGCGGTTGGTTGCCCGTGCGATCGAGCGGCCCAGCGAAGTCTTGCCGACACCCGGCGGGCCGACCAGGCACAGGATTGGCCCTTTCATCTTCTTCACCCGCTGCTGTACAGCGAGGTATTCCAGGATGCGTTCCTTGACCTTCTCCAGCCCGTAGTGATCGGCTTCGAGTATCTCTTCGGCATGGTTGAGGTCACGACTGATCTTCGAGCGCTTCTTCCACGGCACCGAGAGGATCCAGTCGATGTAGTTGCGCACCACCGTGGCTTCGGCCGACATCGGCGACATCATGCGCAGCTTCTTCAGCTCGGCCTCGGACTTCTCGCGTGCTTCCTTCGGCATGCCTGCCCGCGCGATCCGGTTGGCCAGTTCCTCGAACTCGTTGACGCCATCCTCGAGTTCCCCGAGCTCGTTCTGGATAGCCTTCATCTGCTCGTTGAGGTAGTACTCGCGCTGGCTCTTCTCCATCTGCTTCTTGACCCGCCCGCGCAGGCGCTTCTCGACCTGCAGCAGGTCGATCTCGCTCTCCATCAGGCTGACCAGGTGCTCGAGACGCTCGCGCAGGCCAACCAGTTCGAGCACTTCCTGCTTCTGTTCGATCTTGATCGCCATGTGGGCGGCGATGGTGTCCGCCAGGCGCGAGGGATCGTCGATACCTGACAGGGAAGAGATGATCTCCGGCGGAACCTTCTTATTGAGCTTCACGTACTGGTCGAACTGGGTCATCAGCGAGCGGCTCAGCACCTCCGCCTCGCGCGAGGTCACCGCTTCAGGCTCGACCTGCTCGACGTTGGCCAGGTAGAGGTCGTCGGTCTCGGTGAACTCCTCGATACGGCCGCGGTAGACACCTTCGACCAGTACCTTGATGGTGCCGTCGGGCAACTTAAGCAGTTGCAGGATGTTCGATACCGTGCCCATGGTGTGGATGTCGGCCGGCAGCGGATTGTCATCGCCGGCGTTCTTCTGTGCGACGAGCAGGATCTGCTTGCCCGCCTCCATCGCGCGTTCGAGCGCGCGGATGGACTTGTCGCGCCCGACGAACAGCGGGATGACCATGTGCGGGTAGACGACGACATCGCGCAACGGCAATACCGCCAGTTCGGTGCTTGGCTCACTCATGAGGGAATTCTCCAACGGCCGTCACCGGCCCGCGCCGGGCCGGCGGGGCAGGGGGTGACGAGGAAATGCTGAGTCATGGCGCCGAGGACCGGCGCCAGCGGGGATTCGGAAGTCGGGGCGGCCGTCGCCGCGGCGCGGCTGCAGCGAGCGCGCACGAGAGGAAGGGGCGGGGCCGCGCTCAGTCTGGCGCGGCCTTCGAGATCTCGGAGCTTTCGTAGATAACAAGAGGACTCGATTCTCCCTTGATCGCTGCCTCGTCGACGACCACCTTGGTCGCGTTCTCGAGCGACGGTAGTTCATACATGGTGTCGAGCAGGCTTTGTTCAAGTATCGAACGCAGGCCGCGAGCACCGGTCTTGCGCTCGACCGCCCGCCGCGCGACGGCGCGCAGCGCGTCCTCGCGGAACTCGAGCTCGCAGCTCTCCATTTCGAACAGCTTGGCGTACTGCTTGGTGAGCGCATTCTTTGGTTCGACCAGGATCTGGATGAGCTGTTCCTCGTCGAGTTCGTCGAGCACCGCGAGTACCGGCAGGCGGCCGACGAACTCGGGGATCAGGCCGTACTTGATGAGATCCTCGGGCTCGACCTGGTGCAGCAGCTCGGTAGCGGTCTTCTTGTCGTCTTTGCTCTTGACCTCGGCCGAGAAACCGATGCCGCCCTTTTCGGAGCGGTCACGGATGATCTTGTCGAGGCCCGCGAACGCACCGCCGCAGATGAACAGGATGTTGCCGGTGTCGACCTGCAGGAACTCCTGCTGGGGATGCTTACGCCCGCCCTGCGGCGGCACCGACGCGACGGTGCCCTCGATGAGCTTGAGCAGCGCCTGCTGCACGCCCTCGCCGGAGACGTCGCGCGTAATCGACGGGTTGTCCGACTTGCGCGAGATCTTGTCGATCTCGTCGATGTAGACGATGCCGGTCTGCGCCTTCTCGACGTCGTAATCGCACTTCTGCAGCAGCTTCTGGATGATGTTCTCGACGTCCTCGCCGACGTAGCCCGCTTCGGTCAGCGTGGTCGCATCGGCGATCGTGAAGGGGACGTTGAGCAGGCGCGCGAGCGTTTCCGCGAGGAGCGTCTTGCCGCTGCCAGTCGGGCCACACAGCAGAACGTTGCTCTTCGCGAGTTCGACGTCGTTCTGCTTGACGCGCGTCTCGAGCCGCTTGTAGTGGTTGTACACCGCGACCGAGAGGATCTTCTTGGCCTGGTGCTGCCCGATCACGTACTCGTCGAGTATCTGGTTGATCTCGTGCGGCGTGGGTAGCTTGCTGCCTACTCCGCCGGGCGATTTCTCCTGGATCTCCTCGCGGATGATGTCGTTGCACAGCTCGACGCATTCGTCGCAGATGAACACCGACGGCCCCGCGATGAGCTTGCGCACCTCGTGCTGGCTCTTGCCGCAGAACGAGCAGTAGAGCAGCCGATCGCCGTCGCCTTTGGAGTTCTTGCCGTCATTCATTACCAACTACCTCAGATGTCCGCAGCGTCTCAGTCGGCGCCTTCCCTGCTCGACTCGCGCTTGGACAGCATCGCATCGATGATTCCGTATTCTGCCGCCTCCTCGGCGCTCATGAAGCGGTCGCGATCAGTATCGGTCGCAATCTTCTCGAGCGGTTGGCCGGTGTGGTGGGCCAGGATGTGATTGAGACGATCGCGTGCCTTGAGAATTTCCTTCGCGTGGATGTCGATGTCCGAAGCCTGCCCCTGGAAGCCTCCCAGCGGCTGGTGGATCATCACGCGCGAATGCGGCAGGCAGAAACGCTTGCCGGCCGCGCCGCCCGCGAGCAGCAGGGCACCCATGCTGGCCGCCTGGCCGATGCACATGGTGCTCACAGCGGGCTTGATGAACTGCATGGTGTCGTAGATTGCCAGACCCGCCGAGACCGAACCACCCGGCGAATTGATATAGAAATGGATGTCCTTGTCGGGGTTCTCCGACTCGAGGAACAGCAGCTGGGCGACGATCAGGTTGGCGACGTAATCCTCGACCGGGCCGACCAGGAAGATCACCCGCTCCTTGAGCAGTCGCGAATAGATATCGTAGGCGCGCTCGCCGCGCGCCGATTGCTCCACGACCATCGGCACCAGGTTGAGTGCCTGCGGGCCGGAGCCCAGGCGCGGATCGAAGTATTCCATGGACATCAAGAGCTTGCCTCTACCTTGTCGTCAGTCTGCACCGGATTCATCAAACCGTCAAACGTGACTGATTGTTCAGTAACTTGCGCCCTTTCGGCAATCCAGTTGACGGTCATGTCCTCGAGACATAGGGCCTCGACCTGCTGCAATTGTTCCGGGTTCTCGTAGTACCACTTGACGACTGCCGCCGGGTCTTCGTAGCCGGACGCCATGTTCTCGACCATCTCGCGAACCTTGGCGGGGTCGGCGCGCAGTTCCGCCTGTTTCACCATTTCGGCCATCACGAGCCCGAGCTTTACCCGCCCGCGGGCGCGCTGCTGCACCTGCGCCTCGAAGTCCTGCGCGCTGTCGGCCGGGTTGATCCCGCGCATGATCAGCTCGCGCGCAATCTGCTGGCGCAGGCGCTCGGCCTCGGGCTTGACCAGGCTCTCCGGCACCTCGACGTCATTGGCGGCCGCGAGCTTGTCCATCACCTCGCTGTTGAAGCGCTGGCGTACCGCGCGGTCGCGCTCCTTTTCCATGTTGGTGCGAACCTCGGCGCGGAATGCCGCGAGGTCGCCATCGCTGACGCCGAAGCGCTCCATGAACGCCGCGTCGATCTCCGGCAGCACGGGCTCGCTGACCTTCTTGACGTTGATCTCGAAGCGCACCGGCTTGCCGGCGAGTTGCTCGTTGCGGTACTCGGCCGGGAACGCGAGGTCGAGCGTCACCGTGCTGCCGGCAGCCTGGCCGCGCAGACCATCCTCGAAACCCTCGATCATCATGCCGGTACCGAGCTCGAGGTCGAAATCCTCGCCGCTGCCGCCCTCGAAGACCTCGCCGTCGACGAATCCCTTGAAGTCGATGGCGAGCTGGTCGCCATCCGCCGCCGGGCGCTCCACCGCGACCCACTCACGATGCTGTTCGCGCAGCTTCTCGATCATGGCGTCGACGTCGGCATCCTCGACGCTGCAGGTGACGCGGGTCAGCGCGAGATTCTCCACCGGCGCCAGCGCGATCTCGGGGAATACCTCGAACGTCGCGGTATAGGTGAGACCGGCGCCGGGTTCTGCCGAGACCGGGTCGATCACCGGCTGGCCGGCCGGGCGCAGCGATTCCTGGCCGAGCGCTTCGCTGAACGAGCTCTGCAGGACTTCGCCCACGATTTCCTCACGCACGCGCCGCCCGAAACGCTGGCGAATCACCGACAGCGGCGCCTTGCCCTGGCGGAAGCCGTCCAGGCGGACGGATTTCTGCAGGTCGGCGAGCCGCGACTGCACCTTCGGGGCAATCTGCTCTTCGGGGACCTCGACGGTCAGGCGGCGTTCCAGTGTGGAGGGCTTTTCAAGTGAAATTTGCATGGACGAATCGTCAGGTTGGGCATCAGGACGACGACGCCGCGCCGGCGGCGTCGCATGAGGGTCATCGGGTTTGTCAGGAGACCTGGTGCGAAAGGAGAGACTCGAACTCTCACGGGTTTCCCCACTGGTACCTAAAACCAGCGCGTCTACCAATTCCGCCACTTTCGCGTGTGTCGCCCCGGCATCCGCGCTCGCCAGATGGCCCGGTGACATTTGCTGGGTGGCTTGACGGACGCCCGTGTCGGGCCGCACCGACGGCGCGCGCCGGGCACGTGGAGCGGCCGCATTATAGGTCCAGCCCTGCCCCGTTGATAGCCCCGACCGGCGCTCGTCGGCGCACCTGACTGCTATACTGCCCACCGGTTCGCGTCCGGCACAACGCCCCGTCCAACAAGGAGATCGCGCCGCATGGCCAAGCCGCCGCAGAGCGCCCTGCTCGTCCTCGCCCTGTTACTTCTGCCGGCCACCACGCCGGCACGCACCGTCGTCGAATGTATCGACGGTGACGGCAACGTCTCCTTCCGCGATCGCTGCCCACCCGGCATGACGAAGCAGGGCGAGAAGCAGCTGCGTGGTGTCGGCGGCGACGAGGCGCCGAGCATCGATACCATTGCGGCCGCCAATCCGGTCACGCTCTATGTCGTGCCGCAGTGCGACGCCTGTGACCTCGTGCGCAATGCGCTGGACGGCTACGAAATCCCGTTCACGGTCAAGGACGTGCAGGACGACGCCGCGGCGCAAGAGGAGCTCAAGGGGCGCAGCGGCGGTCTCACCGTGCCGACCACGCTGATCGGCGAGCGCGTACTCACCGGCTACAGCCGCGACGCCATCGACGGCGCCCTGCGCCAGGCCGGCTATCCCGTCGGCGTGCAGGATGCCGCCGCGCCGGCCGGCGCCGCACCCGCGGCGGTGGAAGCACCTGCAGCCAGCGCCGACGACGCCGACTGACGGGGCCGGCCATCGCCGGTTACGCGCGCCATGTTCGACACTTCGCTCGCCGCCGAGGCCGCCTTCTACGAGGCTTTTGGCAGCGGCGACGTCGAGGCCATGATGCGGGTCTGGGCGGCGGGCGCCGATATCGTGTGCATCCACCCGTCCGGCCCTCGCCTGGAAGGCGCGGCCGCCATCCGCGCCAGCTGGCAGCACATCCTTGCCGAGCACATGGTGCGCAGCTTCGACCTGCGCGGCCGCCTCGTCAGCGGCACCGGTGATCTGCGCGTGCACCTGCTCGAAGAGTGCATCAGCGTGCCGGGCACGCGTTTCGTCGCCCCGCCCGTGCTCGCGACCAACATCTACCGGCGGCTGGGCGACGGCTGGTACATGGTTCTGCACCACGCGAGCGTCGCACCGCAGGCCATCCCGAGCGGCCGCGACGGGCCGCGCCGGGAAGCACCGGGCGGCCCGCTGCACTGACGAACCGCCCCCGCGGCAGCACTAAAGATCGCATCGTGCAGGGCCGCTCATAGCGCCAAGGCCCCACACCTGCCTCCGCCCGCGCATGCAACAGTTCTCGCGACAGCCCGCCCTGCCCGAACGCATCGGGCGCTACGACATCCTCCGCCTGCTCGGGCGCGGCGGTCAGGGCATCGTCATGCTGGCGCGCGACGGCGAACTCGACCGCCAGGTCGCCATCAAGCTGCTGCGCCGGGATCCCGACCGCACCGAGGGCACGCTGGCCAGTGAGGCGCGCATCGTCAGCCGCCTGCAGCACCCGAACATCGTCACACTGCACGACGTCGGAACCTTCCAGGGCTGCAACTACCTGGTATTCGAGTACATCGACGGCGATTCGCTGAAAGCCCTGATCGAAGCGGACGGCGCACTGCCTCTCGACCGCTGCGTGATTCTCATGAGCCAGATCCTTGCCGGCGTGGCTTACCTGCACGAGAACAACATCATCCATCGCGACCTCAGCCCGGCGAACATCCTCATCAATCGCGATGGCGTACCCAAGGTCACCGACTTCGGCATTTCCGTGCTGCACGATCTCGCCAGCGCCGAGACCGAGACCAATGCCGCCGGCACGCTGCGCTACATGGCACCGGAGCCGTTCCTCGACCTGTTCCAGACACCCGCCTCGGACGTCTTCACCCTCGCCGTGATCTTCTACGAGATGCTGACCGGGCGGCGCCTGTTCGACGGCGATACCGCGAACACGATCATCAACGGCATCCTCCACGGCGAGCCGCTCGACGCCATCGCGGTGGGCGGCGCCGTGGACGCGCGGGTCGTCCGCGTGCTCAACCGCGCGACGCAACGCCGACTCGACGATCGTTACCCCACGGCCCGCGAGATGAAGACCGAGCTGGACGAGTTCCGCCTCCCGCGCGGGGACGCGGCAGGTACGGCGACGCAGGATCACAGCACGGTCGCCTTCCTGCTGCGTCGCATGACCCATGCGAAAGGGTTCTCGTCGCTGTCACGGCACGTCGGGCAGCTGCTCGAAATCACCGCCGAGGATTCACTCACGCCCGCCACCCGGCTGGTCAACATCATTGCCAAGGACGTCACCCTCACTCAACGCGTCCTGACGATGGCGAATTCGGCCTTCTACGGACGCAGCGAGATCGCCGACCTGCCGCGCGCGGTCGTTCTGCTCGGAATCGAGCAGATGCGCTCGTGCATCATCAGCGCGCTGCTCGAAAGCGAGTTCGAAGCCGGCAGCGCGGCGCTGCGTGACGCCATGACGGTGTCGTTCCACAGCGCCGTCGTCGCCAGGTCGATCGCCGCGGGATGCGGGCTGCGCAACCGTGCCGAAGCTTTCACCTGCGCGATGTTCCACGATCTCGGTCGCTTGCTCACCATGCACTATTTCGGCGAAGAGCATGCCGCGATCCTGGCGCACGCGGTGCGCGTGCACAGCGACGAGCTGACCGCTTCGCGCCATGTCCTCGGCATCGCCTACCACGAGCTCGGCGCGGCAGTCGGCAGGCACTGGAAACTCGGCGAGCTGATCGTCGGCGCGATGCGACCGCTGCCACGCGGCGAAGTTGCGCCGAGCGACGACGATGCCGCACGCATGGCCGTTTGCGCGGCCTATGCCAACGCCGTCAGCCGCGCCATCGCCGACCATGCCGATGCCGGACAACGCGACGAGGTGTTCGCCGAACTCGCGCGCAAGACGGGCAGCGTTCTCGCGCTCGACCCGGCGGACTTCTCCGCCGCGCTGCAGGACGCCGCGGAGGTCACCGCGAACTACGCCCGGATGATCGGCATCTCCGCGACGTCGAGTGCGGTGGTCGCGCGCCTGACGGCGCGCAATGCGCTCGCCGGCGCCGCGTAGCGAACAGCTCGGCTGCCGCGGACCAGCACAGTCGGCGCATAGACTGGAAGAGTGTGGTGGGCCATGTAGGAATCGAACCTACAACCAACTGATTAAGAGTCAGCTGCTCTACCAATTGAGCTAATGGCCCGCGGAGGGAGTGACCACCGGCCGCGCGGGGCACGACCGGTGGTCCGGGTTGGGGTGGACGATGGGGATCGAACCCACGACATCAGGAGCCACAATCCTGTGCTCTACCAACTGAGCTACGCCCACCATTGAGAGCTTCAAGCGACAAGCCACCTGCCGTTGCCTGGCCACCGTGCAGGTGGATTGTCGTTTGAATCCCGAATCTGGCGCGCCTGGCAGGATTCGAACCTGCTACCCTCGGCTTAGAAGGCCGATGCTCTATCCACATGAGCTACAGGCGCACGTGCCGGGAACCGCCAGCCTGGCTGCCGGCGCGCCGCCGCGCCGTTACGACGCGTCACGCCTGCCTCCGTAATCGACTGGTCGGGGCAGAGGGATTCGAACCCCCGACCCCCTGCTCCCAAAGCAGGTGCGCTACCAGACTGCGCTATGCCCCGGCGTCGTTTGCCATACAGCCGACCCGACGGGAGCGGCGATGATACGCAGCGCTCCCGCGAGCGTCAACGGCCCCGCGCTTGCGTGCCCCGTCGCCACTCGGCACCATGAGCGCCCGTCACGGCCCGCGTCGGTATCGCCGTCGCTGTCCTAGCCGGGTGCCGGTTACACCGCCGCACCCGCGTTCACTTTGTATTGCCAGCTGGAGTATTGCATGAGCCGCGTCAAACTCGAGACCACCATGGGCGACATCACGCTCGAACTGAACGCCGAAGCTGCCCCCGAGACCAGTCGCAACTTCATTGACTACGTGGAGAGCGGCTTCTACGACGGCACCGTGTTCCACCGTGTCATCGACGGCTTCATGATCCAGGGTGGCGGCATGGACCGCGAGATGCGCCAGAAGCAGACCAACGCCCCCATCCGCAACGAGGCCAACAACGGCCTCAGCAATGCGGCCGGGACCGTCGCGATGGCACGCACGTCCGACCCGCATTCGGCGTCTGCGCAGTTCTTCATCAACGTGAAGGACAACGACTTCCTCGATCACAAGGCGGAGAACATGCAGGGCTGGGGCTACTGCGTGTTCGGCAAGGTGGTCGAGGGCATGGAGACGGTCAACGCCATCAAGGGCGTCGCCACCACCAGCCACGGTCCGCACCAGGACGTCCCGGCCGAGCCGGTCGAGATTACGCGCGCGACGGTCGTCGACTAATCTGCTCGAATGATTGCGTACGGTGCCCACGAGGCGTGCCGGCACTTCTCGCAAGGTAGCGGCGCTCCGCGTGCGCCGCAGGGCCGTGTGCCGCGCCGTCGTCTCGTGCCATGACCGCGCTGTTCGTTTCCGATCTGCACCTCGGCGCCGAGCGGCCCGACAAGTTCGCCCTGTTCCATGCCTTCCTCGAGCGCGCGCGGACACGTGCGCGCGCGGTGTACATCCTCGGCGACCTGTTCGAAGTCTGGCTCGGCGACGACGACGACGATCCGCTGCACCGCGAGGTGGTGGCCGCGCTCGCGGCCACCAGCGCGGCCGGGGTTGCCGTGTACTTCGCCCACGGCAACCGCGATTTCCTCTGCGGTGCGCGCTTCGCGCGTGAGACCGGCGCCACCCTCCTGCCCGACTACGCCGCCTTCGACATCGATGGCGAACGCATCGTCGTCACCCATGGCGACCTGCTGTGCACGCGCGACGTCAAGTACCAGCGCTTTCGGCGCGTGGTACGCAACGGCGTCGTGCAAGGACTGTTCCTCTCCACCCCGCTGCGCTGGCGCCAGCGCATCGCCCATGGCACCCGGCGCGGCACGCAGGCCTCGGCCGGACGCAAGAGCGCGGCCATCATGGATGTCGACGAGGCTGCCGTGCACGCCGTGCTCGCACACCACGACGCGACGCTGTTGATCCACGGCCACACGCATCGCCCGGCCATCCACACCCTCGCTGTCGACGGTCGCCGCTGTCGCCGCGTAGTGCTGGGCGACTGGTACGAACAGGATGACGTCGTACTGCTCGCCGACGGTGCTGTGCACCGCCAGCGCATCGCGCAATTCCTTGCCGGCGATTGAGCGTGCGGCGCAGGACGACGCGTCCGTACTTCGCGGTGCAGTGACCGCTCGGCCGCCGCTACAGGCCCACCGCCACGCCCGCGATCACGATCACCCAGGCGACCAGCGCACGGCGCATCAGGCCGTGCATCTGGTTGACGCGATAGACCCGCGCATCGCCGCTGATGACCTCGCGGATACGTCCATGGTCGGTGGCCGCGAGCGCACCGCGTGCGACGATCGACGAGCTCGCGCGCCAGCGCGTGAGCCCGACGGCGCGAATCTCTTCCAGTACCGGCACGAGCGTCCCCGCTACGCCGAAGGTCAATACGCTGAGGCGCGCCGGGACGCACTCGAGCAGTTCCAGCAGGGTCGTCAACGGACCATCGAGACCATCTTCCTCGCGGTGACTGCGGCGCAGGTTGGCGAGCAGGCGGTAGAGCACGACGCCGGGCGCGCCTAGAAGCAGGAACCAGAACAGCGGCTGGAACCAGGCATGCTCGGCGGCCAGCGCAATCTGCGCGACCTCCGCACGGTTGGCGTCGAACTCGGGGTCGCCGCGCAGGGGCCCGAGCGTCACCGGCAGGGCATGCCGCAGGTAAGCCGGCATCGACGCCGCGGCCTCGCTGGCATGCTCGGCGGCAAGCATGCGTTGATGCGCCGCAACCTCGCCGGCGAGATCCTCGGGGCCGAGCGTGAGCAGCAGCACGCCGAGTGCGAAGGCCTGCGCGAGCAGCACGGAAAGGTCACCCAGCAGGGTCTGAACCAGTGCCACGGCGGCAACCGGCACCGCGATCAGCACCGCGAGCGCGGGCCAGCCGCGCCACCACCCCATGCTCGCGAAGAGCCGCTGCGCGAACGCCAGCCAGTCGCTGCTCCAGCGACGCGTACGCCACGGCGCCGCGCTCGTCACCACGAACTCGATGAACAGTGCGAGCAGGATCAGCAGGTAGTGCGCGGAGAGGCTCACGGGACCAGTGCCGCGCGTACGCGCCCCCATTCGAAACACGGGCCGGGGTCGGTCTTGCGTCCCGGCGCGATGTCGCTGTGACCGACCACGCGCGACGCATCGAGCCCCGGCAACTCGCTGCGCAACGCGCCGAGCAGCAGGTCCAGGGACTCGTACTGGGCATCCGTGAACGGCACGTCGTCGCAGCCCTCGAGCTCGATGCCAATGGAGAAATCGTTACAGGCCGTGCGACCGGCCCAGCACGACTGTCCGGCATGCCAGGCGCGCTGATCGACAGGCACGAACTGGGTCAGCGCACCGTCGCGCGCGATCAGGAAATGCGCCGACACGTGCAGCGCCTCGAGCGCGGCGAAATAGGGATGGGCGCGGCAATCGAGCGTGTTGGTGAACAACGCTTCGACGCTGCCGGTGCCGAATTCACCGGGGGGCAGGCTGATGGCGTGGATGACGACGAGATCGAGTGTCGCACCCGGCGGGCGCGCATCGCAGTTGGGTGACGGGCAGCGGCGCACTCCGCACAGCCAGCCCTCCTCGAAGTGGACGTTCATGGACACGCCCTGCCCCGCCGCGACGGGCGCTGCTCGACGCGTCAATCCGGCTCCGCCAGTACGAGCGAGAACTTGTGCGCCTGTGACTCGTAGTGGCGGGTAACGCGCAAGCCGGCGTCGGCGAGCATGCCTTCCAGTTCGGCGCGGGTGAACTTGCGGCTGATCTCGGTGAGGATGTTGTCACCCTCGCGCAGGCACAATGGCTGCTCGAACCCGGTGAAGGTGATGGTCTGATCGCGCATCGCGATCAGATGCATCTCGATGCGCGACTCGAGCGGATTGAACAACGCGTAGTGCTCGTAGGCGTCGAGGTCGAAATCCGCCCCGAGCTCGCGATTCAACACGCGCAGCAGGTTGAGATTGAACTCGGCCGTGAGGCCGGCGTCGTCGTTGTAGGCCGCATGCAGGACGTCGGGCTGCTTGACGCGGTCGGCACCCAGCAGGAGGGTATCGCCGGGCGCGAGCTGCGCGCGCAGCTCGGTGAGAAAATCGGTCGCCTCGTCGCGCGTGAAGTTGCCGATGGTACCGCCGAGGAACACCACGAGGTTACGCGCCGCGCGGCGTGGCAGGTTGCCGAGGCCGGCGGTGTAGTCGCCGACCAGCGGGCGCACGTCGAGCCAGGGGTAGTCATTGGAGAGCGCCTCGCCGCTCGTGACCAGCACCTCGTCACAGACATCGACCGGGGCATAGACGGGATGGCAGTCGAGTGCCGCACAGGCATCGAGCAGGTGACGCGTCTTGCGCGAGGTACCGGCGCCGAGTTCGACGATGCGCTCTGGCCGCGCGGTATCGATGACTTCGGTCGCGATGCGGCTCAGGAGCGAACTCTCGGTGCGCGTCGGGTAGTACTCCGGCACGTCGCAGATACGGTCGAACAGGCGCGAGCCGCGCTCATCGTAGAAATACTTCGGCGGCAGGGTGCGCCGCGCACCGAACAGGCCGCGGGCGACGTCTTCGGAAAGGCTCGGCATGGCCCGTGTCGGGCGAATCGGCTCACAGGTGATGGGAGTCGAGAGTGCTGTATTCACGTTGCGGTCCTTATGCGATACTCGCGCGCCGCTCACGAGGCCCTGTCGGCGCAAAACGGCGAGCTGGTCCGCCCGCACGGCGCCGCACGCCCGTCCCGCCGCCACGTTTCCTCGCGCCGGCCAGGGCGGCGCTCGGCATGGCGCGTTCCCGGGGAATGTCGAGAGCGCATCTAGGTTAGCATTCGCGACAGCAACTTACACGGCAGCACGGCGGCCCGTCCCGTGCGAGCACTGCCCGATGACTTCGACCCACCGTACCGGCACCGTCATGTACGTCATCGCCATCGCGGGGTTCATTGCCCTGATGGCCTGGCTGTTCTCCGGACAGATCGCCGAGCGACGCAATCCCAACCGCGACGTCACGCGCACTGGCCACGCGGATGGCACAGCCGGCGTCGTGCTGGCACGCAACCGCGCGGGACACTACGTCGCCACTGGCCGCATCAACGGCGTGGAGGCGGAGTTCATGATCGATACCGGCGCAACCGATGTCGCGGTATCCGAGGACGTTGCGCGTGCTGCCGGTCTCGCACGTGGCCCGGCACAGCAGGTGACCACTGCCAACGGCCTGGCAATGGCCTACCTCACCCGCATAGACACGCTCGAACTCGGCGGCATCGTCGAGCAGGACGTGCGCGCGAGCATCGTACCTGCCATGGCCGGCATCGACGTACTACTCGGCATGAGCTTCCTGCAGCGCCTCGATTTCGAGCAGCGCGGCGATGAACTCCGCCTGGAGCAGCGCACCGGCAGGCGGCCTTTGTGATGCCGGGCAGCGCCGAACTCACTGCCTGGCTGACACGCCTCAGTGCGCTGGTGTGGAGCGAATGGTGCCTCGTGCCGCTGCTCGCCGGCGTCGGTCTCTACCTCACCATCGGCCTGCGCGGTTTCACCTGGCTCGGCATTGGCCGCGCATTTCGTCTACTGTGGCGCGGGCGGCGCGTGAATCGTCACGAGAGCGGCGAGATCTCGCCCTTCCAGGCCCTCATGACCGCGCTCGCCGCGACCGTCGGTACCGGCAACATCGCCGGCGTCGCCACCGCCATTCATTTCGGCGGCCCCGGCGCGGTGTTCTGGATGTGGGTCATCGCGCTGTTCGGCATGGCGACGAAGTACAGCGAGGCGGTGCTCGCGGTGCGTTACCGCGAGGTCGACGAACTCGGCAATTACGTCGGCGGCCCGATGTACTACATCCGCAACGGACTCGGCCGTCGTTGGCGCTGGCTTGCGGCGCTGTTCGCCCTGTTCGGCATGATTGCCGCCTTCGGCATCGGCAACATGGTGCAGGCGAACTCGGTTGCCGACGTGCTCGGCACGCATTTCCGCGTGCCGGCGCCGGCCACCGGCCTGGTCGCGGCGACCCTGGCCGGCATCGTCGTGATCGGCGGCGTGCACCGTATCGCGCAGGTCGCCGCGGCGGTGGTGCCGTCGATGGCGCTGGCCTACGTCGGCCTCGCGCTGACCATCATCGTCATCCATGCGGAGTCCATACCGGCGGCCTTGGATACCATCCTCACCGCGGCCTTCGAGCCGGCTGCGGGGATTGGCGCAGGCCTGTGGGTGGCGATGCGCTGGGGCTTCGCACGCGGCTGCTTCTCCAACGAAGCCGGGCTCGGCAGCGCGGCCATCGCCCACGCCGCCGCACGCACCCACAACGCGGTCGAACAGGGCATGATCGCGATGCTCGGCACCTTCATCGATACGCTCGTGGTGTGCACGATGACCGCGCTCGTGATTCTCGTCACCGGCGCCTGGCACGGTCCCGAGCAGGGCGCCGCGCTGTCCGCCGCCGCCTTCTCGCTTGGCATCGGCGACCTCGGGGCCCCTTTCGTCGGCATCGCGCTCGCCCTGTTCGCCTTCACCACCATCGTCGGTTGGAGCTACTACGGTGAACGCTGTGCGGAGTACCTGTTCGGCGCGCGCGTGATAGCCGGCTACCGCGTGCTGTGGGTCGCGGCCATCGCGCTCGGTGCCATGGTCAAGCTCGAAATCGTGTGGGCGCTGGCCGACATCACCAACGGTCTCATGGCGCTGCCCAATCTCGTCGCGCTGGCGCTGCTAAGCCCGGTGGTGTTCCGGCTCACGCGCGACAGCCGCGCACGGCGCTCCACACCGCCCAACGCGTTTCCGGAGTGAATCATGACGACCGCCAACCTGCCGCCATTGCCAGCCGATCTCGATGACTGCGTACGCCGTGCGCTCGCCGAGGACGTCGGCGACGGCGACCTCACCGCGAGCCTGATCCCGGCCGACGCGGCGGCCCATGCCGAGGTGGTGTGCCGCGAGCGCGCCGTGCTCGCCGGCAGCGCCTGGTTCGATCGGGTGTTCGCCCTGCTCGATGCCGCGGTCGTGGTGCGCTGGGCACGCGGTGACGGTGAGCACGTCGCGCCGGGCGACCCCGTGTGCACGCTGCGCGGGCCGGCGCGCGCCATCGTCACCGGCGAGCGCACCGCGCTCAATTTCCTGCAGACGCTGTCCGGGACCGCGACCACCACGCGTGCGCACGTGGATGCGCTCGGCGACAGCCACACGCGCATCCTCGACACGCGCAAGACGGTGCCCGGGCTTCGTGCGGCGCAGAAGTACGCAGTACGCTGCGGCGGCGGCAGCAATCACCGCATGGGGCTCTACGATGCCGTTCTGATCAAAGAGAACCACATCGCCGCGGCGGGCTCGATCATGCAGGCGGTGGCAGCGATTCGGGCCGCGCATCCGCGCGTGAAGGTGGAGGTCGAAGTGGAATCGCTCGATGAACTCGAGCAGGCGCTCACTGCCGGCGTCGACATGGTGCTGCTCGACAACTTCTCGATCGCGGACATGCGACATGCCACGGCGCATGTCGCCGGCCGTGCGCAGGTCGAGATCTCCGGCGGCGTCGCGCTCGACGAGCTCGCCGCGCTCGCTGACGTCGGCGCCGACTACATCTCGATCGGCGCGCTCACCAAGCACGTGCGCGCGATCGATTTTTCCATGCGCATCACCGCCTGACGCTGACGCCACGCATACGCCGCCGTACGCCGCCATCGCCTTGCGTACGTTTCCTCATCCGCGCTAGTGTGCGCCCCCACTGCGGAGTGATGGCGCCATGAAGAAGATTCTGTTCCACCTCGATACCGATCCGATTCCGAACACCTTCGATACCGTCGTCGCCTACGACGGCGGCGCAGACCACGTGTCCTGTCGCGGCAACGTCAAGCCGAGCACGGTCGGTACCATGGTCGACGGCGCAGTGTTCACGCGGCCGCCGAAACAGAAGAAGAACACGGCGCTGTTCGTCACCGGCAGCAACATGGGCGAAGGCGAAGCGGTGCTGGCATCGATCCGCAACCACTTCTTCGGCGACTTCCGCGTCTCCGTGATGCTCGACAGCAACGGTTCGAACACCACCGCGGCGGCGGCCGTCGCCTACGTCGGACGGCACATGGACCTGCGCGGCAAGCGCGCCGTGGTGCTTGCCGGCACCGGCCCGGTGGGCCAGCGCGCCGGCGTGATGCTGGCGCAGGAAGGTGCCGAGGTGGTGCTCAGCTCACGCCGCGTGGACCGCGCGGAAACCGCGTGCGAAGCGATGCAGCGTCGTTTCAAGGTCGATCTCATTCCAGCCGCGGCCGGCGACCCGGCGTCGCTGCGCAACGTGCTCAAGGGCGCCAACATCCTGCTTGCCACCGGCGCCGCCGGCGTCCAGCTGCTGCACGAGAATGACTGGCGCGACCTGTCCGACCTGGAAATCCTGCTCGACGCCAACGCCACGCCGCCGCTCGGCATCGAAGGTATCGATCTCATGGATCGCGCCACCGAACGCCACGGCAAGCTGTGTTACGGCGCCATCGGCTTCGGCTCGTTCAAGCTCGAGATCCACCGCGCCTGCGTCGCCAAGCTGTTCGAGTCCAACGACATCGTGCTCGATGCACCGGAGATTTTCGCGCTCGCCAAGGAGATGCTTGCGGCGCGCTGAAGCCGCGCCGCGGTCCGTTTCGCATGTGCGGACGCTACACGCTCGCCGCCGATCCCGCAGCTATCGCCGAGCAATTCGGCATCTCGCCGCTCGCGCAGTTCGCGCCACGCTACAACATCGCCCCGACGCAGCCGGTGCTGGTGGTGCTCGAAGCCGACGGCGAACGCTGCGCGCACCATGTACGCTGGGGCCTGGTGCCGTCGTGGGCGCGCGACGTGAAGATCGGCAACCGCATGATCAATGCGCGCGCGGAGACGGTGGCGGAGAAACCCGCGTTCCGCGCCGCCTTGCGGCGGCGTCGCTGCCTGGTACCGGCCAGCGGCTACTATGAATGGGCCGCCGGGAAGAATGGCAAACAACCCTGGTATATCCACGCCGCCGATGGCCGCTGTCTCGCCTTTGCCGGCCTGTGGGAGCACTGGGAGCAGGACGGCGCCGTAATCGAGAGCTGCGCCATCATTACCTGTGCCGCCAATGCCCGCCTCGCAAGCATCCACGATCGCATGCCGGTGACCCTCGCCAGCGCGGACTATGCGCGCTGGCTGGCGCCGGAACGCGCCGGGCCACCCCCCCTGGAGTTGCTGGTGCCGGCCGCCGACGACGCCCTCGCCTGTTACCCTGTCAGCACCCGGGTCAACTCGCCGCGCCATGACGCTGCCGATTGCATCGAACCCCAGTCCGCGGCGCGCTGAGCGCCGCCCTGCCGCGCACATCCGGCGCGCGCGGCGGGTGGCCGTGATGCTGTTCGCGACGCTGGTCACGGCAACGCTGGCGGCCGACGAGTCGCTGACACCGCCTGCCGCGCGCGTCATCCTGCATGGCATCGCGCCCGGTGCTCCGTCTGCGGCCCTCGCCGCGTTGCAGGCGCGCGCCGACGCGGGCGACGCCGCAGCGGCGATGGTGCTCGCCGAGGCACATTACCTCGGACTCGGTACGCCGGCGCGTCGCGAGCGCGCGCTGGCGTGGTGGGAACGTGCCGCAGCGTTGGGTGACACCAGCGGCGCCTACAACGCCGGCCTGCTGCACTGCCGCGATCCCCTTACCCGGGCGCGCGGCGAAGCCCTGCTCGCCCAGGCAGCAGCGTCTGGTGACGTGCTCGCCGCTTTCGTGCTCGGAACGCGCCACGCGAACGCCGGGGCACGCGGCAGTGCCATCCCCCTGCTGCGCCAGGCCGCGCGGGCGGGCTATGCGCCAGCCCAATACAACCTTGCCCGGCTGCTCGAGCCGGATGACGCGGTAGCCGCCACGCGCTGGTACGCAGCCGCGGCACCGACCTTCGAACCGGCCGCCTCGGCGCTCGCCACGTTGGAGCGCGCACGCGACGACGAGTCCTCGACGCTCAGCGCGGAGGACGCCAGTGACAGCACCGTGCCCGCTGCAGACGACAACGATGACGCCCGCGACGCGAACGCTGCGCACAACGCCACCGCGACAGCGGCTGACGACGATGGGACGAGCGCAACGCCCGTGGGCGCCGACCCGGCGGCGGGCCGCCAGTGGGTGCTCGCGCAACCACCGTCGTCGTTCACCGTGCAGGTCGGCGCCGGGCGCGACCCGGAGGCACTCGCGCGCCTGCTCGAAGCGCATGCGGGAGACTTGCCGGCGGCGTGGTTCGTGCACCATCGGGACAGCGCCGATCCCTACAGCGCGGTCGTCGGCAGCTTCCCCGACCGCGCCACCGCCACGGCCGCTCGCGACGCGCTGCCCGCCGCGTTGGCGCGCAACGCGCCATGGGTGCGCGGATTCGCCGCACTGCAGGCCGAACTCCAGGCAGCCGCACCACCCTGAAGTGCTATCATCGCGGACCCCGATACGGCCCCATCGGCGATGTCCCGCTTCCACGCGTTACTGACGGCGAGCAGCGAGGAGCTGCTGAAGATGCTCTACCGCTCCGCCGCGGCGACGCGCGATGCCAGTCCTGGCAGCGGCAACGCGGCTCGCCCGCAGCAGCTCGCCCGCCATCTCGGCCTGACCTACGCACAGCTCGTCTGCGCGCTCGGCTTCAACCATGCCATCGTCGATCTCGCCGATGTCGTCGCCATCGCCGGCTTCGAGTCCTACGACGCCCTCGCGCGCGAGCGCAACCTCGCGTTCACCACCGACATCTACCAGAAGCTCGGTGTGCGTGACGTGCTCGCGATCTACCTGCACGTCCCAGCCAACCTGCCGATGCTCGAAGTCATGCAGCATCTGATGCAGCGCCGCCTGGAGAACATCGAGGCGCAGATCGAAGCCACGGTCAACTCGATCTGCATCGAGCGTTACAAGAAGGAGATGCGCGCCATCTACAACGACGGCGTGGCGCAGATCGACTTCGCCGAACAACGCCTGTCACAGACGCACAGCGGCTTCCGCGCACTGCTCAACGAGGTGGTGCTGATCGTCGAGAGCCGCCTCATCCCGGTCGGCGACATCTTCTTCCGCGATACCATCCTGCCGGAAGAGAAGCGGCGCCTGATCATCCGCGGCCTGATCCCGCGCGAGCTGGTCGAAGCGCGTCTCGCCGATCACGACATCCCGTCACAGGAACGCCGCGTACTGGAAGATCAGCTCCGGCTGATGCAGGCCTGAAGACAGGCTACGCCCGCCGCGCGAGTTATCCACGACAGGGTCAGACACCTGTGGATAAGTCGGGCCGCGGCGGCGCCTTGTGCATGGCCGGCGCAGCGCCGCCGGCACGGACTCATTGCCTGGCCAGGTCCAGCCAGGTCTCGACCACGGTATCCGGGTTGAGCGAGATGCTCTCGATGCCCTGTGCCATCAGCCACTCGGCGAGATCCTCGTGGTCCGAGGGGCCCTGGCCGCAGATGCCGACATACTTGCCGGCCTTGCGGCAGGCCTGGATGGCGCGCTCCATGAGTGCCTTGACGGCCTCGTTGCGTTCGTCGAAGCGATCGGCGACGAGGCCGGAGTCGCGATCGAGACCCAGGGTGAGCTGGGTGAGATCGTTCGAGCCAATGGAGAAGCCGTCGAAGTATTCGAGGAAGGCTTCGGCGAGCAGCGCGTTGGATGGCAGCTCGCACATCATGACCACGCGCAGGTCGTTGACGCCGCGCCCGAGCCCGTTGGCCTCGAGCAGCCCGGCGACGGCCGCCGCCTCGTCGACGGTGCGTACGAAGGGCACCATCACCTGCACGTTGGTCAGCCCCATCTGGTCGCGCACGTAGCGCAGGGCCTCGCACTCCATCTCGAAACAGGGGCGGAAGGAGTCGGCCACGTAGCGCGAGGCGCCGCGGAAGCCGAGCATCGGGTTCTCCTCGTCGGGCTCGTAGCGTGGCCCGCCGATGAGATTGGCGTACTCGTTCGACTTGAAATCCGACAGCCGCACGATAACGGGTTCGGGCGCGAACGCCGCGGCGATCGTGGCGACGCCCTCGGCCAGGCGGCTGACGAAGAACTCGCGCGGGCTCGGATAGGCCGAGATGAGCGGCGCGATGGTCGCCTGCAGCTCGACCGGCAGGGTGTCGTACTCGAGCAGCGCGCGTGGATGGATGCCGATCATGCGATTGATGATGAACTCGAGCCGCGCCAGGCCGACGCCCCGGTGGGGCAGCGCGGCGAACGCGAACGCGCGATCCGGGTTGCCCACGTTCATCATGATCTTGACTGGTACCTCGGGCATCGCGGCGAGTTCAATCTCGCGCCGTTCGAACTCGAGCAGGCCGTCGTAGACATATCCCGTGTCGCCGCCGGCACAGCTGACGGTGACCTCGCGGCCATCGGCGATGCTGGCCGTGGCATCGCCACAACCGACGATCGCCGGCACCCCGAGCTCGCGCGCGATGATCGCCGCGTGGCAGGTGCGGCCGCCGCGGTTGGTGACGATGGCGGCAGCACGCTTCATGACCGGCTCCCAGTCCGGGTCGGTCATGTCGGTGACGAGCACGTCACCCTGGCGCAGCTTTTCCATGTCCTCGATGCTGGTGATCACACGGGCGACGCCGGCGCCGATTTTCTGTCCGATCGAGCGCCCCTCGCTGAGCACTTCCCCGCGGCCCTTCAGATCCCAGCGCTCGATGACCTGGCCGGCGCGGCTCTGCACCGTCTCCGGGCGGGCCTGCACGATGTAGAGTTCGCCGTCGTTGCCGTCCTTGGCCCACTCGATGTCCATCGGGCGGCCATAGTGCGCCTCGATGGCAACGGCGAGACGCGCCAGGGACTCGATCTCCGCATCCGAGATGGAGAACTGGCCGCGGCGCGCGTCGTCGACCTCGCAGGTGACCACGTGCTCGCCGTCCGCGTCGCCGGCATAGACCATCTGCAGATGCTTGCTGCCCAGGTTACGCCGCAACACCGCGCGGTGGCCCGCGGCGAGTGCCGGCTTGTAGACGTAGAACTCGTCCGGGTTGACCGCGCCCTGCACGACCATCTCGCCGAGGCCGTAGCTCGCGGTGATGAACACCACGTCGCGGAAGCCGGACTCGGTGTCGAGGGTGAACATCACGCCGCTCGCGCCGACGTCGCTGCGCACCATGCGCTGTACCCCGGCCGACAGCGCGACCTTGTGGTGATCGAAGCCGTGATGGACCCGGTAGGAGATCGCGCGGTCGTTGAAGAGCGAGGCGAACACGTCCTTGATGCGGCGCACGACATGGTCGACGCCGGAGACGTTGAGAAAGGTCTCCTGCTGGCCGGCAAAGGATGCCGTCGGCAGGTCTTCGGCGGTCGCCGACGAGCGCACGGCGACCGAGAAATCGCCATCGGCGCCATTGCTCATGGCATGGAAGGCATCCTCGATCTCCTGTTGCAGGCGCGGCGGAAACGGCGTGTCGATAATCCATTGGCGGATTTCCTTGCCGGCGCGCGCGAGCTCGCCGACGTCGTCGACGTCGAAGCTCGCGAGGCGCTCGCGGATGCGGCCGTCGAGGCCCTCGTGGGCAAGGAACTCGCGGAATGCCGCGGCCGTCGTCGCGAAGCCGCCCGGCACCCGCACGCCGGCGGCGTCGAGATGACGGATCATCTCGCCCAGTGAGGCGTTCTTGCCGCCGACCATCTCGACGTCGTCCATGCCGACGTCCTTCAGTGACACGATATAGTCGCTCATTGCCTGCTCTCAGCCCTCAAGCGTTGCGATGCTTCGCCGTCCGCGCGGCGCGGGCCCCGGCGGCGACAAGGGCGGGATTGTAACCGAGTCGCGCGGGCCCTCGCAGCCGCGCGCGGCGGGCTGCCGCGGGCCGTGCTCGGCGTCCGCGCGTGCATTCGGCTACACTGCGCCGCGCAGCGCCTGCGTGCGCCAGCCGCCCCGTCCGAACCTGCCGAGCCGCCGATGTCCAACGAGCGCAAACGCCGCGTCTTCTTCATCTCCGATCGCACCGGCATCACCGCCGAGATGCTCGGCGCGAGCCTGCTCACGCAGTTCCCGGGCATCGATTTCGAGCGCACGCACATCCCCTTCGTCACCAACGAGCTGGCTGCGCGCGCCGCGGTGGCGACGATCGAGAAGGCATCGACGGCGGGTGGCGCGCCGCCGCTGGTATTCAGCACGCTGACCGACCCCGCCATCCAGCGCATCATCGCCGGCAGCAGCCCGTTCGTGTTCGATCTCTTCGGCACCTTCATCGAGCCACTCGAGGCGGCGCTCGATACCGAGTCATCGCACACCGCCGGGCGCATGCACGGTATCGGAGACAGCGGCGGCGACGAGCGCCGCGTGCAGGCGCTCCACTGCTC
>JAVJVZ010000019.1:0-45058 GCA_040220855.1 Gammaproteobacteria bacterium | reverse complement strand
TCCTGCCCATTGCCTACTTCGACCGGCTCGGCGTGCCGCGGCTCTCATGACCCTCAACTTCTCGAACCGCCCGGTGCGGACCCGCATGCCGGGTGGTGTGGGAGGGGTCGGTCGGCCACGCTGACCGCCCCTATCCCGATTCGTCGGCTCGAGAGATGCGCCGGCTGCCGGTGTGCCGGCGTTGCGCGTTCGCTAGAGCGGCTTGCCCTCGCTCGCCGCCCACAGGTCGCCCATGAGCGTGTTGGACGGGAGCGTTTCGTCCACCAGTTTCTTCGCCGTCTCGATGCCGGCGACCGGCAGGCCGCGTGCGTCGAGCAGACCGATCTGGACGAGCACCGAGGCCTGGTCCCAGTAGATGTGCTCGTGGTAGAGCCTGTCCCCGCGGAAATTGACGATCGCGACAAGCGGAATCTCGACGTAGCGGCCGGTCGGTTCGATACCCGGCAGCATCCACGGGATCTCGCAGGTGTGGGTGAAGCAGAACACCATCTCGTCGACGAGCCGATCGGCGCCGACCGTCCGCGAGACCGGGATGAGCCGCGTGTCCGGCGGGTTCGAATCGACGAAGTGGTACTTGTAGAAGCGCTTGAGATGATCGTGACCGACGCCGCCGGTCATGGTCGGAATGTGGTTCACATAGGGTTCGTCGACCATGGTCGCCATGGTCGCGTCGACGTCCCGCGTGGCGAATTCGTGGGCGGTGTGGGCGTCCCACAACGACGAGAGGTCGTAGATCGGGCCCATGACTTCACGCAGCAGCGCCATCGTGCGCGAATACGCCATCATCGCGGCCGGCTTGTTCCAGCTCTCGCGTGCCGGGTTGGCGAAGGCATGGCCGCAGTCGGGATAGACGAACGTGTGCAGGTGCGGATGCGCGGCACTCGCCGCCACGAGCAGCTCGCGCGCCGCAGCCGGTACCTTGGCATCGGCGTCGCCGACGTGGAAGACCATCGGGCAGGCGACCGCGTCGAGTGCGCCGCGATGGGCGTCGAGCCCGGTGCCGTAGTAGCTCACCGCGCAGTCGACGGCGCCTGCGGCGGCGCTCAGCGTCGCCAGCAGTCCGCCCAGGCAGAAACCGACTGCGGCGACCTTGCCCGTGTGGGCGGGGTGGGCGCGCAGGGCGTGGATGGTCGCGGCGATGTCGGCCACGCCGCGGGTGACATCGAAACGCGCGCGCAATGCCTGCGCGCGCTCGATTTCGGCCGGATCGAGCGCCACGCCCGGCTCGAGGCGCCAGAAGAGGTCGGGCACGATGCAGACGTAGCCTTCCTCGGCCAGCCGCGCGGCAGTGGCACGCATGAAGTCGTTGAGGCCGAAAATCTCCTGCAGCAGCACGATGCCCGGCCCGCTGCCAGCGGGTGGTGTGGTCACCCAGGCCCGCATGCTGCCGTCACCGGTATCGACGTCGATGAAGCTCCCTTCCACGTGCGCTGCTCTCCCGCGGTTTATTCGCGCACAATTCTTGCGGGATACTTGCGCCCCTGCAATACGCACCACGGCGCGCCAGGGGAGGAGACCGGCCATGCGGCGACCGCACAACGCGATGTTCAACGACAACCGTTTCAAGCTCGGACTGTTCTCGCCGAACTGTGCCGGCGGCATGGCGGTGACCACCGTCCCCGAGCGCTGGCGTGCGGGCTGGGAAGACAACCTCGCCCTCGCGCGCATGGCCGACGCCGCCGGCATCGAGTTCCTGCTGCCGATCGCGCGCTGGACGGGCTACGGTGGCGAGACCGATTTCCAGGGCGATTCGCTGGAGACGATCACCTGGGCCGCCGGCCTGCTCGCAGCGACCTCGCGCATCACGGTCTTTGCCACCGCGCACACCGCCTTCACCCACCCGCTGGTCGCCGCCAAGCAGTTCGCCACCATCGATCACATCGGTGCCGGCCGCTTCGGGCTCAACGTGGTCTGTGGGTGGAACCAGCCCGAGTACGAGATGTTCGGTCTCGAGCTGCCGCGCGATCATGCCGCGCGTTACCGCTACGGCCAGCAATGGCTGGACGTCATCCGTACCGCCTGGCAGAGCGACGCGCCGTTCGACTGGGACGACGAGTTCTTCACGCTGCGCCACGCAAGCTGCCGGCCGGGCCCCTACGGCGGGACCTTGCCACCGATCATGAATGCGGGCTCGTCCGACGAAGGCCGCGAGTTCGCCGCGCGCAACTGTGATTTCCTGTTCACGGTGATGGTCGACCCGGACAGCGGTGCGGACACGGTCAGGCGCATGCAGGCGCTTGCGCGCGAGCGCTATGCGCGCGAACTCGGCGTCTTCACCACAACCTACGTGGTGTGCCGGCCGAGCGATCGCGAGGCGCAGGACTACCACCACCACTACGCGATCGAGTGTGCCGATGCGGTTGCCGTCGAGCGCCTCATGACACTGCAGGGCATGCACGCACAGTCGTTCCCGCGCGAGATGATCGAGGCGCTGCGCGTGCAGTTCGCCGGTGGTCATGGCGTCTATCCGCTGGTCGGCTCGCCGGACACCGTCGCCGCCGGCATCGAGCGCATCGCCGCGGCCGGCTTCGCCGGGGCCACCATTGCCTTCGTCAACTACCTCGACGAGTTGCCCTACTTCGTCGCCGAGGTGTTGCCGCGGCTCGAGGCCAAGGGCCTCAGGCTGCCGCCCGGCGATGTCGCGAGCGGGGCCAGCGCGGCCTGAACCGCGTGGGTGTCGGCGTCCGCGAATTCAGGCCTGCGCGCTCGGTCGTGCCTTCACCATCGCATGCCAGCGCTGCGTGGCCTCGTGGGTCGGCGGGACCGGCAGGCCGACCGCCTTGCCAAAGTCGACTGCGCACAATGCCGTGATGTCGGCGGCGCTGAAGCGGTCGCTGCCAACGAACTCGCTCGCGTCGAGACGCTGCTCGAGCTGCTGGTGGAACCAGGCGACGCGCTGGCGGCCGCGTTCGACCAGTGCCGGCAGTGTACTGACGCCGCTGTAGCCGGGCATCGCACGTTCCGCGAAGGGCTCGTGCTGGTTGCGGAAGAATTCCCCGACCGCGGCCATACCATTCATCTCGCAGAAGCGCTCCCAGGCACCGATGCGGGCGGTTTCGAGCGGGTCGCTGCCGAGCAGGTTGGGTTCGGGGTGGAGTGTCTCGAGGTAGCGGAAGATGCACGGCGCCTCGACGATGACGTTGCCATCGTCGAGCGCCAGTGCGGGCAGCGTGCCCCAGGGATTGACCGCGAGGTAGGCCGGCGCGAGATTCTCGGCGGCCATGATGTCGACTTCGCGGCACGGGATGTCGAGACCCTTCTCGGCGATGAAGATGCGCGCGCGGCGCGGATTGGGTGCCATGCGGCAGTCGTAGAGCTCCATCTGGACCCTCCCGGGACGACGTGCTGGTCGGGCACTCATTGTTGGGCCTCCGTGCGCGCCGTGCAATGCGCGGGTCGCGGCATGGCCGCGGCACTACGCGGCACGCGGTGCCGGCGCGACGTGTCCGTGGCGCACGAGGTCGGCCGCGGTCTCGAGCAGGCTCTGGTCGACGTCGCGGAAGGCGAGGTCGAGGTCGCGCATGATCTTGGCGCAGTCGTAGCGCGGCACGCGGCCGAGGTGGGTACGCAGGTAGGAGGCCACGCCACGCGGCTGGGTGAACGCCGCAAGCCGCGCGAGGTGATTGCCGAGCGCCGAGTCGAGCCCGCGTCGCGGCAGGCGCGTGTGCGCGTAACCGCTGGCGCGCAGCAGCGCCACCACTTCGCGCATGCTGCGGTTGCCGGCGACGCACAGGTAGCGGCCATTGGCCGCTGGCGCAGTGAGGGCGCGCACGTGCGCGGCGGCCACGTCGCGCACGTCGACGAAGCCCCAGGTGAGCGCCATGACGGCGGGGTAGGCGCCATTCATGAGGTCGACCAGCAGCTTGTTCGATTCGCTGATCGTGCCCGAGAGCGAAGGGCCGACGACGATGAAGGGATTGATCGCGACCAGGTCCCAACGCGGGCGCTCCTGCTCGACGAAGCGCCAGGCGGCGCGCTCTGCCTCGGCCTTGGAGTAATAGTAGGGATTACGTGTGAGCGAGGAGCGCACGTTCCAGTCGTCCTCGGTCAGCACGTGGCTGGTGTCCGGTTCGTCGGTGACGGCCGCCATCGAGGAGGTCAGCACCACGCGCTGCACGCGCGGTGCGCGTGCGCAGGCACGCAGCATCGCGTGCGTCCCGGCGACGGCCGGCTCGAGCAGGTCGCGGCGCGCATCGGCGACGTCCATGCGGAACGGGCTCGCCATGTGGATGACGTGGTCGACGTCGGCGACATGGGCGTCGAACGCGCTCGGGTCCTCCAGGTCGGCGGCAACGAGACGCAGCCGTTCGGCACCCGGCAGGGCCCGCAGATGAGCCGTCGATTGGCTATCATCGGGTCGCCGTACAGTGCCGGTCACGGTATGGCCAGCCGCGAGCAGGGCGGCGACGGTATGCGCGGCGATGAACCCGCTGGCGCCGGAAATCAGGACGTGCGTCGTCATAAGGGACTCCTTGCAGCATCGTGGTTTGAACGATTTATACGAATATTGATCAAATCGTACAAATTTCTTCGACGCAAGCCCGCATGCCCCGACCCGCTCCCAATCCCGCCCGCCGCGAGCACCTGCTCGCCGTGGCCGAGCGGCTGTTCGCCACGCTCGGCTACCGTGCTACCAGCATGGCGCGTCTGGCCGAGGCGGCGGGATACGCCAAGGGCACGCTGTACGCCTATTTTGCCGATAAGGACGACGTCTTCCGCGCGGTGCGCGAAGCGCTCATCGCGCGCCTGCTGGACGGTGTCGAACGGACCCTGGCCGGTCCGGGCAGCACCGTCGAGCGTGTTACCGTGGCCCTGCGTGACAAGGACCTCGCCATTTTCGACGTCGTCACCGGCGGACCCCACGCCGACGAGCTGCTCGCGGCGCGCGACCGCCTCGCGGGCGCGGAGCGGGAGCTCGCCGACCAGGTGCTGCTCGAACGTATCGCGGCCGCACTCGACGACGGCATCGACCGCGGTCTGCCACCGGCGCAGTTGGCGCGCCTGGTGGTGCGGGCGAGCCGCGGACTGGCCGCCCGCGCCAGCGATCGGGATACCCTCGCGGCCGATATCGAAGCGCTGGTACCTCGCGTGCTGGGGTCGTCGTCGCCCGGCGATTGAAGCGATGGCCCGATCCTGCTGTCATGGCTGCGCGCCAGGCGGGCGCGCGGCCGGGGAGGGCCAGCCATGAGCGGAACACTGTTCACCAACGTGCGAATCTTCGAAGGCACCGGCTCGGCGCTGGAGGCGGCCGAAGTGCTGGTACAGGGCAATCGCATCAGGAGCGTCGCGCGCGACGGACGCAGCCTCGCGCGGCGTAACGGCGTCGAGGTGATTGACGGCGGCGGTGCGACGCTGATGCCGGGACTGGTCAATCCGCATTGCCACTTCACCTACAACAACGCGACCAGCATTGCCGACATCACCGCGCTGCCGGTCGAGGAGCACATGCTGGTGACGATGCGCAATCTCGCGCGCTACCTCGATCACGGTTTCACCGCGGTCATCGGCATGGCCTCGGCCAAGCCGCGACTCGAGCTGGTCGCGCGCAATGCGGTCGATGCCGGCGAGTATCCCGGGCCGCGTATCCGTGCCTGCACGCCGGAGTACACCGTTACCGGTGGCCTCGGCGACGATTCGCGCCTCGATCGCGAGATTCCTTCGATCGGCCTCATCTGCAACGGTGCCGAAGAATTCCGCCGCTCGATTCGCGAGCAGATCCGCGAAGGCGTCGATATCGTCAAGTTCAACAACTCGGGCGACAGCCTCACCATGGGCGGCCTGCCCGGCGACGTCAACCCGATGACCGACGACGAGGTACGCGCGATCTGCGAGACCACCCACAGGCTCGGCCGCCGCGTCGCCGCGCATGCGCACGCCGATTCGGGTGTTCTCCAGTGCATCGAGCACGGTGTCGAATTCATCAACCACGCAACCTTCGCCAGCGAGGCGACCATTGAACGGCTCGCGGCCGTCGCCGACCGGCACTGGGTAACGCCGGCCATCGCGGCGCGTTACAACACCTGCTTCGAAGCAGAGGCCTGGGGCATCACCGCCGCCGTTGCCGAGGCCATCGGCAACAAGCGCGAGTTCGAGGCCGGCTGCGCGGCAATGACCCGCATGCACGCCGCCGGAATCCGCGTACTGCCGTTCGGTGACTACGGCTTCGCCTGGCTGCCCATTGGCCAGGACGCACGTGACCTGCAGCACATGGTCGATTTCTTCGGCATGCAGCCGTGGGAGGCGCTGCGCGCGGCGACCGCGTACGGCGGCGAGGCCTGGGCCGGCGCCAGTGGCGAGTTGCTGGGGCGGGTGAAGCCGGGTTACCTCGCCGACCTTCTCGTGATCGACGGCGATCCGCTGGCCGACTTGCGCCTGTTGCAGGACCGCGCCCGCATCACGGCGGTGATGAAGGACGGCCGCTTCCATCGCCGGCCGCCGCCGGGCGAACCTTTCGTCAGTACACGGCCGCGGCGGCGGCGGGCCGCCGCCTGAACCAGCCGGAACCTGTCATGCTGCAACGTTATTCCATTCTCGATCTCGCGCCCGTCGTCGCCGGCGGCAGCTGCGCCGCGGCTTTCGCCAACAGCGTCGACCTCGCGCGCCACGCAGAACGCTGGGGCTATCATCGCTACTGGCTCGCCGAACATCACAACATGCCCGGTATCGCGAGTTCGGCGACTGCCGTCGTCATCGGCCACGTTGCCGGCCACACGTCGCGTATCCGCGTCGGCGCCGGCGGCATCATGCTGCCCAACCACTCGCCGCTGGTCATCGCCGAACAGTTCGGCACGCTCGCCTCGCTCTACCCGGGGCGTATCGACCTCGGTCTCGGGCGCGCACCGGGCAGCGACATGCTCACCGCGCGTGCGCTGCGCCGCGATTCCAGCTCGCATCCCGATCGCTTCCCGCAGGACGTGCAGGAACTGATGGCCTTGTTCGCCCCGGCCGAGCCGGGGCAGGCGGTGCGCGCGGTACCGGGCGCCGGGCTCGACGTGCCGGTGTGGATCCTCGGCTCCAGCACCTTCGGTGCGCAGCTGGCCGCCTGGCTCGGCTTGCCGTTCGCATTCGCCTCGCACTTCGCACCGCAGGAGCTGATGGCTGCGCTGGATATCTATCGCCGTAGCTTCCGGCCCTCGGAACGGCTCGAGCGGCCTTACGTGATGGTCGCCGCGGGACTCTACGTGGCGACGACAGACGCCGCCGCGACACGCCTGTTCAGCTCGGTGCAGATCCAGTTCACCAACCTGTTCCGCGGCGCGCCCGGCGAGCTGCAGCCGCCGGTCGACGACATGGACGACTACTGGACACCAGCGGAGCGTGCGGGCGTGCAGCGCATGCTCACCTATGCATTCGTCGGTGCACCGGCAACGGTCGAAGCATCACTCGCGCGCTTCGTCGAACTGACCGGCGCGGACGAGGTGATGCTGGCGGCGCAGATCAACGATCACGACGCGCGGCTCGAGAGCTACGCGAACGGAGCAGAGATCTGCCGTCGTCTCGGCGCCCATGCCGCGGCTCCCGTGGTGTCCGCCGGGGGCTGACCGCGTGGGCCGTGCTCAGGCGGCGAGTTCGGGCTGCTGCGCCGGCACTGGCCGGGCCGGCGCGTCGGCATCGAGGTAGAGTGCGCTGAGCTGCCACAGGCGTGCCGCGAGCGTTTCGGGCGTGGCGAACAGCAGCTCTTCCGGTACCTCGCCGCGCATCCGCAGTCGTGCCGGTGCATCGAAACCGTAGCTCGCGACGAGCGGCGTGTAGCCACTGCGCAGCGCTGCCCGGTAATCGCCGATCTCGTCGCCAGCGAGAAGGCTCACGTGGTAGCGCGGGCTTGCCATCGCCGCGACCACTTCGTCCTTACTCGAACCGACCGACAGCGGGATGACGAAGTCGAGGTCACGCTCGGCAACGCCGCTTGTACGCAGTACGTGGCGGATGGTGGCGCCGGGTTCGAGCGTGAAATTGCGGCTGACGATGCCAATGTGCACGGCCGGTGCCGCGATGCAGGCATTGATGTAGGGCACGAATTGCGTGAAGAGGCGTCCACTGGTGCGGTAATGCGCGGTCAGCGCGGTGCGCAGGCGGCGTTTCTTGGGCAAGGCGAAACGCGTCAGGTTACCGAGCATCTCGCGGCCCCCGCCGAAGTACTTGAGAAACTTGCGGCGATTACGGAAGCGCTGTTCGTCGCCGACATCGAGCGCGAAGTCGGCGAAGGTGTCGCGGATGATTGCGTAGGAATCGAGCAGCAGCCCATCGAAGTCGAGCACCACGAGCAGGCGTTTCATGGCATGGCTCCTGCGGCGCTACTTGCGGCCGACGTAGAGGTAGTAGGGCACCTTCAGCAATGGCACGTAGGGCAGGGCGTGGCGGCGGTCGATGCGCGTGATGCGTTCGAACAGGCCATCGAGAAAGGCGCCGTGCGCCGGGTCCAGCCAGACCCCGTCGTGGGCGAACCAGCGGCGCCAGAAGAGTTGTTGCCAGCGTGGCATGTCGCTGTTCGGCGCCCGTGGCAGCGAAAAATCGACCACGCCGACGAGTCCACCCGGACGCAGCATGCGGAAGGCATTGCGCAGCGTCGCGCGCCAGTCGGGCATCATCGTCAGCGCGTAGGACAGCAGCACGCGGTCGACCGTACCACCAGGATTGAAGCGGGCCGCGTCATCCTCGTGCACGTGTACGTTGGGCCATGCGCGGCAGCGTCGCCGTGCCTCGTCGAGCAGCGCGGGACAGAGGTCGACGACGTCGATCCTGCCGAGCCCGGCGCGCAGGCCGGGCGGGATGAAATCGAGATTGCGCGCTGTGCCTGCGCCGAGCTCGACGACGTGCTGACCCGGGGCGAGACACAGGCGCTCGACCAGGTCGGCACGGCCGGCAAGGAGCTTTTCGCGGAAGGCGTCGTAATGCCGCGCTTGTGGCGCGTAGAAGCCCTGCAGGCGTTCGCGGTGATCGTCGCTGCGTGGCTGGCCGCGCAGCAATCGCCATACGACCTGGGCTTCACCGGTGGGGAACAGGTTCATGCAAGTACATCCGCAATGTGGAATCCGGCGTAGGTGTGCACCCGGTCGTGCGGTGCGAGCGCGGCGGCGAGCTCGGGATGGAAGCGCAGGCGTTCGACCGCGCGCGAACGACCGCCATCGACGCGCACCGCGTCGAGGTAGGCGGGCCACGCATGCGCGCTGCGGAAAATGACCCGCGCGCCGTTGCGGGCGCGCGCGAACAGCGCCTGCCATTCCTCGGCCAGCGCGGCCGGCTGCGCCGAACTCATCCAGTCCATGTGGTCGAGCAGCACGAAACGCGAGAGGTCGTGCTCGGCGGCGCGCAGGAATGACGTTACCGAGCAGGTATGCAGGCGGATGCGATCGGCGAGGCCGTCGCGCAGCTTGTGGAAGTTCTCCTCGCGCAGGTATTCCGGACAGCACTCGCGCGTGTAATGGCCGCTGAGGTAAACGCGCCAGAAGTAGTTGACGGCGAGCGGGATGCGGCGGAAAACGTGTTCGATGGCGTCGCGAATGAATGCGGCGACGCCGCCGGCGTGCTGGTTCTCGACCTCGCGGCGCTGCGGCTGTGGTACACCCAGCATGCTCATCGTGAATTGGCGCGAGAGCATCCAGTTGAGATCGCGACGCCACAGCGCCGGCGCGATGCGCGTATCGTAGATCGCGCGTTGCTCGTCGAGTGCGGAGGTGGCGAGCAGCGCATCGATGCCGTCGCGCAGGCGTGGACGGCAGCGCAGGTAGAGATGGAAGGCGCGCGCCACCTTGCCGGACAGCCCGTGGAAGTACAGCCCTTCGAGCGCATTGTCGGCACCGCCGAACACGCGCTGGTGACGGTCCCAGTAGGTCCGTGCGAAGGGGCTGAGCTGTTCGCGCAGCAGACCCGCGTAGAGGATCTCGAAGCGCGGGTGACGACCGTGACCGAAGATGGCGAAGAAGTCGTCGAAGTCGAGCGCGCGGATGGCGGCAAGCTTGAGTTCGAGCAGGGCGATCTGGCGCGGGTTCATGTCCACGGCATGGACCGAGGCCGGCCCGGTGAGGACATAGTCGAGCGCGTTGCAGCCGGCGCTCGCGATTACCATCACGTCGTCACCGGGACCGAGGTCCAGCACCTGGCGATCGATAGCCGGGTCTTCCCAGCACGTGTTGTAGACGAGCGCGCGGGCATAGAAGGCGTCGAACAGGCGGTCGTTGAGCTGGTCGACGTGACGTCGGATGTTCAAGCCGTTCACCCCTGGGGTAGCGCAGGCGCGGGGCGGCGTGGCTGCCTCGCGCTCGCGGCGCATCCTAGGCGTGGGACGTTAACGCGGTGTGACAGTGCGCGAGTACATGCGGGGTGTGGGAAAGCCCGTCGATGCCACGAGCGACCATGCAGACGCGGCCCGAGCGCCCGGTGGTGTGGCGGCACGTCGCCGACCCACGAGCCGGCATGACCGGCGACTCGCCCACAACCGGACGTGGCCCGGTGGACACGCCGCGGTGGGCGGCACGATCCGGGGGGCGTCGCTAGAGTCCGGCGCCTTCGTCGAGTCCGAGCAGGAGATTCAGCGTCTGTACCGCCTGGCCGGAAGCGCCCTTGCCGAGGTTGTCGAGCTGCCCGACCACCACGGCGTGTCCGCGCTCGGCATTGTGCAGCACGTACACGCGCAGCTCGTTGCTGTCGTTCAGCGCTTCCGGATCGAGGCGTGCCAGTGTGGCACCGGCATCGAACGGGGCGACGCTGACGAAGCGCTCGCCAGCGTAATGCGCAGTGTACGCAGCATGCAGATCGGCTGCCGACGGTTGCCCCGGCAGCGCCCACAGGGGCAGCGGTACGTGGACCAGCATACCCTTGTAATAACGGCCGACCGCAGGCAGGAAGATCGGCGCATGCGCTAGCCCGCTCCAGCGCGTGATCTCGGGCACGTGCTTGTGCGCGAGCGTGAGCGCGTAATCGTAGGTAGTGGCAGCGATGGGCTCGGCGTCGCCGCTTCCCTCGAAGGCGCCGATGAGCGCTTTGCCACCGCCCGAGTAGCCCGACACCGCATGGATCGAGATCGGCCACTCGGCCGGCAGCAGGCCGCGCGTGACGAGCGGATGCAGCAGCCCGATCGCGGCGAGGGCATAGCAGCCCGGATTACTGATGCGCGTGCAGGCGGCGAGGCGCGCACGCTGATCGAGCGCGAGTTCCGGAAAGCCATAGACCCAGCCGTCGGCAACGCGGTGGGCGGTAGAGGCATCGATCACGCGCGTGCGCGGATTGCCGATCAGCGCGACCGCTTCGCGCGCGGCCTCGTCGGGCAGGCACAGGATCGCGACGTCGGCAGCATTGAGCAGCTCGCGACGGGCGCCGGCGTCCTTGCGCTGGTCGGGATTGATGGTGAGCAGCTCGATGTCGGCACGCGGGGCGAGCCGCGCGGCGATCTGCAGGCCGGTGGTGCCGGCTTCGCCATCGATGAATACGGTGTGTCTGGGACTCATGCTGGGCAGGCTCCGGGGCGCGCGATCATACGCTCCCTGGGGCACGCCGTCATGCCGCTCACGTGCGCGCCGCCGGTACCGCCTTCCAGAAGCCGGCGCGGTGAACCCGTTTGAGCACGGCGATGGTCGGCTGCAGCTCGTCCGGCTTCATCGTCTCGCGCCCCTCGATTGGCTGCGCAGCGCAAAAGGCACCGAGCGCGCGGCGCAGTGCCGGGTCGCCGTCGCGGCTCATTACCACGTAGAACCGCTCGTCGACCATCGGCTCGAAGTGCAGTTTCATCTGTGCCGCGGCCGCCGCCGAAGCGAAGCCCGCATCCGCATTGCCGCTCGCGACCATCGCGGCGACCGCCGTGTGGGTGTATTCCTCGTCGGCATAACCGGTGATGCTGCCGGGCGCGATGCCGGCATTGCCGAGCAGGCCGTCGAACACCAGGCGCGTGCCGGAGCCGGCCTGGCGGTTGATGAAACGCAGCTTGCCGCGGGCCAGGGCGGCAAGGCTGCGACAGGCGCGTCGCGGCCGCGAGACGAGGCCCAGGGTGCGTGTCTCGAGCAGCCACACGAGGTCGCGCGCGGGGTCGAGCAGGTTGATGAGGTGGGCGCCGACGCTGCGCCCGAGCTCGCCCTGCGGCAGGTGGAAGCCTGCAAGGTCGGCATCGCCACGCCGATAGCGATGCAGTGCACTCTCGCTGCCGAGCAGGTCCAGGGACACCCGGTAGCGCGCGTTCAGGGTGTCGCGCAGGGCCGCCATGCGCGTGCTGTGGCTGGATACGATGCGTACCGGGTGGCGGCGCGGATCGGCGGCTTCACTGAGGCGCGCGCCGGCTTCGACGGCCGCGCCATCCAGTGCCGGTGCGAGTGCGGCAGTGGTGCTGTGGCCGAGTTCGAGCAGGATCTCGCCGAGTTCGGTGAGATGCGCGCCGCGGCCCTGGCGTGCCACCAGCAGCGGTTTGCCGAGGCGCGTTTCCCAGTCTCGCAGCAGGCCCCAGGCATGACGGTAGGACACCCCGGCGGCGCGTGCCGCGTAATTCAGGTGCCCGCCCTGACGCACGCCATGCAACAGCTCGAACACCAGCGGGTCGAGATCGTGGCGTTCGCCGTCGCCGCCGAGCGACCAGCGCAGCGTGAGGCCGACCTGGAGATTCATGGGTGTGCTCTCTCCTCTCGTACAAAGCGGCAGGGCAGAGCATATATCAATCACATTTTGCAGAGAATTGCTGTTTTGGCGTGCTGCGACAACCGGTTGGGCGGGACCGTCGACGCGCTTCGCGGCAGGTCGCGTCTGCTATCATCGACCACCTCCAACGCCGTGCAGGCACGCCCGCGAGCATGTTGCAATCCGTCTCTGGCTCCCCCGACTGGTTGATTGGTATCGACGATACCGACAACCTCGACACCCGCGGCACGGGCTATCGGGCGCGTTGCCTGGTGCGCGCGCTGGAAGCGGATGGCATGGCCGAGGCGCTCGGCGTGACCCGTCACCAGCTGCTGCTCGACGATCGCATTCCCTACACGTCCCACAACAGCAGCGCATGCCTCCAGGTGCGTTCGACGCAGGCGGCGGATTCGCTCTACGCGTTCTGTCGCGACTTCATGGTGGCCGAGGCGGCGCGTGGAGCGGATGTCGGGTTATGCCTGGCCACACCCGCGCAGGCGGCGATGGTGGTGCCCTTCGGGCATGCCGCCAAGCATGAAGTGCTCGACCAGGCACGGGCGCAGGCCTGCGCGCAGGCTGCCGGCATCCGTCTCGGCGGCCTCACCGGCACGCGCGACGGTGTCATCGGCGCGCTCGCCGGAGTCGGCCTGTTCGCCGAAGGCAACGACGGCCGCTATATCTGGAAGCGGCGCCTGCGCGAGATGAGCGACGCGACGGTGAGCGTGGGCGAGATCCTGCGCGCGACCGCCGTAGATGACGTGCGCGAGATGGACGGCGGCAGTCTCGCCGACACGCCAGCGACGCTCGTTGCGCTTGGACCCTGGCCACGCCCGGTGCGGGTGGACGGCCTATCTGTACTCTTCGTGGAGCGAGGACCGGCACATGAGTCTGCCGCATATCACTGCATCGACAAGCAACGCCTCAAGGCCTTCCGCCCCTGAGCATGCGGCGCGCGGCGCGCTGCTGCTCGCTGGCAGCGGTGTGCTGCTGGCCGGTTTCCACCAGGCGTTCGATCTCTCGCTCGGCCTGCCGGGGCATTTCGGCGTGTTCATTCTCGCTGTGCTGGTGCTGGCGCGGGCCAGTTCGCCGCTCGCCTGGGCGGCGGTGATCGCGACCGTCGGCTACCTGGCCGGGAGTGCTGCGCTGGCCGGCGCCGGTGGCCACAAGCTGCTCAACCTGCCGGGTTACCTCGCTTGCGCGGTAGTGCTCGACCTGGCCTGGCGACTGTCGCCGGCGCTGCTGCGGCGGCCGGGCCTCGCCGCGGCCGTCGGCGGCTGTGCGTTCCTGGCGAAACCGCTCGTACTGGCGGCGCTCGCCGGCGTACTCGCGCTCGATGCTGGTGCGCTGCGTCACGGACTGCTCCTGCCGCTGTTCTCGCACGCCGCGTTCGGCGCCGCCGGTGCTGCGATCGGCGCAATCCTGTGGGAGGGCGCACGGCCGCGCTGAATTCGATTCGGTTCAGGGTGCGGGGGTAACCGCCGCCGCGGCAGACGCCGGCCACCAGGCCTGGTTCGCAGGATCGCCCGCGAGCCTGAACGTCGCCAGCCGCTGCTGTATCGCGGGCGACGCGAGCAGCGCGATCAGCTCGTCCACTTCCTCACGTCGCGGCGTGGTGGCGACCGGCCAGGCCAGCAGCGTGGCGAGCAGGCGCGCATCGCCGGTGACGATGGCGGCGAGCCCGGGCGCAGCGCGACGCGAGAACGGGTGATAGCCCCACAGCGTGTAGGCACCGTGCTCGCGTGCGGCGGCGAGCGCGCCGCCGGGGCCCGTCGCCGCCGGCACCAGCACGCAGCGGTCCGTGGCGTCGGCGGCTGGTTGCAGGTCCACGAGTCCGCCGTGCGCGTGATGCACCCAGCAGCCGCCATGCGCCGCCAGCCGCGTGAGCGCGTCGTCGAGGCTGGCTGCGCCGCGCAGGCCGGCAGGATCGTCGGCCGGCCCGATGATGGCACGCGGGTTGGCGAACACCGGTGTGCCGGCGGCGAGCACGCCCCGTACGGCGAGGCGTTGCGCCGGACGCGCATGGGCGTGCGCGATGACGAGATCGTAACTGCCCTCGGCGAGGCGCTGGTCGAGCTCGCGGACGTGGGCGACGTCGAGCGCGAGCGGCGTAACCGTGCCGGCGGCAACGGCTTGTTCGACGAGCCACTCGAGGAAGCCCCCTTGCGCAACGATGGTGACGACCAGTGCGCGCAGCGGCGGTGGCGCCGCCTGGGCGGCCATGCCAGGTAGCAGGGCGAGCGCCAGCGCGAGTGCCGTGGCCCGGCCCGCCCGCCGTTTCGAAGCGGAAGATACTTGCATATTTAACCCCGAGGACGTTGCCGGCTAGACTGCGCAGGCCGCCATCATAGCGGCGTATCGCTACATGACTCGCCTCGCTGCCGCTCCATCATGCCCCGGTTCCCCGCCACCCGATTCGTCGCCCGCGCCGCGTGCCTCGCCGCGCTCGCCGCGGCGGCCCCCGCAGTGCCGGCCGCGCTGGTCGAAATCGATTTCGACGAGGCTGGCATCGGTCCGCTCGACGTCGTCACCGATCAGTACGCGGCACTCGGGGTGAGCTTCGGCAATGCGCCGGCCGTGGTCAAGACGGGCGACATGTTCAATAACGCGTTCGCGAGCGATGGCCAGCTCGTCCACGTCGACACCTTCGACCCGGTACTGCTGATCGATCTCGCCTTCGCGGCCGATGCGTTCAGCTTCGAGTTCCGCCGTCCGTCCGACGCCGGCGCAATCTACCTGCGCCTGCTCGATGACGCCGGCGTGGTGCTCGATGCCGGTCAGATCGGCTGGGACCCACTGGTCACGCCCGGCTGGGCGAGCTTCGACTACGCCGGCTCGCTCGGCAGCTTCACCCGCGTCGAACTGTCGGCACCGCGCAAGTTCGTGTTCGACAACCTGCGCTTCAACCGCGTCGAGCCGCCGCCGGCAGTGGCGGTACCCGTGCCGTTCGCTGCCGAGGCCGCGTTGCTCGTGCTCGCGCCATTCGCCATCGGTGGCGGCGGCGCGCAGTGGCGGGCCGTCATGCGTACACAACGATAACGAGACCACAGGAGACTCCCCATGCACAAGAAGATCCACCAACCCCTCGCCGCGCTCGGCCTCGCCGCCGCGTTCGCCGCACCGCTGCCGGCTTCCGCCGCGTCAGTCGTCCTCTACACCTTCGATGACGGCCTGGGTGGCTTCGTCAACCAGGCGGAGAGCGTCGCTGCCAATCTCGGCGCGAGCGCCTGGAGCGACGCGGACGGTGCTCTCACCGATTTGCGCGGGGTATCCGGCGACGGTCGTGCGGTCGCCGCCACCAGCTTCGACGACGGCAACACCCTCGCCTTCACGCTGAACGTCGCGCCCGGCTTCCGTCTCGCGCTGGATGGCTACAGTTTCGAGGAACAGGGGTCGAGCGGGAATCGCGGTCTTGGACCGACCAGCTGGAGCATGAGCATCAACGGCTTCGGCGTCGCCGCGGGTGACGCTTTCATCGGCAACCCGGGCGACACTGAGAGCGGGGCGCTCGCGCTGGCTGGACTTACCGGTGACGTGCTGGTCGAAATCTTCGCGACCGGGGCGACCGCCAGCGACGCCACCTGGCGCATCGACACCTTCAGTTTCGACGGCGCGGTGAGCGCCGTGCCCGTGCCGCCTGCGCTGCTGCTCGCCGCGCCGGTGCTGCTCGGCCTGGCCGGGCGGCGCCGCCGCGCTGCCTGAGGCCGGCACGCGCGATGAGCGTGCGCCACGCGCCGCGGCCGGCGCCGCGGCGCGTGGCGATCCATTCGCAGCCGCCCGTGCCGCGTCGACGCCGGCGGCGCACCGGGTGGAGTGTATTGCTGTGTCTATGTGGCGCCGGCGCTGCAGGCGCTGCTGATGGGCCCGAAGAGATCGTCGTCTTCGGCACCCGCCAGCCGGCGCCGCTCGCGGTCAGCACCGCGGCCGGAACCCGCTATGGCATCAGTCGCGAGGACATCGTGCGCGCCAACGCGCGCTCGCTCGACGAGGTGCTCGAGCTGCTGCCCGGCGTCAACGTGCGCGTCGGCGGCGACGGTACACCGCGCATCGACATGCGCGGACTGCGCACGCGCCAGGTCCGCATCCTCGTCAACGGCGTGCCCTTGAACGCGGTCGGCGACGGCAACTTCGACCCGACCATCATCCCCACCGAGTACATCGAGGCCGTCGACGTACTGCCGGGTGCCGGCTCCCAGCTCTATGGCGACGGTGCGCTCGCCGGGGCCATCAACGTCGTCACCCGGCGTGGCAGCGGACCACCGCGCGGGGACCTGCAGGCCGAACTCGGCGACCTCGGCGCCGAGCGACTGGCCGGCACCTTCTCCTGGGGTTTCGACGGCGGCGACATCTTCGTCTCGGTCGGGCGCCGTCACCGCAATGCCTGGCGGCTCGCCGACGACTTCGAGGCGGCCGACACCGAGGACGGTGGCAAGCGCTTCAACAGTGATTTCGAACGCAACACGTTGCACGCAGTGGCGAGCTGGCGCCCGCTGACCGACTGGGAATTCGGGCTCACGCTCAACTACTACGAGGGCGAGCGTGGCGTACCGACCAGCGTGTTCGACGATCGTGGCGATATCTTCGCGAGTCGCCCGCGTTACGAGCGCGCCAGCCGCGAGGACGGCTGGTACGTGCAGGCGAGCGCCCTCTACGAGCCGGCCTCGGGTTGGCGCAACCATGGCTGGGCCTACGTCACCAACGACGTCACCGTGACCGATCGCTACGCCGACGCGACGCTGCGTCCAACCACCGACCCGACCATTCGCAACACCTTCAGCGACGAGACGCGCGGACGTGTGATCGGTTTCCAGGACATCCTCTCCTACGAGAGCCGGCGTTACGGCCGCCTCGCGGTCATGTTCGCCGCGCGCCAGGAGCAGCTCGAGAGCGACTGCGTGATCCAGGATCTGCCGATCGCCCGGCAGGTCACCGTCACCGGCAGCACCACCGTGCCGAGCGGTCAGCCGGCCTCGACCTACGTGCTCGACTACACGCTGACCTCGACCAATGTCCACGGCGCCACCGCGGCCGCCGGCGGCAACGCCCCGGTCGCACGCCTCACGGCGAGTAACCGCCCCGGCGGCGGCATCGATTTCTCACTGGAGAACCTCGCCGGCAGCAACTTCGGTCCCGATGCCTACCTCAAGTACATCTATCTCAGCCCGAGCCCGGCGTTCGACCTTGCCGGTCTGACGTGGGCACAGGCGCTCGGCAGCGAGGGCGAGATCGGCAATATCAACATCCGGGCCGACGACATCGATGGCTGGCAGTACGCACTGCGCGTCAACTTCCGCCGGCCCGAGGTCGGTGACGCGCTCTATGATGGCGAGACGGCGACGTGGCTGTTCGACCAGGGCGATGTCAACCAGTTCTTCGCCCTGCCGGCATTGAAGAACGCCGGCCTGCCGGACGCCTACAGCGCGATGACGATGCGACGCGTGCCGGCCACCGGCTTCTGGGGCGCCTCCGAGGTGCAGGCGACCGGCGGCGTGCCGGCCGACCAGTTCAACGTCAACATCCAGGCACTCGACGCCGTCGACCCGGGCGCGCTCGTCACCGTGCCGACGTCACGCACGGTGCTGCGCGCCGATCCGCAGGTCGGCGACCTGCTCGTCGACGTGCGGCTGTGCTCGGGGGCGGGTGGTGGTGGCGGACTCGGCAACAACCGCGTCGAACGCGTGCCGAGCCTGCGCTTCGGCCAGCGCCTGCTGACCCAGGAACGCGCCATCGAGGTGGTGTCGACGGCGCTCGAATACGCCTTCGAGCCGACCCCGCGCACCGGCCTCGTGGCGAGCATCGGCTGGCATGCGTTGCTGCGCGACGAACAGGGCGGTGCCGCGCGACCGGGCTACAGCCTTGCCGGGTACTGGGACGCGCGCGCATGGTTGCGCCTGCGTGCGACCTGGGCGCACAAGGTACGCGTGCCGAGCGTCAACCAGCTCTACGATCCCGACCAGGGCAACCCCGACCTCGACTTCGAGCAGGCCGACAGCATCGAGGCCGGCTTCGACCTCAGGCTGACCCCGGCGTCGCGCGTCTCGCTCAGCGTGTTCGACCAGGACGTCGAGGATTTCATCCAGACCGATCTGATCACCGAGCGCTTCGAGAACGTGCAGGAAATCTCCCTGCGCGGCTTCGAGCTGCTCGGCGAGCAGCGCGACTGGCATGGTCTCAGTCTGCGCGCCGGCTACAGTTACCTGTCGACACGCGACAAGACCACCGGTGCCGACCGCAAGCAGCAGCAGTACACGCCGACCCACCGCATGACGCTCGCCGCCGACTACAGCTGGCACGAGCGGGTGTCGGTCCATGTCGGCGCGGAGTACACCGCCGACCAGTATTTCTATTCGCGCACCATTCCGCGCGTGCGCGACGAGCTCGACGACTTCTTCGTGCTCGACGTCAACGTGTCGGTACCGCTGGTGGGGCGCCGGGTCGAGCTGTACGCGGGCGCCGACAACGTGCTCGACGCCGATTACGAGGAGAGCTACGGCATCCCGCAGATGGGACGTTTCGTCTACGCAGGGATCAAGCTGCACCTGCCGTGACCACGGTACGGGTGGGTACCGTCGTCGGCGGCGTGGTGCCGGACCGCGCGACGCGCACGGCGACGGGAGGCCGGGGCGAGGTGAAGAGGAAACGCGCGGCCCGGGTGCCGCCGGCTTCGCGCGGCGGCACCCGGACGCATCAGCGAACGATCGCTCAGGCGGCGGCGGGCTTCATCACCGCCTTGACCTCGAGGAATTCCTCGAAGCCGAACTCGCCCCATTCGCGGCCGTTGCCGGATTGCTTGTAGCCGCCGAACGGTGCGGTGAAGTCGAGACCGGCGCCGTTGACGTGCACGTTGCCGGCGCGCAGTGCCTCGGCAACCTTCTGCACGCGCGCGGTGTCACCACCCGACACGTAGGCCGACAGGCCGTAGACGGTGTCGTTGGCGATGCGCACGGCATCGGCGTCGTCCTGGTAGGGCAGCATGCACAGCACGGGGCCGAAGATCTCTTCGCGTGCGATGGTCATGTCGTTGTTGACGTTGGCGAAGATGGTCGGCTTGACGTAGAAGCCCTTGTCGAGGCCATCCGGACGGCCGGTGCCGCCGCAGACCAGCGTCGCGCCTTCGTCGATGCCCTTCTGGATGAGGGCCTGGATGCGATCGAACTGCACCTTGCTGACGACGGGGCCGATGTTGGAATCCTTCATCTTCGGGTCGCCGACATTGACGCCCTCGCAGGCGGTCTTCGCGATGGCCACGGCCTGGTCGTGCAGCTTGGCTGGCACCAGCATGCGGCTCGGCGCATTACACGACTGCCCGGAGTTCAGCATCATGCCTTGCACGCCGCCGGTCACCGCGCTCTCGAGATCGGCATCCTCGAGGATGATGTTGGCCGACTTGCCGCCGAGCTCCTGCGCCACGCGCTTGACCGTGTCGGCTGCCGACTTGGCGACCTGGATGCCGGCACGGGTCGAACCGGTGAAGGACATCATGTCGATGTCGGGGTGACGCGACATGGCGTCGCCGACGCTGGGGCCATCGCCGTTGACGAGGTTGAACACGCCTTTCGGCACGCCGGCCTTGTCGAGGACCTCGGCGAAGATGGCAGCGTTGAGCGGCGCGACCTCGGACGGCTTGAGCACCATCGTGCAGCCGGCGGCCAATGCCGGGATGACCTTGCACGCGATCTGGTTGATCGGCCAGTTCCACGGCGTGATGAAGCCGCAAACCCCGATCGGCTCGCGACGCAGCGTGATGGTGCCGCGCTCTTCCTCGAACTTGTAGTTCTTGAGCACCTCGATGGTGGTCCCGAGGTGCGCCGGGCCCATCGCGGCCTGGGCCGCCTTGCACAGCCACACCGGTGCGCCCATCTCGGCCGAGATGGTCTCGACCATCTCGTTGTAGCGTTCCTTGTAGGCGGCCTGGATGGCTTCGAGCAGCTCGACGCGCTCGGCGACCGAGGTGCGCGAGAAGCTCTCGAACGCGGCTTTCGCGGCAGCGACCGCCTTGTCGACGTCGGCGGCGTTGCCGAGCATGATCTGGCCGATGACTTCCTCGGTGGCGGGATTGATGACGTCGAGCGGTTTCGGATCGCTCGGATCGACCCACTCGCCGTTGATGTAGAACTTGAGGCAACTCTCCATTATCTCGGGCTCCTTCGATTCTGCTTGCGGAGATGGAACGTTCGCTGCCACGCCATGTACGACGGAACGCCGTGATGGGCGCGCCGGCGACGGCATGGCACATGGCATCCGGAAACGTACGTGCTTGCGGCGGCGGCCCGGTGCGGGCGGCCTGACGGCCGTGCGGAAACGGGCCGTCGCGAAAGTCTTCCCAGCATAACATCGATGCCGCGCACCGGCAGCCCGTCGACAACCCTGTGAGTTATGGGGAAACCGGGCGCGGCGAGGTCATGGCGAGCGCCGCGCCGCGGGCTCAGGCGTCCAGGCGCGGGCGCGTGTGATGCCAGTCGGTAGCCTGCTGGTAGACGTGGCCTGCGCGCAGCAGCGTGGTCTCGCCAAGGTGTGGACCGATCAGCTGGAAACCGAACGGTGCGCCGTCGGCGTTGCAGCCCGCCGGCAACGACAGCGTCGGCGTGCCGGCGATGTCGAACGGCGCGGTGAAGCGGACGAGTTCCGGCCAGTCGGTGGCGCGGCTGCCGAAGGTCGCAAACTCGGTGAGGGTCAGGTTCTGGCGCATCCAGGCTGGGGCGACGAGCAGGTCACAGTCGCCAAACAGGCGCGTGACGCGTCCGCGGAAGTGCTGGCGGAGGTCGTGGGCACGCGCGTAGTCGCGCCCGCTCGTGGCGTTGCCGTTGTCGAGCAACTCGCGCAGCTCCGGCCCGTAGAGGTCGGCCTGCGCGGGATAGGTTTCGCCGTGTGCCGCGGCGGCCTCCGCCGTACACAGCGGGAACCAGGCGTCGATCACCTCGGCGGTGTCGGGGAAGTTCACCTCGACGACGGTCGCGCCGGCTGCGCGCATGACCTCGAGCGCTTGTTCTAGCGCGGTACGAATCGCGGTGTCGACGTCGCGCGTGGCGTAAGCGGCGTCGAAGCCGACGCGCAGGCCGGCGAGGTCGCCTGCCAGCGCGCTCGGGTAGTCCGGCACCGGCGCGGCCAGCGCGGTCGGGTCGGCGTCGTCGTAGCCCGCGATGACCGCGAGTAGCGCCGCGCAGTCGGCGGCACTGCGCGCGATTGGGCCGACGTGGTCGAGCGACCACGCGAGCGGGAACACGCCGGCGCGACTGACCCGGCCCCAGGTCGGCTTGAGCCCGGTGACACCGTTGGCGAAGGACGGAAAGCGGATCGAGCCGCCGGTGTCCGAGCCGAGCGTACCGTAGGCGAGTCCGGCGGCGGCGGCGACGCCCGAGCCACTCGACGAAGCGCCGCTCCAGTAGTCGCCGTTGTGCGGATTGCGCGGTGGCGTCACCTGCGGGTGATGATGCGCGACCGCACCTTCGGTGAGCTGCAGCTTGCCGATCAGCACGGCCCCGGCTGCGCGCAGACGCGCGACGACGGTGGCGTCGCGTGTCGCCGGCGCCGCGTTTGCCCGCACCGTCGGCATGCCGGCGAGCGTGCGCGTGCCGCTCGCGTCGCAGAGATCCTTGACCGCCACCGGCACCCCGTGCAGGGGACCGAGCGCCTGGCCGCGCGCGAGCGCGGAGTCGGCCGCCTTCGCTTCGCGCTCGGCGCTGTCGGCGAGCACCGCGACGTAGGCGCCGAGCGTGGCATCGTGGTGCGCGATGCGGGCGAGCAGGTTGCGCGTCACCTCGAGCGCCGAGATCTCGCGCCGGCCGATCGCCTGCGCCAGTGCGGTGAGTTCCATGAAAGCCAGGTCGTCCGCCGTCATTGCCGTCTCCCGGTGCTGCGTGGTTGCGCGATTGTACGTCACCCGTCGCAGCGCGAACGGCTACAATCGCGAGAACCGGTCTCAAGATTATTCGTGGCCACGAATAATCTTGAGACCGGTTCTCGCGATTGTAGCCGTTCGCGCTGCGACGGGTGACGTACAATCGCGCAACCACGCAGCACCGGGAGACGGCAATGACGGCGGACGACCTGGCTTTCATGGAACTCACCGCACTGGCGCAGGCGATCGGCCGGCGCGAGATCTCGGCGCTCGAGGTGACGCGCAACCTGCTCGCCCGCATCGCGCACCACGATGCCACGCTCGGCGCCTACGTCGCGGTGCTCGCCGACAGCGCCGAGCGCGAAGCGAAGGCGGCCGACTCCGCGCTCGCGCGCGGCCAGGCGCTCGGTCCCCTGCACGGGGTGCCGGTGGCGGTCAAGGATCTCTGCGACGCGAGCGGCACGCGCACGCTCGCCGGCATGCCGACGGTGCGGGCAAACGCGGCGCCGGCGACACGCGACGCCACCGTCGTCGCGCGTCTGCGCGCAGCCGGGGCCGTGCTGATCGGCAAGCTGCAGCTCACCGAAGGTGCGGTCGCGCATCATCACCCGCAGGTGACGCCACCGCGCAATCCGCACAACGGCGACTACTGGAGCGGCGCTTCGTCGAGTGGCTCGGGCGTCGCCGCCGCCGCCGGACTCGCCTACGGTACGCTCGGCTCGGACACCGGCGGCTCGATCCGCTTTCCGTCCTTCGCCAACGGTGTCACCGGGCTCAAGCCGACCTGGGGCCGGGTCAGTCGCGCCGGCGTGTTCCCGCTCGCGTGGTCGCTCGACCACGTCGGCCCAATCGCGCGCAGTGCCGCCGACTGCGCGGCGCTACTCGCGGTCATCGCGGGCTACGACGACGCCGACCCGACCGCGCTGGCCGCGCCGGTGCCGGACTACCCGAGCGCGCTGGCAGGCGACCTCGCCGGCCTGCGCGTCGGCTTCGACGCCGCTTACGCCACGCGCGACGTCGACACCGCGATTCGTACCGCGCTAGAACAAGCGCTCGAGGTCATGCGCGCAGCCGGCGCGACCGTCGTCGAGGTGAACTTCCCCGACACCGCCGAGGTGATCGACGCCTGGTTCCCGCTGTGTACGGCGGAGGCCGCCGCGGCACACGGCGAAACCTATCCCGCGCAGGCCGACCTCTACGGGCCGGAGCTGCGCGAGTTGCTCGACAACGGCAACGCCACGAGCGGGCGCGACTACGCGCGTGCCCACGACCTCCGCCAGCACTTCCGCGGACGCGTCACGCGCCTGTTTGGCGACTGTGACCTGCTCGTCGCCCCAGCCTGGATGCGCCAGAACCTGACCCTCACCGAGTTTGCGACCTTCGGCAGCCGCGCCACCGACTGGCCGGAACTCGTCCGCTTCACCGCGCCGTTCGACATCGCCGGCACGCCGACGCTGTCGTTGCCGGCGGGCTGCAACGCCGACGGCGCACCGTTCGGTTTCCAGCTGATCGGTCCACACCTTGGCGAGACCACGCTGCTGCGCGCAGGCCACGTCTACCAGCAGGCTACCGACTGGCATCACACGCGCCCGCGCCTGGACGCCTGAGCCCGCGGCGCGGCGCTCGCCATGACCTCGCCGCGCCCGGTTTCCCCATAACTCACAGGGTTGTCGACGGGCTGCCGGTGCGCGGCATCGATGTTATGCTGGGAAGACTTTCGCGACGGCCCGTTTCCGCACGGCCGTCAGGCCGCCCGCACCGGGCCGCCGCCGCAAGCACGTACGTTTCCGGATGCCATGTGCCATGCCGTCGCCGGCGCGCCCATCACGGCGTTCCGTCGTACATGGCGTGGCAGCGAACGTTCCATCTCCGCAAGCAGAATCGAAGGAGCCCGAGATAATGGAGAGTTGCCTCAAGTTCTACATCAACGGCGAGTGGGTCGATCCGAGCGATCCGAAACCGCTCGACGTCATCAATCCCGCCACCGAGGAAGTCATCGGCCAGATCATGCTCGGCAACGCCGCCGACGTCGACAAGGCGGTCGCTGCCGCGAAAGCCGCGTTCGAGAGCTTCTCGCGCACCTCGGTCGCCGAGCGCGTCGAGCTGCTCGAAGCCATCCAGGCCGCCTACAAGGAACGCTACAACGAGATGGTCGAGACCATCTCGGCCGAGATGGGCGCACCGGTGTGGCTGTGCAAGGCGGCCCAGGCCGCGATGGGCCCGGCGCACCTCGGGACCACCATCGAGGTGCTCAAGAACTACAAGTTCGAGGAAGAGCGCGGCACCATCACGCTGCGTCGCGAGCCGATCGGGGTTTGCGGCTTCATCACGCCGTGGAACTGGCCGATCAACCAGATCGCGTGCAAGGTCATCCCGGCATTGGCCGCCGGCTGCACGATGGTGCTCAAGCCGTCCGAGGTCGCGCCGCTCAACGCTGCCATCTTCGCCGAGGTCCTCGACAAGGCCGGCGTGCCGAAAGGCGTGTTCAACCTCGTCAACGGCGATGGCCCCAGCGTCGGCGACGCCATGTCGCGTCACCCCGACATCGACATGATGTCCTTCACCGGTTCGACCCGTGCCGGCATCCAGGTCGCCAAGTCGGCAGCCGACACGGTCAAGCGCGTGGCGCAGGAGCTCGGCGGCAAGTCGGCCAACATCATCCTCGAGGATGCCGATCTCGAGAGCGCGGTGACCGGCGGCGTGCAAGGCATGATGCTGAACTCCGGGCAGTCGTGTAATGCGCCGAGCCGCATGCTGGTGCCAGCCAAGCTGCACGACCAGGCCGTGGCCATCGCGAAGACCGCCTGCGAGGGCGTCAATGTCGGCGACCCGAAGATGAAGGATTCCAACATCGGCCCCGTCGTCAGCAAGGTGCAGTTCGATCGCATCCAGGCCCTCATCCAGAAGGGCATCGACGAAGGCGCGACGCTGGTCTGCGGCGGCACCGGCCGTCCGGATGGCCTCGACAAGGGCTTCTACGTCAAGCCGACCATCTTCGCCAACGTCAACAACGACATGACCATCGCACGCGAAGAGATCTTCGGCCCCGTGCTGTGCATGCTGCCCTACCAGGACGACGCCGATGCCGTGCGCATCGCCAACGACACCGTCTACGGCCTGTCGGCCTACGTGTCGGGTGGTGACACCGCGCGCGTGCAGAAGGTTGCCGAGGCACTGCGCGCCGGCAACGTGCACGTCAACGGCGCCGGTCTCGACTTCACCGCACCGTTCGGCGGCTACAAGCAATCCGGCAACGGCCGCGAATGGGGCGAGTTCGGCTTCGAGGAATTCCTCGAGGTCAAGGCGGTGATGAAGCCCGCCGCCGCCTGAGCGATCGTTCGCTGATGCGTCCGGGTGCCGCCGCGCGAAGCCGGCGGCACCCGGGCCGCGCGTTTCCTCTTCACCTCGCCCCGGCCTCCCGTCGCCGTGCGCGTCGCGCGGTCCGGCACCACGCCGCCGACGACGGTACCCACCCGTACCGTGGTCACGGCAGGTGCAGCTTGATCCCTGCGTAGACGAAACGTCCCATCTGCGGGATGCCGTAGCTCTCCTCGTAATCGGCGTCGAGCACGTTGTCGGCGCCCGCGTACAGCTCGACCCGGCGCCCCACCAGCGGTACCGACACGTTGACGTCGAGCACGAAGAAGTCGTCGAGCTCGTCGCGCACGCGCGGAATGGTGCGCGAATAGAAATACTGGTCGGCGGTGTACTCCGCGCCGACATGGACCGACACCCGCTCGTGCCAGCTGTAGTCGGCGGCGAGCGTCATGCGGTGGGTCGGCGTGTACTGCTGCTGCTTGCGGTCGGCACCGGTGGTCTTGTCGCGTGTCGACAGGTAACTGTAGCCGGCGCGCAGACTGAGACCATGCCAGTCGCGCTGCTCGCCGAGCAGCTCGAAGCCGCGCAGGGAGATTTCCTGCACGTTCTCGAAGCGCTCGGTGATCAGATCGGTCTGGATGAAATCCTCGACGTCCTGGTCGAACACGCTGAGCGAGACGCGCGACGCCGGGGTCAGCCTGAGGTCGAAGCCGGCCTCGATGCTGTCGGCCTGCTCGAAGTCGAGGTCGGGGTTGCCCTGGTCGGGATCGTAGAGCTGGTTGACGCTCGGCACGCGTACCTTGTGCGCCCAGGTCGCACGCAGGCGCAACCATGCGCGCGCGTCCCAGTACCCGGCAAGGCTGTAGCCCGGTCGCGCGGCACCGCCCTGTTCGTCGCGCAGCAACGCATGCCAGCCGATGCTCGCCACGAGGCCGGTGCGCGGGGTCGGCTCGAAGGCGTATTCGAGCGCCGTCGACACCACCTCGATGGCGCGTTCCTGGGTCAGCAGGCGCTGGCCGAAGCGCAGGCTCGGCACGCGTTCGACGCGGTTGTTGCCGAGTCCGCCACCACCACCCGCCCCCGAGCACAGCCGCACGTCGACGAGCAGGTCGCCGACCTGCGGATCGGCGCGCAGCACCGTGCGTGACGTCGGCACGGTGACGAGCGCGCCCGGGTCGACGGCGTCGAGTGCCTGGATGTTGACGTTGAACTGGTCGGCCGGCACGCCGCCGGTCGCCTGCACCTCGGAGGCGCCCCAGAAGCCGGTGGCCGGCACGCGTCGCATCGTCATCGCGCTGTAGGCGTCCGGCAGGCCGGCGTTCTTCAATGCCGGCAGGGCGAAGAACTGGTTGACATCGCCCTGGTCGAACAGCCACGTCGCCGTCTCGCCATCATAGAGCGCGTCACCGACCTCGGGCCGGCGGAAGTTGACGCGCAGTGCGTACTGCCAGCCATCGATGTCGTCGGCCCGGATGTTGATATTGCCGATCTCGCCCTCGCTGCCGAGCGCCTGTGCCCACGTCAGACCGGCAAGGTCGAACGCCGGGCTCGGGCTGAGATAGATGTACTTGAGGTAGGCATCGGGACCGAAGTTGCTGCCGGCGAGGTTCTCCAGTGAGAAATCGATGCCGCCGCCGGGGCGGTTACTCGCCGTGAGGCGTGCGACCGGGGCGTTGCCGCCGGCGGCCGCGGTGGCGCCGTGGACATTGGTCGAGGTCAGCGTGTAGTCGAGCACGTAGGTCGAGGCCGGCTGACCGCTCGGCACGGTGGTGCTGCCGGTGACGGTGACCTGCCGGGCGATCGGCAGATCCTGGATCACGCAGTCGCTCTCGAGCTGCTCCTGGCGCGCGGCGAACATGACCGCGAGGCGGCCGTAACGCCGGCTCTCGTAGGAGAGGATGTCCTGGAAACCGATCACACGTCCGCGCGTCTCGTCGCTGAAGGTGTTGCGAATGGTCGGGTCGGTGGTTGGACGCAGCGTCGCGTCGGCGTAGCGATCGGTCACGGTGACGTCGTTGGTGACGTAGGCCCAGCCATGGTTGCGCCAACCCGAGGCCGGCTCGTAGAGGGCGCTCGCCTGCACGTACCAGCCGTCCTCGCGGCTGGCGCGCTCGTAACGCGGGCGACTCGCGAAGATATCGCCACGATCGTCGAACACGCTGGTCGGTACGCCACGCTCGCCCTCGTAGTAGTTGAGCGTGAGCCCGAATTCCCAGTCGGTCAGCGGGCGCCAGCTCGCCACTGCGTGCAACGTGTTGCGTTCGAAATCACTGTTGAAGCGCTTGCCACCGTCCTCGGTGTCGGCCGCCTCGAAGTCGTCGGCGAGCCGCCAGGCATTGCGGTGACGGCGCCCGACCGAGACGAAGATGTCGCCGCCGTCGAAACCCCAGGAGAAGGTGCCGGCCAGTCGCTCGGCGCCGAGGTCGCCGAGTTCGGCCTGCAGGTCCCCGCGCGGTGGTCCGCTGCCACGCCGGGTGACGACGTTGATGGCCCCGGCGAGCGCACCGTCGCCATAGAGCTGGGAGCCGGCACCCGGCAGTACGTCGACGGCCTCGATGTACTCGGTGGGGATGATGGTCGGGTCGAAGTTGCCGTCGCCGACCGCGTTCAAGGGCACGCCGTTGACGAGGATGCGGACCTGGCGCGTGCGCAGTCCGCGCATGTCGATGCGCGGTGTACCGTCGCCGCCGACGCGCACGTTGACGCCGGGCAGCAGCTCGAGCACCTCGTCGAGCGAGCGCGCGTTGGCGCGCACGATGTCCTCGCGACTGATGCCATAGCGGGTTCCGGCCGCGGTGCTGACCGCGAGCGGCGCCGGCTGGCGGGTGCCGAAGACGACGATCTCTTCGGGCCCATCAGCAGCGCCTGCAGCGCCGGCGCCACATAGACACAGCAATACACTCCACCCGGTGCGCCGCCGGCGTCGACGCGGCACGGGCGGCTGCGAATGGATCGCCACGCGCCGCGGCGCCGGCCGCGGCGCGTGGCGCACGCTCATCGCGCGTGCCGGCCTCAGGCAGCGCGGCGGCGCCGCCCGGCCAGGCCGAGCAGCACCGGCGCGGCGAGCAGCAGCGCAGGCGGCACGGGCACGGCGCTCACCGCGCCGTCGAAACTGAAGGTGTCGATGCGCCAGGTGGCGTCGCTGGCGGTCGCCCCGGTCGCGAAGATTTCGACCAGCACGTCACCGGTAAGTCCAGCCAGCGCGAGCGCCCCGCTCTCAGTGTCGCCCGGGTTGCCGATGAAAGCGTCACCCGCGGCGACGCCGAAGCCGTTGATGCTCATGCTCCAGCTGGTCGGTCCAAGACCGCGATTCCCGCTCGACCCCTGTTCCTCGAAACTGTAGCCATCCAGCGCGAGACGGAAGCCGGGCGCGACGTTCAGCGTGAAGGCGAGGGTGTTGCCGTCGTCGAAGCTGGTGGCGGCGACCGCACGACCGTCGCCGGATACCCCGCGCAAATCGGTGAGAGCACCGTCCGCGTCGCTCCAGGCGCTCGCGCCGAGATTGGCAGCGACGCTCTCCGCCTGGTTGACGAAGCCACCCAGGCCGTCATCGAAGGTGTAGAGGACGACTGACGCGGCGGAAGCCGGCAGCGGTGCGGCGAACGCGGCGGCGAGGCCGAGCGCGGCGAGGGGTTGGTGGATCTTCTTGTGCATGGGGAGTCTCCTGTGGTCTCGTTATCGTTGTGTACGCATGACGGCCCGCCACTGCGCGCCGCCGCCACCGATGGCGAATGGCGCGAGCACGAGCAACGCGGCCTCGGCAGCGAACGGCACGGGTACCGCCACTGCCGGCGGCGGCTCGACGCGGTTGAAGCGCAGGTTGTCGAACACGAACTTGCGCGGTGCCGACAGTTCGACGCGGGTGAAGCTGCCGAGCGAGCCGGCGTAGTCGAAGCTCGCCCAGCCGGGCGTGACCAGTGGGTCCCAGCCGATCTGACCGGCATCGAGCACCACGCCGGCGTCATCGAGCAGGCGCAGGTAGATTGCGCCGGCGTCGGACGGACGGCGGAACTCGAAGCTGAACGCATCGGCCGCGAAGGCGAGATCGATCAGCAGTACCGGGTCGAAGGTGTCGACGTGGACGAGCTGGCCATCGCTCGCGAACGCGTTATTGAACATGTCGCCCGTCTTGACCACGGCCGGCGCATTGCCGAAGCTCACCCCGAGTGCCGCGTACTGATCGGTGACGACGTCGAGCGGACCGATGCCAGCCTCGTCGAAATCGATTTCGACCAGCGCGGCCGGCACTGCGGGGGCCGCCGCGGCGAGCGCGGCGAGGCACGCGGCGCGGGCGACGAATCGGGTGGCGGGGAACCGGGGCATGATGGAGCGGCAGCGAGGCGAGTCATGTAGCGATACGCCGCTATGATGGCGGCCTGCGCAGTCTAGCCGGCAACGTCCTCGGGGTTAAATATGCAAGTATCTTCCGCTTCGAAACGGCGGGCGGGCCGGGCCACGGCACTCGCGCTGGCGCTCGCCCTGCTACCTGGCATGGCCGCCCAGGCGGCGCCACCGCCGCTGCGCGCACTGGTCGTCACCATCGTTGCGCAAGGGGGCTTCCTCGAGTGGCTCGTCGAACAAGCCGTTGCCGCCGGCACGGTTACGCCGCTCGCGCTCGACGTCGCCCACGTCCGCGAGCTCGACCAGCGCCTCGCCGAGGGCAGTTACGATCTCGTCATCGCGCACGCCCATGCGCGTCCGGCGCAACGCCTCGCCGTACGGGGCGTGCTCGCCGCCGGCACACCGGTGTTCGCCAACCCGCGTGCCATCATCGGGCCGGCCGACGATCCTGCCGGCCTGCGCGGCGCAGCCAGCCTCGACGACGCGCTCACGCGGCTGGCGGCGCATGGCGGCTGCTGGGTGCATCACGCGCACGGCGGACTCGTGGACCTGCAACCAGCCGCCGACGCCACGGACCGCTGCGTGCTGGTGCCGGCGGCGACGGGCCCCGGCGGCGCGCTCGCCGCCGCACGCGAGCACGGTGCCTACACGCTGTGGGGCTATCACCCGTTCTCGCGTCGCGCTGCGCCCGGGCTCGCCGCCATCGTCACCGGCGATGCGCGCCTGCTCGCCACGCTGCTGGCCTGGCCGGTCGCCACCACGCCGCGACGTGAGGAAGTGGACGAGCTGATCGCGCTGCTCGCGTCGCCCGCGATACAGCAGCGGCTGGCGACGTTCAGGCTCGCGGGCGATCCTGCGAACCAGGCCTGGTGGCCGGCGTCTGCCGCGGCGGCGGTTACCCCCGCACCCTGAACCGAATCGAATTCAGCGCGGCCGTGCGCCCTCCCACAGGATTGCGCCGATCGCAGCACCGGCGGCGCCGAACGCGGCGTGCGAGAACAGCGGCAGGAGCAGTCCGTGACGCAGCGCACCAGCATCGAGCGCGAGTACGCCGGCGAGCGCCGCCAGTACGAGCGGTTTCGCCAGGAACGCACAGCCGCCGACGGCCGCGGCGAGGCCCGGCCGCCGCAGCAGCGCCGGCGACAGTCGCCAGGCCAGGTCGAGCACTACCGCGCAAGCGAGGTAACCCGGCAGGTTGAGCAGCTTGTGGCCACCGGCGCCGGCCAGCGCAGCACTCCCGGCCAGGTAGCCGACGGTCGCGATCACCGCCGCCCAGGCGAGCGGCGAACTGGCCCGCGCCAGCACCAGCACAGCGAGAATGAACACGCCGAAATGCCCCGGCAGGCCGAGCGAGAGATCGAACGCCTGGTGGAAACCGGCCAGCAGCACACCGCTGCCAGCGAGCAGCAGCGCGCCGCGCGCCGCATGCTCAGGGGCGGAAGGCCTTGAGGCGTTGCTTGTCGATGCAGTGATATGCGGCAGACTCATGTGCCGGTCCTCGCTCCACGAAGAGTACAGATAGGCCGTCCACCCGCACCGGGCGTGGCCAGGGTCCAAGCGCAACGAGCGTCGCTGGCGTGTCGGCGAGACTGCCGCCGTCCATCTCGCGCACGTCATCTACGGCGGTCGCGCGCAGGATCTCGCCCACGCTCACCGTCGCGTCGCTCATCTCGCGCAGGCGCCGCTTCCAGATATAGCGGCCGTCGTTGCCTTCGGCGAACAGGCCGACTCCGGCGAGCGCGCCGATGACACCGTCGCGCGTGCCGGTGAGGCCGCCGAGACGGATGCCGGCAGCCTGCGCGCAGGCCTGCGCCCGTGCCTGGTCGAGCACTTCATGCTTGGCGGCATGCCCGAAGGGCACCACCATCGCCGCCTGCGCGGGTGTGGCCAGGCATAACCCGACATCCGCTCCACGCGCCGCCTCGGCCACCATGAAGTCGCGACAGAACGCGTAGAGCGAATCCGCCGCCTGCGTCGAACGCACCTGGAGGCATGCGCTGCTGTTGTGGGACGTGTAGGGAATGCGATCGTCGAGCAGCAGCTGGTGACGGGTCACGCCGAGCGCCTCGGCCATGCCATCCGCTTCCAGCGCGCGCACCAGGCAACGCGCCCGATAGCCCGTGCCGCGGGTGTCGAGGTTGTCGGTATCGTCGATACCAATCAACCAGTCGGGGGAGCCAGAGACGGATTGCAACATGCTCGCGGGCGTGCCTGCACGGCGTTGGAGGTGGTCGATGATAGCAGACGCGACCTGCCGCGAAGCGCGTCGACGGTCCCGCCCAACCGGTTGTCGCAGCACGCCAAAACAGCAATTCTCTGCAAAATGTGATTGATATATGCTCTGCCCTGCCGCTTTGTACGAGAGGAGAGAGCACACCCATGAATCTCCAGGTCGGCCTCACGCTGCGCTGGTCGCTCGGCGGCGACGGCGAACGCCACGATCTCGACCCGCTGGTGTTCGAGCTGTTGCATGGCGTGCGTCAGGGCGGGCACCTGAATTACGCGGCACGCGCCGCCGGGGTGTCCTACCGTCATGCCTGGGGCCTGCTGCGAGACTGGGAAACGCGCCTCGGCAAACCGCTGCTGGTGGCACGCCAGGGCCGCGGCGCGCATCTCACCGAACTCGGCGAGATCCTGCTCGAACTCGGCCACAGCACCACTGCCGCACTCGCACCGGCACTGGATGGCGCGGCCGTCGAAGCCGGCGCGCGCCTCAGTGAAGCCGCCGATCCGCGCCGCCACCCGGTACGCATCGTATCCAGCCACAGCACGCGCATGGCGGCCCTGCGCGACACCCTGAACGCGCGCTACCGGGTGTCCCTGGACCTGCTCGGCAGCGAGAGTGCACTGCATCGCTATCGGCGTGGCGATGCCGACCTTGCAGGCTTCCACCTGCCGCAGGGCGAGCTCGGGCGCAGCGTCGGCGCCCACCTCATCAACCTGCTCGACCCCGCGCGCGACCTCGTGTGGCTGCTCGAGACACGCACCCTGGGCCTCGTCTCGCGGCCGCGACGCGCCTGTCGCAGCCTTGCCGCCCTGGCCCGCGGCAAGCTGCGTTTCATCAACCGCCAGGCCGGCTCCGGCACGCGCCTGGTGTTCGACGGCCTGCTCGGCAATGCCGGCATCGCGCCCGGCAGCATCACCGGTTATGCCGACGAGGAATACACCCACACGGCGGTCGCCGCGATGGTCGCGAGCGGCAATGCGGATGCGGGCTTCGCTTCGGCGGCGGCCGCGGCACAGATGAAACTGCACTTCGAGCCGATGGTCGACGAGCGGTTCTACGTGGTAATGAGCCGCGACGGCGACCCGGCACTGCGCCGCGCGCTCGGTGCCTTTTGCGCTGCGCAGCCAATCGAGGGGCGCGAGACGATGAAGCCGGACGAGCTGCAGCCGACCATCGCCGTGCTCAAACGGGTTCACCGCGCCGGCTTCTGGAAGGCGGTACCGGCGGCGCGCACGTGAGCGGCATGACGGCGTGCCCCAGGGAGCGTATGATCGCGCGCCCCGGAGCCTGCCCAGCATGAGTCCCAGACACACCGTATTCATCGATGGCGAAGCCGGCACCACCGGCCTGCAGATCGCCGCGCGGCTCGCCCCGCGTGCCGACATCGAGCTGCTCACCATCAATCCCGACCAGCGCAAGGACGCCGGCGCCCGTCGCGAGCTGCTCAATGCTGCCGACGTCGCGATCCTGTGCCTGCCCGACGAGGCCGCGCGCGAAGCGGTCGCGCTGATCGGCAATCCGCGCACGCGCGTGATCGATGCCTCTACCGCCCACCGCGTTGCCGACGGCTGGGTCTATGGCTTTCCGGAACTCGCGCTCGATCAGCGTGCGCGCCTCGCCGCCTGCACGCGCATCAGTAATCCGGGCTGCTATGCCCTCGCCGCGATCGGGCTGCTGCATCCGCTCGTCACGCGCGGCCTGCTGCCGGCCGAGTGGCCGATCTCGATCCATGCGGTGTCGGGCTACTCGGGCGGTGGCAAAGCGCTCATCGGCGCCTTCGAGGGAAGCGGCGACGCCGAGCCCATCGCTGCCACTACCTACGATTACGCGCTCACGCTCGCGCACAAGCACGTGCCCGAGATCACGCGCTGGAGCGGGCTAGCGCATGCGCCGATCTTCCTGCCTGCGGTCGGCCGTTATTACAAGGGTATGCTGGTCCACGTACCGCTGCCCCTGTGGGCGCTGCCGGGGCAACCGTCGGCAGCCGATCTGCATGCTGCGTACACTGCGCATTACGCTGGCGAGCGCTTCGTCAGCGTCGCCCCGTTCGATGCCGGTGCCACACTGGCACGCCTCGATCCGGAAGCGCTGAACGACAGCAACGAGCTGCGCGTGTACGTGCTGCACAATGCCGAGCGCGGACACGCCGTGGTGGTCGGGCAGCTCGACAACCTCGGCAAGGGCGCTTCCGGCCAGGCGGTACAGACGCTGAATCTCCTGCTCGGACTCGACGAAGGCGCCGGACTCTAGCGACGCCCCCCGGATCGTGCCGCCCACCGCGGCGTGTCCACCGGGCCACGTCCGGTTGTGGGCGAGTCGCCGGTCATGCCGGCTCGTGGGTCGGCGACGTGCCGCCACACCACCGGGCGCTCGGGCCGCGTCTGCATGGTCGCTCGTGGCATCGACGGGCTTTCCCACACCCCGCATGTACTCGCGCACTGTCACACCGCGTTAACGTCCCACGCCTAGGATGCGCCGCGAGCGCGAGGCAGCCACGCCGCCCCGCGCCTGCGCTACCCCAGGGGTGAACGGCTTGAACATCCGACGTCACGTCGACCAGCTCAACGACCGCCTGTTCGACGCCTTCTATGCCCGCGCGCTCGTCTACAACACGTGCTGGGAAGACCCGGCTATCGATCGCCAGGTGCTGGACCTCGGTCCCGGTGACGACGTGATGGTAATCGCGAGCGCCGGCTGCAACGCGCTCGACTATGTCCTCACCGGGCCGGCCTCGGTCCATGCCGTGGACATGAACCCGCGCCAGATCGCCCTGCTCGAACTCAAGCTTGCCGCCATCCGCGCGCTCGACTTCGACGACTTCTTCGCCATCTTCGGTCACGGTCGTCACCCGCGCTTCGAGATCCTCTACGCGGGTCTGCTGCGCGAACAGCTCAGCCCCTTCGCACGGACCTACTGGGACCGTCACCAGCGCGTGTTCGGCGGTGCCGACAATGCGCTCGAAGGGCTGTACTTCCACGGGCTGTCCGGCAAGGTGGCGCGCGCCTTCCATCTCTACCTGCGCTGCCGTCCACGCCTGCGCGACGGCATCGATGCGCTGCTCGCCACCTCCGCACTCGACGAGCAACGCGCGATCTACGATACGCGCATCGCGCCGGCGCTGTGGCGTCGCGATCTCAACTGGATGCTCTCGCGCCAATTCACGATGAGCATGCTGGGTGTACCACAGCCGCAGCGCCGCGAGGTCGAGAACCAGCACGCCGGCGGCGTCGCCGCATTCATTCGCGACGCCATCGAACACGTTTTCCGCCGCATCCCGCTCGCCGTCAACTACTTCTGGCGCGTTTACCTCAGCGGCCATTACACGCGCGAGTGCTGTCCGGAATACCTGCGCGAGGAGAACTTCCACAAGCTGCGCGACGGCCTCGCCGATCGCATCCGCCTGCATACCTGCTCGGTAACGTCATTCCTGCGCGCCGCCGAGCACGACCTCTCGCGTTTCGTGCTGCTCGACCACATGGACTGGATGAGTTCGGCGCAGCCGGCCGCGCTGGCCGAGGAATGGCAGGCGCTGTTCGCGCGCGCCCGCAACGGCGCGCGGGTCATTTTCCGCAGCGCGCATGCGTGGCCCGCCTACCTCGACGCGGTGCGCGTCGATGGCGGTCGTTCGCGCGCGGTCGAACGCCTGCGCTTCCATCCCGAGCTCGCCGCCGCGCTCGCACCGCACGACCGGGTGCACACCTACGCCGGATTCCACATTGCGGATGTACTTGCATGAACCTGTTCCCCACCGGTGAAGCCCAGGTCGTATGGCGATTGCTGCGCGGCCAGCCACGCAGCGACGATCACCGCGAACGCCTGCAGGGCTTCTACGCGCCACAAGCGCGGCATTACGACGCCTTCCGCGAAAAGCTCCTTGCCGGCCGTGCCGACCTGGTCGAGCGCCTGTGTCTCGCCCCGGGTCAGCACGTCGTCGAGCTCGGCGCAGGCACAGCGCGCAATCTCGATTTCATCCCGCCCGGCCTGCGCGCCGGGCTCGGCAGGATCGACGTCGTCGACCTCTGTCCCGCGCTGCTCGACGAGGCACGGCGACGCTGCCGCGCATGGCCCAACGTACACGTGCACGAGGATGACGCGGCCCGCTTCAATCCTGGTGGTACGGTCGACCGCGTGCTGCTGTCCTACGCGCTGACGATGATGCCCGACTGGCGCGCGACGCTGCGCAATGCCTTCCGCATGCTGCGTCCGGGTGGACTCGTCGGCGTGGTCGATTTTTCGCTGCCACGGGCGCCGAACAGCGACATGCCACGCTGGCAACAACTCTTCTGGCGCCGCTGGTTCGCCCACGACGGGGTCTGGCTGGACCCGGCGCACGGCGCCTTTCTCGATGGCCTGTTCGAACGCATCACGCGCATCGACCGCCGCCACGCCCTGCCCTACGTGCCATTGCTGAAGGTGCCCTACTACCTCTACGTCGGCCGCAAGTAGCGCCGCAGGAGCCATGCCATGAAACGCCTGCTCGTGGTGCTCGACTTCGATGGGCTGCTGCTCGATTCCTACGCAATCATCCGCGACACCTTCGCCGACTTCGCGCTCGATGTCGGCGACGAACAGCGCTTCCGTAATCGCCGCAAGTTTCTCAAGTACTTCGGCGGGGGCCGCGAGATGCTCGGTAACCTGACGCGTTTCGCCTTGCCCAAGAAACGCCGCCTGCGCACCGCGCTGACCGCGCATTACCGCACCAGTGGACGCCTCTTCACGCAATTCGTGCCCTACATCAATGCCTGCATCGCGGCACCGGCCGTGCACATTGGCATCGTCAGCCGCAATTTCACGCTCGAACCCGGCGCCACCATCCGCCACGTACTGCGTACAAGCGGCGTTGCCGAGCGTGACCTCGACTTCGTCATCCCGCTGTCGGTCGGTTCGAGTAAGGACGAAGTGGTCGCGGCGATGGCAAGCCCGCGCTACCACGTGAGCCTTCTCGCTGGCGACGAGATCGGCGATTACCGGGCAGCGCTGCGCAGTGGCTACACGCCGCTCGTCGCGAGCTACGGTTTCGATGCACCGGCACGACTGCGGATGCGCGGCGAGGTACCGGAAGAGCTGCTGTTCGCCACGCCCGAAACGCTCGCGGCACGCCTGTGGCAGCTCAGCGCACTCTACCTCGATGCCGACGCGCCGGCCCGGCCAGTGCCGGCGCAGCAGCCCGAACTCGCCGCCTGAGCACGGCCCACGCGGTCAGCCCCCGGCGGACACCACGGGAGCCGCGGCATGGGCGCCGAGACGACGGCAGATCTCTGCTCCGTTCGCGTAGCTCTCGAGCCGCGCGTCGTGATCGTTGATCTGCGCCGCCAGCATCACCTCGTCCGCGCCGGTCAGTTCGACGAAGCGCGCGAGTGATGCTTCGACCGTTGCCGGTGCACCGACGAATGCATAGGTGAGCATGCGCTGCACGCCCGCACGCTCCGCTGGTGTCCAGTAGTCGTCCATGTCGTCGACCGGCGGCTGCAGCTCGCCGGGCGCGCCGCGGAACAGGTTGGTGAACTGGATCTGCACCGAGCTGAACAGGCGTGTCGCGGCGGCGTCTGTCGTCGCCACGTAGAGTCCCGCGGCGACCATCACGTAAGGCCGCTCGAGCCGTTCCGAGGGCCGGAAGCTACGGCGATAGATATCCAGCGCAGCCATCAGCTCCTGCGGTGCGAAGTGCGAGGCGAATGCGAACGGCAAGCCGAGCCAGGCGGCCAGCTGCGCACCGAAGGTGCTGGAGCCGAGGATCCACACCGGCACGTCGAGCCCGGCGCCCGGTACCGCGCGCACCGCCTGCCCCGGCTCGGCCGGGGCGAACAAGGCCATCAGTTCCTGCACGTCCTGCGGGAAGCGATCGGGATGCGAGCTGGAATCGCGGCGCAGCGCACGCGCGGTGAGCATGTCGCTGCCCGGTGCGCGCCCGAGACCGAGGTCGATACGCCCCGGGTAGAGCGAGGCGAGCGTGCCGAACTGTTCGGCGATGACCAGCGGCGAGTGGTTGGGCAGCATGATGCCGCCGGCGCCGACGCGGATACGCGACGTGTGGCCGGCAACGTGGCCGATGACGACGGCAGTCGCCGAACTCGCGATACCGGGCATGTTGTGATGTTCGGCGAGCCAGTAGCGATGATAGCCCCAGCGTTCTGCGTGGCGCGCGAGGTCGACGCTGTTGGCGAAAGCCGCGGCGCAGCTGCCGCCGGCGACGACGGGCGCGAGATCGAGAATGGAATAACGTTGCAGCATGACAGGTTCCGGCTGGTTCAGGCGGCGGCCCGCCGCCGCCGCGGCCGTGTACTGACGAAAGGTTCGCCCGGCGGCGGCCGGCGATGGAAGCGGCCGTCCTTCATCACCGCCGTGATGCGGGCGCGGTCCTGCAACAGGCGCAAGTCGGCCAGCGGATCGCCGTCGATCACGAGAAGGTCGGCGAGGTAACCCGGCTTCACCCGCCCCAGCAACTCGCCACTGGCGCCGGCCCAGGCCTCGCCGCCGTACGCGGTCGCCGCGCGCAGCGCCTCCCACGGCTGCATGCCGAAGAAATCGACCATGTGCTGCAGGTCACGTGCGTCCTGGCCAATGGGCAGCCAGGCGAAGCCGTAGTCACCGAACGGCAGTACGCGGATTCCGGCGGCGTGCATGCGGGTCATTGCCGCGCAGCCGGCCTCGAACTCGCGCTTGTTGCCGATGGCCTCGGCAACGGCGGCGGTGATGCCCCAGGCCTCTGCTTCGAAGCAGGTGTTGTAACGCGCCGCGATGGCCGGCGTTACCCAGTGCCGGTCGGCGACGGCCGCGAGCCGTTCAATGGTCGCCTCGCTGGCGAAGGTTGCGTGGTTGATGAATTCGACACCGTGCTCGATGCACTGGAGAACACCCGAATCGGCGTGCGCATGCGCGGCGACGCGGCGGCCGAGCCTGTGGGTGGTCTCGCAGATCGCGCGTACCTCGTCGTCGGTCATCGGGTTGACGTCGCCGGGCAGGCCGCCCATGGTGAGGCTGTCGCCCGAGTTGTTGAACTTGACGATATCGACGCCTTCGCGGATCTGCTCGCGAATCGAGCGGCGGAATTCTTCGGCACCGTTGCAGATGAGGCCGATCGAAGGAATCTCGCGATCGAGGCGCGAATCGTCGCCGAGGCCACCGGTAACGGTGTACTCCGGCGTGCAGGCACGGATACGCGGCCCGGGATACTCGCCGGCATCGACCGCATTGCGCGCGACCAGCTCGAGTCGCGGCTTGGCCGAGGCCATGCCGATGACCGCGGTGAAACCGTGATCGAGGTAGCGCGCGAGATTGCGCATCGTCACCAGCATGTGCTCCTCGACCGGCAGCGCGGTGATGTCGGCAATGCTGGTCGCGTTGTTGTAGGTGAAGTGGCAATGCGGATTGACCAGTCCCGGCATCAGCGTCGCACCGCCGCCGTCAATCACCTCGACGCCGTTACGCCGCGCGAGGCTGCGTCCGTCGCGCGCGACGCTCCTGATGCGATTGCCCTGTACCAGCACTTCGGCCGCCTCCAGCGCCGAGCCGGTGCCTTCGAAGATTCGCACGTTGGTGAACAGTGTTCCGCTCATGGCTGGCCCTCCCCGGCCGCGCGCCCGCCTGGCGCGCAGCCATGACAGCAGGATCGGGCCATCGCTTCAATCGCCGGGCGACGACGACCCCAGCACGCGAGGTACCAGCGCTTCGATATCGGCCGCGAGGGTATCCCGATCGCTGGCGCGGGCGGCCAGTCCGCGGCTCGCCCGCACCACCAGGCGCGCCAACTGCGCCGGTGGCAGACCGCGGTCGATGCCGTCGTCGAGTGCGGCCGCGATACGTTCGAGCAGCACCTGGTCGGCGAGCTCCCGCTCCGCGCCCGCGAGGCGGTCGCGCGCCGCGAGCAGCTCGTCGGCGTGGGGTCCGCCGGTGACGACGTCGAAAATGGCGAGGTCCTTGTCACGCAGGGCCACGGTAACACGCTCGACGGTGCTGCCCGGACCGGCCAGGGTCCGTTCGACACCGTCCAGCAGGCGCGCGATGAGCGCTTCGCGCACCGCGCGGAAGACGTCGTCCTTATCGGCAAAATAGGCGTACAGCGTGCCCTTGGCGTATCCCGCCGCCTCGGCCAGACGCGCCATGCTGGTAGCACGGTAGCCGAGCGTGGCGAACAGCCGCTCGGCCACGGCGAGCAGGTGCTCGCGGCGGGCGGGATTGGGAGCGGGTCGGGGCATGCGGGCTTGCGTCGAAGAAATTTGTACGATTTGATCAATATTCGTATAAATCGTTCAAACCACGATGCTGCAAGGAGTCCCTTATGACGACGCACGTCCTGATTTCCGGCGCCAGCGGGTTCATCGCCGCGCATACCGTCGCCGCCCTGCTCGCGGCTGGCCATACCGTGACCGGCACTGTACGGCGACCCGATGATAGCCAATCGACGGCTCATCTGCGGGCCCTGCCGGGTGCCGAACGGCTGCGTCTCGTTGCCGCCGACCTGGAGGACCCGAGCGCGTTCGACGCCCATGTCGCCGACGTCGACCACGTCATCCACATGGCGAGCCCGTTCCGCATGGACGTCGCCGATGCGCGCCGCGACCTGCTCGAGCCGGCCGTCGCCGGGACGCACGCGATGCTGCGTGCCTGCGCACGCGCACCGCGCGTGCAGCGCGTGGTGCTGACCTCCTCGATGGCGGCCGTCACCGACGAACCGGACACCAGCCACGTGCTGACCGAGGACGACTGGAACGTGCGCTCCTCGCTCACACGTAATCCCTACTATTACTCCAAGGCCGAGGCAGAGCGCGCCGCCTGGCGCTTCGTCGAGCAGGAGCGCCCGCGTTGGGACCTGGTCGCGATCAATCCCTTCATCGTCGTCGGCCCTTCGCTCTCGGGCACGATCAGCGAATCGAACAAGCTGCTGGTCGACCTCATGAATGGCGCCTACCCCGCCGTCATGGCGCTCACCTGGGGCTTCGTCGACGTGCGCGACGTGGCCGCCGCGCACGTGCGCGCCCTCACTGCGCCAGCGGCCAATGGCCGCTACCTGTGCGTCGCCGGCAACCGCAGCATGCGCGAAGTGGTGGCGCTGCTGCGCGCCAGCGGTTACGCGCACACGCGCCTGCCGCGACGCGGGCTCGACTCGGCGCTCGGCAATCACCTCGCGCGGCTTGCGGCGTTCACCCAGCCGCGTGGCGTGGCCTCCTACCTGCGTACCCACCTCGGCCGCGTGCCGCGCTACGACTGCGCCAAGATCATGCGCGACCTCGACCTCGCCTTCCGCGACGTCGACCAGAGCCTGCTCGAGACCGCGGCCGACCTCGTGCGCCACGGACACGTCGCGCCGGCACCGCGTGCCGCGTAGTGCCGCGGCCATGCCGCGACCCGCGCATTGCACGGCGCGCACGGAGGCCCAACAATGAGTGCCCGACCAGCACGTCGTCCCGGGAGGGTCCAGATGGAGCTCTACGACTGCCGCATGGCACCCAATCCGCGCCGCGCGCGCATCTTCATCGCCGAGAAGGGTCTCGACATCCCGTGCCGCGAAGTCGACATCATGGCCGCCGAGAATCTCGCGCCGGCCTACCTCGCGGTCAATCCCTGGGGCACGCTGCCCGCACTGGCGCTCGACGATGGCAACGTCATCGTCGAGGCGCCGTGCATCTTCCGCTACCTCGAGACACTCCACCCCGAACCCAACCTGCTCGGCAGCGACCCGCTCGAAACCGCCCGCATCGGTGCCTGGGAGCGCTTCTGCGAGATGAATGGTATGGCCGCGGTCGGGGAATTCTTCCGCAACCAGCACGAGCCCTTCGCGGAACGTGCGATGCCCGGCTACAGCGGCGTCAGTACACTGCCGGCACTGGTCGAACGCGGCCGCCAGCGCGTCGCCTGGTTCCACCAGCAGCTCGAGCAGCGTCTCGACGCGAGCGAGTTCGTTGGCAGCGACCGCTTCAGCGCCGCCGACATCACGGCATTGTGCGCAGTCGACTTTGGCAAGGCGGTCGGCCTGCCGGTCCCGCCGACCCACGAGGCCACGCAGCGCTGGCATGCGATGGTGAAGGCACGACCGAGCGCGCAGGCCTGAATTCGCGGACGCCGACACCCACGCGGTTCAGGCCGCGCTGGCCCCGCTCGCGACATCGCCGGGCGGCAGCCTGAGGCCCTTGGCCTCGAGCCGCGGCAACACCTCGGCGACGAAGTAGGGCAACTCGTCGAGGTAGTTGACGAAGGCAATGGTGGCCCCGGCGAAGCCGGCCGCGGCGATGCGCTCGATGCCGGCGGCGACGGTGTCCGGCGAGCCGACCAGCGGATAGACGCCATGACCACCGGCGAACTGCACGCGCAGCGCCTCGATCATCTCGCGCGGGAACGACTGTGCGTGCATGCCCTGCAGTGTCATGAGGCGCTCGACGGCAACCGCATCGGCACACTCGATCGCGTAGTGGTGGTGGTAGTCCTGCGCCTCGCGATCGCTCGGCCGGCACACCACGTAGGTTGTGGTGAAGACGCCGAGTTCGCGCGCATAGCGCTCGCGCGCAAGCGCCTGCATGCGCCTGACCGTGTCCGCACCGCTGTCCGGGTCGACCATCACCGTGAACAGGAAATCACAGTTGCGCGCGGCGAACTCGCGGCCTTCGTCGGACGAGCCCGCATTCATGATCGGTGGCAAGGTCCCGCCGTAGGGGCCCGGCCGGCAGCTTGCGTGGCGCAGCGTGAAGAACTCGTCGTCCCAGTCGAACGGCGCGTCGCTCTGCCAGGCGGTACGGATGACGTCCAGCCATTGCTGGCCGTAGCGGTAACGCGCGGCATGATCGCGCGGCAGCTCGAGACCGAACATCTCGTACTCGGGCTGGTTCCACCCACAGACCACGTTGAGCCCGAAGCGGCCGGCACCGATGTGATCGATGGTGGCGAACTGCTTGGCGGCGACCAGCGGGTGGGTGAAGGCGGTGTGCGCGGTGGCAAAGACCGTGATGCGCGAGGTCGCTGCGAGCAGGCCGGCGGCCCAGGTGATCGTCTCCAGCGAATCGCCCTGGAAATCGGTCTCGCCACCGTAGCCCGTCCAGCGCGCGATCGGCAGCAGGAACTCGATGCCGGCGGCGTCGGCCATGCGCGCGAGGGCGAGGTTGTCTTCCCAGCCCGCACGCCAGCGCTCGGGGACGGTGGTCACCGCCATGCCGCCGGCACAGTTCGGCGAGAACAGTCCGAGCTTGAAACGGTTGTCGTTGAACATCGCGTTGTGCGGTCGCCGCATGGCCGGTCTCCTCCCCTGGCGCGCCGTGGTGCGTATTGCAGGGGCGCAAGTATCCCGCAAGAATTGTGCGCGAATAAACCGCGGGAGAGCAGCGCACGTGGAAGGGAGCTTCATCGACGTCGATACCGGTGACGGCAGCATGCGGGCCTGGGTGACCACACCACCCGCTGGCAGCGGGCCGGGCATCGTGCTGCTGCAGGAGATTTTCGGCCTCAACGACTTCATGCGTGCCACTGCCGCGCGGCTGGCCGAGGAAGGCTACGTCTGCATCGTGCCCGACCTCTTCTGGCGCCTCGAGCCGGGCGTGGCGCTCGATCCGGCCGAAATCGAGCGCGCGCAGGCATTGCGCGCGCGTTTCGATGTCACCCGCGGCGTGGCCGACATCGCCGCGACCATCCACGCCCTGCGCGCCCACCCCGCCCACACGGGCAAGGTCGCCGCAGTCGGTTTCTGCCTGGGCGGACTGCTGGCGACGCTGAGCGCCGCCGCAGGCGCCGTCGACTGCGCGGTGAGCTACTACGGCACCGGGCTCGACGCCCATCGCGGCGCACTCGACGCGGTCGCCTGCCCGATGGTCTTCCACGTCGGCGACGCCGATGCCAAGGTACCGGCTGCGGCGCGCGAGCTGCTCGTGGCGGCGAGTGCCGCGCATCCGCACCTGCACACGTTCGTCTATCCCGACTGCGGCCATGCCTTCGCCAACCCGGCACGCGAGAGCTGGAACAAGCCGGCCGCGATGATGGCGTATTCGCGCACGATGGCGCTGCTGCGTGAAGTCATGGGCCCGATCTACGACCTCTCGTCGTTGTGGGACGCCCACACCGCCCACGAATTCGCCACGCGGGACGTCGACGCGACCATGGCGACCATGGTCGACGAACCCTATGTGAACCACATTCCGACCATGACCGGCGGCGTCGGTCACGATCATCTCAAGCGCTTCTACAAGTACCACTTCGTCGATTCGAACCCGCCGGACACGCGGCTCATCCCGGTCTCGCGGACGGTCGGCGCCGATCGGCTCGTCGACGAGATGGTGTTCTGCTTCACCCACACCTGCGAGATCCCGTGGATGCTGCCGGGTATCGAACCGACCGGCCGCTACGTCGAGATTCCGCTTGTCGCGATCGTCAATTTCCGCGGGGACAGGCTCTACCACGAGCACATCTACTGGGACCAGGCCTCGGTGCTCGTCCAGATCGGTCTGCTCGACGCACGCGGCCTGCCGGTCGCCGGCATCGAGACGGCGAAGAAACTGGTGGACGAAACGCTCCCGTCCAACACGCTCATGGGCGACCTGTGGGCGGCGAGCGAGGGCAAGCCGCTCTAGCGAACGCGCAACGCCGGCACACCGGCAGCCGGCGCATCTCTCGAGCCGACGAATCGGGATAGGGGCGGTCAGCGTGGCCGACCGACCCCTCCCACACCACCCGGCATGCGGGTCCGCACCGGGCGGTTCGAGAAGTTGAGGGTCATGAGAGCCGCGGCACGCCGAGCCGGTCGAAGTAGGCAATGGGCAGGA
>JAVJVZ010000018.1:0-32705 GCA_040220855.1 Gammaproteobacteria bacterium | reverse complement strand
TCCTGCCCATTGCCTACTTCGACCGGCTCGGCGTGCCGCGGCTCTCATGACCCTCAACTTCTCGAACCGCCCGGTGCGGACCCGCATGCCGGGTGGTGTGGGAGGGGTCGGTCGGCCACGCTGACCGCCCCTATCCCGATTTGCCTCCCGCTTCCGTGTTCGACCATGACGCCCGCCGCCTCGCGTAGCCCCGGCCTGGTTGCCGGCTTCGGCACGCTCTGCGCGCTGGTCGCCATCGTCTTCTGGCCCGGCCTCGACGGCGGCTTCCTGTTCGACGATTACCATGTGATCGTCGACAACGAGACCCTCGCGCTGCCGGACTTCGGCGCCACCGCGCTCGCCGACGCCGCCTTCTCGACACATACCGGTCCCACGCGGCGTCCACTGGCACTGCTGAGCTTCGCGCTCGAGCGCACCCTGCTCGGCCTCGATCCGTTCCTCGCCAAGTCCATCAACCTCGCGTTGCACGCGTTCAACGCGCTGTTACTGCTGCTGCTGGCGCGACGGCTGTTGCCGCGCGTCGGCCTCGCGGCCGACGCAGTCGCGCCACTCGCCTGGCTGGCCGCCGCCCTGTGGGCGGTGCATCCCCTGAATCTCGCGCCGGTGCTTTACGTGGTGCAGCGCATGACCCTGCTCGCGAGCACCTTCATGCTGCTCGGGCTGCTCGTCTACGCCATCGCGCGTGGACGCCAGCTCGCCGGTCTGCCGGCGCCGCGCTGGGCCTGGCCGGCATTCCTCGCCTGCCTGCTGGCCGGCCTGCTGAGCAAGGAGACGGCGGTCGTGATGCTGCTGATGGTGGCGGCGGTCGAATTGCACGCGTTTCGCCGTGCCGGCATCGAGCGCGCCGCCCGCGTGGCGGCGATCGTCGCCGTGCCGCTCATCGCCGGCGCTGTTGCTGCTGCGCTGATCGCGCCCGCAGCGCTCGGCCTCGACTACGGGTCGCGCGGCTTCACGCTCGGCGAGCGCCTGCTCACCGAGGCGCGCGTGCTCTGGCACTACCTCGGCATGCTGGCGTGGCCGCAGCCGTCGTCGTTCGCGCTGTTCCATGATGACGTCGAGCTCTCGCGCGGACTCTTCGCGCCACCGACGACCCTGCCGGCGCTGGTCGGTGTCGCGGCCCTCGCGGTGCTCGCGATCACCGGCCGGCCGCGCTGGCTGGCCTTCGGCGCGGCCTGGTTCCTCGCCGGGCACGCGCTCGAGTCGAGCGTGCTGCCGCTCGAGCTGATGCACGAGCATCGCAATTACCTGGCGAGCTTCGGTCCGATCCTGGCCGTCTTGCTCGCGGTCCGTGCGCTGCTCGCACGCCTGGCTGCTGGGCGCTTTGCGCTGCCACTCGCAGCGGTGGCGCTGGTCGCCTGTGCCGGCCTGACGGCACTGCGCGCCGAGCGCTGGAGCGATCCGCTCGCAATGATGGCCTTCGAGGTGCGCGCGCACGCGCACTCGGCACGCAGCCAGTACGAACTCGGCCGGTTGCTCGTCGAGCACGCTCGCGCGAGCAATGATGCGGGCGCCTATGCGCGCGGCATCGCCGCCCTCGAGCGTGCCGCCTCGCTGGCGCCGTACCCGGCGCTCGCGCTCGGCACTTTGCTGCAGCTTGCTGTCGGCAGCGGCGACGAAGCGCGCGTGACGGCGCTGCTCGAGACCATCGCCGGGCAGCCGCCGCGGCTGCGTGCCGAGGTCTTCCGCCAGCTCGTCCGCTGCCAGGTCGCGCTCGGTTGCGCGGCGGCACCGGCGCCACTGTTCGCGCTCGCCGACGGCCTGCTCGACGGCACCCCCCTGGCTCCCTACTGGCGGCGCGAAACCATCGCCTGGCTCGCCATCTACTACCTGCGCGTGCTCGGTGACGGCGAGGCCGGGATTCGCCTGCTGCGCGAGCTCGCTGCCGAGCCCGGTGCATCGCTCGACTACCGCGTGCGCCTGGCCGAGGCGCTCGCCGCCTATGGCGAACGCGGCGCGGCGCGCGCACGCCTGGCCGAAATCCGCGCGGCGCTCCCGTGGCACGCCTGGTTCAGCCAACGTCCCGAGTTGCGCCGCCTGCGGGCGTTGGACGCAAAATTGGTGGAGGCATCGTGAGCGTCGTCGCGCGGCAGTCGTGGTACGGTCTCGCGGTGCTGCTGCTCGTTGCCGTGTTGACCGCGCTGGTCTACCGGCCCGGGCTCGGTGGGCCGCTGCTGCTCGATGATGCCGAAGTGGTCGGGCGGCTCGCCGCGACGCCGCCGGCCATGCTCTTCGACGCCGACACGCTGCACAGTCACAGTGGCACCCTGGGACGCCCGGTCGCGATGCTGAGCTTCGCGCTCGATGCGCTCGTGTACCGCGACGACTGGAGCGGGTGGAAGGCGACCAACGTCGCACTGCACCTGCTCACCGGCCTCGTGCTCTACCTGCTGTTCGTCGCCATCGGCACGCAGGTGCTGCGCGACGCCGCGCGTGGCCGCGAACTGGCGCTCGTCGCCACCGCGCTGTGGCTGATTCATCCGCTGCAGGTGAGTACCGTGCTCTACACCGTGCAGCGCATGACGGTGCTGGCGACACTGTTCACCGTGCTCGGCTTGTGGCTCTACGCACGTGGGCGCGTGGCGCACCAGCACGGCCGTCGCGGCGCCGTCGCGATCCTCGCCGGGCTCCTGGTGTGTACGCCGCTTGCAGCGCTCAGCAAGGAAAGCGGCGCATTGCTGCCGTTCTTGGCCGGTGCGCTCGAGCTGACCGTGTTCGCCGGTGCCGCGCGTCCGCGCTGGCTCGCGCCCGTCCTGCTCGCGCTCACCGTGCTGCCGGCGCTGGTCGGGCTTTGGTTGTTCCTGCGCGAGGACGCCGCGTTCCTGCTGCGCGGCTACGCGCTGCGCGACTTCGGGCCGCTCGAACGCCTGCTCACCGAGCCACGCGTGATCCTGCTCTACCTGCGCTGGATCCTGCTGCCGCGCTGGCAGGACTATGGCTTCTATCACGACGACATCCGCGTCAGCGAGAGCCTGTCCGGCGATCCTGCGGCCACTGCCGCGCTGGCCCTCGTCGCCGCCCTCCTCGGGGTTACCATCGCGCTGCGCCGCCGTACGCCGCTGCTGGCCTGCGGGTTGGCCGTGTTCCTCGTCGGGCTTGCTCTCGAATCGAGCTTCATTGGGCTCGATCTCGCCTTCGAGCATCGCACCTACCTGCCGCTCGCCGGTATTGCGCTGATCGCCGCACGCGGCCTGGCGATGCTCGGGCGTGGTCGCGTGCGCCACCTGGTCGCCGCGACCGCTGGCGCCGTGCTGTTGTTGCTCACTGCGACCCGCGTGTTGGTGTGGGGTGACCCGGGGCAGTTCCATGCCCACGCCCTGGCCGCGCATCCCGCCTCGACACGCGCCCGCGTCGTCCTCGCCGAATGGCGCCTCGCGGCTGGTGACGCTGCCGGCGCGATGGTGCTGGTCGAGGGGCGCTCGGAACCGGCTTTCGCGGCTGCCCGCGAGCGCATCAGCTGTGCCGCGAGCGGCCGTCCTACGCTGCAGCTCACAGCGCTCGTCGGCGACGTCGAGCGCGCCCGCACGCTCGATTCCTATGCCAACCAGGCCCTGCTGTTCCTCGCCGAAGCGACGCTCGCGGGACGCTGCGCAATCCCGGCGCCGACCGTGCGTGCCATGCTCGCCGCGATGGCAGGCCACGCGGCGATGCCGGCGACCCGCTATGCCGTCGGCGTCTACGCCGCGCGCTTCGCCTGGGCAGCCGGCGAGCCCGGGGCCGCGCTGGCGTGGCTACGCCGCGCCGAGCGCCACCAGCGCGGCGACGCCTTCGTCCACCTGCTCGCCGCCGAGTGGCAGGTCGAACTCGGCGAGCTGGGCGCCGCGCGCGAGGCTCTCGACAGGGCACGTGCGCGCGACGACGGGGGGCGCTATGCGGCGCTGGTCGCGGCGGTCGCCGCGTTGATCGACGAAGCGGAAACTGCGCGCTAGGGGAACCCGCAAGCGTGGGTGAACCTGTCCGGAGGCCTGGCACGGGACGTTCGAGCAGCGCGGTTCATGCGCGTCGGATGCGCATCGCACAATGGCGCTCAGCGCCGCAGACGCCCGGCGCCGTGATGCCGGCACGCTTCCTTATCCGGCCGCGTTGTCGTCGTGCGGCGCCGCCGCGCCATCCCGACGCACCAGGCGGCGCTCGGCATCGGCTTCCTTGTAGTGCAGGGCGGACACGAGCTCGGCGAGGATGCCGATGAGGAAGGTCAGCACCGCGCTCAGGAACAGCACCGCCGACATGTTGGTGAAGCGGTGGAAGTTGAGATAGGTGTAGAGATAGTAACCGGCGCCGGTCAGGAACAGCGCCAGGCTGACCGGCAGGAACAGGCGCATCGGTGAGAACAGCGTGCCGACCTTGAGGATGATCATGAAGAAGCGCACGCCGTCCTCGAGCAGGCGGATGTGGCTCTTGCCGCTGCGCGCACGCGCGGCGATCGGCACGTAGGCGACCGGCAGGCCCGAACGGAAGAAAGCCATCGTGCAGGTGGTCGGGTAGGAGAAGCCGTTCGGGTAGAGATAGAGGAAGCGGCGGAAATGCCGCGCGCGCACCGCGCGAAAGCCCGAGGTGAGATCGAGGATGCGGTGCCCGGCCATGTAGCTCGCGAGGTGGTTGTAGATCCAGTTGGCGGCGAGACGCTGCGGCGAGGCATGGGTGCCCCAGGTGCGCGCACCGACCGCCATCTCGTAGCCTTCGTCGAGCTTCGCCACGAGACTCGTGATGACGGCGGGGTCGTGTTGGCCGTCGGCATCGAGGAATACCAGCACGTCGTGGTGCGCCTGGCGCGCGCCGGTCTTGACCGCGGCGCCGTTGCCCATGCTGTAAGGGTGCTGCACGCAGCGCACGCCGAGCCGCTCGCAGACCACGGCGGTGTCGTCGGTGCTGCCGTCGTCGACCACGATAATCTCGGCGTCCGGATGGTGGCGCAGCAGTTCCGGCAACAAGCGTTCGAGGTTGCGCGCCTCGTTGCGCGCCGGGAGGACGATCGAGATTGCGCTCATGGGTGGGTCCCTGCCGGTGCGTGATTCAGTCGCTGCCGGCGGCGGGGCGCTTCATCGGCGTGCGCTGGCTGGCGAGCACGCCGAGCAACTGGCGGTAGAGCTTGGGGTTCGACGCGACCACGTGGCCGCAGTCGAGATGGGTCTCTCCGCCCGCGGGGTCGCCGACCAGGCCGCCCGATTCGAGCACGATGAGCGCGCCGGCGGCGATGTCCCAGGGCTTGAGACCGAATTCCCAGAAGCCGTCGAGGCGCCCGCAGGCGACGTGCGCGAGATCGAGTGCCGCGGCGCCGGCACGCCGCACGTCGGCGCACTGCGAGAGCAGTGACGCGAAGGAGGGCAGGTAATCCTTGAGCTGTTCGGCACGGCGCACCGGGAAACCGGTTGCGAGCAGGGCGTTGTCGAGGTGCTGGCAGCGACCGACGCGGATCCGGTGGCCGTTCAACTGGGCGCCGGCGCCGCGTGAAGCGGTGAACAGTTCGTCGCGCACCGGGTCGTAGATGACCGCCTGGTCGAGGCGTCCGCGCACGCGCAGCGCGATCGAGACGGCGAACTGCGGGTAGCCGTGCAGGTAGTTCAGGGTGCCGTCGAGCGGGTCGACCACCCACTCGAACTCGGATTCGCCGCGTGCGCCGGATTCCTCGGCGAGCACGGCGTGACCGGGATAGGCGCCGAGCAGCGTGTCGATGATCGCCGCCTCGGCTTCGCGGTCGACCTGGGAGACGTAGTCCTGGTGGCCCTTGCGATCGATCTTGAGCTCATGCAACCGGTTCTGCCCGCGCGAGATGATGGTGCCGGCCCGCCGTGCGGCGCGCACGGCGATGTTGAGCATGGGATGCATGGAGAGGGTCTGTGGCTGTGGGCTGGGCGCGATTCTAGCAGGGTGCGCGGGGCCGACGCCGCGCGAGCGTGTAAACTGCCGCGCCCCCGGCCGCTGGCGGGGCAGCGATCGAGGAGGGTGCAAGCAGTGATTCCAGACAGTGAGCAGCGCTCGGCACTCGCACGCGTGCGCATCGTGCTCGTCGGCACCACTCACCCGGGCAACATCGGCGCCACCGCGCGGGCGATGAAGGTGATGGGCCTGTCGACGCTGCACCTGGTGCAACCGGCGCGCTTCCCCGCCGCCGAGGCGACTGCGCGTGCGGCCGGCGCCGACGATATCCTCGCCCGTGCCAGGGTGCACGAGACGCTCGACGCTGCCCTCGCCGGCGTACGCACGGTCTACGGGACCACTGCGCGCACGCGCCACATCGACTGGCCGGCGCAGACCCCGCGCGAGGCGGCCGCCGACATCGCCGCGAGCGACGACGAGGTGGCCATCGTGTTCGGGCGCGAGCGCTCAGGACTCACCAACGAGGAGCTCGACCGCTGTCAGCGCGCCATCCACATTCCGACCAGTGCGGAATTCCGCTCGCTCAATCTCGCCCAGGCCGTACAGATCTGCGCCTACGAGGTCGCGCTCGCCGGCGCCGCGCGGCCGGCACAGCCGGCGATCGCGCGCGGCGCCGACGATCCGCCGGCCAGCGCCGCCGAACTCGAGGGCCTGCGCGCGCACTGCCTCGCCGTGATGGCCGCGGTCGGTTACTACGACCCGGCGCGGCCCAAGCTGCTCGAACGACGCCTGCAGCGCCTGTTCAATCGCGCCGGCCTGCTGCACTCCGAGAGCCAGATCCTGCGCGGCTTCTTCGCCGCCATCGAGCAGCGCCTGCCGCGCGACGAGTGAGGGCACGCCATCGCCGGAGGTCGTCGCCGCAGGGTCGCGGTGACGCCGCGGCCCCCGCTACAGGGCGCCGCGATAAACGACGCCGCTGCCGGTCGTGATCTCGCCGATGCGGTGGACCGTTTCGCCGGCGGCGGCGAGCGTCGCGGAAACGCCGTCTACTGCCGCCGCCGGCACCACCAGGACCATGCCGATACCGCAGTTGAAGGTGCGCAGCATCTCGGCATCGGCCACGCCGCCCGCCTCGCGCAGCCACGTGAACAGCGGCGGCAGCGTCCAGCTGTCGAGATCGAGGTGCGCGGCAAGGCCTTCGGGCAGCACGCGCGGCAGGTTGTCGGTGAGACCGCCGCCGGTGACGTGGGCCATCGCATGGACATCGTGCGTGGCGAGCGCGGCAAGCAGCGGCTTGACGTAGATGCGGGTCGGCGCGAGCAGCGCGTCGCCGAGCGTGGTGCTGCCATCGAAGCAGTCATCGAGGCTGACACCGCCGTCGGCAAGGATGCGCCTGACCAGCGAATAGCCGTTCGAGTGCACGCCGCTCGAGGCGAGCCCGAGCACGACGTCGCCGGCATCGACACGGCTGCCGTCGACGAGGCGCGCGCGTTCGACCACGCCGACGCAGAAGCCGGCGAGATCGTAGTGGCCGGCCGGGTACATGCCGGGCATCTCGGCGGTCTCGCCGCCGAGCAGCGCCGCGCCGGCTTCGCGGCAGCCGGCGGCGACGCCGTTGACGACCGCCTCGGCGGTGTCGAGCGCGAGCGCGCCGGTGGCGAAGTAGTCGAGGAAGAACAGGGGTTCGGCGCCCTGCACGACGACGTCGTTGACACACATGGCGACGAGATCGATGCCGATGGTGTCGTGTATGCCGCGCTCAATGGCGAGAAGCAGCTTGGTTCCGACGCCGTCGGTGGAGGACACCAGTAACGGATCACGGTAGCCGCAGGCGGCGAGATCGAACAGGCCGCCGAAGCCGCCGAGCCCGCCCATCACACCAGCACGCGCGGTCGCCGCAGCACCCGGTTTGATCCGCCGCACGAGCTCCTCGCCGCGCTCGATGTCGACGCCGGCATCACGGTAGGAAAGGCCTTGCTCTTCGCGCTTGCTCATGGCGGGATCTCCGGGCCCGGCGCGGGGCGGTGGACGGTGGCGCGCCGCGGGGCGCGCAGTGTACACCGAATGCGCGCGGCGCTGCGGCTGCCGCCACGCCGTCCGCACGCGGCTCCGCCTTGACTTGATTTTGACGATTGGCATAGCGTGCCGACACTCCAGTGACGGCCCGTTGCAATACCGTGATCTCCTCGACCCTGTCGCGTGCGTGGCTGGCCGCGCTCCTCGCCCTTTGGCTGGTCCTGAGCCTGCTCGCGCCCGCCGCGCCGGCGCGTGACGTCGGCGGCCTGTATGCCGCGCGCGTACCGGTGCCCGACCGCTCCGATGCCGAGCTCGCACGCGGCGCCCGCGCCGCGCTCGCCGAGGTGCTGGTGAAGCTGACCGGCGATCGCGCGGTGCGCAGCCGCGACGTCGTCGGCGAGGTGCTCGGCCAGGCTTCGCGCCTGCTCTTCAAGTATGGTTACGAGCCGACGCCGGAAGGCGAACTGCTGCTGGTGGCGGAATTCGACGAGCCCGCGCTCGACGCAGCGCTGGCCTCGCGCGGGATTGCGCGCTGGGGCCGCCAGCGTCCCGATACCGTGGCCTTCATCGTCCTCGACGAAGGCGGGCAGCGCACCGTCCTCGGCGGTGAGGTCGCGGGGCTGCGCGGCGAAGCCCTGCTCGAGCGCGCCGAGCGGCGCGGCGTGCCGGTCTTGTTGCCGCTGGTCGACATCGAGGAAACGCGCGACCTGGCAGCGGCACCGGACTGGGACGGGATCGCGACCACCGCACTCGCGCTCGCCAATCGTTACGGTACCACCGGCGTGCTGGTCGGGCACCTGCGCGAGACGGTGCCCGGGTTGTGGGAATCGCGCTGGCAGGTGCAGGTTGGCAGTGACGCCATCGAGTGGCGCGAGGAAGGCGATATCGCCGCGCTCATGCTCGAAGAAGCCGCCGATCGCCTTGCCGATGCGCTCGCCCGTCGCTACGCCGATCCGGCCCTGCTGGCGCATGCCGAAACCTTCGCCATCAGCATCGAGGGAATCACCGACGGCAACGATTACGCCCGCGCCGTGACCTACCTGGAGCGTCTCGATGCAGTCGCGGATTTGTTCGTGCGTGGCGCGCAAGCGAACCGGCTCGAACTCGAGGTGAGCGTGCGCGGCGGTCGCGCCGGTCTCGCGCAGACAGTCGGTTTCGGCAATGTGCTGACCGCGTTGCCGCTACCCGACAGCTATCGGCTGCTGCCCGGCGCGCGATGAACGCCCCGGCCCTGACCGATTCGCAGAAATGGCTGGTGCTGTCCTGCCTGGTGCTGGCCGGCTGGCTGACCTGGCTGCTCGCACCGGTACTCACGCCCTTCCTCGTCAGCGCACTGCTCGCCTACCTCGGCGACCCGCTCGTCGATCGCCTCGAGGCGGCGGGCCTCGGTCGCACCACCGGTGTCGTGGTGGTTTTCCTGTGCATGCTGCTGGCCGGTATCGTCGGCATCCTGGTGCTGCTGCCGATCCTGCAGCGCCAGGCCGTCACACTGTTGCACGTCGTGCCGCAGCTCCTGGAATGGGCGCAGCAGACGCTCGCGCCGCTGCTCGCCGACCTGCTCGGCGCCGAGCTGTTCGATTTCGATGTCGAGGGCGTGCGCAAGGCCATCGTCGAGCACTGGCGCCAGGTCGGCTCACTGGCCGGGCGCGTGGTCGATCACATCAGTCGTTCCGGCGCTCTGCTGCTCGGCTGGGTCACCTACCTGCTACTGATCCCGGTCGTGACCTTCTACCTGCTGCGCGACTGGGACGACCTCGTGGCCGCGGTACGTGACCTGCTGCCGAAGCGTATCGAGCCGACGGTTTCCAAGCTCGCCGGCGAGATCGACAGCGTCCTGGCGGAGTTCCTGCGCGGCCAGCTCACCGTGATGGCGGCGCTCGCGCTGGTCTATACCCTCGGCTTGTGGCTGGTCGGGCTCGACCTCGCTTTCTTCATCGGCCTGCTCGCCGGGCTGGTCAGCTTTGTGCCTTACCTTGGCGTCATCGTTGGCGTGGTGGTTGCCGGTGTGGCGGCCTTCCTGCAGTTCCACGACATCATCCACCTCGCACTGGTGGGCGCGGTGTTCGGTGTCGGACAGGCGCTCGAGGGCATGGTGTTGTCGCCGCTGCTGGTCGGCGACCGCATCGGCCTGCACCCGGTTGCGGTGATCTTCGCGGTGATGGCCGGCGGCCAGCTGTTCGGGTTCTTCGGCGTGCTGCTGGCCCTGCCGGTGGCAGCGGTGATCGTGGTGCTGCTGCGTCATTCGCGCGACGAGTACCTCGCCAGCACCTTGTACGGCTGAGCGTGCCGCGATGACTCCCTGCAAGCCTCCCGCCGTGGTGACGACACCGGCCGACGCCCAGCTCACGCTGGACCTGTTCAATGTCACCCGGCATTCCTTCGCCGATTACCATGCCGGTCCGCAGCAGGCTGTACTGGCGGCGCTCGAACAGTGGAGTCACGCCGCCGGGCCAGCGGTGATCTACCTGTGGGGTGCGCCGGCGAGTGGTAAGTCACACCTCCTGCAGGCTGCCGTGCGCGCGGCCTCGGAGCGTGGCGCACGCACGATGTACCTGCCGCTCGGCGAACTCCTCGCAGCGGGACCGGCGGTCCTCGATGGCCTCGACGCCATCGACGCCGTTGCACTCGACGATCTCGACGCCTGTGCCGGTGATGCCGCGTGGGAGCAGCGCCTGTTCCATCTCTACAACGCGCTCGTCGGTGTCGGTGGCCGCCTGCTGTGGTCGGGCGCTCGTGCGCCGGCGGCATGCCCGCTCGGGCTGCGCGACCTGGCCTCGCGCCTCGCCGCGAGCCTGGTTTTCCACCTGCGCGAACTCGACGACGCGGCCAAGGCCGCGGTACTGGCCGCGCGCGCCCATGAGCGTGGCCTCGAGCTCGCGCCCGCGGTGCTCGAGTTCATCCTGCGTCGCGAGCGGCGCGACATGGGCGCGCTGGTCGCGTTGCTCGAGGAACTCGACGCGGCGTCGCTGCGTCAGCGCCGCGCGCTCACCGTGCCGTTCGTGCGCGCGGTGCTCGAGCAGCGCGCACAGGAGGCCTGAGACGGTGTTCGTGGGTTCGCGACGCGCGTGTCCGCTGCCGCGGGCGGTCACGAACACCGACTGAACGCTCGCCGGAGCCCATTCTCAGCCCAGCCTGATCACCGTCTGCGCGAGCCGCCGTCCCAGCGCTCGCGCGATGCGCCGTTCATGCTCGCTCAGCGGCAGCTCGTTGTCGGCGCCGGCGACGTGGCTCGCGCCGTAGGGTGTGCCGCCGCTGGTGGTGGCGAGCAGCGCCGCCTCGCTGTAGGGCACGCCGAGCAGCAGCATGCCGTGATGCAGCAGGGGCAGCATCATGCTGAGCAAGGTGCTCTCCTGCCCGCCGTGCAGGCTGCTGGTGGAGGTGAATACGGCGGCCGGTTTGCCGATCAGGCTGCCGGACAGCCACAGGTCGGAGGTGGTGTCGATGAACGCCTTGAGCGGCGCGGCCATGTTGCCGAAGCGCGTCGGCGACCCGAGCGCGAGGCCGGCGCACTCGCGCAGGTCGTCCTTGGTCGCGTAGGGCGGACCCTGCGTGGGAACGTCATCGGTGCGAGCGTCGAGCGGCGGCACCGTGCGCAGGCGTGCGGTGACGCCGCGTTCGGCGTCGATGCCCTGGCGCACGGCGTCGGCGAGCGCGGCGGTGTGTCCGCCGCGACTGTAGTAGAGCACGAGGATCTCAGGCATCGAGCAGCGCGTCCACGTTCTCGGGCGGCCGGCCGAGCACGGCACGCTCGCCACGCACCACGATGGGCCGCTCGATGAGTATCGGGTGACGCGTCATGGCGGCGAGAATGGCGTCGTCATCGCTCGTATCGTCGAGCCCGGCTTCTGTCCAGGCACTCTCTTTGCCGCGCGCGAGCTCGCGCGCGGACAGGTCGAGCTTGACGAGCAGGCTGCGCAGGGTGGCGAGATCGGGCGGATCGTCGAGGTAGGCGACGACACGCGGCTCGATACCGCGCGCGCGGATGCGCTCGAGCGTTGCGCGCGACTTGGAACAGCGTGGGTTGTGGTAGATAGTGATGTTCATGGTCTGCGCACTCCAACAGGACGGGCAACGGACGGGGCGCTATGGTAGCGCGGCCGCTGCTGCCGCAGGTCGATGAGCGCTGACGGCCGCGCCGGCGATGCCTTCGAGCGTGCGCTACAGGCGTACGATTTCCTGCACTACGTTGCCGTACTCTTCGAGCAGGATCGGTGCCTGCGTGCCGCCGCCGCGCTCGCGTATACCTCGCTGCTCGCACTGGTGCCGCTGCTCACGGTGGTCTTCATCACGCTGTCGGCGTTCCCGGCCTTCCAGGCCTGGCGCGAGGCCATCGAGAGTTTCGTGTTCCAGAACTTCGTGCCGGCACTCGGCGACCAGGTACGCGGCTACCTGCTCGATTTCGCCGACAAGGCGCGCGGCCTGCGCGCCGCCGGCATCATCGTCCTGCTCGCCACGGTGCTCGCGATGATGTCGACCATCGAGTCGACCTTCAACGTGATCTGGGGTGTCAAGCGCCAGCGTCCGATCATCATGCGCTTCCTGGTCTACTGGGCGGTGCTCACGCTCGGGCCGGTACTGATCGGGGCCGGCATGGTGGCGACATCCTATGTCGTTTCGCTGCCCCTGCTCGGCGGCAGCGGCGTGGTCGACAGCGTGCGTACCACGCTCATCGCGTGGTCGCCGCTCGCCGCCACCACGCTCGCTTTCGTACTCTTCTTCAAGCTCATCCCCTACCGCCCGGTACCCTTCCGCCATGCCCTTGCCGGCGGCGTGGTGGCGAGCGTGCTGTTCGAGTTCGCCAAGCGTGGCTTTGCCTTCTACGTCACCCATTTCCCCGCCCAGCAGGCCATCTACGGCGCCTTCGCGACGGTGCCGATTTTCCTGCTCTGGATCTATCTCTCCTGGGTGGTGGTGCTGCTCGGCGCCGAGATCACGCAAAGCCTGACCACCTTCCGCGTCAGCCGGCGACGGCACGCACGCATGCTCGGCCATGACCCGATGTTCTGCGCCTACCGCGTGCTGTTCCGCCTGTGGGAAGCGCAGCAGTCGGGGCAGGGCCTGTCGGACAAGCGACTCATCGGGCATGAACCGGATTTCGGCTTCAACGCGATCAACAGCGCCCTCGCGACGCTCGACCGAGCCGGCTGGATCTGCCGCGACGAGGATTTCAATTGGATCCTGCTGCGCGATCTGCACCAGCTGACGCTGCGCGACCTGCTCGCCTTGGTACCGAGCTTTGCCCCGGCCGATGGCATTCACGCGCTCGATGCCGATGTCGCCGATACCGCGCTGCGCGCACCGCTGGCAGCCCTCGGCGCGTTCTCCCGCGAGCATCTCGCGCTGCCGCTGGCCGGACTGTACGAAGGCAGTGACGTCGCCGCCGCTGGCGCACGGGAACGGAGGAGCAAGACATGAACGAAGCACCGATGGCCTGCCGGCGTTACCGCGTCAGCGGCCGCGTGCAGGGCGTCTTCTTCCGCGCTTCAGCGCGCGAGCAGGCGCGCGCGCTGGGTCTCACCGGCTGGGTCATGAACTGCGACGATGGCAGCGTGGAGGCGATCGCGCGCGGCAGTGCTGACGCGCTCGCCGCGTTCGCGGCCTGGCTCGCCGAAGGGCCGCCGCGGGCGCGCGTCAGCGCGGTGACGAGCGAAGTCTGCGACGCGGATACCGGAAGCGGCTTCGAGGTGCGCTGAGCACCCGAAGCTGGTTGCCGCCGAAGGTGACGCGGCGCGCCTCAGGCGCGCCCCAGGCGCGCGCGCAGGAAGGCGACGGCCTCCGCGCGCGGCAGTTCCTCGCTGGCTTCTGCGGTACGCGACTTGTATTCGAGCGTGCCGGCATCGAGACCGCGATCGCTGAGTACGAAGCGGTGCGGTACGCCGACGAGATCGAGATCGGCGAACATTACTCCGGGCCGTTCGCGGCCGTCGTGGAAGAGCACGTCGACGCCAGCCGCGGCGAGCTCGGCATAGAGTGCCTCGGCCGCTTCGCGCAGGCGCTCGGACTTGTGCATGTTGATCGGTGCGATGGCGCACTCGAACGGCGCGATGGCATCGGGCCAGATGATGCCGCGCTCGTCGTGGTTCTGTTCGATGGCGGCAGCCACGATGCGCGAGACGCCGATGCCGTAGCAGCCCATCAGCATGGTCACCGAACTGCCGAACTGGTCGAGCACGCGTGCCTTCATCGCTTCGCTGTACTTGGTGCCGAGCTGGAAGATGTGGCCGACCTCGATACCGCGCTTGATGTCGAGGGTGCCATTGCCGTCGGGGCTCGGTTCGCCGGCACGGGCATTGCGCAGGTCGGCACTCTCCGGCTCGGCGGTGTCGCGACCCCAGTTGACCCCGGTGAGGTGGAAGCCGGCCGTGTTGGCGCCGCAGGTGAAATCGGCGAGCGCGGCCGCGGCATGATCGACAACGACCGGGAAGGGCAGCTCGAGCGGTCCCAACGATCCCGGCCCGCAGCCGACCGCGGCAGCGATCTCCTCGCCCCGCGCGAAGCGCAGCGGTTCGGCGACGAGCGGGTGCCTGGCGGCCTTGACCGCGTTGAGCTCGTGGTCGCCGCGGAGCGCGAGCGCGACCAGGCCACCGTCGGCGCCGGCCACGACGAGTGTCTTCACACATTGCGCGGCGCGTACACCGAGAAACGTCGAAACCTCCTCGATACTGTGCTGGTCGGGCGTCGCCACGCGTGCGAGGGCCGCGGCCGGCTGCGGTCGCGGCGCCGCCGGTGGCGGGCAGGGCACCATCTCGACGTTGGCGGCGTAGTCGCCCGTGCTGCTGAAGGCGATGAGATCCTCGCCCGAGTCGGCCAGCACATGGAACTCGTGCGAGGTCGAGCCGCCGATGTTGCCAGTGTCCGCGAGCACCGCGCGGTAGGTGAGACCGATGCGGTCGAACATGCGCGAGTAGGCGCGATACATGTCCTGGTAGGTTGCCTCGAGCGAGTCCTGGTCGAGGTGGAAGGAGTAGGCGTCCTTCATGAGGAATTCGCGCGCGCGCATGATGCCGAAGCGCGGCCTGATCTCATCGCGGAATTTGGTCTGGATCTGGTAGAAGTTGGCCGGCAGCTGCTTGTAGCTGCGCAATTCGCCGCGAATGAGATCGGTGATGATCTCCTCGTGGGTGGGGCCGAGACAGAAGCCGCGCTCGTGGCGGTCTTCGAAGCGCAGCAGCTCCGGCCCGTAGGCATCCCAGCGGCCCGATTCCATCCACAGCTCGGCCGGCTGCACGCCCGACATCAGCAGTTCCTGGGCGCCGGCGCGGTTCATCTCCTCGCGCACGATGGCCTCGACCTTGCGCAGCACGCGCAGACCCAGCGGCAACCAGGTGTAGATGCCGGAAGCAAGCTGGCGCACCATGCCGGCGCGCAGCATCAGGCGATGACTGATCACCTCGGCGTCGGCCGGCGCTTCGCGCAGGGTGGGGACGAGCAGGTTGGAGATTCTCATGGCAAATCGGGTGTCCGGGATGAGGCTTGCTGGGACCGCCGCGCGCGGCGCGAGCATTCTGGTCACATCGGCCGGGTGCTGCAAGCGAGCCGCTGGCGGGCAGCGCCCGCGCGCGTGCGCGCGTTCTCTTGACCGGTCAGGGCATTGTCAGTAACGTGCCCGGTTCCCCGCGCGGTGGATGCGCGCAGGCGGCGCCCGCCATGGGCCCCTCCGATCCGCACACCCTCCCTTCGATACGCGAGCGGCATCCGGCTGCACCCGTCCCCACCATCGGGACGGCAGCCGGGAGCGGCCACGCCTGTCGCACGGGCAGCGAGCGGGAATCTGCAAACAAGAGCTTAGGGTGAGTGACGTGACTGAACGACTGCGCGGTGCAGAAATCTTCGTCCGGGCACTGGCGGACGAAGGCGTGGAGTACGTCTTCGGCTATCCCGGCGGTGCCGTGCTGCATATCTACGACGAGATTTTCAAGCAGGACAAGGTCAAGCACATCCTCGTACGCCACGAGCAGGGCGCGACCCATGCCGCCGACGGCTACGCCCGCGCCACCGGCAAGCCCGGCGTGGTGCTCGTCACCTCCGGCCCCGGTGCCACCAACTGCGTGACCGGCATCGCCACCGCGTACATGGATTCGATTCCGCTGGTCGTGTTCACCGGCCAGGTGGCGACTGCGCTGATTGGCAACGATGCCTTCCAGGAAGTCGACTGCATCGGTATCACGCGCCCCTGCGTGAAGCACAATTTCCTCGTCGAGCGTGTGGAAGACCTCGCCGAGACGGTGAAGAAGGCCTTCTATGTCGCCGCGACCGGCCGTCCCGGCCCGGTGGTGGTCGACATCCCCAAGGACGTCACCGCCAACGTCGCCGAGTATCACTACCCCGAGAGCGTCGACATGCGCTCCTACCGGCCCACGGTCAAGGGCCACCCCGGGCAGATCAAGCGCGCCGCACAGCTCATCCTGTCCGCCCGCAAGCCGATGATCTATACCGGCGGCGGCGTGGTGCTGGACAACGCCGCGCCACAGCTGACCAAGTTTGCACGCCTGCTCGGTTACCCCGTCACCAACACGCTGATGGGTCTCGGCGCCTACCCCGGCACCGATCCACAGTTCATCGGCATGCTCGGCATGCACGGTACCTACGAGGCCAACATGGCGATGCACCACTGCGACGTGCTCATCGCCATCGGTGCACGCTTCGACGACCGCGTCACCGGCGACCTCGAGAAATTCTGCCCCGAGGCCAAGATCGTCCACATCGACATCGACCCTGCCTCGATCTCCAAGAACGTGCCGGTCGACGTGCCGATCGTCGGCAGCGTGTCGAACGTGCTCACCGACCTCATCGAGATCATCGAGGCCAGCGATCACAAACCGGTCGAGCGTTCGGGCGATCCGTGGTGGCAGCAGATTGCCGAGTGGCGCAAGCTCGACTGCCTGCGCTACGACCGCAACAGCGACCGCATCAAGCCGCAGGCGGTGATCCAGTCGCTCTACCGCGTGACCAACGGCGATGCCTACGTCACCTCCGACGTCGGTCAGCACCAGATGTGGGCGGCGCAGTTCTATCCCTTCGACGAGCCGCGTCGCTGGATCAACTCCGGTGGCCTCGGCACGATGGGCTTCGGCCTGCCGGCGGCAATCGGCGTGCAGCTCGCGTTCCCCGACAAGCCGGTCGCCTGCATCACCGGCGAAGCGAGCTTCGTGATGTGCGTGCAGGAGCTCTCGACCGCACTGCAGTACGGTCTGCCGATCAAGGTGGTCAGCCTGAACAACCGCTACATGGGGATGGTGCGGCAGTGGCAGGAGTTCTTCTACGACCGCCGCTACTCGCATTCCTACATGGATGCATTGCCGGACTTCGTCAAGATGGCCGAGGCCTTCGGGCACGTCGGCATGCGCATCGAGAACCCGGCCGACGTCGACGATGCGCTGGCCGAGGCGTTCGCGATGAAGGATCGTCTCGTGCTGATGGATTTCATTACCGACCAGAGCGAGAACGTCTACCCGATGATCGCCGCGGGTAAAGGCCAGCACGAAATGCATCTGTCGCCGAACGATCGCGAGCTCGCATGAACGAGCGTCATACGATATCCATCCTGATGGAGAACGCCTCCGGCGCGCTGTCGCGCGTGTCGGGGTTGTTCTCGGCGCGCGCCTACAACATCGAGTCGCTCGCCGTCGCCCCGACCGAGGATCCGACCGTCTCGCGCATGACGCTCGTCACCACCGGTTCACCCGAGATCGTCGAGCAGATCACCAAGCAGCTGAACAAGCTGGTCGACGTGATCAAGCTGGTCGATCTCAACGAGGGGCCGCACATCGAGCGCGAGCTGATGCTCATCAAGCTGCGCACGGCCAATGCCGAGCAGCGCGCCGAGTTCAAGCGCCTCGCCGATATCTTCGGCGGCACCATCGTCGACATCACCGAGGTCAGCTACACGATCGAGCTGACCGGTTCGCGCCAGCGTCTCGACGATTTCATCGAGGCCGCCGGCGTGCGCCACGTGATGGAGCTGGCACGCTCCGGTGTGCTCGGCCTGCTCAAGGGCAGCAAGGCGCTCAAGGCCTGAGTACGACGGCCCGGCGCAGCGCCGCCGTGCCTGCCCGCGATACCCCGCAACCGCAAGTAACCACAGGACTGACGACGATGGCACTGAACATCTACTACGACAAAGACGCCGACCTTTCGCTGATCCAGGCGCGCAAGGTCGCGATCATCGGCTACGGCTCGCAGGGACACGCGCACGCCAACAACCTCAAGGATTCGGGCGTCGACGTCGTGGTCGGCCTGCGGCCGGGTTCCTCCTCGTGGCAGAAGGCGGAGGGCGCGGGGCTCGCGGTCGCCGCCGTCGCCGATGCCACCGCTGGCGCCGATCTCGTCATGATCCTCGCCCCTGACGAGCACCAGGCCGATCTCTACGCGAACGACATCGAGCCGCACATCAAGCAGGGCGCGGTGCTCGCTTTCGCCCATGGCTTCAATATCCACTTCGGCCAGATCGTGCCGCGCGCCGATCTCGACGTGGTCATGATCGCGCCCAAGGGGCCGGGCCACCTGGTTCGTTCCACCTACCAGCAGGGCGGCGGCGTGCCGAGCCTCATCGCGGTCTACCAGGACGCCTCGGGCCAGGCCCGCGACATCGCGCTGTCCTATGCCTCGGCCAATGGCGGCGCGCGTGCCGGCGTCATCGAGACCAGTTTCAAGGAAGAGACGGAGACCGATCTCTTCGGCGAGCAGACGGTGCTGTGCGGCGGCATGACTGCGCTGATCCAGGCCGGCTTCGAGACGCTCGTCGAGGCCGGTTACGCGCCCGAGATGGCGTACTTCGAGTGCCTCCACGAGGTCAAGCTGATCGTCGACCTCATCTACGAGGGCGGCATCGCCAACATGCGCTATTCGATCTCGAACACCGCCGAGTACGGCGACTTCACGCGCGGACCGCGTATCGTCAACGACGAGACCAAGGCCGAGATGAAGCGCGTGCTGGCCGAGATCCAGAACGGCGAGTTCGCACGCGAGTGGATTGGCGAGAACCGCACCGGTGTTGCCGTGCTCAAGGCCAAGCGCCGCATCGCGCAGGCACACCAGATCGAAGAGGTCGGCGAGCGCCTGCGCGGCATGATGCCGTGGATTGGCGCCAACAAGCTGGTCGACAAGAGCCGGAACTGAGGCCGGACGGCGCCACGGAGGAGCGCGCGTGCCGCGGGTGCCGTCGACCAAGCATCCGCCGATCGCGGTGGAGGGCCGCACGGTATTCGTCGGCGCGCTCGTCATCGTGCTGCTGCTGGTCGGTCTGCTCGGCACGCCGGTTCTGCTCGCCGGTGTGCCGCTGGTTGCCCTGGTCGGCTGGTTCTACCGCGATCCACACCGCGACTCGCCGTCGTTGCCGCTGGCGCTGGTGGCGCCGAGCGACGGCATGGTGGTGGCGGCCGGTCCGACGTTCGACCCGTGGTGCGGCCGCGACGCCGAGTGCGTCAGCGTGCAAGCCGGGCTGCTCGACGTGCACACCCTGTTCAGTCCGATCGAGGGCAAGATCGTCGAGCAATGGTCGCGGCCGCGACATCCCTCGCCGTGGCCGACCACACGGCGACCGCGCATCGCCTACCTCGTGCGCACCGACGAGGGGGACGAAGTGGTACTGGAGATCGCGCGCGGCGTCGTGCCCGGACCCGTACATTTCGGCTACCAGCCGGGCGAGCGCATCGGGCATGGGCGACGTATCGGTTTCATGCCGGCCGGTGGCATGCTCACCGTCTACGCGCCGCAGCCGAGCCGCGTCGAGGTCGACGCCGGCAGCCGTGTCAGTGGGGCGAGCAGCGTGTTGATGACGCTCATCCACGAACAGGCGGTCAGCGCGGTGGAGCGCGCGGAGGGCGCTGCGTGAACCGGTGACGGTCGGCGCGCGGCTTGCACGACGCACGGCGCGAGTTACCATAGCCCGACCGCGTCGTCCGCGCGGTCAACTGTGAAGCGCGAGGAGGCGTTCGTGCGAGTCGTGCATTCCAAGACGCCAGATGAGCCGCGCAAGGCCGCCACCACGGTGGCCGCGCCACGGCGGCGCGCCGGCATCTACCTGCTCCCCAACCTGTTCACCACCGGCGCGCTGTTCGCCGGCTTCTACGGCATCGTCGCCGCCATCAACAACCGTTTCGAGGCCGCCGCGGTCGCCATTTTCGTGGCCATGATCCTCGACGGCATGGATGGCCGCATCGCACGCCTGACCAATACGCAGAGCGATTTCGGCGCGCAGTACGACAGCCTCGCCGACATGGTCTCGTTCGGCCTGGCGCCGGCGCTGGTCATCTACGAGTGGTCCCTGCAGGGGCTCGGCAAGCTCGGCTGGCTCGCGGCTTTTGTTTACACCGCCGGCGCGGCGCTGCGCCTGGCGCGCTTCAACACCCAGGTCGGCAATGCCGACAAGCGCTATTTCCAGGGGCTGCCGAGCCCGTCGGCAGCGGCGCTGGTCGCCGCGCTCGTGTGGGTGGGGCACCACTTCGCGCTCGAACGTGGCCTGCTGCTGCTCGCAGCAAGCCTGCTGGTGACGATTGGTGGCGCGCTGCTCATGGTCAGCAACGTACGCTATTACAGCTTCAAGGATCTCGACCTGCGCGGACGCGTGCCGTTCGTCACCGTGCTCGCGGTGGTGCTGGTATTCGTGCTGATTTCACTCGAACCGGCCAGCGTGCTGCTCGCGATGTTCGCGAGCTACGCGGTCAGTGGCGTGGTCGAAACCTGGTGGCAGCGGCGGCGACGCAAGGCGGAACGGCGCGAAGCGCGCGTGGGTGGTAGTGACGAAGGCTGAGCAGGCGGCGGTGCAGTCGGCACCGCTCGATGCGCGCCGCCACGCCCTGCTGGCGGCAATGGGCATCGATGTCTGGGTGCAACGCGGCGTCGCAGCCGGCGCGGCGCTTGTCGAAACGGCGACGGGCACGGCGGACGCCGCGGCATTCGAGCACGATCGCCGTGGCAGCGAAGCCGTCGCCGTGCGCTCGCCGGCCGACAGCGGTACACGAGGCGACGCCCTCGCAGCGCTGGCGCGCGAGGTTGCCGCGTGCGAGGCCTGCGCGCTTGCGCGCACGCGGACCCAGACGGTGTTCGGCGTCGGCGCGCCCGCCGCCCGCTGCCTCGTCATCGGCGAAGCGCCGGGCGCCGAAGAGGACCGTCGCGGTGAGCCTTTCGTCGGCCGTGCCGGCCAGTTGCTGAACAGCATGCTGGCCGCCATCGGCCTGGCACGCGAGAGCGTCTACATCGCCAACATCCTCAAGTGCCGGCCGCCCGGCAATCGCGACCCGCAGGTCGAGGAGGTGCTCGCCTGCCGCAACTTCCTGACGCGCCAGGTCGCGTTGATCGCGCCGCAGGTGATCCTCGCCGTCGGTCGTATCGCCGCGCAGAACCTGCTCGGCGTCGACACCCCGATCGGACGCCTGCGCGGACAGGAGCATACCTACGGTGACACCGCCGTCCCGGTCGTCGTCACCTACCACCCGGCTTACCTGCTGCGCTCCCCCGGCGAGAAGCGCAAGGCGTGGAGCGACCTGTTGCGGGCGCGGCGCATCCTCGAGGCCGCCGGGGACGACCTGTGAGTGCGGTGCTGCGTCCCGAGGCGCTGCGCATCCGGCCGATGGCCGACGACGACATCCCGGGCGTGCTCGTCATCGAGCGGCGCTCCTACGATTTCCCCTGGTCGGCGACGATTTTCTCCGACTGCCTGCGTGTCGGTTACTGTTGCTGGGTACTCGATGCGGGCACGGCGCTGGCCGGCTACGGCATCATGTCGGTGGCTGCCGGCGAGAGTCACATCCTCAACATCTGCATCGACCCGGACGCGCGCGGGCGCGGTCTCGCACGCAGGTTGATGGCGCACCTGCTCGATACCGCGCGCGAGCACGCCGCGCAGGTCGCCTACCTTGAGGTACGCCCGTCGAACGAGGTCGCGCGCGGGCTCTACGCGACACTCGGTTTCCACCATGTCGGTACACGCACCGACTACTACCCCGCGCCTGACGGCCGCGAGGATGCCTACGTGCTGAGCCTCGCGCTGACGCCCACGGTGACCCGGCGCAGGCGGGGCCCCGACTGACGGCTGCGCCGATGTCACGCGCACGTCGCGAGCGCGCGTGGCGGCACCGCGGCCAAGTTGAACGTCGCCGCGTTACCGGCTAGCCTAGCCGCCCTGTGCCACCCCGGTAATCTGCCCGCATGACTCCCTACGCTCTCGCCATGCTGCGCGTCGCCACCGTGCTCGGCGCGCTGGTTCTCGCTGCGCCCGCCGGCGCCATCGACACCGTGCTGCTCGAGGGCGGCATGACCGAGAGCGACGAGGACGCCGAGCGCTACGGCGGCGCGGTGCGCTGGAATCTGGGCGGAAACTGGTGGCGCACGGGTGACTGGAGCGTGGCGAGCTATCTCGAGTTGTCCGTGACCTACTGGGATGGTGAGCCGGGACGCACGGGTGAAGACGACCTGGTCGACTTCGGTCTCACGCCGGTGCTGCGCTGGCAGCGCGATCCGACCAACGTCGGGCTCGCGCCCTTCGTCGAACTGGGCGTCGGCGCGCATGGTCACACCGAGGATGGCATCGGCAACAAGGATTTCGACATTCCCTTCGCTTTCGGTACCCACTTCGGTGCCGGCGCACGCTTCGGCACAGGCGGCCGTTACGAACTCGTCTACCGTTTCCAGCACCTCTCGAACGCCGGCCTCGGAGACGACAATCCCGGTATCAATTTCCACGTGCTGCAACTCGGCTATCATTTCTAGGACGTCGCTCGGCGTCGCCGCGGCCCCGCTCGGCGGCGCGCGAAATGCCGGTCTCTGCCGGCCTTACAGGACACCGCCAATGGACGACGAGGAGCGCAGCACGACCGGCTGGCCGACGCTCGAGCAGTTCGTCGGCAACACGCCGCTGGTGCGCCTCCAGCGCATCCCCGGCGCGACCAGCAACGTCATTCTCGCCAAGCTCGAGGGCAACAATCCGGCCGGCTCGGTCAAGGATCGCCCCGCGCTCAGCATGATCCGCGCTGCCGAAGCGCGCGGCGACATCCGTCCCGGTGACACCCTGATCGAGGCGACCAGCGGCAACACCGGCATCGCGCTCGCCATGGTCGCGGCGATGAAGGGCTACCGCATGCTGCTCGTGATGCCTGCGAACATGAGCGCCGAGCGGCGCGCCACGATGAAGGCCTATGGCGCCGAGCTGGTGCTGGTGTCCGAGGAGGCGGGTATGGAGGGCGCACGCGACCTCGCCGCGGCAATGGCCGCGCGCGGGGAGGGCGTGGTGCTCGACCAGTTCGCCAACCCGGACAATCCGCTGGCCCACTACGGCGACACCGGGCCCGAGATCTGGCGTGATACCGGCGGCAGGGTGACCCATTTCGTCGCTTCCATGGGCACTACCGGCACCATCATGGGCACCTCGCGCTACCTCAAGAGCCGCAACCCCGACATCCACATCGTCGGCGTACAGCCGGCCGATGGTGCGCGCATCCCGGGGATCCGCCGCTGGCCGCCGGCCTACCTGCCGAAGATCTACGATCCGGCAGCGGTCGACCGCATCATCGACGTCAGCCAGGACGACGCCGAGGCGATGACACGCCGTCTCGGCGCCGAGGAGGGCATCTTCGCCGGCGTCTCCTCCGGCGGTGCGCTGGTTGCGGCACTGCGCCTGGCGGCCGAGGTCGAGCGCGCCGTGATCGTGACCATCGTGTGCGATCGCGGCGACCGCTACCTGTCTACCGGGGTGTTTCCGGATTGAGCCCGTGACTGAATCACTGCGCCTGCTGCGCCGCGCCCTGCACGTCACTGGTGGCGTCGACGGGCACCTGCACTCGCGTCTTGCCGGGAAGGCGGCGGGACCGTCCCACGCGCGCCGGCGATCCCTGCACCGACGTTGAGCACGCAAGGAGCGAGATGAACGTATTCGTATTCGATATCGAGACCGTACCGGACGTTGCCGGTGCGCGGCGGCTGTGGGATCTCGGCGACCTCGACGACGACGGCGTCGCCGAGGTGATGTTCTCCAAGCGCCTGCAGGATACCGGCGGCAGCAGCGACTTCCTGCGTCACCACCTGCACCGCGTGGTGGCCATCTCGGCGGTATTCCGCGAAGGCGAGCGCTTCAACGTGTGGTCACTCGGCGACGAGGATGCCGACGAGGCGGAAATTGTCGGCCGCTTCTTCGAAGGTATCGAGCGTTACACGCCGACCCTGGTGTCCTGGAACGGCGGCGGCTTCGACCTGCCGGTGCTGCACTACCGTGCGCTCGTCCACGGTATCAGCGCGCCGCGGTACTGGGACACCGGCGATGACGATCGCAGTTTCCGCTACAACAATTACCTCGGTCGCTTTCATTGGCGGCACATCGACCTCATGGACGTGCTCGCCGGCTACCAGCCACGTGCCGCCGCACCGCTCGACGAGATTTCCGCGCTGCTCGGCTTCCCTGGCAAGATGGGTATGCACGGTGCCGCGGTATGGGGTGAGTACCGCGCCGGCAATCTCAAGGGCATTCGCGACTACTGCGAGACCGACGTGCTCAACACCTGGCTCGTCTTCCTGCGCTTCGAGCACATGCGCGGCACGCTGGGCGATGCCGCGCTGGCTGGCGAGTATGCGCGGGTGCGCGAGTTCCTGCGCGAGTCGGACGCGCCGCACTTCGCGGCCTTTCTCGCCGCGTGGGATGCCGCCGGCGCCGCATGAGGAGGTGCGGGTGACGCGGCGCGCCCGGCGCGAGCCGGTGACGCTGGACATCGAAAGCCTGTCGCACGAGGGGCGCGGCGTGGCGCGCGATGGTGGCAAGACGGTGTTCGTGGCCGGCGCGCTGCCGGGCGAGCAGGTCCTCGCGCGCATCACGCGCCGGCACGGCCGCTTCGACGAAGCTGACACGCTCGAAGTGCTGCGCGCGGCGCCTGCGCGCATCGCACCGCGTTGTGCACACTTCGGGGTGTGCGGTGGTTGCAGTCTGCAGCACGTGGACGAGTCCTTTCAGCTCGCCCACAAGCAGGCCGTTCTGCTCGAGCTGCTCGAGCACCAGGGCGGTATTGCGCCGCTTGCGGTGACGCCACCGATCCGTGGCCCGCAGTGGGGTTACCGGCGCAAGGCGCGCCTCGGCGTCAAGCACGTGCCGAAGAAGGGTGGTGTGATCGTGGGCTTTCGCGAACGCGCCTCGCCCTACATCACCGACTGTCATGGCTGTGACGTCCTCGACGAGCGCATTGCGCGCCAGCTGCCGAGCTTGCGCGCGCTGATCGACGGTCTTTCCATCCGTGACCGCGTGCCGCAGCTCGAGGTGGCGGCGGGTGACGCGGCCACCGTCATCGTGGTGCGCCATCTCGCCGCGCCGAGCGACGCCGACCGCGCCGCGCTCGCCGACTTCGCCGCCTCCAGCGGCATCCATGTCTACCTGCAGAGCGGGGGGCTCGACACGGTCACGCCACTGACGCCACCGGCGGCAGTGCTCGAGTACGGTGTCGGCGACGTCACGCTCGGCTTCGAGCCGGTCGACTTCACCCAGGTCAATGCCGGCATCAATACGCAGATGGTGGCGCGCGCACTCGACTGCCTGGCACCTGGGCCGAGCGATCGCGTCGCCGACCTGTTCTGTGGTATCGGCAACTTCACGCTGCCGCTGGCGCGTCGCGCGGCCAGTGTCATCGGCGTCGAAGGCGATGCCGCTCTGGTCGCTCGCGCGCGCGGCAACGCCGAGCGCAATGGAATCGACAATTGCGACTACGCGGTATGTGACCTCGCCGACGCCGATGCCGTTGCCCGCCTCGAACTCGGTCGACCGACGCAGCTCCTGCTCGATCCGCCCCGAGCCGGAGCCGCGGCGGTGATCGAGGGCATCGATTTCTCGACCATCGGGCGCATCGTCTACGTCTCGTGCAATCCCGTGACCTTTGCGCGTGATGCGGGCCTGCTCGTCAACCGTCACGGCTATCGCCTGGCCGAAACCGGCATCCTCGACATGTTTCCTCACACTGCGCACGTCGAATCCCTGTCGCTGTTCACGCGCGCATGACCTGCGCGCGCGGGCGCGGCAGCCGCATCGCTTCATGCGTGGCTGCGCTCGCGGTGCTGCTCGTCGCGGCGTTGCTCGCCGGCTGTGGCGAGGCGCCGCCGACGGCGCCTGCAGACATCCGCTTCGGCCTGCCGACGGCGCCGGTCACGCTCGATCCGCGCTATGCGAGCGATGCGGTGTCCTACCGCGTGGTGCGCCTGCTGCATCGCGCGCCGGTCGATTTCGACGCAGCCGCCAACCCGGTTCCCGACCTCATGCGATGGCAACAGCTCGGACCACGGCGCTGGCGCTTCACGCTGGTCGAAGACGCGTACTTCGACGATGGCACGGCGGTTGCTGCGGTCGACGTCGTCGCTACCTACCGTTCGGTGCTCGATCCGGCCACCGCCTCGCCGCACCGCGGTTCGCTGGCCAACATCGCGACCGTGACGGCAGTAGGCGCGCGCGACGTGGACTTCGAACTCGTCGAGCCCGACGCACTGTTTCCCGGCACGCTGGTGGTCGGCGTGCTGGCGGCCGCCGATCTGGCCGCCGATGCCGGTCGCGACCAGTGGCGGCACGGCTCGGGCGCGTTCGTGCGCGTGTCCTGGCAACGCGCCGGCGAACTCGTGATGGAGCGCCGCCGTGACCACCAACGTGTGCGCTTCGTGACCGTGCGCGAGCCGGCGGTGCGGGCGATGAAGCTCATCGGTGGCGAACTCGACATCGTGCAAGGCAACCTGTCCCCGGAACTGTGGCGCTGGCTCGCGGCGCGGCCGGGTCTGCGCGGGCAGCAGGTTGCCGGTACCACCTTCAGTTACCTCGGCTTCAATCTCGTCGACCCCGTCGCCGGGCACCGCGCGATACGCCGGGCGCTCGCCCATGCGATCGACCGCGCGGCCATCGTGCAGTACCTGTTCGGTGGCACGGCGCGCCTGGCACAGGGTTTGTTCCCGCCCGAACACTGGGCGGGGACAACGGACCTCGAGGCACCCGCGCACGACCCCGCGGCAGCACGACGCCTGCTCGCGGCGGCGGGCTTCGCCGACGGCGTGCGCTTGACCTACAAGACGTCGAGCGACCCGTTCCGCCTGCGCCTTGCAACAGTACTGCAGAGCCAGCTCGCCGCGGTCGGCATCACGCTCGAGGTGCAGAGCTACGACTGGGGCACCTTCTATGGCGACGTCACGCAAGGGCGTTTCCAGGTCTACGGATTATCGTGGGTGGGACTGCGCCTGCCGGACATCTTCCGCCACGCGTTCCATAGCCGCGCCGTGCCACCGGCAGGCGCCAACCGCGGGCGTTACGCCAGTGCCACCGCCGATCGCCTCATCGAGCGCGCCGAACGTGCTGGCAATCGCCCGGCGCGGGTTGCCGCCTACCACGCGCTCGCCCGGCATCTGCTGTACGATCTGCCTTGTGTCCCGCTCTGGTTCGAGGACCAGCTCCTCGTCACCCGCGACGACATCGTCGGTTATACGACCGACGCTGCCGGCAGCTTCGATGCCCTCTCCCGTATCACCAGGAAAGCACCGCGTGTCCCGCATTGAGCACCTCGAGATCGATCTCGCGCGCCAGGAACTGCGCGCACGTGGTGTCGACGGCACGACCCGCGCCTACCCGGTCTCGACGGCCCTGAACGGCGCCGGCGAGGTCATGGACAGCGAATGCACGCCGCGCGGGCGCCACGCCGTGACGGAGAAGATCGGCGACGGCTGCGTGGCCAACACGGTCTTCGTCGGTCGCCGGCCGACCGGCGAAGTCTGGAGCCCCGAGCTCGCCGCCGCCCATCCCGGGCGCGACTGGATCCTCACCCGCATCCTGTGGTTGTCCGGGCTCGAGCCCGGACGCAACGCGGGTGGGCGTTGTGACACCCACGCGCGCTACATCTATATCCACGGAACACCGGACGTCACGCCGCTCGGCCGCCCCGGCTCGCGTGGCTGCATCCGCATGCGCAATGCCGACGTCATCGAGCTGTTCGAGGCGGTGGCGATCGGGACACCCGTCGATATCCACGAGTGAGACGCGGCTCCCGCGGCGGCTGCGAGACATCGTGAAAATGTGACGTCCGTCATCAAGTTACTGCCGGCGCGGCCGACAACAGCAGTGCCCAAGGGGCTTCGATCCGTGCTGGCCGGTCAAGCGGCAAGCGCTCGCGAGCCCCCAACTGCCCACGTCGACGCGCCCGCCGCCGGGCCGGAGGAGTTCTCATGCCGACCAGCATCGCGCCAGGCCTGACCACCGGAACGTTCACTGCGCCGCCCACCGAAGCCGCGCGCGGCCCGTTGCTCGGCCGGCTTGCCGCGGCCATCGCGCAGGCACGCGAACACGGCCCGCTGCGCTGCCTGACCACGGTTCACCCGTGCTTCATCAACGGTGTGCGCACGCTCGTGCACAAGCGCGGGCTGGCGAACAGCGAGCCGGGTGTATTCCAGCGCCTGCGGGACTACGCCGCGAGCAACGGTTTCGACCTGCTCGAGGACCGCCGCAAGCGCGAGCTGACCTGCCGTGACGAGCGGCGCCGACTGGCGCCACTGCTGATGTTTGCGGCGACACTGCTCGGCGATGTCGCGATGGCCGACGACGGCGCGCTGAACGATGGCACACAAGCGGTGGTGCCGACGATCGAGGTCATCGGTACGCGTATCCGAACCGACGATGGGCGTGAATACCTGAGCGTGGGCGGCAAGCGCTTCATCACCGAACCGATGGGCGAGGTCGAGAAGATCCTCGAGGTGGCAGCCGAGGTGCGCGCTCGCGGCGAGCACCACCGGGTGCGCACGCGTGGCCTGCAGATGCCGAGCGAATACACCGCGAGCTTCATCGACCGTTACGATTACACACTGCCGTCCGCTTGCGGTGGGCAGCAGTTCAGCTACTACGAAGGCGACGGCTTCTCGGCATTGGGCTACCACGGCGAAGACGGCAAGGTCGTGCTGGACGTGCTCGCCGGTGGCGGGCCGTTCTCCGCGCCACGCCTGTGGGGCGCCTATGACCAGGTTCTCAACGCCAACGTGCGTATGGACCTGATGTTCGGCGACGGTCTCAAGGACGGTATGGGCGTGATGATGGCGTCGTACAAGATCGGGCTGATGCCGGTGATGCGCGCCGGCTCGAAGAGCTACTACGGCGAACTCTACTCGCGTGCCGTCGCGCTGGCTGCCGAATGCCAGGCTCCGGGTGGCGCGCCGACGGTACGCCAGGCCGAAGCGGCGAGCTCCGGCGAGACCGGCTGAGCGGCCGCGCCGCAGACGCTCATTGTGCGCGCTGACGTTCGCGCAGCAGCGCGCGCGCCAGCTTGCCGACCTTGACGTCGTAGAGCGCGAGCTCTCCACCGGTACGGACCGCGGCAATCGCGAGCCGTCCGATCAGCAGCAGCAGCAGAATGGCGATTGCCCAGGCAATGAAATAGGAGAAGCGGAACGCGGGTGCCGGCTCGCCGTTGCGCGTGGCAACCGTGGCGCCATCGGGGCGTGTGCCTTCGAGCTCCGCGCGACCGGCGGCGACGCTGCCGGCGAGCGTGAGATCGAGGTTCGACCCGTGCTCCACTTCGCGTGCGAACGCTTCGATGCGCGAAGGCTCCTCATAGAGCGACCAGGCGCTCGCGATGACCATCAGCGCGACGACGAATCCGACCGCGAGCAGCACCAGCCCGGTGCTGCGCACGACCAGGCCGAGCAGACGCGAACTGCTGTCGACCCAGTCGTCGCGGAGTTCCTGACCGTCGAATTCGTAGCGTGGCATGCGCGCGATGATACACCGCGCCAACGAGTGGCGGGCGACGATGCGTTCACGTAATCGGACACGGTGCCGGCAGCCTGCTGACGGCAGGTCCTGGAGCGGTGTGGCAGCGCACCCGGGTGTTCGCCGGCACGGCGGGGTGGCAGTCTGGCAGACGCGAGCGCCCATCGCGTGCGTGGCGGGACAGCAGTGCCGGAGATTGTTCCGAAGTCCGACCGCCTGCTAGGCTCGCCGCACCCGTTCACGGCCGGTCGCGTGCCCGCATGCATCGCGCCGGCGCGGCTGAGCGAGAACGATCAACCAGGTTCCGGAGTGCGCGCCGTGCACGCAGCGCTGTCCATGGTCACGGCCCGACTCGCGAGCGCCGCGGTGGTCGTGATAGGCGTCACCTTTCTCGTCTTTCTGCTGCTGCACCTCGTGCCGGGCGACCCGGTCGAGGTGATGCTCGGCGAGCATGCTGCGCCGGCCGACCGCGCTGCGTTGCGCGAGGCGCTCGGACTGAATCGCCCGCTGCCTGCGCAGTGGCTCGACTTCATGAGCGGTATCGTCCGCCTCGACCTGGGGCGGTCGCTGGCGAGTGGCGAGCCCGTGGGCGCGCTCGTCGCGGCGCATTTCGGTATGACCGCGCTGCTCGCTGCCAGCGGGCTCGCGGTCGCCGTCGTCAGTGGCGTGCCGCTCGGCGTGCTGGCCGCGCTCGCGCGCGGCCGTGCCTGGGACACCATGTCCGGCATGCTCGCCGTGCTCGGCATGTCGGTACCGAACTTCGTGCTCGGCCCGCTGCTCATGCTGGTCTTCGCCGTGCTGCTGGGATGGTTCCCGATCGGGGGCGCGGAAGACGCCAGTTCACTGGTGCTGCCGGCCCTGACCCTCGGCCTGTCGCTGGCGGCGGTGCTCGCCCGCATGACACGTGCGGCGCTGCTCGATGTGCTCGATGCGCCGTTCGTGCTCGCCGCGCGGGCGCGCGGCCTCAGTCGCACGCGCGTGGTCCTGGTGCACGCGCTCGGCAACGCTGCCCTGCCCATCGTGACGACCCTCGGTCTGCAGCTTGGCGCAGTGCTCGGCGGTGCCGTGGTGACCGAGGCGGTGTTCGGCTGGCCGGGGCTGGGACTGCTCGCGGTCGATTCCATACATCGTCGCGACTACCCGGTCGTGCAGGCCTGTGTGCTGCTGATTGCGCTGGTGTACGTGGTCGTCAACACGCTCACGGACCTCGCCTGCGCCTGGCTCGACCCGCGCGGCGGGGCATCGGGATGAGGCTGTCCACCCGCTTCGCGCTGGCCGTGGTGGCGCTGTGGATGGTCGCCGCACTGGTCGCGCCGTGGCTCGAAGCGACTGCCAACCGCGTGGCGCTCGAGCACATTCTTGCCACACCCTCGTGGGAGGCACCGCTCGGACGCGATGATCTCGGGCGGCCGCTGGGGGCCCGTATCGTGGCCGGTGCGCGGCTGTCGCTTGGCGTCACGGTGGCGGTGGTGCTCGTCGCTGCCAGCGTCGGCACGCTGCTCGGCTTGCTGGCCGGCTGGTGCGGCGGCATGGTCGACCTCGTGCTGGTGCGCCTGATCGATGTCTTCCTGGCCTTCCCCGGCATCCTGCTCGCGATCGCGCTGGCCGGCGTGCTCGGGCCCGGTATCGGCAACCTGGTGATTGCACTCAGCGTGGTCGGCTGGGTCGGCTTCGCGCGCCTGGCGCGCGCACAGGCCCGGAGTCTCCGCGCGCGCGACCACGTACAGGTGGCGCACGCCCTCGGCACGCCGCTGCCGCGACTGCTGCTGTGGCACGTTCTGCGCCTGATGAGCGGGCCGCTGGTGGTCGAGGCGACCTTCGCGCTCGCTGCTGTGATCGTCGCCGAGGCCGGTCTGTCGTTTCTCGGCCTCGGCGTGCAGCCGCCGACGCCCTCGTGGGGCGCGCTGATTCGTGACGGAACACGCTATCTCCTGATCGCGCCGCACATGGTGGTGATGCCGGGACTCGCCCTGCTCAGCCTGGTCATCGCGATCAACCTGCTCGGCGACCGCCTGCGCGACCACCTCTAAATAGCTGTTCCGAAATGCAGATCACTTAAGGGAACTCGGGTGCATCTGGTTGATCTGGAAGGGTGACGAAACCTGTTCCAACAACCGGACCAGAGAGGCACCCGAGTATGTCGATTGTAGACCGAGCAGCGCGAGGCGAGCGCAGGCGATTGCAGCAGATGATCCAACGGTCGCGAGAAGTAGAAGAAGTGCGTCGCGCGACGGCGATCCTGGCGCTGATGGAAGGTGAAAGCATCACGCAGGTGGCCAAACGAGGCGCGGCGGCGCGCTCGACGGTATACCGCTGGGTGGGCTGGTATCAAACGGCCGGAACTGACGGTTTGCGTGTATCCCAGCGCGGGCGTTCGCAGTGGACAGTGACCGATGAGCTGGTCGATAAGCTTCTGTCGTTGCTGAAAGAAGCGCCGCAGGCCCTGGGTTATCTGCGCAGCACCTGGAGCTCGGAGCTGATGTCGGTGGCGTTGCAGCGGCTGCATGGTCTGACGGTGCATGCCTCCACCCTGCGTCGCTTGCTCAAGCGATTGCGCTGGGGCTGGCGCCGGGCGCGGCCGACTCTGCATCGGCGGGACCCGCGTAAAGCCGCCCGCATGGCCGCTATCGATGCCGCTCTTGCCGACCGCAGCCCCGACGTTGAAGTGCTGTACGTCGACGAAGCCGATATCGACCTCAATCCGCGCATTGGCTACGCCTGGCAGCCCCGTGGCGAACAGCTTGCCGTGTCCACGCCAGGGATCAATCGCAAGCACTATGTCGCCGGCGCCTTGCATGCTGCGACGGGTAAGGTTGTGTGGGCCTTCCATCCGCGGAAGAACACCGACCTTTTCATCGCATTGCTCGAGACCTTGCGCCGCACCTATCGCCGGGCCCGCCAGATCGTGCTCATCGCCGACAACTACATCATCCACAAGAGCCGCAAGGCGCTGAAGTGGTTGAACGCGAATCCGAAGTTTACCGTCGTCTTTCAACCTGCCTGGCATCCTTGGGTCAACGAGATTGAGAAGCTCTGGCGGCAGATGCATGAGACCGTTACGCGAAATCATCGTTGCCGCGCTATCGACGAACTGCTCCGCCATGTCGATCGCTTTCTCGACTTGGCGCAACCGTTCCCCGGCGCGGGCCACGGTGTAGCACAATTCGGATCAGCTATTTAG
>JAVJVZ010000017.1:0-101420 GCA_040220855.1 Gammaproteobacteria bacterium | reverse complement strand
CTTCACTAGCATCCTGCGCCACGCGTTCATCGCGTCCGTCCTGTCGCAACCCCGAGCCGAGCCACCTGACCGATCATGCCCCTCGACGCCCTTTCATCAAGATTGTTTCTCATTGCGATTTGCATGTCGGCCGTACTGCCGTGTGGCCGCGCCGCGGCGACGGAAGCCGCGGCGGCGCCGCTGCACGAACAGGTGATCGCGTTACTGCGCGAGCACCGCGACCCGGTCACGCGCCTGCTGCCGGACGTGCATCCGCGCCGCACCGCGTTCAATGCCGAGGCACCGATTCCGCCGCAGTGCTATACGAAGACCGACGGTCGCTTCAATCCCTGCTACGTCTGCCATCAGAATCAGAAGCCCGGGCGCGAGAACGCCATGAACGATGGCGAGCTGCAGGTCGAGTACGCCTTCAGCGACGTCGGCATGACCAACCACTGGAAGAATCTCTTCGAGGACCGCACCGCCGCGGTCGCCGCGATCAGCGATGCCGAGATCCTCGACTGGATCGACGACGACAACTACAGCGCGCTCGCCGCGCGCCTGCGCGCAGCCGGCTTCGCGGGTTGGATCCCCGATCTCGCGGACCTGCAGGAAGGTGCCGCCGCCTTCGACGCGCAGGGCTTTGCCCGCGACGGCAGCCACTGGGTGGCGTTCAACTACAAGCCCTTTCCCTCGACCTTCTGGCCGACGAACGGATCCACCGACGACGTCATGATTCGTCTTCCCGAACCGTTCCGCAACGATGCGCAGGGCAACTATTCGACGGACGTCTACCGCGCCAACCTCGCCATCGTCGAGGCGCAGGTGAAGGGCTTCGAGGAAATCACCTGCCTGCCGGTCGACGAGCGCAGGATCGACGTCGATCTCGATCGCGACGGGCGCCTCGGCACCGCCACCGTGGTGCGCAAGCCGGCGACCTACGTCGGCGCCGCCAGCGACGTGTTTCTCGACCACGGCCTCTATCCCGAGGGCACCGAGTTCCTGCATACCGTGCGTTACGTCGGCTTCGACGAGTCGGGTCGCATCACGCTGTCGCGGCGTATGAAGGAGGTCCGGTACCTGCGCAAGTGGCAGCGCTTCCCGAAGGAAGTGTATGCACGCGAATACCAGCTCGAAAACTACGCCAAGGAGGTCGGGCGCCTGCCACGTTATCTTCTCATCGGTGACAAGGGCCTCGACAACGGCTTCGGCTGGTCGGTGCAGAGCTTCGTCGAGGGCGTCGACGGTGCGCTGCGCCAGGCGACCTACGAGGAGAATCTCTTCTGCATGGGCTGCCATACCTCGATCGGCGCGACCATCGACAAGACCTTCAGCTTTCCGCGCAAGGTCGACGGCGCTGCCGGCTGGGGCTACATCAATCTTGCCGGCATGCCGGATGCGCCGACCTACGGCGAGCGCAAGGGCGAGATCGCCACTTATCTCGAACGTGTCGGGGGCGGCGGCGAGTTCCGCTCCAATCCCGAGATGCAGGCGCGCTGGTTCAACGCCGATGGCTCGGTGAACGCGGCCGCGGTCGCCGCGGCGAAGGACGTCTATACCCTGATCACGCCTTCGCGCGAGCGCGCGCTGCTGCTGAACAAGGCCTACCGCACCATTGTCACCGAGCAGGATTATCTCTACGGCCGTGACGCCTTCGTCACGCCACCGGCCAACGTCTACGAACACATCGACAACGACACTGCGCCGACGCTGCCGCTCGAGCATTTCCATACCTGGGACCTGCGCCTCGACTGGTCGGCAGCGGTAACTCCCTGACGGTGCTCGTGCGCCGCACGAACTCGTAACGAAACCTTCACGTCACCGCCATCCAGGCGTTAACCGTCTGCAACAAACGCTCGCCAGAATGCGCAGCGGTTGCCGGGCACGCATCACGCGCGTGGCCGGTATTCACCTGCACTCGAAACCACATCCTGTCTTCGTGAAGGGAGCAAACAGAATGCGCATCATCAGCCTTGGCCTCGGCGCCAGCGTCGTCGCGCTCGCCGCGTCGAACGTCGCCGTTGCGGGTACCGCACCGTTCTTCGTGCCGCTGCAGCAGTCGGCCGCGGTCGCCTCGCCGAATCACATCAACGAGCTCAACTCGCCGTGGCAGACGCCGGCGGGCATCGGCCAGACCAATCTCACGAGCATGCGTGAGGTCGAAGCCGACGTGAACCAGTCGATCCAGCGCGCTGTCAATGCCGGCACCAGCGCTTCGATGTTCGACATGCTGGCCTACGATCCGACCGGCCGTTACATCTTCATTCCGCACGAGACGCCGTGGGGCGCCGGCCTGTCGCGCTACGACACGGTCACCGACACCAACCACCTGATCTTCGCCGGCGACCAGGAAGCGAGCACCACCTCGGTGTGCGATTCGCAGCCGCTCGAAGCCGAGCGCGACCCGACCGACCCGGCCTGCCCGGCGTGGGACTACGACTTTGCCGCGTTCGATCCGTCGCGCTGGACGCCCAACGGCACCGTCATCGTTGCCGAGGAGTGGTCCGGCCTTGGTCGCGTGGTCGAAATCCTCGACCCGATGGCGACGCCGGCCGACCCGGTCGCCTCGCCGGCGACCGAAGCCGCCGGTCAGTGGCGCGTGCTCAACACCATCGCCAATGTCGCGCACGAAGGCATCAACTTCAGCGTCAAGCACCCGAACCAGGTCATCTACTACATCGACGAGTGGAACTCGGGTTCCATTTACAAGCTCGAGCTGAAGACCGCCGGTGACTACACCGGAGGCGGCCAGACGTTCGTGCTGTCCGTCAACGACTTCCTCGCCACGGGTGGCGATCCGGCCGCGAACTACAACGAAGGCCCGAACGCCACCGCGAGCCGTTTCGGACCGGCCACCTGGGTTCCGATCACGGATGCCGATGGCAACAAGCTGCCGGGCGCGACCTGGGATCCCTTCCAGGACGGCCCGACCTCCGACCCGCGCTCGGTGCCGGAGACCCGCGGCGGCCGTGGTGCGGCCGACGAAGTCGGCGGTACACCGTACGGCCGTCCCGAGGACATGGCGATCGGCATGCTGCCGAACGGCAACGAGATCCTCTACGTCACCACCACCTCCGAGCAGGCCGTCATCTCGATCGAGCTGACCGGTGGCGACAACGCCATCGTGCGCCAGTTCGCGAGCCGCAACACCGAGAAGAACGTCGGCTTCCTGCCGACCACCGGCCGTCTCGACAGCCCGGACAACCTCGCCATCGACACGCTCGGCAACGTCTACATCATCGAAGACCAGCCGAACGGCAGCAACGTCGGCGGCGACATCTGGTTCGCGCGTGACATGGACAACGACGGCGAGGCCGAGTCGCTCGACCATTTCCTGAGCATCCAGGTCGACGGTTCCGAGGCCACCGGCATGGTGTTCAACCCGGCCGAGCCGAGCAAGTTCGTCGTTGCCGTGCAGCACCCGGACAGCACCGACCTGTCCAACGTGCCGAACGGCTTCGGTGACGCCATGTGGGAGTTCGACGTTGCCGGCGTGGTGCCGCCGACCTGCGAGGGTCCGCGCAGCCAGTGGATGACGTTCGACAAGCAGAGCCGCCGCTGGGTGCGTGCCTGCTCGACTGCCAACGACTTCAACTTCGTGAAGCAGCTCGAGAAGAACGACCAGCTCGCGCCGGTCAACCCGTAAGCGGGCCGACGCGTGGGCGGTCGTACCGCCCACGCGCGCGGTCGCGGAGAAGCCCCGCCCTCGTGCGGGGCTTTTCTTTTGTTGCGATAGGGCGCTCAGACCGCTTCGCACGGCACGCGGAGGCTTGATCCAGATCAGGCCGCACGGTGCTGACACGAAACTGGCACGGGGCCGCAACAATGCGCCACGACGATCAGCGCGGACATGACCAGGGAGTGCCTCGATGAGTCCGTTCGCGCGTCGCGCCATGCTTGCCTGCGTATTCGCTTTCAGCCACGCCGTGCATGCGTGGGATGCCCTGCCCGCGGTCGCGCCGGCGCCGCCGGACAACCCGACCACGCCGGCCAAGGTCACGCTCGGTAACGCGCTCTACTTCGATACGCGCCTGTCCGCCGACGGCACCATCGCCTGCGCTTCCTGCCACGTGCCGGCGGTTGGCGGTGACGACGGCCGCCGCGTGTCGCTCGGGGTCGGCGGCGCACCGGGCACGCGCAATGCGCCGACGGTGCTGAACGCCGCGTTCTTCTCCGCGCAGTTCTGGGACGGGCGCGCGGCAAGCCTCGAGGCGCAGGCACTGGGGCCGATGGTCAACCCGGTCGAGATGGGCAATCTCTCGCATGCCGAGGTGACGGCGATGCTCGAATCGATTGCCGGCTACCGGCCGCTCTTCGATGCGGCTTTCGGCGCCGGTACACCGATCACGATCGAGAACGTGGCGAAAGCGATCGCTGCCTTCGAGCGCACCCTGCTGACGCCCGACAGCCCTTTCGATCGGTACGTCAACGGCGACACCAGCGCCCTGACGGCCACGCAGATCGCCGGCATGAACCGCTTCGCCGGCATCGGCTGTACCGACTGCCATGCCGGCGCGCACTTCGCCGGTCCGCCGCAGCCCGACGGCACGCCCTTCCTGCAGCGCTTTCCGCGCTATACGACCAGCAGCTACGTCGCGCAGTACGACCTGCTCGCCGATACCGGTCGTTTCCAGGTCACCGGCGTGCCCTCGGACCGCCACAAGTACAAGGTCCCGAGCCTGCGCAACGTCGCGCTGACGGCGCCTTATTTCCACAACGGCGCGGTCGCCACGCTGCCGGAGGCGGTGCGCGTCATCGCGCAGGTGCAGCTCGACCTCACCCTCGACGACGACGCGGTGGCCGAGCTGGTCGCCTTTCTCGAGGCGCTCACCGGTGAATTGCCGGCGGTCGAGCCGGTCATCGTCGCGGACGACCCGCCGGGTACCGTGCAGGTGCCGACGCTGCCGCTCGTCGCTGCCGGCCTGCTCATCGCCGCGCTGTTGCTGATCCGCCATCGTCTGGAGGCCTGACCCATGCGCTTCGTCGTCTTCGCGCTTCTGCTCGTCGTTTCCCCGCTGATCGGCGCCGCCACGTTGTGGACCGGACCGACAGTGAGTTTCACTAAACCACTCAATACGCCGACCAGCGAGCAATACCAGGACCGCATCAGCGAGCGCGTCTGGATCACGCGTGCCGTGTCCGGCGGCGGCATCTACAACGCCCGCGTAGAGAGCGGCTACGATTTCGATGATTTCAGCTCGCCGGCCGGCACCGAGTGGGCTTTCGGCAGCACCCTCGCGGACGGCGTCGAGTCGCTCACCTTCCTGCCCTGGGCGGACGCGGTGGGCCGCCAGCCACCGGGCTACGTCGGTGTCCCGGGTGTCATGCACCTGATCGAGGAGGACATCTACCTCGACGTGCGTTTCACCAGCTGGCACATCGGCTCCGGCGGCGGCTTCGCCTACGAGCGCTCGTCGCCGCCCGTGTCGCCGCCGGTCGCGACGCAGGTTCCGCTGCTGCCGGGGCCGGCCGCCGTGCTGCTCGCCGCTACCATCATCGCCGCGGCGCGACGCTTCACACGCACGTAACCCGCGCCGGGTGTAATCGGATGTCGCCAGCCAGCGACGTCCGCCATGCCCTTCGCGATCGACCGATACCCGCGTGCCCGCACCGCGCTCGCCCTCGCGCTGCTCGCCAATACCCTGGTGTGCGCGGGCGAGCTGCTGCTCGGCTGGCACGCCAACAGTCTCGCGGTACTGGTCGATGCCGTGCACAACGGCGGCGACGAACTCGCGCTCCTGTGCCTGTGGCTGGCCGCGGCCGGGGGACGCCGCGCGGCCCAGCTGCGTGCCGTCGCCAACGTGCTGAACACGGTCGGTATCCTGCTCGTCGCGCTGACCATTGCCGGGCTCGCGCTCGAGCGTCTCGCGGCGGCGCCCGCGGTCGCCGCCGAACTTACCCTCGCCGCCGGGCTCGCCGCGGCGCTCGGCAACGCGGCGGTGGCGCTCGCGCTGCGCGAGGCGGCGCGCCACGACGGCTCGGTACGGCTCGCCTTCCTGCACAATGTCGGCGACGTCGTGTTGTGCCTGTCGACGGCCGGCGCCGGCGTCGCCATGCTGCTGACGGGGCACTTCTGGATCGACGCCGTGCTCGCCTTCGGCGTCGCCGCGCTGCTCATCGCTGGCGCCGTGCGCGCACTGCCCGGGCTGTGCCGCGGCGCCGTCGATCGGGTCATCGATCAGATGACCTCGAGTTCCTCGCTGACGTAGGACAGGCAGCGTTCCACGTCGACGAACTTCAGCTCGTCGGGTCGAATCAGCTCGAGGTAACGCGGTTCGCTGAACGCGCGCTGCATGGCGCCGACGTCGTCGAACCACAGCTCGGCGATGCCGTCCCAGCCGCCGTCGCTGCCGAAGGCGTCGCCGACCTCGAGGCGGTGGCACTGCACGTAGCGGCGCACGTGGCGGTTGAACTCGGTGACGCTACGGATCAGTGGCGCGTGCTCGTGGCGCCAGTAGTGATCGAACTCGGCGTGACTGAGGCCGGGCTTGCGTACGGCGCAGATGGTCAGCTTGATCATGCGAGTATCCTCCCGGGATCGCGTGGCCCGGCAGTATACGGTGCCCTGGCGTTACGCTTGTCAGCGTGCGTAGCGCTCTATACGCTGGCGCCGCCCGCCATCGTTCACAGGAGGCCACCATGGCCCGTATTCCTCTCGTCGAGCCGCACGAGGCCTCGCCCGAGGTGCGCGAGATCTACGCGCGTCTCGAGGGCCTCGGCTTCTCCGTCTTCAACGTCTTCAAATTGTTCGGCAACGACGCGCGCCTGCTGCGCGGCTTCGCCGAGATCGCGATGGCGCTATACGACACCCCGCGCATCTCTCCCCGCCATCGCGAGCTCGCCTACCTGCGCGCCTCGCAACTCAACAGCTGCCATTACTGAATCCCCACGCACGTGATGCTCGGTCGGAGTGTCGGCTTGACGGACGAGGAAATGGCAGCGATGCACGCACCGGAGACCTGCGCGAGTTTCGACGCGCGCGATCGCCTGGTACTGCGCTACGCGGAGGCGCTGACGCGCGACAATCGCATCGACGATGCGCTCTACGCCGAGCTCGCCGCGAGCTTTCCACGCGAGGAGCAGCTCGAGCTGTGCGCGACGGTCGGCCTGTCGGCGATGGTCAACCGCTTCCACGCAACTTTTCGCACCGACATCGATGATGCCACCGCGGCGAGCGCGGGCGACGTCACCTTCTGTCCGATTGGACGCTGAATCCAGGAGCCCGCATGACGCAGGACAATCCCTACCTTCATCGCAACCTCGCGCTCTTCTGCGACTTCGAGAACGTCGCGCTCGGCGTGCGCGATGCCAAGTACGCGCGTTTCGACATCAAGCGCGTGCTAGAGCGGCTGCTGGTCAAGGGCAGCATCGTGGTCAAGAAGGCCTACTGCGACTGGGATCGCTACAAGGAGTTCAAAGCGCCGATGCACGAGGCCGCCTTCGAGCTCATCGAGATCCCGCATGCCCGCCAGTCGGGCAAGAACTCGGCCGATATCCGCATGGTCGTCGACGCGCTCGATCTCTGCTACACGAAGTCGCACGTCGACACCTTCGTCATCATCAGCGGCGACTCGGATTTCTCGCCGCTGGTGTCGAAGCTGCGCGAGAACGCGAAGACCGTGATCGGGGTCGGCGTCAAGAACTCGACGTCCGATCTCCTCATCGCGAACTGCGACGAGTTCATCTTCTACGACGACCTCGTGCGCCAGGACGAGACCAAGAAGCGCAGCCGGCGACGGCCGGCGCGCAAGAGCGAGACGAAGGAAACAGCGAAGGCGAAGAGCGAGACGCCCGAGGACAAGGCGGAGGATCGCCTGCAGGGCGCCATCGACCTCGTGGTGGAGACCGCCGAGGCCCTGCTCGAGGAACGTGGTGAGGACGACCACCTGTGGGGCTCGATGGTCAAGCAGGCGCTCAAGCGGCGCCGCCCCGAGTTCAACGAGAGCTATTACGGCGTGCGTTCGTTCAACAAGCTGCTGGAGGAGGCACAGGCGCGCGGCGCGCTCGAACTCGAGCTCGACGAGCGATCCGGTGGCTACATCATCAGCGGGCTGGCACAGGACTGACGCTGCGGGCCTGCCGCCGACGCGATGGCCGCCGGCTGGCGCGCGGGGGGGCGCGGTGACCCTTAAGAGGCGCCACGCCGCCGGCGCCGCGCGCAACGGGAACCGCGCCGATGCGCGCCGCACTGCCCCGGCGCCGCCGGTGGGCGTCGCGGCAGGTGCGCGTTGCACCGGGATGAACTCGGTGCCATTCTGGGGCTCCAAAGCTGACGAGCCTAAAGTCACGTCGCGCCGCTGCCGCTAGCTTCCCGAGGGCCCCTGCCGATGAACCTGCCGATGACCGACCTGCTGCCCTATGCCCTGCTGCTCGTGCTCGCCGCGAGCTGGCTGGCCGTGATGGCACGGCTGCTGGTCTGCCTGGCGGCACGCGAGCCCGAGATCTACGGCCGCCTCGGCCGGCCGGTGATGCGCCTGTTGTTCTGGGACATCCCCGCGGCCGCACGCGATACCGACCGCCTGCCGATAGCGGTGCGCAGCGACGAGAGCGAGAACCGCGCCCGCTACAAGCCGGAGCAGCTGCGCCACGTGACCAACCTGCTCGAGTTCATCGCCGGCGGTCGCTTCCAGATGCTGCACGACAGCGAATGTCGTCGCCTCGGGGACGCGCTGCGCACCATCCTGATGCTGTTCCCGCTCGGGCTCGCCGCGCTCGTGATGACGACCCTGCGCCCCTGAGGTCCAGGCGCGGGGCTACTGTGCCGCCCGCACGAGCGGCCGTAGCGCTCGCACCGTGCTGCGCCTGGTGCAGGTCCCCGTGCCCGCCAATCGACCCGGTGGGAGCGGCGCTGTGGCGACTGACTGCCGCCGTGCGGCTCAGCCGACCAGCTCGAAGGCCTCGAGCTGCGGTGCCTGCATCTCCTCGGCGAACTTCGCGTAGGTCCATGGCCAGCTTGCCGGTACGCCGAACTTGTCGAGATACCAGCTCTTGCAGCCGGTCGCCCAGATGCTCTTCTTGGCCGCGGCCACGCGCGCCTCGTCGAATGCGGCGGTGGCGGCAGGACTCGCGCTGATCTCGCGGCATTCGCCACGTCGGATCTTTTCCAGCAGCTGCAGAATGTAGCCGACCTGGAACTCGGCGATCTGGATCAGCGAGAAATTGCCGACCGGTCCGTTGGGGCCGTTCAGCATGAAGAAATTGGGAAATTCCGGTACCGACAGCGACAGGTAGGCGACCGGGCGATCGGCCCACACGTCGTCGAGGTCGATCCCGCCGCGACCGATCACGCGCGCCGGTCGGATGAAGCGGTCGGCCTTGAAGCCGGTGGCGAGCACGAGCACGTCGAGTTCGTGCAGCTGGCCGTCCTGCGTGCGCACGCCGTTCGGCTCGATGCGCTCGATGCCCGCGGTGACGAGCTCGGCATTCGGGTGCTGAATGGCTTCGTAGAAATCCTCTGAGAAGATGATGCGCTTGCATGCCGCCCGGTAGTGCGGGCGCAGCTTCTCGCGCAGTTCCGCGTCGCGCACGCTGTGCTCGAGATTCTCGCGACAGGTCTGCTCGATCTTCTGCATCGCCTCGGAGTCGGCGTCGATCACGGCATTGGCGAGCGTATCGATGGCCATGCGGTTGAACTCGCGGCGCATGTGCTCGATGAGGCCGGGTTCGCGCTTGAAGCGCTCGCGCTCCGCGGCGCTGTAGGCGGGGTTCTCGATTGGCATGATCCACTGCGCGGTGCGCTGGAACAGCGAGTATTTCCTGACGCGCTCGACCAGCGCCGAGGTCACCTGGATGGCGGTCGAACCGGTGCCGATGACGCCGACGCGGCGATCGTCGAGCACGACCGAGTGATCCCAGCGCGCGGTGTGGAAACAGGCACGATCGAAGGTCTCCAGACCCTCGATGTCGGGATACTTGGGGTGGTGGAGCACGCCCGTCGCGGCGATGACGAAATCAGCGGCGTCCCTACTGCCGTCGGCGAGCGCGAGCTGCCAGCGACCATCGCGGAACACGCAGTCGGTGATCTCGGCGTTGAAGCGGATGCGCGGCAGCACGCCGTACTTGCGTGCCACACCCTCGAAGTAGCGCTGGATCTCGTCGCCCGGGGCGAACACGTGGCTCCAGTCGGGATTGGGCTCGAAGGAGTAGGTGTACAAGTGTGCCGGCACGTCGCAGGCGATGCCCGGGTAGGTGTTTTCGCGCCAGGTGCCGCCGAGCGTTGCGGCCTTCTCGTAGAGCACGATGTCCCGGTAGCCCGCCTCTTCGAGCTTGATGACGGAGAGGATGCCGGCCATGCCGGCGCCGATGATGACGATGCGCGGGTCGCGCGGGTACTGTTCTTGCTGGCCCATGTGGCGGTGCTCCGAAATCGTGGTGGGCGTCCCGCTGTGCGCTACCGTACGGGACTGGGTTGCGCGGCATGCTACCAGAGCCGGCGCGCCGTACTCATGTCGACGGTCACGCGTCGAGCAGGACGTGCAACTCGGCCAGCGTGTCGCAGCGGTAATCGGTCAGGTCGGGCCACTGCTGGCGCCGGTCGCCGCTGACGTGGGCAGTGGCGACGCCGGCATTGCGGCCGGCCTCGAGGTCGAGACGGAAATCCCCCACCATGATGGCGTCCGCGCGGGCGCCGCCCCAGCGCCCGAGCAGCGTGAGGATGCCGTCTGCCGCGGGCTTCGGCGCGACATCGTCGCGGCCGAGCACGTCGGCGGGGACGAAGAACCCGTCCAGTCCGGCGGCGGCGAGCGTCGCCAGCGCGTTGGCCCGTGTGCTGCGCGTGAGGATGCCGCGCTGGCAGCTACAGGCGGCGAGCCTCTCGAGCAGCGCGTGCGCGCCGGGGGCGGCGCGGGCGTGGGCGCAGAGTTCGGCTTCGAGTGCTGCGAGCCGTTCGCGCAGCGGCGCCGCCGCGGCCGGCGGCAAGGTGTCCAGGTACTCGAGGATGAGTCGCCCGGGCGGGATGCCGAGGTCGGCGCGGATGGCATCGAAATCGTGCTGGTGAAGGGTCAGTGTGCCGTCGAGATCGAACACCCAGCATGCGTAGCGCGGCTGCGCCTCGTCAATGGCCACGGGTGCGCTCAGGTCGTCGCGCCGGCGGCGGCGTCGCCGGCCTTGCGCAACTGCCGGTGTTCGACAACGTGCATGCCGGCGTCGGCGCCGGTCTTGAGTGCACCGAACAGCAGCAATGCGGCCAGCGAGTCTCCGAGCAGGCCGCCGCACAGAATCGTCAGGTGCATGGGTACGATGCGCAGGTAGGGCGTGAACATGAGCGTGCCGAGATTCGGTGAACCGCGGCGGTCGAGTGCCACATTGTAGCGATACGACCAGGCATGGTTGAGTGCGAAGCCGACGATGGCGACGATGAGCCAGGGTTCGAGCAGCGGGGCATCGGCATCAGCCAGCAGAAACACCAGGTAGACGACGTGGAAGAAGCCGAAGTGCAGGGTGAAGAACGCCGCGACCTGCAGCTTGGTCGCCGTGGTCGGTGCCACCGGCCGACCGTTCATGCGCAGGCCGTCGGTCGCGAAGCGTTCGAGGGACAGAATCCGCAGCACGTTGGCGATGCCGATGATCACGCTCTGGCCCCAGTACACCAGCATCAGCGAGCGTGTGCTCCACCCGGAGATGACGGCGAACGCGAGTGCGAGTGCATTGACCGCCAGCAATGCCCACAGCGAGCCGTCACGAATGGTCGGCGGGGCGGCGCCGCGCGGTGGCGCGGCGAGCGCCTGCGCGCGCGCCCGCCAGGCTGCGAACTTGTGATAGGCGATGCCGCAGGCCGGGCATTGCCACGCCGGCGCGGCGCTGTTCGGCGCACGCACGTGCCGGCACTTGGGGCAGGTGACGATCTTCATTCCATGGGCTCGATCGGCGCGCAGCGGGCCCGACTTTAGCCGATCGAAGCGCGGGCTGCGCGGCAGCCCGCGGCACGATGTGCTAGCCTGAGTCACATCACAGCGCTACTGCGCATGCTGCTCCCGAGTCGTGTGTGCATCGCTTCACAGTCCGACGAACCGAGGAGAGAGCAAGCCTCATGAGCCAAGCCAAGACCGGCGACACCGTTCGCATCCATTACACCGGATCCCTGACCGACGGCACCCAGTTCGACAGCTCGAGCGGGCGCGACCCGTTGGAGTTCACCATCGGCCAGGGGCACATCATCCCCGGCCTCGAGCGCGAGGTGGCCGGCATGGAGGTCGGGCAGACGAAGACGGTCACGGTTCCGGCTGATGACGCCTATGGCCCGCACCACGATGAGGCGGTGCACGAGGTGCAGCGCGAGCAGATCCCGGAGACCATCGAACTTGCCATCGGTGTCGAGCTGCAGGCCACGGCGCAGAACGGCCAGGTGATGCGCCTGCGCGTGGTCGAACTCGGCGACGACACCGTCAAGCTCGACGCCAATCACCCGCTCGCCGGCCAGGATCTCGTGTTCGAGGTGGAGCTGGTCGAAATCGCGGCCTGAGCGCGGCCGAGCTGTCGTGCGGCGCATGGTGCGCCGCACGGTGCGCGCCTCGGCGTTGCGTGCGAGATTGGCGACGCGTCGCCAGCAGGCCGCAAACGGCGGGGCACCGCAGTGCGAGCGCCGGTGCTAGTGGCCCGCCCTGGGCTTCCAGGCGTACGTCGCCGAAGCCGACCTCCAGCCCGCGCACGGCCGTGCGCCCGCACCGCGCAATGCGCGCGGACGCTGCACCGTTCAGGTGCCTCCCACGTGTTCGAGCGGCAGCTCCGTCTTGGCGATGACCTTGCGCAGCACGAAGCTCGAATGCACGCCGGTCACGCCTTCGATGCGGGTCAGGCGGCCGAGCAGGAATTCCTCGTAGTAGGTCATGTCCGGCAGCACCGCCTTGACCAGGTAGTCGGCGGCCTGGCCGGTCACGATCGAGCATTCCACCACTTCCGGGTAGCTGCCCACGGCGCGTTCGAAGTTCTCGAAGCGCTCAGGGGTGTGGCGGTCCATGGTGATGCTGATGATGGCGGTGATGTTGAGCCCGAGCAGCTGCTGGTTGAGGAGCGTGACGTGGCGCTCGATGAGGCCGGATTCCTCGAGGCGCTTGACGCGCCGTGAGCACGGCGTGGGCGACAGGCCTACCGCCTCGGCGAGCTCGAGGTTGCTGATGCGGGCATTGGACTGCATGAGGGCGAGGATGCGGCGATCGGTGCGGTCGAGCTTGAGCGGGGTGGGCCGCGGAGAGGAGGGCGGCATCGGTCATGATCCTTGTGTTGAGTCAATATCCCCAACAATAGACCAATTATTAGCTCATTCGTGCATACAGATTCGATAATCGGGCGATATTTGCAATCATTCGCTCCGTCTTTGGACGTAAGCTGTGTGTCACGTGACGGGCCGCGCCCGCCAACCTACGAACCCGCAGACCCGGATAATCCCACCATGAGCAGTTTCGATCATCGAAAGTACCGTCCCTTCCCCCCCATCGGCCTGAAGGATCGCACCTGGCCGGACCAGGTCATCGAGCAGGCGCCGCGCTGGTGCAGCGTCGATCTCCGCGACGGCAACCAGGCGCTCATCGACCCGATGAACGTCGCGCAGAAGCTCGAGCTGTTCAAGCTGCTGGTGAAGGTCGGCTTCAAGGAGATCGAGATCGGTTTCCCGGCCGCCTCGCAACCGGACTTCGACTTCTGCCGCCGTCTCATCGACGAGGGTCTGATCCCCGACGACGTCACCGTGCAGGTACTCACCCAGGCGCGTCCCGAGCTGATCGAGCGTTCCTTCGAGGCGCTCGCCGGCGTCAAGCGCGCCATCCTGCACTTGTACAACTCGACTTCCACCGTGCAGCGCCGCGACGTCTTCTCGCTCGATCGTGAGGGTGTCAAGGACATCGCGGTGAGGGGCGCGAGGATGGTCAAGGAGGCGGTCGATCGCCATCCCGAGACCGAGTGGGTACTGGAGTACTCGCCGGAGAGTTTCACCGGCACCGAGCTCGACTACGCCGTCGAGGTGTGCGATGCCGTACTCGACGTGTGGGAGGCGAGCGCGGAGAAGCCGTGCATCATCAACCTGCCGTCGACGGTCGAGATGGCGACACCGAACATCTACGCCGATCAGATCGAGTGGATGGCACGCCATTTCGCCAACCGCGAAGCGGTGATTATCTCGCTGCACACGCACAACGATCGCGGCTGCGCGGTCGCCGCGGCCGAGCTCGCCGTGATGGCCGGTGCCGATCGCGTCGAGGGCACGCTGCTCGGCAACGGCGAGCGCACCGGCAACATGGACATCGTCACCATGGCGATGAACCTGTACAGCCAGGGCGTCGACCCGAAGCTCGATTTCTCGAACATGGACGAGGTCATCCGCTGCGTGACCGAGTGCACGCAGATCCCGCTGCACCCGCGCCATCCCTATGCCGGCGAGCTCGTCTTCACGGCGTTCTCGGGCAGTCACCAGGACGCCATCAAGAAGTGTCTCGGCAGGCGCCAGGCCGAGGATGCCTGGGACGTCGCCTACCTGCCCATCGATCCCGCCGACCTCGGCCGCACCTACCAGGAGGTCATCCGCATCAACAGCCAGTCGGGCAAGGGCGGCGTGTCCTACGTGCTCGAGCAGGCCGAAGGGCTGCAGATCCCGCGCTGGTTGCAGATCGACTTCAGCGCGGTGGTGCAGAAGTATGCCGAGGATACCGGCAGTGAAGTGGCGCCGGCGCGCATCGTCGAGCTGTTCCACCGCCAGTACTTCGGCGAGCAGCGTCCGTTCGAGCTGACCGCCTACCAGCTTGCGCGCGAGCACAGCGAGGACAGCCTGGCCGCGACGCTGCTCGAGAATGGACGTAGCGTGACCCTGCGCGGGACCGCGTCGGGTGTGGTCGGCGCCTTCGTCGCCGCACTCGAGCAGCACACCGGCAAGCAGATCGTGCTGGTCGAGTACAACGAGCACACGCTGAGCCAGGCCGACGGTGCCGGCGCCGATGCCGTCACCTACATCCAGCTCAACGTCGATGGCCGCCGCTACTGTGGTGTCGGCAAGAGCAGCGACATCGTCGAGGCCTCGTTGCGTGCCATCCTCAGCGCGGTGAACCAGCCCCTCGCGCTCGCTGCCGAGCAAGCTGCCTGAGTACCGGCGTGGCGGCGTGACGGCATGACCGTGGCGCCGCCGCCCTGAGGCGTTTCGCGCGACCTGTCCCGATGCGCGCCGAGCGCGCCATGCAACGCCTCAGGTTTCGCGCAGCGCGATGATTCCAACCGCCTCGCGCAACGCGCCGAGCGCGGCAACGATGCGCGCGAAGTGTGCATCTGCGGCCGTCGGTACGAGTACCGTGAGCGGTCCCTGCCAGCTCACCGCGCCTTGTTCGGAGAGGCTTGCGAAGCACCGTTTCAGCTCGTCTAGCAGTCGTGGCCGGGCGAGCTGGTGCCGCGAGGCGAGCGAGCGCAGGTCGACTGCCTCGCCGAGGGCCAGCGCGGCGAGCAGCTCGGCGACGAAGCCCTCGTAGGCGCTCGGGGTCCAGCTCTGCGCGATGCCATGGCCGCTCGCGTGCACGCCGCTGCGGTAGGTCTCGGGCTCGGCCCAGTTGCGGAAACGCACGCGGTCGATGCGGCTCACCGCGAGCGGCCCGATGCCGATGTAGTCCCCCTGGCTCTGGCAGGCGAGGAGGCGCATCAACAGGGGTGAACCGGCGCTGCGATGCAGCCGCCCGCGGGCGAGCCACAGGCCCGGCGCGGCGCGCCGCAGGCCAGCCTTGGCGAGCGTTGCGGCGAGTTCGGCGACGAGTTCTTCGGCCGCGCGGGGCAGTGTCTCGGCGGTGCGCGGCGCGGCAAGCAGCAGCGGCAGCAGGTAGACGCCGTCGACGGCGGGCAGCAGGCCGCGCAACAGGTCGCGCACGCGCGCCGCACCCGCTTCGCTCGCGGCGCGTCCGGCACGGTCGCCGAAGCACAGGATCCACGCCGGCGGACGACGCATCAGCCGGTCGCATTCCTCGCGCCCGTACGCGAAGTTGCGTTGCTGCAGCAGCGGATCGGCACTGCTGTCGACGACCAGCAGCAGCTCACCGAAGTCGGCGCCGGCCAGTGCACGACAGTGCTGCCAGGGCGCATCGTCGCAATCGAGTGCGGCAAGCCTCGGCGCGCGATCGGCGCCGAGCGCGGCGGCACGTTCGAGCACGGCCTCCGCGCAGCCGAGGCGCTCGGGCACCGCGCGATCGCTGGTGCGCCCGACATAGAGCGCGCAGGCGCTGACGCGACGGTCGTCGTGCGCGCCACCGAGCTTGTAGGCGCAGTCGCGTGCCAGGGCGCTGGCGGCGCGTGCACCGGTGAAAGCGCCGAGACGTGCCTCGAGCACGATCTCGGGCGGGATGGGCGCCGCATTGCTGTAGTCCATCGCCTGCGCGAAGCGGTCACTGAGATGCCACGCGCCACCAGCGTCGGCGGCGCCGCCGAGATCACCGGTGAGCTGTTCGAAGATCATCATGGCGTGGCCTCCCTGCCACGTGGCGAACTGTCCGCGAGTGCGGCCTGATAGACGTCGAGGTAAGCGCGCGCTGCAGTGTCCCAGCCGAAACGGCGGCGCATCGCGTTACCGGTCAGTGTATGCCAGGTCCGCGGCTCGTCGCGGAACAGCGCGTGCGCCCGCGCCACGCTCGCGGCCATGGTCTCGAGCGGCGTGAACACGAAACCGCACGCGCTGCCATCGTCGAGCGTGGCCGGTGCGACATCGATCACGGTGTCGACGAGGCCGCCGGTTGCGTGCACCACCGGCAGCGTGCCGTAGGTGAGGGCGTAGAGCTGGGTCAGCCCGCACGGCTCGAAACGCGAAGGCATGAGGAAGACATCGGCGCCGGCGATGACGTGGTGGGCGAGGGTCTCGGAGTAGCCGACATGGAGGCGGGCCTGCTGCGGGTGGCGCGCGCAGACCGACGCGAGGGCGTCGGCCAGTGCCGGCTCGCCGGAGCCAAGCACGACGAGCTGCACGCGGGGATCGGCGAGCAGCGTGTCGGCGTGGGCCGCGATGAGATCAGAGCCCTTCTGAGCGCACAGGCGCCCGACGTGGCCGATGACGAAGGCGTCGTCGCGCGGCGGCAGCGCGAACTCATGTTGCAGCGCGCGCTTGACGGCACGCTTGTGCTCTCGCGAGGCGATGCCGTAATGGGCATCGATGAAGGCGTCGTGGGCCGGATCCCAGATCGCGTAATCGACGCCGTTGAGGATGCCGTGGAGCTGCTCGCGCCGGGTCGCGAGCACGCCTTCGAGGCCGCAGCCGAAAGCGGGACCGAGGATCTCGTCGGCGTAGGTCGGGCTCACCGTGACGAGGCGATCGGCGAACACCAGCGCTGCTTTCATGAACGACCACTGCCCGTAGAACTCCAGGTAGCGCGGCGACCACCAGGCCGGGTCGAGTCCGAGAACGTCGAAGGTCTGACGGTCGAACTGTCCCTGGTGGGCCAGGGAGTGGATGTTGAACACGCAGGCCGGGCGCGGCGCCGTGCCGGCAAGGAAGGCGGGCACCAGGCCGGCATGCCAGTCGTGCGCATGCACCACGTCGGGCTGCCAGCCATCGACACCGCCGCCGGCCAGCGTGGTGACCGCGCGACAGAACGTCGCGAAACGATGGGCGTTGTCGTGCCAGGGAACGCCGTCGGCATCCGTGTAGGGTCCGCCGGCGCGCGCATAGAGCGCATCATCGCGCACCAGGCAGAGCGTCGTGCCGTCGTCGAGTCGCGCCTCGATCACGTCGACAGCGGGGGTGAGCCGGCGCGCGCGGGTATGGGTGTGATGGCCGAGCCAATCGTGCACTTCGGCGTAGCACGGCAGCACGACACGCACGTCCACGCCACAGGCACCGAGCGCGGTCGCAAGGGCGCCGACCGCGTCGCCGAGGCCGCCGGTCTTGACCAGCGGGTAGAGCTCGGCGGTGGCGAGCAGCACGCGCAGCGGTGCGCTCATACCGGCGCCAGTACCAGTGCGCCGAGCGGCGGCAAGGTCAGCCTGAGTGCGTGCGGCTGGCCCATCCATGGTCGGGCTTCGCTCGTTACCATGCCGAGGTTGCCGACACCCGAGCCGCCGTACACCCCCGCGTCCGAGTTGATCAGCTCGCGCCAGGCGCCGCCGACGGGAACGCCGATGCGGTAATCATGGCGCACGACGGGGGTGAAGTTGAGCACGACCACGACCACGCCGTCGCCGTCACGGCGCAGGTAGCTCAGCACCGACTGCTGTACGTCGTGGCAGTCGATCCAGCTGAAACCATGGGCCTCGAAGTCGAACCGGTGCAGCGCGGCTCGTGCGCGGTAGAGATGCGCGAGATCGCGCACGAGGTCGCAGCAGCCACGATGCATGGGGTCCGACAGCAGGGCCCATGGCAGCGCTTCGTCGTGGTTCCATTCGCGCGGCATCGCCAACTCACCGCCCATGAACAGGAGCTTCTTGCCTGGATAGGTGAACTGCAGCGTGTAGAGCAGGCGCAGTGTCGCGTGGCGCTGCCAGGCGTCGCCCGGCAGCTTGGCGAGCAGCGCGCCCTTGCCATGTACGACCTCGTCATGCGACAGCGGCAGCACGAAGTTCTCGTCGAACGCGTAGAGCAGGCCGAACGTGAGACGGTCGTGATGGTAGGCGCGGTGCACTGGGTCGAGCGAGAGGTAGGTGAGCACGTCGTGCATCCAGCCCATGTTCCACTTCATCGAGAAGCCGAGACCGCCGAGCCAGGTCGGGCGCGACACCTGCGGCCACGCGGTCGATTCCTCGGCGACGACCACCACGCCGGGGAACTCGCGATGCACGTACTCGTTGATCAGGCGCAGGAAGGCGACGGCTTCGAGATTCTCGCGGCCGCCGTAGATGTTCGGGACCCACTCGCCGTCGCGCCGCGAATAGTCGCGGTAGAGCATCGAAGCGACGGCATCGACCCGGAAGCCGTCGATGTGGAACTCCTCCGCCCAGTAGTGCAGGTTGGCGAGCAGAAAGCTCGCCACCTCGTGACGACCGTGATTGAACACCAGCGTGCCCCAATCCGGATGCTCGCCGAGACGCACGTCGTGATGCTCGTAGAGCGCGCTACCATCGAAACGGGCAAGCGCGTGCTCGTCCTTGGGGAAATGGCCGCCGACCCAGTCGAGGATGACGCCGATGCCGTGGCGGTGGCAGTGGTCGACGAAATAGCGGAAGTCGTCCGGGCTGCCGAAGCGGCTGGTCGGGGCGAAGTAGCCGGTGGTCTGGTAACCCCACGAGCCGTCGAAGGGGTGCTCGCTGAGCGGCAGCAGCTCGACATGGGTGAAGCCGAGCGCGGTGACGTGCTCGACCAGCTCGTGGGCGAGCGTGCGGTAGTCGAGGAAACCGCCGTCGGCCTTGCGGCGCCACGAGCCGAGATGCACCTCGTAGATGCTCACCGGTGCATGCTGCCAGTCCCAGCGTCCGCGCTGACGTAACCAGGCGTCGTCCTGCCAGGCATGTCGCGGGCGTCCGGCCACGCGTGACGCGGTCGCCGGGCGCAACTCGCAGGCGCGGGCATACGGGTCGCTCTTCTGGCGCACGCGGCCGTCCTCGCGGCTGCGAATCTCGAACTTGTACAACGCGCCGGCGACGACGCCCGGCACGAACAGCTCCCAGACACCGTACGGCGCATGTACCTGCAGCGGATGCCGGCGGTCGTCCCACTCGTTGAAGTCGCCGATTACGCTGACCCGCTCGGCGTTCGGTGCCCACACGCTGAAGCGCACGCCGGCGATGCCGTCGCAGTGCATCGGGTGAGCGCCGAGGAGATGGTGAGCACCCGCATCGCGGCCACCGGCAAAGGTGGCGAGCGCCGACGGCGCGAGCGCGGGTGGAAAGGAGTACGGGTCGATATGTTCGTGCCAGGTGCCGGTGCCGTCCTGCCACTCGAGGACCGGGTGCGACGGCAGCGTGCCGGGCACGCCGGACCATTCGTACAGCCCCGGGCGGCGCGGCAGCGCGCGCAGCACGGGCCCGCCATCGGCGAAACGCGCGCGGCGAGCCGCGGGCAACCAGGCGCGGTAGCGCAGTACGCCCTCCGCAACTCGCGGGCCGAGCACGGCGAACGGTTCATGCAGGCGCCCGGCGAGCAGCCGCTCGAGCGCTTCGTGACGGCCGGCGGTCGTCATCTGCGCGGCGGCGCGTGCCGCCTGGCCGGCGCGTCGTGGCACAGAACGCGTAAGGCGATCACCGTCGTTCACTCCCATGGCTTGCGCGCCGCCGCCCGGACCACGCGCATAGAGCGTGATTCTGCGCCGGAACGGCCGGACGCGGCTGATCCGGGTCAACTTGCCGCCGTCCCGAACGGCAGACAGCCCATGCGCGCGCGCCGCAGTGCCGGTGTGAGCTAGTGCGAAATGAGTAACGGCACCTCGCTATGGCGCAGCAGATAGCGACTCGCCCCGCCGAGCACCAGCTCGCGCAGACGCGAGTGGCCGTACACGCCCATCACCACGAGATCGGCACCGAACTCGCGCGCGCGCTCGATGATCAGTTCCGGAACGCGCTCGCCATGCGTCTGCGCCTCGAGTGCCTCGGCCCTGACGTCATGGCGTGCGAGGTGGGCGCAGATGTCCGCGCCCGGCACCGGGCCATGGCCATCCTCGCCAACTCCGGCATCGACAGTGAGCACACGCACCTGCGTCGCGCGTGCGAGCAGTGGCATGGCATCGTGCACTGCACGAACCGCCTCGCGGCTGGCATTCCAGGCGACGAGTACCGAGCGTCCAGGCGTTCCCGTGAAAGTACGGGGCACCACCAGTACCGGGCGACCGCCACCCAGCGCGACGTCCTGCGCGACTTCGACCACGCTGTCCGGATCGCCGTCTTCACGACGGCCGGCGATGACCAGGTCGCTGTAGCGTGCACTCACCGCGAGGGCATGCACGCGGCCGTCGTCGAGATGCCGCCACTCGTGGCGTATACCTGCTGCCTGTGCGGCCTGCTCGAACATCGCCCGGGAGGCATCGCGCCGGCGCGCGGCTTCCTCGAGTTCGCTCTCGATCAGCTCGGCCGCCGGCAGGTCGCCCGGGAACAGCATCGATGGCAGCGGCGGCTCGACGTAGACGCCGACCAGGTGGGCATCCTGCGTGCGCGCGAGCTCGCAGGCCACTGTCGTGCGGGTCGCGCTGGTCGCGGCGTCGTCGAGGTGTACGAGCAGGTCTCTGTAGGCCATGGTGGTCGGTCTCCGTACTGGGTGGCGGCGCCGCGACGCCGCCAGGGTGGGCATTCTCGCTGCGGCTGCGGCCGGTGATTTGATCGGCATCAGCGCCAGCGCTGTCGCTGTCATGCAAGTATGGACGCTCTACCCGCTCCTGTGAGGCTGCGTGCATGAACGTCCAGGACATCTGCCATCGCGAGGTCAAGACCCTCGCCCGCGGCGACAGCGCGCTGACCGCGGCACGCCTGATGCGTGACGACCACGTCGGTTGCGTGGTGGTCGTCGACATGGGCGCCGCGGGCGCGGTGCCGGTGGGCATCGTGACCGACCGCGACATCGTGGTCGCCGTCACCGCGCTCGATCTCGCGCCCGAGGAGGTCACCCTCGGCGACATCATGGGCGGCGAGCTGTTCACCATCAAGGCCGGCGACGAACTCGCCGATGCCCTCGAGGTGATGCGGGCACGCGGCGTCCGGCGCCTGCCCGTCGTCGATGGCGCCGGGGTACTCGCCGGCATCGTCGCCGCTGACGATGCGCTCGCCGTGCTCGCCGACGAAGTATCGAGCCTCGCCTACCTGGTCTCGCGCGAGCAGCGTCGCGAGCGCGAGCAACGCCGAGTCCGGGTCTGAGTCGACCGCCCGGCGCTGCGCGCACGGGGGAAATGACCGCCGTCAGATCGGTACGCCGTGCCGTCGACTAAGCTGGTTGGACGAGCAACCGTAGCGGTACCTGGCAGGCGGCGACCCATGTGGCGAGTCCCGACACTTTGGACCCTGGTCAGAATTCTCTCGTCAACACCGGGGGCTCGGGGGTGATCGTGGCAAGGCGTTGTTCCCAGGCAATGGCACCGATGCTGGCAAGAATGGCACAGCCGCCACGGCCGCCCCGAAGCGGTCGGATGTCGAGATGATTCTGACCAGGGCCTTGAGCGCCGTGCGCGGGCGGCAGCGATGAGCGTGCCCGGTATGGGCGACACCATCGGGCGCGTGCTGCGCAACACGCTGGTGGTGGTACTGGCCGGGGGGCGTGGCACACGACTGCACGAACTCACCGCCTACCGCGCAAAGCCGGCAGTACCGTTCGCCGGCAAGTACCGCATCATCGATTTCACGCTGTCGAACTGCATCAATTCGGGGTTGCGCCGGATCTGTGTGCTGACCCAGTACCGATCGCATTCACTGATCAAGCACCTCGAGCGCGGCTGGTCGATGTCGCGTCCGGAGTTCAACGAGTTCATCGAGATCCTGCCGGCGCAGGAGCGCTACTCGGATTCGTCCTGGTACCAGGGCACGGCGGATGCGGTCTACCAGAATTTCGACATCATCCGCGAGCACGATCCGCAGTACGTGCTGGTGCTCGCCGGCGATCATGTCTACAAGATGGATTATGGCCTGATGGTGGCGACCCACCTCGACCATGGTGCCGACGCCACCATCGGTTGCGTGCAGGTGCCTCTCGCCGAGGCCAGCCAGTTCGGCATCATGCAGGTGGATGACGCACACCGCGTGATCGGATTCGACGAGAAGCCGGCGCATGCCGCGCCGATGCCGGGGAGCACGAGCCACGCGCTGGGATCGATGGGAATTTACCTGTTCGATGCCGAGTTCCTCTTCGAGGTGCTCGAGGACGACGCCGCGAGTCGCTTGTCGCGCCACGATTTCGGCGGCGACATCATCCCTACGCATTACCGCGGACGTCGCCTGCATGCCTGTCCGTTCAACGACCTCGTCAGCGGCGGACCGGCCTACTGGCGCGACGTCGGTACGCTCGATGCCTACTGGCAGGCCAATCTCGAGATCGCCGGCGTCACCCCGCCGCTCAATCTCTACGATGAGGACTGGCCGATTCGCACAGCGACGCGGCAACTGCCGCCGGCCAAGTTCGTCTTCGACGACGATGACCGTCGCGGCATGGCAGTCGACTCGCTGGTCTCGGCCGGCTGCATCGTGGCCGGCGCGCTGGTGCGCCACTCGGTACTGTCGAACAACGTGCGCGTGGAAGATGGCAGCGTGATCGAGGATAGCGTGGTGCTGCCGGACGTGCGTATCGGTGCCGGTTGCCATGTGCGCCGCGCCATCATCGATTCCGGCTGCCACGTGCCGGACGGCTGCGTGATCGGCCACGACGCCGCCGAAGATGCCCGCCGTTTCCACGTCACCGAGAACGGGGTCGTGCTGGTCTGCCCGCGCATGCTGGGCCAGGCCAGCAGCCATGCCGCCTGATCCGCGCCTGCCGGTGGTGCTGTGCTGGCACATGCACCAGCCGGAGTACCGCGATCTCGCCACGGGCGAGTTCCAGCAGCCCTGGGTCTACCTGCATGCATTGAAGGACTACGCCGACATGGCGGCGCACCTCGAGCGCTGCCCGCAGGCGCGTGCAGTGGTCAATTTCGCGCCGGTGCTGCTCGACCAGATTGACGCTTACGTCGCCGATCTCGCGGCCTGGCAGCGCGACGGAGCGGCCCTGCGCGATCCCCTGCTCGCTGCGCTCGCGGCCGATGCGCTGCCAGCGGGTACGGCGCGCGCGCGGCTGCTCGCGAGCTGCCTGCGCGTGCACCATGCACGCATGGTCGCGCCGCGGCCGGCCCACGCGCGCCTGCATGCCCTCGCCGAGAGCGCGCAGCAAGCCGATGCCGCACACTGGCTGAGCGATGCCTGCCTGTTCGACCTCCTCACCTGGTACCACCTCGCCTGGCTCGGCGCGACGGTGCGTGCCGGCAGCGCGCTGGCACAGTCGCTGATCGAGAAGGGGCGCAATTTCACGCGCGGCGAGCGCCACGCGCTGCTCGGTCTGGTGCACGAGACGCTGGCCGGCCTCGCGCCGCGCTACCGCGCGCTCGCGGCGAGCGGGCGTGTCGAACTCGCGGTATCGCCCTACGCCCACCCGATCCTGCCGCTGCTGCTCGATTTCGCGAGCGCGCGCGAAGCGCTGCCGGGCGCGGCCTTGCCGCAGGCGCCACATTACCCCGGCGGCGCGGAGCGTGTTGCCTGGCATCTCGAGCACGGGCGCGCGGTGGGCGAGCGCTGGTTCGGGCAGGCGCCGCTCGGTTGCTGGCCCTCGGAGGGAGCGGTCAGCGCGCAGGCACTCGCCGCCATCGCCGCGGCCGGGTTTCGCTGGGCGGCAACCGGTCACGGTGTCACCGCGGCCAGCTGCCGCCGCGCCGGCCACGACGAGCAACCCCATCGTGCCTTTCGCGACGCCGACAGCGGGCTGATGCTGTTCCCCCGTGACGATACGCTCTCGGACCGTATCGGCTTCGTCTACGCCGCATGGGATGCCGAGGCCGCCGTCGATGATCTCGAGCAGGCGCTGCTGGGCGTCGCCGCACATGCCGAGCCCGGCGCGAGCATGCTCGCCATCGTCATGGATGGCGAGAACGCGTGGGAGCATTTCGCCGACAACGCCGCGCCCTTCCTCGGCACGCTCTATGCGCGTCTCGCAACCCACCCGCGCCTGCGTCTCGCCACCTTCGGCGAGCTTACCGCCACCCTCGAGCCGCTCGCGTTGCCGCCGCTGGTCGCCGGTTCCTGGGTCTATGGCACGCTCTCGACCTGGATCGGAGAGCGCGCCAAGAATCACCTGTGGGACCGCCTCGTCGCCGCCAAGCAGGCCAGCGACGCCGCACCTGCCGCGAGCGTCGCGGCAGCCGCCCTGCGCGCCGAGCGGCTCGCCGCCTGCGAGGGCTCCGACTGGTTCTGGTGGCCGAGCGATCACCAGCCGGCCACCACGGTGAGTGCGTTCGAACAGCTGTTTCATCGTCACCTGCTCAACCTCTACACGGCGATCGGGCAGGATGCGCCCGCCGAGGTGCGTACCGCGGCGCTCGGTGACGTGCCGGGCGAGGTAAGCGGGCCGGTGATGCGCCCCGCCTCGTGAGCGCGGTGGCGGTGCGCCGCGCCGGGGTGCTCCTGCACCCGACATCGCTGCCCGGCGACGGCCCGCTCGGTTACCCGGCGCAACGGTTCCTCGAGTTCCTCCACGCGGGCGGGTTCGCCTGCTGGCAGATGTTGCCGATCAACCCGGCCGCCCCCGACGGTTCGCCCTACCAGTCGGAATCGTGTCACGCCGCCGACCCGCGCTTGTTGAGTCTCGAGCCCGCGGTGCTCGGGCTCGATGTCGGCGGCGTCCGCTCCGCGGGCGCGCTCGCTGCCGCTTTCGAGACGCAGGCCGACGCGTCGCGGCGTGCGGCGCTTGCCGCTTTTCGTCAGCGCGAAGCGGGTTGGTTGGAAGACTACGCGTTGTACCGCGCACTCAAGCAACGGGCCGGGGGTGCCGCGTGGTGGGACTGGCCCGCGCCGTGGCGCGGCCGCGATGCGCAGGCGCTCGTCGACGCCCGCGAGCGCTGCGCGCGTGAGCGCGAAGCGGTGGTGCTCGAGCAGTTCCTGCTCGAGGAGCAGTGGCAGGCGCTGCGCGCACAGGCGCGCGCTCGCGGCATCGCGCTGATCGGTGACCTGCCGATGTTCGTTGCCGCCGATAGTTGCGAGGTATGGAGCCGACCCGGGTTGTTCCGTCTCGCCCCCGATGGCCGTGCCGCGGTCGTCGCCGGCGTCCCCCCCGATTACTTTTCGGTCACCGGCCAGCGTTGGGGTAATCCGGTGTACGCCTGGGAGGCGCATCGGCGCGAGGATTTTGCGTGGTGGCTCGCGCGTGTGCGCCGCCAGCTCGAATGGTTCGACCTGCTGCGTATCGATCACTTCCGCGGCCTCGCCGCGACCTGGGAGATCCCGGCCGCATGCGACACCGCCGAGCACGGGCGCTGGGTCGATGTACCGGGCGACGCGCTGCTCGCGCGCCTCGCCGATGCCCTCGGCGAACTGCCGTTCATCGCCGAGGATCTCGGCACCATCACGCCGGACGTCGTGGCCCTGCGCGCGCGCTGGCAACTGCCCGGAATGAACGTACTGCAGTTTGCCTTCGACAGCGACGCGGCCAATCCCTACCTGCCGCACAACCATCGGCGCCGTGCCCTCGTCTGTACCGGCACGCACGACAACGACACCACCCTCGGCTGGTTCACGGCGCTCGACGATGCGCGGCGCACGCGCGTGCTCGACTACCTCGGCCAGCCCGGCGAAGCGATGCCGTGGCCACTGATCCGAGCCGCACTCGCCTCGGTGGCCGAACTCGCGGTGGTGCCGCTGCAGGATCTGCTCGGGCTCGGCAGCGAGGCGCGCATGAACGTGCCGGGCACGGCCAGCGGGAACTGGGTGTGGCGCTGTGCCGAGGATGTGCTCGATGACGCGCTGGCCGCGCGCTGTGCCGCGCTGAACGTCCGCTATGGGCGCAGCGTCACAGCCAGGTCATGAGGCCCATCTCGAACGGGTGACTGAGATGCGGATGGACGGGGTAGGCTCGGATACGCAAGCCAAGCAGCCCCGCCAGCCCGTCGCTGATGACGGTCGTGAACGGCGTCGTCGTTGCGTCGGTATCTCCCGCGACGAGGCGTTGTACGAGCAGTGTAGTGGACGACTCACTACCATCTTCGACCAGGCATTCGACGGCGATGTCGCCGGCCGTCAGGCCGGGATGGGTTACTGCGACCGTAATCCGCAGGGGCTCACCCTGGGCGTGCCGCTCCGGTAGCGGCGCGACCAGCGCGAGCCCCACCGCCGCCCATTCCAAGCGCACCCGCTCGCGCCATGCGGCGAGCGCCGCGGCCGCTTCGTCGCCGCGCAGCGCAGCAGCCAGAAGTGCCGCTGGACGGTAGTGGTCACGGTCGTAGTCGAGCAGCATGCGCTCGGCGTTGAAACGCGGCAGCACCGAGATCATCGAGGCCTTGGCACGCGCGATCCAGTCCATCGGCAGACTCTCGCGGCGCTCGTAGTAGAGCGGTACGACCTCCTGCTCGAGCAGGTCCATCAGTTCGCCGGCCTCGAGGTGGCGGCGGGCCGCGGCGTCCGCCGCGCTCGGGTGCGGCTCGATCGACCAGCCGTTGTCGCCGGTATACCCCTCGCGCCACCAGCCGTCTGCGATGCTGACGTTGAGCACGCCGTTGATGGCGGCCTTCATACCCGAGGTGCCGCTCGCTTCGAGGGGAAATTCCGGTGTATTGACCCACACGTCGACGCCGCTGACGAGACGCCGGCCGAGCGCCAGGTCGTAGCCTTCGAGCAGGATCACGCGACCGCTGAAAGCGGGCTCGCCGGCGAGCGCATGGATGGCGCGGATCAGCGCCTGACCCTCGGCATCGCTCTGGTGGGCGCGCCCGGCGTAGACGATCACGACCGGGCGCGCCGGGTCGCCGAGCAGGCGCGCGAGGCGGGTGCGGTCCTCGAGCAGCAGCGTGGCGCGCTTGTAGGCGGCGAAGCGTCGCGCAAAGCCGATCAGCAGCACGTCCTCGCAGCGGTCGAGCACCGCCGTCTCTGCCGCGACCTGTGCCGCGCTCCAGCCGAGCCGCTCGCCACGGCGACGCACGCGATCGCGGATTTCGGCGATGAGCGCGCGCTTGAGCAACCGGCGTACCGCCCAGAACGTATCCGGTGCGAGCGCACCGACCGTTTGCTCCCAGTAATGCGGATTGCCCAGCTCGCGTTGCCAGCCGACGTCGTGCAGGTAGAGCGTCCACTCGCGCGCGAGGAAGGTGGGCACGTGGACGCCGTTGGTAACGTGACCGATGGGGTTCTCGTCGGGCGCGACCTGCGGCCACAGGTGCGCTTCCATGCGCGCAGCGACCTCGCCGTGCATGGCGCTGACGCCATTGGCGTGGCCCGAGGCGCGCAGCGCGAACGCGGTGAGGCTGAAGTCATCACGCGAGCCGTTGGCGCCGAGTTCGAGGAAGCGTGCGGCATCGATGCCGTGGCGGGCGAGGTAGCCGCCGAGCGCGCCGAGCACCGCGTCCCGCGGGTAGATTTCGTGACCGGCGGCGACCGGCGTATGGGTGGTGAACACGGTAGCCGCGCGGACACGCTCCAGCGCTGCGTCGAAGGTGAAGCCGTGGTCGGTCAGTGCGACGATACGGGCGAGAATCGACAGTGCCGGGTGGCCTTCGTTGATGTGCCACACCACCGGCTCGATACCGAGTGCGGCGAGCGCCAGCACGCCGCCAATGCCGAGCACCATCTCCTGGCGCAGGCGCAAGGCGTGGTCACCGGGGTACAGGTGGTGGGTGAGGCACTGGCGACGGGCGTCGTTGCCCGCGCAGTCGGTATCGAGCAGCAACAGCCGCGTGTGCCCGACCCGTGCCCACCACGCGCGCACGGCAATTTCGCCGTCGTCGCACGGCACGGTGACGAGCAGTTCCTGGCCGCTGGCGTCGCGGGCGCGTTCGAGTGGCAGATCCTGTTCGCGGACCTGCTTCATCTGCAGGTGTTGCTGGCCGTGCTCGTCGATCTCCTGCACGAAGTTGCCGAAGCGGTAGAGCAGGCCGATGGCGATGAACGGCAGGCACAGGTCGCTGGCCGCCTTGCACAGGTCACCGGCGAGGATGCCGAGTCCGCCAGAGTAGATTGGCAGGCTCTCGTGCAGCCCGAACTCGGCGCACAGGTAGGCCACGGGCGCGTGCGGGTCGTGCTCGGCCGGCCCGGCGCCGGGCTGTCCGGCAACGTAGGTGTCGTAGTTGGCGAGCGTGCGGTGGTAGGCCTCGAGGAAGCTGCGGTCGCGTGCAGCGGTGTCCAGGCGTGCCTGCGCGACACGACGCAGGAACAGCGTCGGGTTGTGTCCGCAGCGTTCCCACAACGCGGCGTCGAGGTCGTGGAAGAGGCTGCGCGTGCGCGGATCCCAGGCGTAATGGAGATCGGCGGCGAGTTCGTCGAGGCGGGCCAGCTCGCGCGGCAGGCGCGGATTGAGTTCGAGTGGGAAGCGGGTGCCGGTCATGGGCGGTTCTCCCGGTGGTCAAGGGAAATTCTACGCCCGCCGCCGGCTCTCGACGCAGCGCCAGAGGGCGCATGCGGGTCGACCATGCGTGCATCTGATCGGGGTCAGCGATGCGGTTCCGTTTCGCCGTCTAGACTGGTTCTCATAGCCAAAGGAATCCGAGGCAGAGGCCATGGCCCAGCCGCTCACCCGAGAACCCGCCGGTCTGCCCGCACCCCATCTACCGCTGGTCGACCTGGGCGTCACCTTGAAAGCCACGCGACCGCGATGCTTCCGCTCCGACGAGCGCCTGCGCTGCACGGCAACGGGCTGTCCGTGGCGCAAGGAATGTCGCCGACTCGTCGCCGAGTGGTTACGCTGACGGCCCCACGTTAACCGCAGGAGCCCGCGTTCATGACCACCGTCAGCGAGCTGATGACCACCGACGTCGTCACCGTGTCCCCGCAATGCAGCGTGCCCGAACTCGAGCGCGCGCTGGCGTCTGCCGATGTCAGCGGCATGCCGGTGGTCGAGGACGGCCGCCTGGTCGGCGTGGTCAGCGCCCGCGACGTGCTGCGCCGACTCGGCGCCGCGCACAGCGAAGCCGAACTCGTTCCCGATTACTACACCGACCTGTCCGGCTTCGCGCATGCGGCGCTCGGCGAAGCGGCGCGCGCGGCCATCGGCGCGGCCGTCGGCGATCGCGTCGATCACCTGTGTGTCGCTGATCTCATGAGCCCGGCGGTGATCGCCATCGGGCCGGACACCGACATCAGCGTCGCTGCGCGGCTGATGGTGGAACGGCGCGTGCACCGCCTGCCGGTCGTCGCCGGCGATCGCCTGGCAGGCCTGGTCACGGCCCTCGACCTGCTGCGTTGGCTGGCCGGGCTCGATTGAATCCTCGGCGGTGCGGCTCCGGGGCGTAATCCGCCTGCCCCGGGGGCCACACCGCCGCGCCTGTCTCAATCGACCTTGATGCGCTTCGCCTGAGGTGCCTGCGGTGCGCGCTTGGGCGCCGTCAGCGTGAGGATGCCGTCCTTGAAGGCAGCGGCGATGTCGCCCTCGGCGACGTCACCGCCGAGGTTGAAGCTGCGCACGTACTTGCCGTAGCGCCGCTCCTGGCGGATCACCTTGCCGTTGTCCTTCTTCACGTCTTCCTGTCGCGTCTCGGCACTGATGGTGAGCACGCCGTCGTGCAGGCTGACATCGAGATCCTCCTTCTTCACGCCCGGTAGCTCGGCGGTGATCTCGTAGTGATCGTCGAGCTCCTTGACGTCGACGCGCGGGCTGAACGCCCCGGCCGTGGCGTCGGCCGTGCGTAGCGGACCCCACAGGTCGAACAGGTCATCAAAGTCGAACAGGCTGCGTCGGGGCACGAGATTCATGACGTTCTCCTCCTGTTGGATGTGCTCGCCCGAATGGCGCCGACGAGTATGCGCCGGGTGCGCGACGCAGGGCGTTGACCCGGATCAGGATGGCCGCGTGCTCACGGTACGAAGAAGGTCGTGTGATCGACCCCGGTGTTGCCGTTGGCCGGATCGTAGGCGTAGACCGTCACCACGTAGAGACCGGGTTCGGGGGTCGGGATGCTGGCGCTGAACTGGCTGGTGCTGCCGGCGTAGGTGAGCGGGTAGCGCCCGCGCGGCTCGCCTTCGTGGCTGACCAGCGCGGCGACTTCGTAGCCGTCGGCGTTCCACAATCCGTCCGGTTCGACGGGGCAGCCACACATCAGAGTGACGTTCGCGCGCAGCTCGACCTCGGTCACCGCGCCTTCCAGCTTGACGTGGGCGGGTGGCGCCAGCACGTCGACGGCGAAGCCCGGCAGTTCGAGCAGCCAGCCGTTGCCGCCGTTCAGATGCTTGCCCGGTACCACCCACTGGCGCGCGGTCACGCGCATCGCGGCCTGCATCTGCGCGAGCGGGCCGCTGGCGGCGACCTCCACCAGCGTCGGGCGCTCCAGGTCGAGTGTCGTCGTCCAACCGGCCGCGCCCTCGCTCGCGAGCACCGCGTCACGGCCGCCGTCGCGGTGCATCATGCGGCGGGTGTCGCCTGTGCTGCCGCGGGTCACGCCGCTGGCGAGCAGCGCGCCGCTCGTGACGTCGGTCAGTGTGACGCTGGCGCCGCCCATGCTCGAGCCGACGAACTTGGCGCCTCGGCTCAGCACGCGCACCGTGATCTCGGTCGGTTCCGCGTAGGCGGAGGCGGCGGGCAGGGCGACGAGAATCGCGCAGGCGCCGGCAACGATTGTGCGCGAGCAGCAGCGCCGCGGGGTTCGGCGTGTGTTCATGATCGGATCTCCACCATAGAATGCCGTCAGGATGGCGCGAAGTGAGAACCGGTCTCAAGGTTATTCGCAGCCACGAATAATTCTGAGACCGGTTCCAGCCATTTCAACCGAGAACGCCGCGCGGGTAAACGCGGTGGCCGGGGCGACCCGGTGCGCACGACCCTGGGGAGGAATGTGTCATGCCGCAAGCTAAATTCGGAATCTTCCTGCCGACCGGCGACCTCGACGAGGCCAAGGCGGCGGCGGTCGCCGCCGAGCGCGACGGTCTCTACTCCGTCTCGTTGAACGACCACTTCTACTCGCCGTTGGGTCAGCCCGAGTCGCCGCAGCTCGAGTGCTTCACCGCGCTGACCGCGATCGCGGCCGAGACCGAACGGGTCAAGCTGGCGCCCTGCGTCGCCGCGGCGTCGTTCCGCACGCCGCCGCTGCTGGCGAAGATCGTCTCCACGCTCGATATCGCCTGCGGCGGTCGCTTCATCTGCGGACTTGGTGCCGGGTGGCAGGACAAGGAGTATCTCGCCCACGGCTACCGCTTCCCGCCGCTCGCCGAACGCCTCGAACAACTCGACGAAACCCTGCAGATACTGAAGGCGATGTGCACCGAGGAGGCGCCGACCTTCCAGGGCAAGCACTTCGCCGTGTCCAATGCCTACAACAACCCGCGCCCACTGCAGCGCAGGTTGCCGATCATGCTTGGCGGTTCGGGCACCGGGCTGCTGCGCATCGCCGCGCGCGAAGCCGACATCCTCAACATCATTCCGCCAACCGGCAACGGCAAGGATTTCGTCAACGATCCGGAAGCGACGCGGCGTTTCGACATGGCGACGCTCAAGAGCCGTATCGTGCGCCTGCACGAGTTCACCCGCGAAGCGGGTCGCGACCCGGGCGAAATCGAACTCGGTGGCCTGCTGCTGCTCGGTCTCTCGCGCCGCGCCGACGACGAACACCTGCACCAGCTCGCAACGCAGCTCGGCTTCCCTGACTACGCCACCGCGCAGGGCGCACCGGTGACCCTGCTCGGCACCGCCGAGGAGGTGCGGCGCGAGCTGCGCCGGCGTATCGAAGAAACCGGCATGACGTACTACATCTTCTTCATGGCAACGCCCGAGACGCAGGAGATCTTCGCCAAGGACGTCATGCCTGATTTCCTCCCTTGAGGTGCCCATGCACACGCCGGGATGGTAACCACAACGCGCTGCCTGCGACGCCGCCTACCCGAATTGGGGCAGGGCGGCGCCACCCCGTGGCGCGCCGATTGCCCGGCGTCAGTCACGCGTTCACATTGCCGGCCTTGCCACGCTCCTTGTAGCCGCCGCGCCGTCGATGTTGTCGAACAGTCATAGCCGCACCGCAGAAGCGACCGCCGCGATCCGCGCGAGTCACCTGCACCACGACCACCCGGTTCTGTTCGTCGATCCTTATGCACTCGCCCTGACCAGTCCGCTGTGGCGCGCGGTTTGCCGCAGTCGACTGCTGCATCGCCTCGTCGTGCGTGGCCTGCTGCGCGGATTACGGCCGGTGCACGGCTGGATTCTCGTCCGTGACTATCTCACCGAACGCTGCCTCGAGGATTTCGCCGCTGCTGGCCATTGTCAGTTCGTGCTGCTCGGTGCTGGTTTCGACTCCACTGCGCTCAGGCGCCCGACCTGGCTGGAAGGCGTGCGTATTTTTGAGGTCGATCACCCGGCCACCCAGCGAGTAAAGCTGCGCCGCGCGCATGGTATTGCTGGCGGACGCCTGGCACGTGACTTCGAGGCGGTGGCGATCGATTTCGAGCACGAGAGCCTCCTCGATGGCCTTGCGCGCTCGAGCTTCGCCTCGGACTTGCCAGCACTGTTCGCTTGGCAAGGCGTCATCTACTACCTCACGCCCGACGCCATCTCGCAGACGCTCCGGGATATCGGGCGTCTCTCAGCACCGGGCAGCGAACTGCTGTTCGATTTCCTCCTGCCGGGTCACCGGCTCGCGGGCCGTAGTGGCCGCGTGCAGTCGTTCGCGCGCCGCTTCACCGCGCGCCTCGGAGAACGCTATGTCAGCTTCCATACCCCGGAGGACGTGCGCGCGTTGCTTGCCGGTGCCGGATTCGAAGTGATCGATGTCCATCTCGACGAGGCGCTCGAGGCTACCTTCCTCGCCGGGCGCAGCGACGGCCTCACCGCGATGCGCGGCTTCGGTATTGCGCATGCGCGCAAGGCGTGAGCGCCAGCACGGCGCGAGGACGCGTTCAACTTGCGAGCTTGTCGCGCCGATAGTCCGCGCGTGCCTCACGTACGCTGACGACGCCGGCGCGGAGCGCCATCAGGCAGAGCTCGACGTCGTTGCGTGCGCCTAGCTTGCGCTTCATGCTCGCGCGATGCGACTGCACCGTCTTGGTGGCCATGTCGAGCTGCTCGGCGACTTCTTCGGCGGAGTAGCCTCGCGCGAGCAGGCACAACACTTCGCGCTCTCGCGCGGTTATGGCGCGCAGGCGGCGCTGCCAGATGTCGTCGGTGACGCTGTTGGCGAGATGCATGGCGACGTCCGCGCTGATCGCGAGGTCGCCGCGGGCGACGCGCCGGACCCCTTCGACGAGCTCGCTCGCCGAGACCCGCTTGGACATGAAACCGCGGCCGCCAGCGTCGAGCAGCGCGAGCGGGTAGTGGCTTTCGACGTATGCCGACAGGCCGACGACGCGCAATGCCGGGTGGCTCGCGATCAGGCCGGCGGCGACGGCCAGGCCGTCGTCGTCACCGAGGTCCATGTCGATGATCAGGATGTCGATACGATGCCGGCCGAGCACGGTGTGCAGGGTGTCGGTGTGGCTGCCCGCGCCGAGTACGCGCATGTACGCGTCGGTGCCGAGGCGTTGGGCGAGCAGCTCGCCGAGAAAGCGGTGATCGTCGAGGATGAAGACGTGGTAGGGGGGCGATAGCGGTTCGAAGTTCTGCATGCGAATGCACTCCCTTTGCAAGGCATCAGAGAGCCGCTCTTGACGTCGGCTTGGTGGCGGTGTTTCCGGCCCGCTCTATTCCAAGATAGACCCGCCCGACCGGTAGCGTCAAACGCATCCCGGCCGCGGTCCGCCGCGGTGGCCGGGGGCGGACCGCCGCGCGGCGACGAGCGCGCGGGGGCTGCCGGCATCGGCCAGCGGGCGCGGACCGTCTCAGCGAAACGCGTTCAGCCCGACGAAGGTGCCACCATTCTCGCGCGTCAGCGCACGCATCAGCGTGGCGAAGCGGATGCCGGTCTCCTGCAGCGCGGGTGCGTTGGCGAACTGCACCGGAAAACCGATTGCGTGGATGCGCACGAGTGGTCTGCCATCGGCTCCCGGACGGTTGATCGCGCCCACGCGCTCGACCACCTTGCGGATCGACGCGCCGGTAAACTCGTCGCCGTAGACGTACAGGCTGATCTTGTGATCGGGGCTGTAGAAGGTCTTGATCGCGGTTTCGATGCCTTCGACCGGGCTCGAGTTCGAGAACGCGTTCCAGGTGCGCAGGCGCTCGATGATGGCATTGCGCCATGCCGGCGAGTCCTCGATCCAGCGCCCGCGGTACTCGGCGAACATGTATGCACCCATGTCGTTCATGACCTGGATGCCCTTGACGCGTGGGTACACCTCGAGCGTCTGCACGATCTGGTCGATGACCCGTTCCCAGGCGTGATGGTACATGCTCGCCGAGGTATCGATGATGAAGATGATGTACTCGCTGTCGATGGGAATGCCGCCGACGAGGTCGGTGCGGATGCGATCGCGCTGACGATAGAGACGTCGCATTTCCGCGCTCAGGCGCTGCTGCGCGGTTTCGAGTTCGCCGAGAATCTCGGCCTCGCGACCAGCCGTGGCGGCGGCGGCCTCGCGGCGCCCGGCGAGACGTGTGGCTTCGGCGGAGAGGCGCGTGGTTTCGTCGCGCAGCGTAGCGAGGCGGGCGTCGCGCGCAACAGCAGCTGCCTCCAGTTCGCGCGCCTCGCGACGCAGGGCGAACAGCTCGCGTGAAAGTGTCGCGATGCGCGCGCCGCGCGGGTCTTCCACCGGCTCCGGCGCCGGCGGTTCGCCGAAGCGAGCGATCATGAGCAGCAGGATGATCGCGCCGAATCCGCAGGTGATGACGTCGAGGAAGGCGATACTGATCGGCTCGAAGCCGCGCCGTCGTATGCTCATGGCCCGCTGCTCATGGCCAGTCGCTCGCCGGGCTGAGGAAGGCACCGCGCGTGTAGAGCGCGATCTGCCAGTACGCGGCGGGTGCCATCGGGTCGCCTTCCATCGGCAGCAGAATCACGTTGACCGGAATGCCGGCCGGGATGCGTGTCACTGCTTGTTCGAACAGGCGCAGGCGCGCGGCGCCGTCGATGGTCGTGCCGCGGGGGGGCTCCATGCCGAGGGTGGGCAGACCGTCGGTGACGAGGTAGACGTTGTCGGGTGGTGGATCGAGTTCGCCGATCACGGCGAGTGCGCGTGCGAGACTCGAGCCGCCGTCCGGAATGCGTTCGCGCGTCGCCGCCACCGCGGCGTCGAGGCGAGCACGGTCGGCGACCGCGAGCCACTGGCCGGCGCTGCCGGCGAGAGCCGGGCGTGCCGTCGCGGCATAGGTATAGATCTGGAAGCGTGCATCGGGCGGGAAGCGGGCGCTGATCCAGTCGACCGTCGCCAGCGCCTGCTGCCACTTGGGCGCGCCGCGGCGGGTCGCCGCGTCCATGTTGCGCTTGCGGATGACGTTGACGATGCGCTCGTCGAGCATGCTGGCGGAGGCGTCGAGCAGCACGAGTATGCGCTTGCCGCCGAGCTGGATACCGGTCAGGTACTCGCGGTTCCCTTCACCGACGAAGCGGCGCACGGCGCGCGACTTGGCGTGGATCTGTGCTTCGAGCCCGCGCTTGTCGAGTTCGGTCTGGCGAATGCTCGCGCGCAGCTTGGCGATCGCCGCGGCGCGCGAGCGGGTATCGGTATTGCCCGGCGCGCGCGCCTCCTCGAGCGCGGCCATGGCAGACGCGCGGGCTGTGCTGGCCGCCTCGAGTTCCCGCGTCGCGTCCGCCGCCGCAGCGCGCAGGACCTCGACGCGGTCGCGGGCGGCGGCGAGATCGGCACCAAGCGCTTCGAGCTCGACGCCGAGGTCATAGGGCGGCACAGCGACGGCAACGTCGGTCTGGTGCTTGATGATGAGAAACAGCAGCACCACCGCGCCGAAGCCGCACGACATGATGTCGAGGAACGACAGGCTGAAGGCGGACAGCGGGCGGCGCTGGCGACGCACGGCTTCAGTCGACGTGGATGGCGAGGAATTCCGTGCCGCCGACACGCACGCGGTCGCCGGTCGCGAGTACTGCCTCGCCGCGCAGCCTGCGACCGTTGAGGGTGACCGTCGTGGCGCCCGGATCGAGCAGCAGGCGGCCATCGGCGCGGCGTACGCTGGCAGCGTGTCCGACGTCGCCGCCGCCGAGGCTGCCGTCGGCGTTCAGCGTGCGGGCGTCGCCGCCGGCGGCACGCGCGTGCGCGCCGTACAGCAGGTGAGTCGGCGCTGCCGTCGTCGCCACTTGCGTCGCGCTGCGCGCGAGTGTCGGTGACGGCGCGGCCGGCAATGCGCCGAGAAAGCAGGTGGCTGCGCCCGGCGCGCGCAGCGGCGCGTGGAGGAGGATGCCGGCCGCTGCGGCGTCGGGTGACAGCACGGCGGTGGCGCCGAGCACCCCGCGCGCGCCCGGCAGGGCGGCGAGCTCGGCCTCCAGCACGAGATCGCGCCCGGGTGGTCCGCGTTCGGCCAGCGCACCGAGCACCATGGCGCTGATGCGCGCCAGCTCGCGCGCGGCGACACGGGCCTGGTAAGCGCGGCCAGCATGCCGCAGTGACAGCTCTATCTCTTCGCCGGGCGCCGCGCCAGCCTGCGCCAGCCAGCCCGGCAGGGCATCGGCGAGCTGCTGCTCACTCTCCGCGGCGTGCAGCGGATCGAAGCGCGCCTGCTCGAGAAAGGCGTCGGCAACGAGGTCCCGGCAGGCGTGTTCGAGACGCTGGCGTGCGACGGATTCGATCGTCACCACCGCACCACGCGTGCACGCGGTGTCGACGTCGACGTCGACCAGCGTCGCGTGATGCAGGTAAAGCGTGGCGACGGTATAGCTGCCGGGCGCGGCGCAGCCGGCCAGCGCAGCGACGCTCATGTCGACCAGCGCGGTAACGTCGAGTTCGAGCGCACGCGTGATACCGAGCACCAGCGCGAGCTCCGCGTCACCGTAGTGCGCCGGCACCGCCAGCACCGCCTGGCGCGGGCGTCCGCAGCGCGCCAGGATCGCGGCGAGATGGTGGTAGAGGAGATCGGCGTGGTGGCGCACCTGGCGGGTCGCACCGGGCAGCGGCTGCTCGCCGGGTTGCTGCCAGAAGCGATCGAAGGTGGCACGTGGATCGAGCCAGCGCGCGGCGGCGGCCTGCGCGCCGGTCAGCACGGCATCGGATCGCACCACGGCGACGCCCGGGCTCACGTCGACCAGCGCGCCGTCACGCGTGACGCGGATCGCCGCATCGTTCAATTCCAATACCCACTGGCTCATCGGGTCGCCTCCGTTCAGCGTACCGCGAGGTGACGCAGCAGGCGCTGGTCGCAATAGGACTGGGCATCGAACACGAGACGGTCCTGCAGCAGCTGCAGCTGGTGCATCAGGAACATGATGAACAGGCTGATGACGAGTGCAATGAAGGTCGAGTTGAAAGCGACGCCGAGACTCGCGGTGACGCCGACGATGTCACCTTCGACTGCGCGATGGGCCTGGCCGAGTGCCTGGCCGATGCCGCGCACCGTGCCGATGAAGCCGATCGAGGGAATCGCCCACACGATGTAGCGGATCATCGAGAGCTCGGCATCGAGATGTTCGGCTTCGACCTCGCAGCTCTCGCGCACCGACTGCGCGACGTCGGCGATCGAGGCGGTCGCGCCGAAGCGCCGCAGCGCCGCCAGCAGCGTGCGTGGCAGCAGGTACTCGCGTTCGTCCTCCGGCAGGGCCTGCAGGCGTCGTGCGTAGGCGCGCGCGTCCTCCGGCAGGATGCGCGCGTCGTCCTCGGTGGCGAGCAGGTCCTCGCGCAGGTGGCGCCGCTCTGCAAGCACGTAGCGCGCCTTCCACGCGATGATGGCGCACGCCCAGAGCATCAGCACGAAGCAGGCTTCCTGCTCGTAGTCCTTGATGACGACGAGGAACGAGCGCTCGAGCTCGAGCGTGTCGCCGAGCGCCTGTGCCGCCGCGCGCGCCTCGAGCACGACCTGCGCGCCGGGCCATACCAGCGTGACGTAGGCGACGTGCACCAGGATCACGGCGACGAGCAGGGCGAGTAGCTGGAACAGGAATTCGGTGGTGGGGTTGTGCTTCATGGTGGCAAGCGGCGGTGCGGCAGGTCAGATATCGACGGGAAAGGGTACCGGGTAGTCCTCGCCGACTTCCTCGCTCGGCTTGAAGACGTCGTCGGGCAGCTTACGCTGGCGGTGTTCAGGGCGCGTCTCGTCTCGCGTCTCGTGCGCATCCTCGCGCCCGCGTTCCGCGGTGAGCCCGCTCACGGGGACGGCTGCGCTCAAGGTCGCCGTCGCGAGCAGCAGCGCGAGTCGCAGCGGTAAGCGGTGTCTACTGCGCATAACGCGCCAGCCGAAAGCCGAGATCGGCACGTGCGCCGGTTTCGCCCGCGCGCGCTCCGGCCTGAAGTACGGCGCGCGCGGCGCTGGCCCAGCTCGCGCCCTTGACCACGTGGGTGTCGCCGGCGGGCGGACCCATGGGGTCGGTGCCTGGCGTGGCGGCGGGGGGCGCGGTGTAGACGTCGTGTACCCACTCGGCCACGTTGCCTCCGAGATCGAACAGGCCGCGCGTGTTGGGTGCGAAGCTCGCGACCGGCGCGGCGCCGGCATGGCCGTCGCGATAGTCGCCGAGGACGGTTTCGACCAGGCCGCGCGCGCTGTCATCGGCGAAGTTGCCGGCGCCGACCGCCGGTGGCCAGGCGTCGCCCCAGGCAAAGCCCGTGGTGGTGCCGTCCGGCGTCGTGCGCGCGGCCCATTCCCACTCCGCCTCGGTCGGCAGGCGGTAGCCGGTGGCGCCCGGATCGACGCCGAGCACTTCGCCGTAGCGGATGCGATAGAACGGCGGCAGGCCATCGCGGCGCGACAGCCAGTTGCAGTAGCTCGCCGCGAGCGTCCAGCTCACCGCGCCGACCGGCTGGCTGTCGGCATCGAGCTGGATGTCGCGGTCGGCACGGGTGTGGTGGGTGGCGAGGAAGTGACGGAACTCGGCGTTGGTTACTTCGCGCACGCCGAGGTAGAACGGGCGCGCCAGTGTCACCGGGCGCGCCGGCGCGACGTTCGTGCCACTGCCGAGCGTGACGGCACCGCCGTGGAAGAGCTTCAGCACCTGGCCGAGGGCGGTCGCGATCTCGCCGCGCGGCGGCGTTCCGTCGGTCGCGGCGCGGCGCGGCGCGGGTCTGTCGGCTGTTCCTGCAGCAGCCTGTGCGGCGCCTTCGGCGGCCATCTCCGCGGCGGTCTTGAGCCGGATCCGCAGGCGCTTGGCGACGCCTTTTCGCGGGGTCACCTGGTCCTGCCAGGTGGCGTAGCCCGGCGCACGCACGGTCAGCTCGTGGGCGATGGTGGTCAGTTCCAGCGTTTGCGTCGCCGTGCCGCGAGGCTCGCCATCGACGAGCAGTTCGGCATCGGCCGGGCTGGTCTCCAGGATCAGCGTGGCGAGTTCCGGCGCCAGGGTGATGCTGCGCGTCTCGCGCGCGCCGGAAGCCAGTGCGACGTCCGCCTCGTGAGCGGTGTACCCCTCTTTGAGCAGCCGCACGCGGTGATCGGCGCCGGGAGCGAGCGCGAGAGTCAGCGGGGTGCGGCCGCGGAACTCGCCATCGACGGTGACGTTGGCACCGGGCGGTTCGGAGGCGAGCGCGAGTTCGCCGTCGGCCGGCGCGAGCACCACTTCGCCGAGCCGGATCGGCTGGCCGGGGATCACCGCCAGTGTCTGGCGCCAGGTCTTGTAGCCCGGCTGCACGAGCTCGATCACGCGGCGTCCGGCGAGCAGCTCGAGCGTGGCGGGCGTCTGCCCGTGCAACTCGCCGTCGACGCGCACGCTGGCGCCGGCCGGTAGCGAAGCGATCGTGAGATCGGCCCAGGCCGGCTCGAGCGTCGCGGCGAGGTTCTGCTCGATCCCCTTGCCCTCGATCTCCAGCGTGACGTGAAAACTCTGGTAGCGCGGCGCGCGTACTTCGATATCGTGCTGCCCGGCCGGGACGTCGCCGATGAGGCCCGGCACGGTGCCGAGGCTGCGGCCATCGAGCAGGAGCTCGGCGCTCTTCACCGGTGCGACGCTGACCTGCAGGAGGCCGGGTAGTCGTTCGAGTTCGAGGTGGTGGGTCTGCAATTGTGCACTGCCGACCTCGATGACGCCGTCGAACGTGACGTGACCGGGAGCGCTGGCGCGCACGCGGCGCGCACCCGGGCGCAACAGCCAGTGTTCGCCGATTCCGATTGCTGGCCATTCGAGCACGCTGACCGCGGCGTCGGCCGGCACGGTACGGATGCCTACTGAACGCGCCGTAAGCACGTACCAGGCCGCCCATAACGCGATACCGAACAGCGTGGCGAGCGCGAGTCGCCGCCAGGGTAGCCGCGGCGCGGGCAGTGCAAAGCCGCCCGGCGGTCGATAGCCGGCCGGTTCGATCGGGCGCGCGGCGGCCAGCGGGCCAGGCGCAGGCGGGTCTTGCGGGCGTGTCACGCGTCTACTCGGGAGCGGTCGGCGGCGGCGCCGGGCAGGCCGCGTCGACGACGCTTTCGGCACTGCCTGGGACCAGCTCGAATTCTACGCGCAGCGGGACGCCGCCGTCGCAGCGGCCGTGCGCGACGTAGCGTCCCGGTCGCAGCGCAATCACCTGCTCGGTGACGCGCCCCAGCCGGCGCGGATCGTCCTGCGCACTGTCGAGCGAGAGCGCGGTGATACCGTCGCTGCGCAGGCGCACGCGGACCGGCGTGCGGGCGAGCGCGAGGGCGTGGCGCAGTCGCGCGACCTGCGCGGCGAGGCGCTCGCCGGCGGGGTCGATGGCTCGCGCGCGCGAGAGCAGGTCGCTTGCGGCGGCGTGTGCGGCATCGTCGACGAGCGCGCGCGGCGCAGCGATGGCAGTGCCGAGTGCCGCGTCGAGCTTCGCGCGAGCCTGCGCGAGGTCGCGTGCACGGCGCGCCTCGACGAGCGCTCTGTCAGCGGCGAGCGCGCGGTCGTAGTGGCCGACGGCGTCGGCCCAGCGCTCGGCGCGGGCGGCGGCGCCGGCTTCTGCGAGCGCCTGCTCGATGCGCCATGCCGTCTCGGCGCGGTCGGTGTGCGCGATGGCCGCCACGAGCGCGGGGTCGTTGGCATCGAGCGCGCGGGCGCGCGCCAGTGCTGCGCGCGCCGACGCGAAGTCCTGCTGTGCCAGCGCCCCGAGACCTGCCCCGAGCGCGGCGCGGAAGTCGGCCGCGCGGCGCCCACGTTCGATGCGGGCAATCGCTGCGGCGGCGCCGGGGGCTGCGCTGTCGAGCGCGAGGGCCTCGCGATAGGCGGCCAGCGCCTTGTCGGTATCGCCACGGCGCTCGTTGCCGGCCGCCTGGTCGAGCAGTGCGAGCACCTGGTCGAGCGTGCGCGCGCGTGCCGCGCCCGCGCGCGCCGCGGCGTGTTCGGGATCCATCACGAGCGCTTGGGCAAAGGCCGCTGCGGCGGCGGCCGAGTCGCCGTGCTCGAGGGCGAGCCCGCCGCTATCGACCAGCGCCGCGGCCCGTGCGGGGAGCGTCTGCGTGAGCATGCTCATCAGTTGCGTGGCTTCTGCATAGCGCGCCTGGGCGTCCGCGTAGCGGGTCTCGCGGTAGGCCTTTTCGCCGCGCCCAATGCGTTGCTCGATGGCGTGCATCTCGCCGCGCGCCCAGCGCGTGGCGTCGCGCGCCGCGAGCGCCTGGAAACGCTCGAGCGTGGTGGCGAGCGCATCCTGTGCACGGCTGCGCGCGTCCCTGCCGCCGCGGTCCGTGGCCGCGTCGGTGCTGCCAGCCTGACTGCTTGCCGTCACGTGCGGCGCGCGCGCTGCCCCGCCCTCCACGCGTACCGGCGGTTCCAGCGTCGCCGTGGCCGATAGTGGCGGATAGGGCGCGCGCCAAGGCAGCAGTGCGACCGTTACCGCCAGCGCCGCAACGACGCCAGCGAGCAGCAGCGGCGCGAGGCGTCGCACGCGCGCTGCTTCATTTTCGCGCGGAGGCGGTGCGTAAGCTGCGGCGGCGACCGGGCCGGGCGTCGCAGGCAGGGCGTCGAGCATACTGTTCACAGGTCAGGCCATCAGTCACGTCGTTGCTTCACGAGTCACCGACGTAACGGCGATACTCGCGCCACAGTTTCTCGCGCAGGGCCGGGTCGCGCTCGCGCTCGGCAGCTTCGCGCAGCTGCCGCGCGACGACGTCGTCGTCGCGTGCTTCGGGCAGGTCGCGCGTGGTCTCGACCGGCGCCGGTGACGGCGCGGCGTCGCTGCTGCGGCTGCCGCTGAGATCGGGCGTGTGGCCGAGACCGCTGCCGGTGGCGCCGGCGCCGCCCGCGCCGCGCGTGGCTGGCGCCGTCTCGCGGCTGCCGCGGCCGTCGGTGGCGCCACTGTCACGACCGTCGCCGGCGGTGGCGTCGGGAGGTGGGCCAAGGCGGATCTGTGGCCCCACCACGGTCGGGGTGGCCGGTTGCACCGTGCCGCTTCCCGTGCTGCCGGCAGCACCACCCGGGGCGCCACTGGCGGCAGCGCGGCCGCCGGCCGGTGTCGCCCCGCCGCCGCCCGCAGAACCGGCGGTGCCCGCCGCTGTGTCGCTGCGCGGAGCAACGTTCCCCGTCGGCTCGGCCGGCGCGGCTTCCTGCGTAAGCGGCGCGCCGTCATCGTCGAGCGGGATGTCTTCGACCGTGACATCGGCAGCATCGGCGCTGGGCGGCATTGGCGGTGCCGCGCGGACTTCGGGTACAGCAGTTTCGTCGGCCGGCACCGTCGACGGCGGCGGCGCACCGTGTTGCGCTGGCGGTGTCTCGCGGGGCTTGTTCGCGCAGGCAGCGAGCAGGGCCAGTACAACGAGGCCGGCCGCTATGCGCGGCACGGGCAGGACCAACGGGAAAGTATGACGGGGCTTCATGGCGGACGAGCACAACGGCAGCGTTCCAGTCTACATGAGGGATCACATGGGGGCGCTCTCGGAACGCCGCAAGTGGGCGCGCGTATCGGCTTCGCGTCCCGGCACTGCTCGCGGGTCAGGCCGGCCGTGGCAGCTCGCCCGCCACCAGGAAGGTCTCGAGCGCGAAGTGCGCCACGTCGGCAGCATCCACCGGTTTGAATGTCACCACCGTCGCGTTGACTTCGCACAGCCACTCGCGCGTTTCGCGCGGCTTGCGTTCGGCGAAGGCGGCTGGCGTGAACAGGCCTACGCAGAGGCCCTGTCGTGCGTCACGTGCGGAACGATACTCGAAGGCCTCGACGCCGGCTTCGCGCATGGCGCTGCCGAGCGCTTGTGTCGCGGTGTAGTCGGCGGGATGGCGTATGACGTCCGCGTACGCGGCAAAGCCTTCGTGGTGGAGCGCGACGCCGGCGTCGGTACGGTAGCGCACCGCGAAGGCGGTGTGCTGGGTGCGGATGCTGTCCACCGGTGGTGTGCCGGTCATCGAATGCCAGAACACGCAGCGGTAGTAGGCGACTTCGGCGAGCGTCGTGTCGATGCGGCAGCCGCCGTAGCACAGCGCGGGTTCGTGCCGGCGGCCGAAGCGCGAGCCCCACGGCAGCGGCGGATAGCGGAATGGCGTCTTCAACAGGTAGTGCAGGCGCCCGGTGTGCGCCGGCCACGGTGGTTTCACCGTTTCGAGCAGTTCCTCGAGCAGCGCCTGCTCGGCAAGGGTGTCGACGTAATCGAGTGTCGCAATGCGCGCCTGGCTCTCGACCATCCGATGCAAGGTGCCGGCGAGCGGGCCGATGTGGTCCGCGCCGCTGCATGCCTGCCAGATCATCAGGCCCGACCGCGCAGCGCATCGACGAGCTGTAAAACGCCAACGAGCCCCTCGATGGTCTCGATCTGCTGCATCGGTACGCCGCCGCTCAGGCGGTTCGGGGTGCGCATGAAATGGCGAATCCAGGTTTCGTCGCCCCCGGTCAGTGCCGACAACGAGCGCGCGACCCGGATCAGTAACAGCGCGAGCTCACCGGTCTTCGACGCCGGGTCAAGCGCTCCGGCGCGTTTCAGACGGCTTACCGCGCTGCGATGGACGCCGAGCACACGGGCCAGCTCGGCCTGTTTCAGGCCGAGCTGGTCGGCTGCACGCAGGACCGCTTTGGACAGTACGGCGGAGGCGTCGAGTTGGGGTACCGAGTCGGCCGGAAGCATCGCGGATAGAAATGTTGCAGGTGCGACAAAGCATAGTTTCTATGTGCAAATTGCACAACACGGCGACGGACGCGAGCGGCTGGGGAAAATGGGGGCCGGCGCGATTGATCGTCGATCATCGCCGCGCGCCCGCCGGTCGGGAGACGCCCCAGCAGGCTAACAGGCTGGTGAAAAACGACTGCGGGCACGGTCTGCGGCGTTGCGCACTCGCCTGCGGTCCTCATTCATCCACATAAACGCCGGTCCTCGGCTCGCACGCGCCTTGCAGCCCGCACGCCTCGCAACGTCTTTAACCAGCCTGCTAACCATCAAACTCCTCCGACCGGTTTTCTTGCCTGCTCCAGCCATGCGCCGAAGAGGGTGGTGGCGAATACACGTTGCGCGGGGAGGTGCTTGGTGACGCCGGCAGCGAGTTCGTCGCTGCTCTGGCACCCTGCGGCCGGACGGAGCGGCGTATCACGCCAGTCTTCGAGCCATTCCGCGCAGAGTCCCGGGTCGGCGTGCAGCAGGGGGTTCAGCGCCAGGCTGTGCCCGTACGCCCAGCCCTGGCAGGTAGCGGGCGTGCCGGCGAGCAGGGCAAGCGCGCCGGGTGGCGGGGCGAATTCGTCGGTGAAATCCTGCAGTGCATGCGGCAGGGTGGTGCCGAGCAGGGCGAGCCACGCGCCGCGCGCAGCCTGCGGATGCAGCCCGAGGCGAAACCAGCCACGCACCGCGGCCGGTGCCGGCCGCACCGTGCCGCCGAGGGCGCGGGTCAGCGTGTGTGCCCCCGTGCCGAGACCGAGCAGCGGGCGACCCGCTGCATGCAGTGCAGCCACCAGCGCGAGCTCGGCGTCGCGGCAGTGCACTTCACTCGCGGGCGGGGCATCGAGCAGGACCAGCGCGTGGCAGCCGTCCACCATGTGGGCGGACGGCAGGCGGGCCGGTCCATCAATGGCGAGGCACAGGCTCGCCAGCCCGGCGCGCGCGATGAGGTCGCCGAGCAGCGCCGGCCGCTGGCGCGGGTCATGCGCGAGAATCAGGATCGCCGGGTACGGCGTCATCGGACGGGGCCTCGCGCGCCGTGTCGCGGCTCGCCTCGAGCGCGGCGGCGAGACAACGTGGACACAGGCAATCGGCGCCGGCATCGAGCGCACTGCCCGGCAGGAGCGGGAGTTCGACGCACCAGCAGGTGGTGTCGTCGCGCCCGCAACCGAACGCGGCGCCGCAGCGGCTGCACTGCTTCTCCTGCATCGCTCAGCCGCGCGCGAGCGCGCCGGCATCCTCGAGCATGAAGCTCGCTTCGGATTCCGCGAACACGGTGGGCGCGCAGTCGCCAGCGCCGGCGGCGTCGACCAGGCGCGCACTCAGCATCACCAGGCGTCCCTTGCGCCTGACCAGCGCGCAGTCGGCCAGCGCGGTTGCACCGACCGGCATCGGGTTGCGATAGCGAATCTCGGATTTCGCCGTGTAGCCGCGCGCGCCCTGCAGGAAGAACCAGTTGGCCATGGCGTCGTCGAGCACGGCGAAGACGATGCCGCCGTGGGTGACGCCATCGAAGCCGACGTGCTCTGGCGCCGAGGTGAAGTGACCACGGCAGTGTTCGCCGTCGAGCGTGAAGCGGATGCGCAGCCCGATGGGATTGTCCTTGCCGCACACGAAGCAATGGTCGGCATCGGTGCGGGGAGCGCCGCTCATTCGACCATGTCCGCGTAACGGTTGTCGCTGGGCAGGTCGACACCGAGCGCGAAGCCGGGAATCGCGATGTGGCGTTCGTCGATGACGATCTGCGTTTCGTCGATAAGGGCATCACCGAAGCGGTAGATCGGTTGCATCGGCCCCGCCATGCACTCGGCATCGTAGGCCGCGGCGGCTTCCAGCACGGCTTCGCGACGCGTGCGCCAGGCGTCCATCGCGCGCGTGCCGTGGCGGCGCGCGAGCATCGCCTCTGCGATTCGCGGCGCGAGCACCGTGCCGGTGGCATTGTTGCCGCCAAAGCCCTTCGAATTGAGGAAGGCGACCTCGGCGCGCTCGCCGAGCTCGACATCGGCGAGCGCGATGGCGAGACGTTCGGCATGGAGGTCGTCGGCGAGCCGGGTGACGGTCTTGATGCCGGGCAGGATGCCATGGCGCAGCACGCCCAGCGAGCTGACCAGCTGGTCCGCGCTCGCCGGTGCGAGCGAATGCCCGACGAACGCTTTCACCGCCGTCACCGGCCAGTCGCGGATGCCGAACGCGCCGGCCACGAGATCGAAGATGCGCGTCTCGGTGATGCGGTTCTGCGGCGTGCTCGAACCGTGCGCCTGCACGAAGCTGCGCTCGCGCACCGCGGCATCGCCGAGCAGCGCGCGCGCCGCGGCGACCGCCTTGGCGAGCGTGATGTAGTTGCCGGGGCCGGGCGCGGAGATCGATTTCTTGAAGCCGTCGGCATTGACGAAGACATCGGTCACGGCGCCATGTACTTCGGCGCCGAGTTCGAGCGCGAGCGCGTCGTCCATGAGCACGAAGTACTGGCCGGACTCGCCCAGCGTGAAGCCGCAGTTGTCACCGAACGGACGGCTCGCACGGCGGTAGTCGGGGGTATCGACGCCGTCCAGCTTGCACAGGTTCTCGTCGGTCGCGAGGGCGCTCATCGCGGCGTAGCCTTCGATCACTTCCGGCACCAGCGGGGCCTCGGCGTTGCCGACCACGGCGACGCGCCGGCGGCCGGACTGGATGTCCTCGACGGCGAGACGCAGGTTGTAGAGGAAGGTCGCGCAGGCGCCGGCATTGGCGCCGGTCGCGCCGACGCTGCCGAGCACATAGGCGTTGACGAAATCCGCCGGCATCGTGTTCAGACCGAGTGGCAGCTGCTTGGAGCTGACCCGCCCACCACGCAGCCGTGCCTGCAGCATGCCGCCGGTACCGCAGCCGTCGAGCTGGGCCATCGCGCTCGCCGCGTAGACTGCAATCTCGTCGGCGTGCACGTGGTCGACGATGGTCTGCCAGGGAACGCCCGCGGCACGCACGGCGTCCGAGGCGGCCACGATGGCGAGTTGCAGGCCGCGCGGATGGAAGCGCGAGGGATAGAGCGTAGCGGGGTCGAAGCCGCTCGGCAGCTGGCCGGCGGACTGCACGGCGAGCTTGCGCGTGGTCTCGATCATGAGCGTGCCGCCGGCGTCGATCGCAAGCGTGACGGTGTCACCGTGCTGCGCACATACGCTGAAGCCGGGCGGCAGCACCGCCGGCAGGTCGCGGGCGGCGATGGTCAACGTATTGCCGGTACCGTCGGCGCCTCTGAGCGCGAGCGCGACGTTACCGGGCACGGCATCGGGGTCGAAACGGTCGCCCTCGAGCCGCCGGATCAGGGTGCCCGCGAGCACGCGTGTTTCCAGCGCGGCGCGGGCGGCAGCGTCGAGCGGCTCGCCGCTGGCGTCGACCAGCACGCCGTCGCGCAGCCGGGCGAGGTTCATCAGCGCCGCGAGCGAGGCGACGGTCTGTTGCCGGCTGGCAGTGTCGAGGCTGTCCCAGATGGTACGGCGGTAGGCGTGGTGGAAAGACGAACGTCCGGCAGCGCCGACGCCGCCGAACCCGACGATGACCGGTAGACGCGTCATGCTCGGCCTCATGGAGGTAACAGGGCCGTTATTGTGGAATTCGCCGGCAACAGTGGTTGGGGGCAAATGCGTCATACAATCGGACAACTACGACATCTTCGTGATCGCGCCAACGATGCCCCAGCCGCCAGCCTCCAGCGCCCTCTCGATCGGCTTCGTGCTGACCCCCGGCATGCTCGCCACCGGTACCGCGCTGCCCTACGAGATGTGGCTCGCTGCCGCCGATCACCGCCGTGCACGACGCCGTCGCGAGCCGCAGCTGGTGTTGCGGCTGATCGACGCCGGCAGTAGTGCCGCCCCCGGACGCCTCGCGCTCGCACCTGACGTCGGCCTTGCGGCCTGCCCGGCGCTCGACCTGGTCTACCTGCCGGCACTGTGGCGCCATCCTGCACAGGTCATCACGCAGGTGCCGGCGCTGGCGCCGTGGCTGCGCGCGCGCATCCGTGGCGGCACGCTCGTGGCAGCCGTCAGTACCGGGGTCAGCCTCCTTGCCGAGAGCGGGCTGCTCGACGGTCGCGCGGCGACCACCCACTGGGCCAACTTCGCCGCGTTCACGTCACGCTACCCGATGGTTGAGCTCAAACGCGAATACTTCATTACCCAGGCCGGGCCGCTGTTCTGCGCGGCCAGCATCAACTCGCTCGCCGACGTCACCGTGCATCTCATCGAACGCTTCTTCGACCGCGCCAGTGCGCAGCACGTCGAGCGCAACTTCTCGCACGAGATCCGCCGTACCTACGCCGAGTACCGTTACCTGGACGGCGATGCCAGCACGTCGCCGGACGAGCTCGTGGTCGAGGCACAGACCTGGATTCACGATCGCCTGAGCCAGGCCTCGACCGTGGCCGAGCTCGCCGCCCATCTCAACGTCGGCGTGCGCACCCTCGAACGACGCTTCCGTACGGCCACCGGAGTGAGTCCACGTGCCTGGTGGCAGGCGCGGCGGCTCAAGCTCGCCAAGGAACTCCTCGAGCAGACCAACCTCGGTGTCGGCGACATCGCGTGGCGGGTCGGCTATGCCGATGCCGGATACTTCACTCGGCTGTTCCGCCGCGAAATGCTGTTGACCCCCTCGGAGTACCGCCAGACCGTGCGCGCCAAGCTGTTCCATGCTGGCGGCGGCGCACCTGTCAAACGTGTTGACACCGTTGTCAGCGAAGAAAAAGTCAAGCGAAACAGGCAGCTGTGACAGTCCTCGCGGCACCGCTGAGGGCGCTCGAGGCGCCGGCGCGAACGGGATTCTTTACAGTCGCGTGACCTGGTCGACGGTACCTGACCTGCAGGTGCTTGATTTCTGGTTGTGAGCGTATCTGGCAGCGATCTTGCAAGAACTTGGATGCGGGTGCCGTTCCCGTGTACTTGGTGGCGCTCGAGCAGCGCCAGCCGCGCGTGCGCAACGCATGCCCGGCGCGCCGCTCCTGCTGCCGGGTAGTGCCGCTAGGCCGGTTTCGTGCCCGGTCTCAGCTTTACTGACCCCGCCCGCGAGGGCGGGGTTTTTTTTTGCAGGCCGTCGGCTACCATGCCGCGCTTCAGCCACGCGGGAACGCCTCTCATGTCAGGACCCAAGCACCTCGGCTTCGATACGCTGGCGCTGCACGGCGGCCAGCAGCCGGACCCGGTGACCGGGGCACGCGCGCAACCCATCTATCAATCGGTGTCGTTCGTGTTCAACGATACGGACGAAGCGTCCTCGCGCTTCGACATCGCACGCTCGGGTTACGTCTATTCGCGCATCGGCAACCCGACCGTGGCGGTGCTCGAAGAGCGCCTCGCCATGCTCGAGGGCGGGCTCGGCGCGGTGGCGACGGCGAGCGGCATGGCGGCGATTCATCTCGCCATCACCACGCTCGCCGACGCCGGCAGCCACGTCGTCGCCTCCCGTGCCCTCTACGGCGGCACCCACAACCTGCTCACCTACACCCTGCCGCGCTTCGGCATCGAGACGACCTTCGTCGACCCGCGTGACCCCGACGCTTTCGCCGCCGCGATTCGTCCGCAGACCCGGCTGGTGTTCGCCGAGACCGTCGCCAACCCGCGCTGCGAGGTGCTCGACATCGAAGCCGTCGCTGCGCACGCGCACGCGGCAGGCGTGCCGCTCGTCATCGATTCCACCCTCACCACCCCGCACCTGCTGCGCCCGCTCGAGCACGGTGCCGACATCGTGGTGCATTCCCTGACCAAGTTCATCGGTGGCCATGGCACCACCATGGGCGGCGCGCTGATCGATGGTGGTCGCTTCGACTGGCTGCGCGATGCCGAGCGCTTCCCCACGCTGACGCAACCCTACGCGGGCTTCCACGGGCTCAATTTCGCCGAGGAGTTCGGTCCGCAGGCGTTCGTCATCAGGGCGCGCCGCGAGGGCCTGCGCGATTTCGGCGCGGCCTTGCCGGCGAGCAGCGCGTTCACCCTGCTGCAGGGGGTGGAAACGCTCGCGCTGCGCATGGACCGGCACGTCGCCAATGCGCGCCACGTGGCCGGTTTCCTCGCCGCGCACGAGGCGTGCAGCGACGTCACCTGGCCGGGCCTGCCCGGGCATCCCGACCACGCGCTCGCCGCGCGCCTGTTGCCGCGTGGGCCGGGCGCGGTGTTCAGCTTCGAGATCAAGGGTGGGCGCGCCGCCGGGCGCAAGCTCATCGAGAGCCTCAAGCTGTTCTCACACCTCGCCAACGTCGGCGACGCCAAGTCGCTCGTGATCCACCCGGCCAGCACCACGCACGCCCGCATGGACGACGCCGCGCTCGCCGCTGCCGGCATTTCGCCGGGACTGGTCAGGTTGTCGATCGGCCTCGAGGATCCGGCCGACCTCGTCGACGACTTGTCGCGCGCACTCTACCGCGCGCAGAAATGAGCCCAGCGGCCGCGTGCCGCGCCCGCACAACCAGGAGTCGCACATGTATTTCGAGGTCGATGGCTCGCGCACCTTCGCCGCCGGGCGCCTGCCCGCCGACGCTGCCACGCCGGTTATCCTGCTCGTGCACGGTGCCGCGATGGATCACAGCGTGTGGGTCTATCACACGCGGTATTTCATGCACACCGGCCACGCCGTCGTCGCCGTCGACCTGCCGGCGCACGGTCTCTCCGCGGGTGCGCCACTGACCACCATCGAGGACATGGCCGCCTGGCTCGAGCGCTGCCTCGATGCGCTTGGCATCGAGCGCGCAGCGGTGGCTGGCCACAGCATGGGTGCGCTCGCCGCGCTCGAACTCGGTGGGCGCGCCGGTGCGCGCATCGAGCGTCTCGCGCTGCTCGGCTGCGCGCTGCCGATGGCCGTGGCGCCAGCGCTGCTCGAGGCCGCCCAGGCGGACAGCCCGGTGGCGCGCGACATGATGGTGCTGTGGGGCCATGGCACGCGCGCCCACACCGGCGGCAACCCGGTCGCCGGCATTACCATGGTCAACGCCGCGCTGCGCCTCATCGAGCGCGCCCGCCCGGGATTGCTGCACGCCGACCTCGCGGCCTGCAACGCGTACACCGATGGCTATGCCGCGGCGGCGAAGATCAGCGCGCGCACGCGCCTCATCTGTGGCAGCGAGGATCGCATGACGCCGACCGCGAGCGCGCGCGAACTGGCCACCGTGATTCCGACCTGCGCGGTCGACGTCATTGCCGACTGCGGGCACATCATGATGAGCGAGAAGCCCGAGCAGACGCACCGGTTCCTGGTGCAGGCGCTCGCCTGAGGCCGCGCCGCTTGAGCGCAGAAGAGGCGCCGCCGTACGGCCTCGCGAGCGCGCGCATGCGCGCCGGCGATGTCTTTCACGCGGCGCTCGTGTTGAGCGCGTTTGCGCTCTTCGTCGCCGAGAACCTCGTGCACTACCCGGTCGCCCTCATGGGCTTGCTGGGACTCGTCTTCATGGTGCGCCGCGAGCCGGCACCGGGTCCGGGCGCGGCGCGCACGCTGCTGCTGCTGTTCGGCTGTATCTGGCTGCCGATGCTCGCCGCGCTGGTCGATGCCGTCGACATGCGTCATTCGGCAAAGACGGTGCTCCTCTACCTGCATTTCCTGCCGGCGGCCTGGTATCTCGCGTGCGTCTGCGCGCGCCCCGCGGTGCATCGCCTGGTGGTGCAGGGCGTCGTGGCATTGGTCGTCTTCGCCGGGCTAGACGCCTTCGTGCAGCTGATCTGGAAAGTCGACCTGTTCGGTTATCCGTACGACGGTCGCGTACTGAAAGGCGTGTTCCATCCCAAGCAGCGCCTCGGCCTGTTCCTCGCCGTGTTCGCGCCGCTGGTGCTCGAGATCGTGCGCCAATGGTGTCGCAGCTTTCCGCGCCTGTGGTTGCTGCATGTGCCGCTGGCGATTGTCATCCTGATGTCACTCAAGCGTAGCGCCTGGCTGATGCTCGCGGTGGGCGTCGCCGGCTACCTGGTGCTGCTCGCCAGAGGCGGCGCGCGCCGCGCGCCGCGCTGGTGGCACGTCATCGTGGTACTGGTGGTGGTCGGCGGCGCGGTAGCGGTGAATCCCGCGCTGCGCGGCCAGCTCATGCGCAGCGTCGAGCTCGTCAGCGCGGACGTCGAGGCCATCGATCGCGCGAGTTCATACCGAGTGACCTTGTGGCGCACCGGCAGCGCGATGTTCCTCGACAACTGGCTCAACGGTGTCGGTCCGCGCGGGTATCGCCATGCCTACCCGGCGCATGCCGCGCCGGACGATTTCTGGATGGAGCGCAATGACGGCGAGGGGCAGACCCATCCGCACCTGCTGATGCTCGAGGTCGCCGCCGAGAGCGGCATCATCGGTCTCGCCGGCCTGTTCGCCTTCTACGCCGTGCTGCTGCACCTCGCGTGGCGCGTCCGTGCGGCGCCGCTGGCACCGGTCTGGTTGACCTGTGTGCTGGTCGCGTGGTTCCCGTTCAATGCGCACCTCGCCTTCTACGGCTCGTACTGGTCGACGCTAGCGTGGCTGTTGCTCGGCATGGGCCTGAGCGCGCTGCCGCCGCGCATCGTGCCCCGCGACTGACTCGCCGCGGCGGCGCGCGCCGTCACTCCCGCTTGCGCCGGCGTCGCTGCTTGCGGCGTGCCTCGAGCGTGGTGCGCTCGGCAGCGAAGTGGCGCTTGTCGTCGGCCGGGCGCGGGCGTACCACGCCCCAGCCGAGTGGTTCGTCCTGGTCGTAACGCTTGCCGAGCTGCCAGGCAATCTCGGCACGCGCCAGTTCGAGGCCGAGGTAGAAGGCGTGCGGGGCGTCGTCGTCGACGCCGAGCTGCGGGTAGAGATCGTAGGCATCGGTGCCGCGGCGCACGCCGTGCCGGTTGTAGACGTGGATGCCATCGGCGTTGACCTGGATGCGGAAATTGTCGTCCTTGACCGCCTGTGCGAGCTCGTCGATCTCCGCGGTGCTGTAGACGAACGGATGGCGATCGTGCAGCGCCAGCAACGCCTCGTCGATGTGACGGGGCGGCATGTTGTCCTCGCGCGCGGCGTACATCACGCGCCGCGCGTGGTCGACTTCGCGTACCACGCTGCGGCAGTGCGCGCTGACCTCGGTGGTGAGCACGCCGGTGATGCCGAGCTCGGAAACGATACCGAGCAACAGCGTATTGATACCGAGGGTGTCGGCATGGGTCAGCTCGGACAGGTTGCCGAGGCCCATCATGATGTCGATATCGGGAAAGCGCTCACGCAGCGTTGCGTAGCGCACCAGCGAGCGCGTGAAGCCGTGGTGGATGACGTCGACCACCGGGTCGGCATAGAACGGCCGGCCGCGGGCGGCGAAACACTCGACGGTACGGCACAGCGCATCGAGGTCGCGCGGGTCCTCGGCGATCAGCACGGGCATGCAGTCGCTGTCATCGACGAGGTCGAGAGTCGGCCCGGTGAGGCTGAAGCAATAGTCGGCGCCGGCCGCGATGCCGCGTGCGAGTTCGCGTGGTTCGAGCGAGTCGACGCTCACCGCGTGGCCGGCCTCGCGCAGCGCCCCGATGCACGCCTCGAGATGTGGGAAGGGGGTGTCCGGCAGGCAGCCGAGATCGATGACGTCGGCGCCGTCGGCGCGAAAACGCTCGGCGCGCGCGAGCACGCCCTCGACGTCGAGCTGCGGCGCGTCGACGATCTCGGCGAACAGGCGCACGTCGGTGCGACTGATGTCGCGTGCCCGCGCGCCGCGACCGAAATAGCCCGGCAGGTCCTTGAGCTCTTCCGGCCCGCGCTCGAAGGGCTTGCCGAAATGCGCGCCGAGGTCGTCGAGATCGCCGCGGCAGCGACCCGGCAGGATGATGCGGTCGAAGGCGTCGACGTCGCCGAGGCGGCGCTTGAGGAGGTCGCTCGTCAACAGCGCGGCGACCGCCACGCCGGGCACGCGGATGGTGTAGCTGAAGCCCGGGTCATCGAGCGAGTCGAGCACCCGCGCGAGGCTCTTCTCGGCGAGCTTGCCGGTCACGAACAGGAGATTTTCTGGCATGGTCTTGCGGCGGCGGGCGCAGTGCGCGCGATGGGTTCAGTGTACGGGCAAAGCGATTACGCGCGGCGGGGCTGCCGGTGGGCAGACGCCACGCGGAACGGCTTGACCCGGATCAAGCACGGCGCCCGGGGACGGCGCGAAACGACTGCCGGTCGCGCCGGATCAACCACCCGGGTGAGTCCCGGGCAGCCCCCCTTGCCGACGCCACGGCACTGGACTAGCTTTCAAGATGACGATTCCGTTACCAGTGACCCTTTGGCAACCCGATGGGAGGACACGTATGTTCGAGAACGATCATAGTGCAGTCGAGACCCTGCTCCAGACCGACGACGCCTTCAAGCGCCTGTACGACAAGCACGCGCATCTCAATGCGCGCGTCGACGAGGTCACCGCGGGGGATGCGCCGATGGAGGAACTCGAACTCGAGGCGCTGAAAAAGGAGAAGCTTCATCTCGCCGACTGCATGCAGGACATGATCAGGAGCTTCAACGCCCATCACTGACGGCTCGCGTGCGCCATCGGGTTGGCGCGCCGGCTCACCGACGCTCTGACGCCCCGGCAACGACCCCGGCAACGACCCCGGCCCCGCGCCGGGGTCGCGTGCACGACCCCGGCATGACGCCACAGGCCGATTCCGATATGCGGTTTCGTTATAATTTCGCCCTCGGTTATTACGGAACGGGGCGAGAGCATGAAGCTGCAGCAATTGCGCTACATCTGGGAGGTCGCCCGGCACGGCCTCAACGTGTCGGCGACCGCCGACAGCCTGTATACCTCCCAGCCCGGCGTCAGCAAGCAGATCCGCCAGCTCGAGGACGAGCTCGGCGTGCAGATCTTCCAGCGCTCTGGCAAGCATCTCGTCGACATCACGCCGGCCGGGCAGACCATCCTCGAAGTGGCAGGGCGCGTACTCGGCGAGGTCGAGAACATCCGCCGCATCGCCAAGGACCACAGCGATTCCTCGCGTGGCAGCCTGGCGATCGCGACCACCCATACCCAGGCACGCTACGTGCTGCCGCCGACCATCAAGAAGTTCATCGAGGCCTACCCCGACGTCGCCCTGCACATGCACCAGGGCACGCCGATGCAGATCTCCGAGCTCGCCGCCAACCGCAGCGTCGATTTCGCCATCGCGACCGAGGCACTCGAGCTGTTCGACAACCTCGTGATGCTGCCCTGCTACCGCTGGAACCGCAGCATCATCGTGCCCGATGGCCACCCGCTGACGGAGGTCCGGCCGCTCACGCTCGCGGCCATCGCGGACTATCCCATCGTCACCTACGTATTCGGCTTCACCGGCCGCTCGCAGCTCGACGCCGCGTTCGACGCCGCCGGGCTCGAAGCGCGCGTGGTCTTCACGGCGGTGGATGCCGACGTCATCAAGACCTACGTGCGTCTCGGCCTCGGCGTCGGTATCGTCGCCTCGCTGGCCTACGATCCCGCCACCGACCACGGCCTCACTGCGCTGTCGGCGGCGCACCTGTTCGATTACAGCGTGACCAAGATCGGGTTCCGTCGCGGATCTTTCCTGCGCACCTACATGTACGACTTCCTGCACACCTTCGCGCCGCACCTGACGCGCGAGGTGGTCGACGGCGCGATCGCTGCAGGCTCGCGCGAGGAACTGGAGTCGATGTTCGACGAGCGCCAGCTGCCCGAGCACTGAGCGAAATCGCACCGCCGGTGCGGTGACGGCCTCGCTGTCTCTCAGTCCGCGGCAGTGGCCATCAGCACCGTCGGCAGGAAGGTGCCGTGGGAGGACAAGTCGGTGAAGCGCAGTGCGCCGTCGTCGAGAGGCTCGATGATGAGATGCATGCGCGAGACGTCACGCAGGCCGCCGCCGACCACCACGTTGCAGACCGAGTCGCGGCCGATGATGTTCTTGCCGTCATCGAGTGCGTGCTCGTTGCCGAGGTGATCGATGATGGCGTAAGGCGCACGGTTGAGAAAGCGGAACACGTGCTTGGACAGGCGGAACTCGAAGTCCGTCGCGGCCGGCGGTTGCACGATCACCGCTTCGCCCTTGGGCAGGCGACTGAAGTCGGGCTCGCCGACCTCGGGCGGTGCGTCGAGCACCACCGAATCGAAGATGTTGGTCTCGCGCAGGAACTCGCGGCTGTCTTCCGGCACCGGCGGCTCCGTGGGGCGATGTTCCTCGCGGCGCGAGGCTTCCCGCGTCTTGACCTTGTAGGTCTGCTTGATGACGTCCTGGCGCGAGCGCAGGTATTGCATGTACTTGACCACCGCGACACGCCGCAGCTCGTCGTAGTCCTCGTCCTGCTTGTTGAGCGCCCTGAAGATGGCGCGCCAGTCGTAATCGTTGGAGAACACCTGGATGTCGAGTTCGCGGACGAGTTTGCCGATCTCGCCGGGGTGTTCGATCGAGCGCGAGAGGATGTCGACGAAGCGGCGCTCGACCGCCTTGATGCTCTTTGCTTCGCGCTTGAGCTCGTCGGGCGTGAGCATGATGAGGTCGGCAAGCTTGGAGGCCGGTACGTTGGTGCGGCCGCCGAGAGCGAACTCGAACTCGGTGAGGGTGTTGAAGGTGATCTCCTCGTCGTTCACGACGAGGGTCAGGGCCTTGCTGAAGAGCTTGTCGAGCATGTCTCTCGTTCCCACGGTTGGACGCTGCCGGCAACGCGCTCGCGGGCGACGCCGACCGGTGCCTGCGGTCGCTGCCCCTGCCATGGCAGGCGGCGCGCTCGTGCAGTTCTGCGTGACTCGACTCGAAGCGCCCCGTGGTTGCAACAACCACATTGTATTTGTTGTGTTCTGGGCTGCCCGGGTCATGTCGCGCCGTGGGTGAGTGAAGCGTGACGACCTTCGCATAACCATACCGCAATACGCGGCAACGGCAAGCTCTGCGGCAGCTTGCTGCAGCGAGCCGTCCACTGCACAAGCGGCCGCCCAGCGTCGCCGGGGGTGCCGGATGACCGCTCGGCGTGGTCCGCCGACGGGCTGCCGCGGGTCCCCGCGAGTGCGGCGCAGCAAGCGGCCTCAGCGTGCACACGCCGGCAACGCCTCGGCGCCGGCGAGATGTGCCAGGCAGTCTTCCCGGGTTGCGGGGGGAAGTTCGCCGACGCGCGCCGCGGCGGCATGGAAGCAGGCGAAATCGTCGTTGCAGAGGGCGAGCAGGGCACGGAAGGCGGGTTCGTGATCGTGGTAGGTGGCGACCGCCGCGATGCGGGCGTTGTTCCATGCCGCGCCCGGCGTGGCGGCCAGGCCGGCGCGCTGCGCAGCGGCAGCGAGGTCGCCGGCGAGGGCGGTCAGCGTGGCCGCTTTGCGCGCGCGCTTGGCGGCGTCATCCAGTTCGCCCGCATAGAGTTCATCGAGCACTGCACGCGCGGCGAGGATGCGTGCGGTCATCGCCTCGCGCGCCGCGCGGACGGCCCGCGCGCGCGCGGCGTCACCGGCGCGCGTGGCGAACCAGCGCTCGAGTCCGGCGGCTGCCACCGCGCTCGCGTAACTCTCGTTGAAGGCCGTGTCATCCTGCACGTAGAGACGCTGGTGGGCGAGTTCGTGGAACAGCAGTTCGACGACATCGGCCTCGTCCCAGTGCACAAAGGTGCTGAGCAGGGGATCGTCGAACCAGCCGAGCGTGGAGTAGGCCGGCACGCCGCCGACGTAGACGTCGTGCCCGCCAGCTGCGAGCGCCGCCGCGTACGCCTCGGCCCGGGCCTGGTCGAAGTAGCCGCGGTAGTCGAGACAGCCGGCGAAAGGGAAACACGAACGCACCGGTTCGAGCGCGAGGGCGGGCGTCGCGAACACGTTCCACACCACGTACGGGCGTTCGAGATCGGCATAGCTGCGGTAGCTGCCGTCGGCCGGCAGGGCGAGTACCTCGGCGGCGAAGACGCGCGCGCGGCGCGCGAGCTCGAGCTGCGTACGCGTCGCCGCGGGCGTCTGTGGATCGGCGAGCACGACGTCGAGATCGCGCGCGCGGCGCCAGATGTCGAGTTGACCGGCGATCGCCTGGCGGTAGAACGCGAGGCTCTCGCAGCCGGCGAGCAAGACCGTCGCGAACAGGAGCGCGAGCAGGCGCGTGGTGGTGCGCAGCATGCAGGGAACGGGGGGGAGCGTCGGCTCGGCTGGCATGAGGTCTTGCGGAACGGCGTTGCGCGCGGCCGGCCATCTTGCCATGGGAGGGTATCGCGCGTGCGCCGTCGTCGCGCGGCGCGTGCGGCGTGACGACGGGCCGCTGTACCGCGTGCTGCACGGCCGTATACTGGTTGCCGCCTCGCCTGCCGCCGTGCCCGTGCCGATGACCGCCACCGTTCACGACACTCTGATCGACGTTGCTGCACTCGCCACCTTGCTCGGCGATGCGCGCCTCGTCGTGGTCGATTGCCGTTTCGATCTCGCCGCGCCTGCTGCCGGTCGCGAGCGCTGGCTCGCCGCGCACGTGCCGGGTGCGGTCTACGCCCATCTCGACGATGACCTGAGCGGCCCGCCAACCACCGACCAGGGGCGACACCCGCTGCCGCCTCCGGCCCGCCTCGCGACCGTGTTCGGCAGGCTCGGCATCGACGCCGAACGCCAGGTGGTCGCCTACGACGACGCCGGCGGCATGGTCGCCGCGCGCCTGTGGTGGATGCTGCGTTACATGGGCCACCGCGCCGTGGCCGTGCTCGATGGCGGCTGGGCCGCGTGGCAGGCCGCCGGCCAGCCGGTGGTGAGCGGCGCGGAGGAGGCCTTGGAGCGACACTTCACCGGCAGTGCGCGCCGCGAGCGGCTGGCGCGGCGCGAGGACATCGTGCCAGGACACAGTGCGCTGCTCGATGCGCGCGAGCGCGCGCGTTTCCGCGGTGAGGTAGAGCCCATCGATCCCGTCGCGGGGCATATTCCCGGCGCACGTAATCATTGCTGGCGCGACAACCTCGACGCCGCGGGTCGCTTCCTGCCACCAGCCGAACTCGCGGCGCGACTCACCCGCGCGCTCGGCGCAGCGCCCGATGGCGCGCTCACGCACTATTGTGGCTCGGGGGTGTCGGCCTGCCACAACGTGCTTGCCCAGGTCGCTGCCGGGCTGCCAGAGCCGCGTCTCTACGTCGGCTCGTGGAGCGAGTGGTGCCGCGATGAAGCGGCGCCCGGCGCGCGCTGAGCAGGCCGCCCGTTTCTACCGCGGGCGTGATCGGCGGGTTATGATGCATCCAACGCGCGCCGGGGGATCGCGCAGTGATGGCGCACACGCGGAGACGACGTTGTTTCCGCGCACGTGAGTGGCCGCGCGGGGTGCCCGCCGGTGGTGCCCGCGCCGGCCGGCAGCGCCGTCGAGCTTCCGAAGGGGTCCAATGTCATGAGCCGTCCTCGTCCACGCCTGGCCGTCCGCCTGCACGCCCGCGCGGCCGGCGCGGCGCGCTGCGCCACACTGCTCACCGTCGTCGTGCTCGCGCTCGCTACCGGTGCTGCGTACGCCGCGCCGACCGACCTCATGCTGGTGCTCGACAACTCCGGCAGCATGCGCAAGAACGATCCGCAATTCCTGCTCGAGGGGGCTGTCGCGGCGTTTGTCGACGGGCTCGCGGCCGATACCCGTGCGGGGCTCGTCATCTTCGACGAGACGGTCGATTACGCGGTCCCGCTCGCCACCCTCGATGACACCACGCGTGGCGCCATCGATAACGCGGTCGGCGGTATTGATTACCGCGGGCAGTACACCAACAGCCCGGCCGCCATCGAGCGTGCCATCTACGAGCTCAAGAACGATGCCCGCGACGGCGCCGGGCGCGTCATCATCTTCATGACCGATGGCATCGTCGACACCGGCAATGCCGGCATCGATGCCGAGAAGACCAAGTGGCTGCGCGAGGACCTCGCCGCGGATGCCGCTGCCAGCGGTATCCGCGTGTTCGGCATCGCGTTTACCGAGAACGCCGACTTCTTCCTCATCCAGTCCCTCGCCGCCAAGACCGGCGGTGAGTACTTCCGCGCGGCCGACGCCGCTGAACTGGCCGGCGTGTTCGATGCCGTGCAGGCGCAGCTCGCGGCGCCGCCGGCGGCAGCGGCGGTGCCCGAGCCGGCACCGGCGCCCGTGCCGGCGGGCCCGGCCGTACCGTCGTCGCCAGCTGCGCCCGCCGCCGCGCCCGCCGCGGCGGCGGGGTCCTGCCTCGACACCGTCTCGGCGGACGAGCGCGCGCTGATGCTCGAGGCCGCGCCCGATGCCGGCATGAGCGCCGAGGAACTGTGCCGCGAGATGATGGCGCCGAGCGACAGTGGCGTGATCATCAAGCGCCCCGGGGAAGAGCCGCGCGCACTCGACGCGCCGGCGGCGCCGCGGGCGGTCGACGAACCGGGTGCCGGGCCCGGCATCGCGCTGCTGCTGGTCGTCGCCATCGTGCTGCTCGCGATCGTCGTCGGCGCGGTGTGGTTCATCCGCCGTCGCGGCAGCGGCGTCGTGGCCCTTGGTGCCGGCGCGCGCGCCGCGCGCATTCCCGAGGCGTTTCTGAAGGACGTACAGGGTGTGGCCGACGAGCCGGCCGTGCAGCTCGGCGCCAAGCCACTCATGATCGGGCGCGTGGCCGGCACCGATCCCGAGCATGTCGACTATTACGTCATCAACAAGGGCACGGTGGGGCGCCGCCACGCCATCATCCAGTACCGCGATTTCGGCTTCTGGCTGAGCGACCAGGGCAGCGTCAACGGCACCTTCCTGAACGGCCAGCGTATCGAGGGCGAGCGCCAGCTCAAGCACGGCGACCGCATTCGTTTCCACAAGTACGACTTTGAGTTCTCGATGCCCGAGATGGCCGATGCCGGCCATACGGTGTTCGCCGATCCCAACGATCCGAATGCCACCATGATCGATGACGGTTCGCGCACCGGCAGCATGATTGCGAGCATGGCGGCGACCGGCGCCGCCGCCGCGCCGTCGCGGCCGCATGGCAGCATCGATCCGGACAGCGTGTTCGACGTCACCGGCGAGGGCGACGTCGAGGCGGTCGCGGTCGGCCGCGCGCCGGTCACGCCGCTGTTCGACGAGGCCGAGGACGATACGCCGACGCCCGAAAAACTCGACGCCATGCTCGATCGCGCCGCCGCGCTGAGCGCGCGCGAGGACGACGCGGAGGACGATTTCGACGAAGACGACACCGCGGCACCCACCGCGGTGCCGGATGCCGTGCCGGACGACGTCGCGGTCGCGGCGCGGCCGACGCCGCCGGGCGCCGTGGTAATCGACGATCCCGATGCCTTCGACGCCGAGGCGTCGGCCTTCTTCGACGATGGCGAGCTCGGCAGCACCGCGAGCCCCTACGGCGTGAGCGTGCCACCGCCGAGCCAGCTCGATGACGATGACGATGATGACGACGGCGAGCTGGTTACCGCCATGCCGACGGCCGCCGCGGCCCAGTTCGAGGACGAGTTCACTGAGGCCGAAACACTGCTGCCGAACGCGCCCGAATCGGACGCCGCGTCGGGCGACGCGACCGGCGCGGAGGTGAGCCTCGACGACTTCATGCAGACGGAGAGTTTCGACGCCCGGGCGGCCGCTGCCGGCGGCTTCTTCGACGAGGATGACGCAACGCTGCAGCCGGAGCCAGCCGTCGACGCCGACTCCGCGGTGGGTGATTTCTTCGACGTCACCAGCGAGGGCACCATTCCGCCGGTCGAACCGCGCGACGATCGCCTCGACGACGATTACGCCGAGCCCGACGCGGACGACGACGGAGATGACGATCCACGTACCCGCTTCCGCGGCTGACGCGTCGCTGCTGCCGAGCCTGCGGCCGCTCGTGAGCGCACGTATTCCTGACTCGTCGTCGCGGTCCTGCCCATGCGCCGTGCGCTAGAGCTGCTCGGGCTGCTCGCCGACGGCGCCGAGCATCCCGGCACCGAGCTCGCCGCGCAGCTTGGCGTGACCCGTGCCGCGGTATGGAACCAGGTACGGCGCCTGCGTGATGAAGGTATTGCGATCGAGGCGACGCCGGCGCAGGGCTATCGCCTCGGCGGCGGCTTCGAAGCGCTCGACGCGGCATTGATGCACAGTCTGCTCGGCGCGCGTGGCTGCCACGCCTGGCGCACGATAGACGTAGCGGGTGTCACCGATTCCACCAACGAGCGCCTGCTGCGCGCGCACGACGCCGGTGACCAGCATGGCCACGTGCTCTTCGCCGAGTACCAGACCGCCGGCCGCGGGCGCCGCGGTGATCGCTGGATCTCGCCGCCCGGCAGCGGCTTGTGCTTCTCGCTCGCGTGGCGGTTCGACACGCCGCCGCCGACCTTCTCGGCGCTGAGCCTCGCGGTCGGCCTCGCCGTCGTTACCTGTCTCGAAGGCGAGGGCGTACGCGGTGCGCGGCTCAAGTGGCCGAACGACGTGGTGCGCGACGATGCCAAGCTCGCCGGCATCCTGATCGAGATGCGCGCCGAGGCCGGGGGGCCCTGTCTCGCCGTGATTGGCATCGGCATCAACACCGCGCTGCCGGCTGCCGCGCGCGGGCTGATCGACCGGCCGAGCGAGGACGTCAGCAGCGTGAGCGGACGGACCGTGTCGCGCAACCAGCTCGCCGCCGCGCTGCTCGCCGCGCTCGCCGGCATGCTCGGCGAGTTCGCCCATGTGGGCTTCGCACCCTTCCATGCCGCGTGGCTCGCGCGCGACGCGCTCGCCGATACCCCGGTGACGCTCGATCTCGGCAACCGCCTGGTCAGCGGAATCGCGCGCGGCGTGGACGAGCATGGCGCTCTCGTCATCGAACACGGCGGCGACCGCGAGCGCTTCCTCTCCGGGCACCTGCAACGGCGATGACAGCCATGCTCCTCGTCGATATCGGCAACACGCGGGTGAAAAGCGCGTGGTACGAGTACGGTGCGCTGGCCGCCTGGCCGAGCATCGCCACACGCGGCGAGGCGGTCTTCGCCGCCTGGCCGGTCGAGCACCTGCCGGCAGCACCCGCACGCGTGCTCGTCTCCAACGTCGCCGGCAGCGGCGTGGCTGGCCACCTCGCCGAGTTCGTCCACGCACAGTGGGGCATCGAGGCCGAGTTCGTGCGCCCGCAACGCAGCCGTTGCGGCATGCACACGCGTTACCGCGAGCCGCTGCGCCTCGGCGTCGATCGCTGGCTCGCCGCGCTCGCCGCCTGGCATGACGAGGATGGCGCGGTCTGCGTAATCGACGTCGGCACCGCACTGACTGCCGACATCGTCACAGCCGACGGCAAGCATCTCGGCGGGCTCATCGCGCCCGGTCCCGAGCTGATGCGCGAGAGCCTGACGCGCGGCACCGCGGATCTCGCCTGCGACGCACTCGCCGACGTCGCGGGCTTTGCCGACAATACCGCCGACGCCATCTCGCTCGGCTGCACGCTCGCGACTGGCGGCCTGCTCGCCGCCGTGCACACACGCCTGCGCGATGTGCCCGGCTGTGCCGAAGCGGCCTGGTATCTCACCGGTGGTGGCGCCGCCTACCTGTTGCCTTACATCGACTGGCCCTGCGCGCAGGTGCCCGACCTCGTCCTGCGCGGGCTCGCACTGATCGCCGAGGAGGACGCGTGAGACGGCCTCGCGAGGCGTATCGCCCGGCGCGGCAGCGAGGTCAGGCCAGGTGATTCGCTGGCTCGCGATCGTGTTCCTGCTCGCCAACGCGGCGGTGTTCAGTTGGCTCTACCAGCAGGACGTGCAGCAGCGCACGCGCGCTGCCATGGCTCACGAGCCCTTGCCGAGCGACACCCCGAGCCTCACGCTGCTCGGTGAACTCGACGCCTATCCACCGCGCAAGGCCGGCGCCGAACGGCAGGGCGAGACGACGCCGAGCGAAGACAGCTCGGAAGTGCTCGCCCACGTCGCCGCCGCCGATCGCTGTATCAGCGCCGGCCCCTTCGCCGCGGCCGAGGCGCGCGATCGCTTCCGCGAGTGGCTGCGCGATTACGTTGCGCAGATCGACACGCGCACCGAGAGCACGCGCGAGCGCCGCTTCTTCTGGGTCTACCTCGAGCCGACCAGCGACGAAGAAGCCCGCGCGAGCATGGACGCCCTCGAACGTCGCGGCGTCACCGATACCATGCTCATCCGCCGTGGCGATCTGAAGAACGCCATCTCGCTCGGGCTCTTCCGCTCGCAGGATTCGGTCAACCGGCGCCTCGCCGAGATGAGTGAGAAGGGCTTCAAACCGGTCGTCGTGCCACAGTTCGAGACCAGCGAGAAGTTCTGGATCGACGCACGCCTCGCCGAGGAATACGGCGAAGCACTCGACATCCCCGCATCGCTGCTCGAGGACGGGGCGCGCGCCGAGACGGTCGACTGCGCGCACCGGGCGGGGACGGCCCGCGCGTGCCACGCGCGGCGGCCGACACGGCCGGCGCCGGGTCGAGCGCGCGCGAGGCGCGCGCTACAATAGCGCTCCCCCAGGCGACGCGCTCCGCGGCGCCACCCGTGCCGGCTTAGCTCAGTTGGTAGAGCAGTTGATTTGTAATCATCAGGTCGCGAGTTCGAGTCCCGCAGCCGGCACCACATTCCCCTCCCGCAAAGTCCAGCCTGCCGTCCCGCATGGCGCCAGAAGATGCGCCTGTGCCATCGGATCGGTCCGCACCGGCGCCGTGGGACCAACGGTTCCTGACAAACCTTAACCTGCGTGCGATGTCCCTGAAACGATGGCCTGCTAAGGTTATCGTGACAAGAGGTTCTCGATGCGCGCGGTCGTGCAGGGCCTGCACGCATCCGACCAGCACCAGGAGGGACTGCCATGAAGTGCGCCATGCTGTCACGCCTTGCGATCGCGTTACTCGTCTCGGTGCTGCCGCTAACCGCGACGGCTGCCGGTGTCTATTTCACGGAAACCGGCTTCGGCGACACGGTCTCCCGCGTGAGTCCGTTGCCCGGCGTCGCCAGCGCCGGCCTCACCACCCTCGCAACGCTGCCCGGCCTCGATCCGCGCGGCGTCGCCGTCGACGGCACGCATGGCCACGTCTACCACGCAAGCGGTTCGAGCATCGTGCGGACGCGTCTGGACGGCTCGGATGCGATGACCATTCTCACCGCGCCGGCCGCCATCGGCGACATCGAGGTCGATCCGGCGAACGGTAAAGTCTATTTCTCGACGATTTTTTCCCCACCGACCGACGCCATCTACAGCGCGGATCTCGACGGCGGCTCGGTGACGAAGCTGCACGATGCCGCGTCCCTGGCCGCGGCGGGTGCGCTCGCGACCATCACCACCCGCGATGTGTTCAACATCAAGGTCGACAGCGATGCCGGCCTGCTCTACTGGAGCGCCGACGACGGTGGCGTCGCTGGCCGCACGGCGCTCAACGTGACGCCTGTCGGCGGCGGTGGCGCGAGCCAGTTGTGGGTCGCCGGGTCGCGCGCGGACGCGATCACGAAGATGGCGATCGATTTCGCGAGTGACACCCTCTATTACACGGTGGGCAGCACGACCAACGAAGTGCGGCGCGCGAGCCTCGATAATTCCGGCATGGTGAGCCTGGTGGCGGGGCTCGGCCGCCCCGGCGCGCTCGATATCGATATCAGCGGCGGCAATCTCTATTTCTGGATCGGTGCCACCCTGTACCAGGGCTCGCTGGACGGCACCGGTCTCAGCAGCCAGACGTTCTCCGGCAGCAGTCTCTACGCCGTGTCCGATATGGCCTTGGGTCCACTCACGGTGGTGCCGCTGCCGCCGGCTCTGTTCGCCCTTGGCGCGGGCTTCGCCCTGCTGCTGCGTCTGCGCAAAGCCTGCGCCTGACCCGTCGCGCCCGGGCCGACCACTCGGCGGCGCGGGGCCGGCATGGTGTGAAATCGTTCACCCCGGCCCGCGCGGGTCGTTGAAATCCATTGCCTTGTGGGTAGTATGGAATTCGCGATCGAGATAGCACGGAAGCACCTGCACGCAGTGGATAGCGCGACATCGCCTCGTCCCTGATTCCCTGCGCGGGCGCCATGCCTGCAATGATGCCCCGTGTGCCGGCTCGAACGGGCGCATCCCCCGCCGGTTAGCGCATCGTTCGGCTGACTCGATTCTCAGATTCAAGTGTCACCGACGGAGTCCAGATGCCGTGAAATTCCCTGCCCTGTCCCGCATGCCTTCCCTCAATCCGGCGGCGCCGAACCCGACGACGGCTTCGGCGGCGCTCGCCGCCGTTGTCGGGCTGTTCCTCGCCGGCGGAGCCCCGGTCGCGCACGGGCAGATGCTCGAGCAGGCCGAGTACCTGCCCTACGCCTCGAGCCTCGTGAACCTCGATCCGGGTGGCTTCGAGACGTCGCAGGACGGCTTCCTGCACAACTTCGGCGAGGCCGAGGTGACCCGCCAGGGCAGCACCGTCAAGGTGATGGCCGAGGGTAGCACCTATGGCGGTGCCAACCCGACGGTGATCGCGCGCGCCGAAGCTCATCTGCTTGAGCGCAATGCCGCACGCTTCTTCACCGCCACCGCACACGCGCGGCTGATCTACTGGATTGGCGTCGAACCGACGCTGTTCCTGCCGGGTGACAGCTTCGACGTGCCAGTCACCATCTTCGGCAACATGTCAGTACAGGACACCGGCATCCCGTACGGTGACGGCGGCAGCGCGGGCACAGGCAGTATCGACGTGGGCCGGTTCCACTACGACGATCGTTCGATCGCGCCGGAAAACCGTGTCGGTGACGTGATGGATTTCAGTGGAGACTTCGTCATCAGGACCGGTACCGAGCTGTCGGTGGAACTCAATGCCTACGCCACCGCCATCGTGGAGTCCGCCTCGAACGGCGTACATCATGCCGTCGCCGAGGTCATCGTCGATCCCATCTTCGAGTTCGACCAGGCGGGCTACGATGCGATGCGCCTGGATGATCCATCGCTGCCGGACATTGTCCTCGCCGATTCATTCAAGCTGGTGGTCGGGCCGGGGCTGACACCGGTGCCGTTACCACCGGCGGTGCTGTTTCTGCTCTCCGCCCTGCCGGCGACCTGGTATGCGGGCCGTCGGGTGACCGCTACCGCATCTCGTCACGGCGCAGCTTGATTCACCCCCTGGGCCGCCGCTCCGCTGCGTGCCGTCGAGCGCGGGTCACCAGGGTGTCGGATATCCGGGTTGGGGCCTGGTCGTGGCGCTCGCAGAGAACGCGGTCTTCGTTCGTCGTACTCTATACGGTCAGGATTGTTGCGGAGCTTGAGTGATGCAGATCGTGGCTATTGTCTGGCACCCGAATGCCCGGTGGGATGCGCTCGACCAGAAGGCGAAGCTCGACTATCTGAAGTCACTGGATAGCTATATCAATTCGGGCCGAGCGGCCGGGCTCGTCGTGCTCGGGTGGAGCAGGATTGATCGAACACTGCCCAAAGCACCCGCCGAAGGCTTTATCGGTGTGTTCGGCGTTCCCGGTGCCGATGAGGCGCACGACTTCGAGAAGGTCGTGAAAGAAGCGGACTGGTACGAGTACTTCGATTCCACGAATATCAGCATTTCGCTGGTCGGGAGTACCGAGCCGGAGCCGCACAAAGTTTATGCGCAGTTGCTCGGTGTTCCGCTCGGGCAGTGACTGCAGTCTGTGGGTACGGAAGCCGCGGGAAACCGAGACGGCGCGGCCGAGCAAGCCGCAGAGACCTGCAGTCGACCCATGGGGCATGGAGCACCGGTCGACATTCTGCCGCCACGAATACCACCCGCCACGCAGCGCCGATGCTCGCGTGCCGGCAGGTTTTCCGGGCCGTACCGCGGGCGTTATGCCGACCGCCGCCGCAGATTCCTTGCCGCCAGTCCGGCCAGGGCGCTCGCGAACAGCCACGCCGCGGGCGGAAGCGGCACGGTGGTGAGCTGGAAGCTCGTGCCCTGGATGGCGTCGAAGCCTGCGAGGGCGAACACGTCGCTGAAGACATCGATGCTGCCGGCGCCGAGCGGTACGCTGCTGTCGTACACGGGGCCGAGGTTGTAGCCGCGCGAGCCGCGGTTGCCGGAGATGTCCCAGCCGATCTCGGCGTGGGCTTCCAATAGCGTCGTGTTCAGGCTGCCGACGAAGGCGAGCGCGGTGGCATTACTGAGGCTCGCGTCGACCAGGAAGGTGGGGGTGACGTCCACCTGGCCGTCGAAAAGCGTGATCTCGGGAATGGCATCCACCAGCCCGAGGTATTCGCGCGTCGTGCCGATGCCGTCGATGAGCACGTCCTTGTCGAACAGCAGGTGCACGAGCAGGTCCGAGCTGATGTCGAAGTGCTGCTGCAGGTTGATGTCCATGGTCGTGTTCACGTCCACGATGTCATAGCCGAGGTCGTAGTCGATGGCGCCCCAGTCGTGGGCGATGCCCTGGCCGAGGGCGGCGCTGCCGACCAGCAGCTGGTCGATGTCGAGCGCCACGGTGGCCAGCGTCTCGGCCCCGGAGCCGGAAACCGTGTTGCCGTTCAGCGCACCACTGCTGAAGACGTTGAAGTTGCCTGCCGTCACCGATACCGGCCCCAGCGCCACGCTCGAGCCCGCACCGACCTGGTCATAGAGCGGGTCGCCGTCGGCGAGGTTGGTGCCGCCGAGATAGCGCACCACGCCGCTGGCATTGCGGTTGATGCCGATGATCTCCTGGCGCTCGTTGATGTTGACCAGCGTGTAGTAAGGCGAGTTGCTGGTGTTGTTGCTGGTGAACCCGCGGTTGCCGAAGCGGTAGTCGTAGTCGGCCAGGATGCCGGGCTGGGTGTACTCCACCCGTGCATACGCACCGAAGTAGGCCTCCACGATGCCGTCGATGTAGGCCGACGCGCTGGCGGGCGCCGTGGCGAAACCGGAGGTGCCGAGCCGGGTGGCGGAACCGAGCAGGGAGAATCCCTCGCCACGGCGGATACGTTCGGGCGCGGCCAGGTTCACGTTGAAATCGAGATTGGCGTCGATGGTGCCGCTGGAAATGCTCGCGCCGAGCTGCACGCCGACCTTGAAGTCGCTGTCGAACTGCAGGTACGGATTGGCCGAGTAGGTGCCGACTACCGGCACAGACACCCGCACGGTATCTCCGGAACCCGAGCCGTAGACGACCGGCGCGGGGTTGATGTCGAGGCCGACGAACTGGTCGTAGTCGAACTGGAAGGCCGGGCCGTTGCCCCACATGCTCTGGTTCGTCGTCACGAACGACAGGTCGGCATTCAGCAGCGGCTGCTGGGCGAGGGCGAGCGGTGCGGCCAGGGCGAGACCCGGCAGCAGGTAAGCGATACGCGTCATCACTGATTTCTCCCGGTCGCCGGTCATGGCGGCGATCCTTCTTGTTGAGTCGGAAGGTTAGCAGAGTTCTTCCCGCTGGTAGCGGCGGGCGGAACCTCCGTAACAATGCGGCACGTGCCGCAGTCGCCATGCGCAGCCGTGCCGGCGTGCGAGTGTCGCCTGCCGTGGGGGCGCAGGCCCCGCGCTACGCGCCGGACTGCGCTCCGCCGCAGCAGGCAGATCGCTGTCGGGCAGGGATCTCGCCGCGGACGACGGCACGCGCAGGTTGCTCTCGAATTCACTTCCCGTTTGGGACGTGCTCACGTGGCCAACGCTCCCGGCCGCTTCGTCGACGGCCCTCCTCGAAGACCAGGAATCCCTTTGCGTTGAGCAGTTACAGTTTCTTCAGATACTGCAAGAGGCGGCCGCATTGGTGACGGCAGCAATGCCGTGACCACACGCATGAGCCGAGTCACGCGCCGCGTTGACACGCGAGCGCCGGCCGCACGAACATGTCCTGCCAGCACGACGGCTTTTCTGGTCACGAGTCCACAAAGGAGAGTCCCATCATGGCAAGCCCGCAGGCTGAAGCGATCAATGAGCTTTATCGAGGTTGGGTCGCAACCATGGCCGCGAAGCCGGACATGTCACTCGACGAACTGCGCGACATGTTCGAGCACTGGGGGGACCTCACGGCGGAACCCGAGGGAGTGGATTACCTGGAGGTCGACGCCGGTGGTGTGCCGGCCATGTGGGCGGTCCCTAAGCATTGCGCGCAGGACCGCGTTGCTCTATGCACCCACGGTGGCGGATATATCTGCGGGTCTATGTACAGTCATCGCAAGATGTACGGCCACATCGCGAAGGCGATCGGCTGCCGCGCGCTCATCCTGCACTACCGTCGTGCGCCCGAGCATCCTCATCCGGCCCAGGTCGAGGATACCCTCGTCGCCTACGAGTGGCTGCTGGGCCAGGGTATCGAGGCCGGCCATATTTGCACGACCGGGGATTCCGCCGGCGGTGCGTTGTCGACCTCGGTCCTGCTCGCGATCCGTGAGCGGGGTCTGCCGATGCCCGCTGCAGCCATGCCCATTTCGCCGTGGTACGACCCGGAGAACCGCGGCGAATCGATCGCGGCGAATGCCGCTACGGATACCCTGGTCACGCAGGCCATCCTCGACAACATGGCAGCAACATTTCTCGGCGGCGCTTCGCCCCGCGATCCATTGGCCAACCTGCTCGCGGCGGATCTGAGCGGCCTGCCGCCGATTTACGTCCAGGTGGGCGGCTACGAGGCGATGCTCGACAACTCGACGCGGTTCGAGCCACTGGCGCGCGCTGCCGGGGTCGATGTCAAGGTCGAGGTCGTTCCCGAAATGCAGCACGTGTTCCACTTCATGGCAGGCCGCGCGCCCGAGGCGGACGATGGCGTGCAGCGCATGGCGGCCTGGGTCAAGCCGAAACTCGGGTTGTAGCGAGCTTGTGCGCGCGGGGATGCATGGCACCCCCGCGCGCGGCCGGTCCGCGAACGCGTGCCACGCCATGCAAGCGGCGTTGTCGTGGGGCTGCGGGGCGGCTCAATCGAACAGGAGTTCGTTGTCGTGCACGGCGGCGACGACGATCTTCCAGCCTGCTGGCGTATCGAGCAGCGTGTACGTGGCCCCGAAGGCCTCGAGCAGCTTGTCGTCCTCGCCGAGTCTTCTCCACAGCGTGGCGGCGACCGCCATCTTCGCACCTGGGAACTTGATGCTGCAGCGATCGAGCGCAGAGCGACGGAATCCGCTTTCCCTGAGTTCGGCAATCATCGGCGCGAAAGCGGCTTTCGTTTCGTCGAGCGAGTGCGCGACGAACACCGAATCGTGATGCACGAAAGTGTGTTGCGGGTTGAAGTAGCTCAGCCAACGGTCGACATCCAGACGCGAGAATGCCTCCGCGACCCCCTCCATCACCGCCTGCACGTCTTGTTCTTTCGCCATGATCTTCTCCTCCCATACGTTACGAGGCCGATGGTTCATCGGCGTCCGCATTCTCGCAAATTTCGCAGAGCGAAAGCGGTACTCCAACGTCGCGTGCGCCGCGAGGTGCAGGTTTCCACGTGCGGAGGATCCTGGTGCACGTCCGGACGCACCGCCCGTGCACCAGCCACAAGTGGCGGTGCCCCTCCCTACCCGATGCGCGCGGCGTCTGCAGGGCTGCGAACGGGACCAGCCCCCGGGCCACCCGGTGCACCAGAGTCGCGGTCGCATTCTTTGCAACAAGCGGTTATCGTCCTGAGCATCGCCCGGGGAGCGCTGCTGACGCCGCGTCGGCAAGCCGAACGACACCTGCGTGGGAGGGGAACATGAGCAAGGTGAACGCTGCAGGCCTGCAGGCGCGCACGTTGGATGCCGCGACGCTGGGTTTCGATCCGGCCGCAGTGCGCCGCAAGTACGCCGAGGAACGCGAGAAGCGGCTGCGCGCGGACGGCAACGAGCAGTTCGTCGAAGTGGTCGGTGAGTACGCGCACTTCGAGGACGACCCCTACGTCGAACCCGGGTTCAGCCGGGAGCCCTGCATCGAGGAAGTCGACGCGGTCATTCTCGGTGGCGGCATCGGTGGGCTGCTTGCGGCCGTGCGCCTGCAGCAGGCCGGTGTGACGAACGTCCGCATCATCGACAAGGCCGGCGATTTCGGCGGCACCTGGTACTGGAACCGCTATCCGGGTGCGCAGTGCGACACCGAGGCCTACATCTACCTGCCCTTGCTGGAGGAGACCGGCTACATCCCGACCGAACGTTACGCGTACCGGCCCGAGATCTTCGCGCACATGCAGCGGATCGGGCGCCACTTCGAACTCTACGACCGGGCCCTCTTCCAGACGCAGATGCAGTCGGCACGCTGGTCCGAAGCGGACGGGCGCTGGACGGTGACGACCGACCGCGAGGACGTCATCAAGGCACGTTTCGTGATCGTTTCGAGCGGCCCGATCAACCGCCCCAAGCTTCCCGCCATACCCGGTATCACGACCTTCAAGGGGCGCGCCTTCCATACCAGTCGCTGGGACTACGACTACACCGGCGGTGACAGCACGGGCGGATTGACGGGGCTGGCCGACAAGCGCGTCGGCGTAGTCGGTACCGGCGCGACCGGCGTGCAGGTGGTGCCGGTCGCGGCCGAGTACGCCGGGCACCTCTACCTCTTCCAGCGTACCCCGGCCTCGGTCGACGAACGCAACAATCGTCCCACCGATCCCGCCTGGGCGAACTCTCTGACGCCCGGTTGGCAGGAGGCGCGTGACGAGAACTTCTGCGCCATCATGGCCGGGCTGGAGGTCGAGCAAGACCTCGTCAATGACAAGTGGACAGACTTCTTCAAGCTCACCTACAAGATTCTCGATACTGACGGCAACGCGGATCCCTCGGACGAGCGCAAGGCCCTCGCACGCGAGATCGCGGACTACCAGAAGGGCAATGAGATCCGGGCGCGCGTGGCGCGGGTGGTCGCCGATCCACGCACCGCGGAGGCGTTGAAGCCCTGGTACGGCCAGTGGTGCAAGCGCCCCAATTTTCACGACGAGTATCTCGCGGCCTTCAACCGGCCTAACGTGGAGCTGGTCGATACCGAGGGGAAAGGCATCGAGCGCATCACCGAGAATGCCGTGGTGGTCGGCGGCGTCGCCTACGACGTCGATTGCCTCATCTTCGCTACCGGCTTCGAGGCGGCAACCTCGTACACGCGGCGCTCGGAATGCGAGATCTACGGGCGTGGCGGGGTGCCGCTCAGTCGACACTGGTCCGACGGCATGCGTACCTTCCACGGCTTTCTCACTCATGGTTTCCCCAACTGCCTGCACATGGGGCTCACGCAGTCGGGCCTGGCCTTCAATTACACCTACGCGGTGAACGGCCAGTCGAAGCACGTGGCCTACCTCGTGAGCACGGTGCTCGAACGCGGTGCGCGATCGATCGAGCCGACCGTCGCGGCGGAGGCTGCCTACGTGGAACTGGTATCCGCGCCCGGCCCGATGCACAAGTACCAGGCGACCTGTACGCCGGGGTATTACAACGTCGAAGGCAAGAATACCGGGCAGGGATTTCTCGACAACCAGTACCCCGAGGGGGCGGTGCCGTTCTTCCGCATGCTCGCGGCGTGGCGGGAAGAGGGCAACCTCGCCGGCATGATCGTCGAGTAACCGCCGAACATCACCGCGATCGCGCCGTAGCCGGAGTCCGCGCGGACGGCTCGCGGCCATCGGGGCGGGTGTACGCATCAACTGGCGAGAAGGGGACGCCCATGATTCTGCACCGCAATGGCTCCCGGGACTCCGTGAAAGGCCCGGCAGAATGATTTACCGGTAACGTACGCCTCGACCCGCTGCATCCGAAGCCGAAGGAGCCGTCGCGGCTGACTTGCGCACGGCGATGACGCAGCGAATCGACAGTCACGCGGCTCTTTCGGCTGTGCCTCGTTTAAGCTGCGTCGACCTCCGGGCGACTTCCACTAACCATTACTCCGCCCGGGGGTGGCAACATTGCAGGCAACGACGAGTCAGCCATCTGACGAGGCGCTCGGCTCGGACACGTGACCGTTCCTCGCGCCTGCTGCGGTCGTCGTCGCCAAGCGCGGCCCATTGGGGCATCGGCAGCCGTCATTCTGAGCGCCGTGCAGAAGATTGATCTCAAGAGCGAATTGAGACCCCTCTATCAGCCCAGCGCGAAAGAGGTAGCGCTGGTAGACGTGCCGGAGTTCCGGTTCCTCATGCTGGACGAAGAAGGGGATCCAGATTCGTCTCGCCTGTACGCCGAAGTCGTAGAGGCACTTTTCTCTGTGTCCTACAAGGCCAAGCTCATGGTCAAGAAAAGTTCCGCCGCAATAGACTATGCGGTCATGCCGCTCGAAGGCTTATGGTGGGCGCACGATATGTCTGCATTCATCTCGAACGACAGGTCCAGGTGGAAATGGACCATGATGATCATGCAGCCTGCATTCGTTGAAGCAGATATGCTTGAATCGGCGATACAAGCGGTCAGGAGCGTGAAGAGACTGGCGGCCGTGGATAGCATACGAGTCGAGCAGTTCGCCGAGGGGCCCTGCGCGCAAATCCTGCATATCGGCCCATTCAGCGAGGAAGGGCCAACCGTCGGGCGCTTGCACGATTCCATTGAAAGGATCGGCCCCCCCGCTGGCCGGCATCATGAGATCTACCTCCGTGATGTTCGGCGCGCCAAACCGGCAAACTGGAGGACCATCATCCGCCAGCCCATGAAGACGTCAGCCAGCGTCACAATTGAAGCCGATACTTGACCGCTCCTCCCGTCGCTGCCGCACCGGATCGTTCGGCACCTGGCCGCGGCGCCTGAAAACCTTGAAGCCGCGTGATCCGAGGACGTATGACACATGAAGATCTTCCTGATCGGCGGGACCGGTGCGGTCGGGCGGCATGCCGTTGATTCGCTTCTGGGTGCGGGCCATGAACTGACCGTACTGGCGAGAAGTCCGGACGTAGCGCGGGCATTGGAGAATCGCGGCGTATCCACCAGCGACGTATCCATTTTCGATCGCACGGCGTTAGCGGATGCCTTCACCGGGATGGATGCCGTGGTGAACCTGGCATCGGCGATTCCGCCGATGTCGAGATTCATGGTTACGAGTGCATGGGATGCCAATACACGGGTACGCACAGAGGGCTCCGCCGCCATATCCGCCGCGGCCTCAGACGCCGGCGTTTCGCGATTGGTCCAGGAATCGGTCTCTATGATCTATCCCGATAGCGGTGATGCGTGGGTCGACGAGAACAAGCCGGTTGACCGGTTCCCGATTGCGGAGGCCAATCTTGCCGCGGAAGCGAACGCTGCCCGGTTCTCGGAATCGGGCGGTACCGGAATCGTGTTGCGATTCGGCTGGTTCTACGGACCGGGTGCGACCCACAGCGAGCAGTTCCTGGCGCTGGCCCGGCGGCACCTCTGCGTTCAAATGGGCAGGCCGGATACTTATGTTTCGTCGATCTTCATGCCGGACGCAGGGGCTGCCGTAGCCGCGATACTCGACGCACCAGCGGGTGTCTACAACGTTACCGACGACGAGCCATTGACGAAGCGAGAATACGCGGACGCGTTGGCTGACGCGGTGAGCATCGGGTGGCGAGTGCGAGTCCCCGGCGCGGCGGCGCTGCTGTTCGGGAACAAGTCGACGTCTCTGACGAGATCGATTCGGGCCACGAATCGCAAGATTCGAGCAACAACACATTGGCAACCGCAGTTTCGGAGTGCCCGTGAGGGGTGGCTGGAACTCGCCCGACTCAAGGGGGACTGAGTTGCGACGCGTCGCTGCGTATCTCGATCGGCTTGATTCAACGGGCGGACGGCGACGTCAAGGTTGGCCGCGCATAAGTCGGATCGTGCCCGCATGCTGAGGCGCCTTGCCCCCGCCATCTCGATCGCGCTCGCGCTTCTCCTGCTCGGCGAAGCGGGTGTCCTCGAGCACTTCTTCGGCGAGCCGTCGGCGGCGGATTCGGTCATCGCCGACGCGTACGCCAATCGGGAGAGCGATCTCCAGGTCTGGGGCGTCGGGACCGTGCAGAGGGTTCTGGCGGACGACGACGACGGCCGTCGGCATCAGCGATTCATTCTGCGCCTCGCTTCCGGGCATACCTTGCTGGTCGCCCACAACATCGATCTCGCCCCGCGCATTCCGGATTTGGCAGTAGGCGACGAGGTCGAGTTCTTCGGTGAGTACGAGTGGAATGCGCGCGGCGGCGTCATTCACTGGACACATCACGACCCACAGGGGCGGCACGTGGCGGGCTGGCTGCGGCATGGGGGTGACGAGTACCAATGACTACCCCATGCAGTCTCCTGGTCGTCCCGTCGAAGTACGCGCCGGTCCACGGCTATGTCCCCGGGGCGATGGCTCGGGGCCACGGGGGCGCCTTGTTCGGCCGCGCGTGCCGCCGCGGGGCTCTGCATCGGGGGCCGCGGGCGCTATGCTGAACCGGCCGAGGCATGCCGAGCGGGACGGTGATCATGTACCGCAGGCCACTGGCCACCACACACCAGGAGTTCAGTCATGGATCATGCCGTTGCCGACCGCATCTACGCGGATTTCGCCCGGTGCTTCAACGCGGGGGACGTGGAGGGCTTGCTCGACCTGTACGAACCCGACGCCGTGTTCGTCACCGGCCCCGGGGAGCACGTCAGCGGACGCGAAGCCATTCGAGAAGCCTTGCAGGGCTTTCTCGATACCGGCGGACGCATCGCTTTCAAGACCCGTCATGCCGTCCAGCAAGGCGACATCGCGCTGCTCAGCAACGAGTACACGTTGGAAGGGACGGATGCCGACGGCAAGCCGTTCACGCTCACGGGCAAGACCTCGGAAGTCCTGCGGCGCCAGCCCGATGGCCGCTGGCTCTACATCATCGATCACCCCACGGGTGCGCAGGACTGAGCCGGAGCGATCGAAGCCGGTCATATTGCAGTCCCGCGCGCACCATTGCCAGCGGAGCGTTACGTGATGTCACCGCCTGACGTACAACGACTCGACCAGGTTTTCGCCGTCCTGAGTCCTGAGCTCGGCGTCGATACCATCGCGGTGACACCGACGCTCTACGAGCGGCTCGATGCGGATTACGGCGGCTTCAGGGGCCATACCCTGGTTGCCATCCACGAGTTCAGCCGGCCATGGGGCACGTGGGAGATGCACCCCGCCGGCGACGAGATCGTCGTACTGCTGTCGGGGCAGGTGCGCTTCCGCGTGCGCGACGAGGCCGGCGAGCGGTCGGTGGAATTGTCGCAGGCAGGGGAGTTCCTGGTGGTACCCAAGGGCCGCTGGCACACGGCGGAAACGGCCGTGACGACGCGGCTGCTGTTCGTAACGCCCGGCGAAGGGACTGCGCACGAGTCCGATGCGTAAGGCCCTGCGCGGTAGCGTCACCTGCCTCGACCGGGGCCCGCCCGACGGCGCCAGCCTTGCGCTGCCATCGCGGGCGACCAGCGGCTGCGGTGCCGGGGTGCCCGCGCGCGGGACCGGTGCGCGCATAGTGCCGTCGTCGATGCCCGCGCTGTTCACGTACCGACGCCCTGGATAATCCACCGAGCGGGGCGTTCGGCGCATGGCGCGATGCGCAACCCTTCATCCAGTAGCGTTGTCCTGCGTCAGTGCCTGTCCTCGGCGGCCAGTATCCGGTTGGCGTTGTTCAGCGCGGGCTCGGCACGCTCGGCGATGCGAGCGAGGGCGCTTTGCACCTGCGGGTCGTTCTCGTGGTTGCGCAGACCGCTCGTGATGTTGAGGCGGGTGCGCTCGAGCCACGCAGCCATGTCCGCGTCGGCGGCGTTCATGATGTTGGTGAGGATCATGCCGCGGTAGGCGCGAATCCAGTCGCTCGGTTCGTTCAACGCGCGGGTCGGCTGGCACAGGCGATTCTTCTCGGCATCGTCATTGCGCGTGGCTTCGATGAAACCGATGGTGGCGGCCGAGAAGCTGGTGAAGCCGCCGACGAGCCCCTGGATGGTGATGCGGTCCGCTTCGTAGATCGGGCGCACCGGATTGACCTGGAAGGCGCTCGCGGTGCAATCGAGGTGCACCTGCCGCGGATCGGTCGGAATCTCGCCGTGCTCGAGCACGATGCGGTCGGTTCCGATGCGCTGTATGCGACCGAGGCGGACGACCTGTTCGATGCGCTCGAGCGCGTCGCACTCGGCTTCGCTGAGGATGGCGCCGCGGAACATCGTGGGTGTGACCGTGCGATCGAAACGACGCGCGTGGCCGGCGGCTTCGAGCCGCCGGTAGAGGTCGTCGACGTCGTCGGCGGCGGCGAGTATGCCGAGCGCCTCGCCAAATGCTTCGAGCGTCGGGCCGACGAGCCCGAGCGGCTGGAAAACGGCACGCGGCAACACCCAGGAATCGCGCGGCCGGATCCAGCGGATCCGTTCCGGCGTGACGCCGCTCTCGAGCAGCCAGTAGCAGGCGTCCATGGCGGTCTTGCCGCCGCCGAGGATGGTGTAGCCGCTCGGTGCCGTATCGAGGCTCACGATGTCGCCGACCGGCATACAGCGCGCGCCGGCGTCGATGGCGAACGAGGGCCGGTGCGTCGCCGGCACGGACACTTCGAGATATGTCGTGTCGACCACCTTGCGGCGTACGCGCACGCGCGTGCTCGTGCCGGTGAGGCGCGAGGTGAAGACGTGCTCGCCGGCGAAGTCGCCGGTGTATTCGCACATGCCGAAGAAGCGCACCTGGCCCGAGGGCAGCAACACCTCGTCGAGCACCTTCCTGTAGTAGCCGCAGATCTCCGGCGCCGTCGCCCGTTCGTAGTAACCGGCATCGGAGCCGAGGGCGTCGATGGCATTGGCGCCGAGCGGGCGCGAATTGACACCGTAGGTGGCCGAGGGCTGGTGCAGACGCACGAACGGGTAGGCATCGTGCCAATGCCCGCCAGGTGCGTGACGCCGATCGACCATCACCACGTCCGCCTCGCATTCGCCGATCACGGCATCGACGAACGCCATGCCGGCGGCACCCGCGCCGACGACCAGGTAGTCGGTTTCAATCGTGTTCATGCCTCTCCCACTTCTCCCGCGGCTAAAAATTCCGGAGATTATCGCCCATCGAGGCACGGGAGAGTTGGCGGCACCACCGCCCGGCGCCCGAACTCGGTCCGGCCTGTTGGCCGGCACGCTGCTTATCGCGTCGCGGCGACTTCTCTAAAGATGGAGGCGCCACATTCTGTCACACGATCATCGCCTAACTGGCCTTCAGCCAGCTGACGAGATGACGTAAGCTCCCTACGGCGCGCACAGGGAGGTCAGCCTGAATGCGCGAACGTGCAAACCGCGTCATGCGCGGAGCGCTGCGCCCGCACGGCGAAGCGTCGGGGATGATGCACGACAGGAGGAGGCGCATCGGTGGAATCGGGTTCGCGCGCGAGCAGGGCCTGCGTGCAGGAAGCTTGGGGCTGTCTCGTGCGCGCGGTACTCGGGCCTGTCTTCATCACGATGCTGGGTCTCCAGCCAGCCTGTACGAAGCTCGTGAAAGACATCGAACTGGTTCGCGAGCCGCTCACCTTCTCACTCGACGCGCCACTCCATACCACGGAAGGCACGCTTCCGCCCGGTGAGTACTACTGCCAGTACGCCAACGAAGGGGGCTACTTCTTCGAGGCCCCCGCAACGCTGAATGGCGACTATCTCTTCGCCGGCGGTACCTCGGGTGGAGTTTATGTTTCGCGTGGCAAGCCACGCAGCGTCCGCCTGTTCGTCCAGGACAAGCATCCCAGTACGGCCTACTCGCCGAACCTCGGGATGTACACGTTCGGCGGATCGGGTTTCTTCCGACTCACTGATGAATTACCCGCGGACGTCGCGGGCAATATTGCGATCGAGGGGGATTGAGCACCGATGAGAAGATATGCATTGACGTTAATGCTTGCGGCCCTGGGTCTCGCCCTGGCTGCTTGCGCGACCAAGCCACAGCAGCTCGACCAGTCGTTCTGGCAGGAGCAGAGCAGCAAGAAGGTGGCCATCGTCATCGCCAAGCTGCCGGACAAGGGCGCATTGTACAAAGAGGGAGGACAGGGGCTGCTCGACATGGCGATATCGTCTGTCGCCACGCAGGGCGTGTCACGGCATCTCGCGACGTTGAGTGCCGATACTTTCCTTGAAATCCGTGGTGAGCTGGCCGAGCGCCTGCGCGCGGACGGTTTCGAGGTGGTTCAGCACGAGCCGTTCGTCGACCTCGACCAGTTGCCCAAGACCTCCGGTGACGGTCTGTTCGAACGCGATCTCGCGAGCGTCGCGAACGCCACGGGCGCCGACCGCATCATCCTCTTCCGCCTCTACCAGTTCGGTGCTTCGCGTGCGTACTACGGATTCATTCCGATCTCGGCACCGCAGGGGCTTGCCGCCGTGTACGGCGCGATGGTCGATGCCAGGACGAACAAGCTGATGTGGCACACCGGCGATTCCCTCAAGGATGCCTTCATCAAGGAACCTGTCGTCGGTGAATGGAAGGAGCCGCCCGATTATCCCAATCTGACCGCCGCCGCGACCCGGGCGCTCGAGAAGTCGAGAAGGGTCATGATCGCCAAATTCTTCTCGAAGTGAAGCGGCGCCGAGTCGCTCCGGCGGCGGCATTGACGGATGCGGTCGTCAACTCTGCGTGATGTTGCAAGGGCGCGTGTGCCGACGCCGCGACGCGTATAGCCCAGCCACGGCCGGTCCCAGCAGCCACGCCGCCGCCGGCAGCGGTACGGCGCTCAGGCTCACGTTGTCGAGGCGGCCGATGTCGGAGCCGGAGATGTACTCGCCACGGATGCGCAGGCGGTCGAGCGCGCCGAACACCGTCTGCAGGTCGGCCTGGGTGGCCGCGGCGCCACCTTGCGTCCAACCGGCCGACTCGTGCAGCGGGATCGCGTAGGAAACCCAGGTGCCCACCGGCAACGGATTGCCGGCATCGATGCGCAGCTCGAGCCCGCCACCGTTCAGGATGACGTCGGCGGCGTCGAACTGCGATCCGCTGCCGGTCTGCCTGAGGTCGAAGGAGAGCATGCCGCCGTAGGCGCCGGGTCTGCTGCCGAGGAAGGCGGCGGGCGCGTCGAAGTACCACACGCCACCGGAGACGCTGTCGCTGGCCTGGATGTGGCCGCCGGGATTGCCGTCGGCGGCGACCCAGGTCGGCGTGCCGGACGTGGCGTCGCCGGCGACGAGCCAGCCTTCGGTGTCGCTGTCGAAGGTGCTGCTGACGATTGCCGCCTGGGCGGCGCCGTGGAGGAAGATAGCGGTAATGATGGCGGTGAGCTTGGAAGCTTGCATGCGGTCTCCGGGTACGAGTCAGTGGGTCTGCCAGCCGCGTGGCCGGATGCAGGGACTGTAACAAAACCTCCTCCGCGATCCGGGCAAGCGGCCGCGGACTTTACCGGAATTTACATGTGCGCCGACCGGCGGACTGGTGGCATGGCTGCTGTCACGGCTCCCCGAACGCGGAGCGTGGTCTTTTCGGCTGCAACAGTCCTCGACGGAGGTTGCGCACAAGGGATTGCGGGGTGCGCCGGTGGCCGTAAACTCTGCCGCGCCACCTATCCTTCCGGAGCCCGTTGTCCATGATGCGCCGACCTTCGTCGCTCACCCTCGCCCTGCTGGTCGTGTTACTCGGCGCCTGCTCGGGCAGGTCGGCGCGACATGACGACGCCGCGCCCGCGTCGGCGCCGACGGCGCAGGCGCCGCCCGCCGAACTTCGGGCCGAGGTCGACGCCGCGCTGACACGTGGCCGCGCGGCCCTCTATGCCTGGCGCCAGGGTGACGCGGTGGCGAGCCACGAAGGGTTCGCCGCGGCGCGGACGCGGCTTGCCGCGGTGGCGACGCAGTGCGCGCAGACGCCGGGCTGCGACATGAACGCCGTCGTGCAGGCGCAGGACACCCTGCTCGCCGCCCAGGCACGCGCACTGGTCGGCGCGGCGCACGCGGGCGCACCCGTGGCGTCGGCGGCGACGTTGTCCGCCACGAGCGATTCGCCACTGCTCACCGACCTGCCCGCCGCGGCGGCGAGCCTGCGCCTGCTGAACGGGCGCGATCTCGCCGATATCATCGAGGTCAACGAAGCGGTGCGCGCGGCGTTGCGTGAATGGCTGACCTGGCTGCGCCCGTTCCTGCTCGATACCTGGGAGAACTACCAGTACCTGCGCCACAAGATGTGGCCGAGCTATGCGGAGGCCGGGCTGCCCGAGGCGCTGCTGTTCGCCATCCTGGCCAAGGAGTCGGGCGGCAAGGTGCACGCGGTGTCCGGCGCCGGCGCCGCCGGGCCGTTGCAGTTCATGCCCGCCACCGGGCAGCGCTTCGGGCTCGGCAAGCAGGGCGATTTCGACACCCGCTTCGACCCGGCCGCGGCCACGCGCGCCAACGTCGCCTACCTGAATGCCCAGTTCGCGTTGCTCAACCACGACCTCGAGCTCGTGCTCGCTGCCTACAACGGCGGAGAAGGGCGCATGGCGCGCCTCTCGCCGCGCGGCACGCGACGCTTCTGGGACCGGCGCGTGTTCGATCACCTGCCACGCGAGACGCGTACCTACGTGCCGATGGTGCTGGCTGCCGCCTGGCTGTTCCTGCACCCGGAGCAGTACGGTCTCGAGTTCCCGGCCATCGACGCGCGTCCCGGCAGCGTCACGTTACCCAGCACGCTGTCGCTGAACGAGGTGGCATTGTGTCTGGGCCAGTCCGGCAACCCGCGTGGCTGGTTTCGCACGCTGCGCAATCTGAATCCGCGCTGGGACGTCAACCAACGCCTGCCGACAGGCACCGTGCTCGAGCTGCCAGCCGCAGCCGCAGCGGCCTTTGCCACGCAATGCACCGCACCGGCGGCACTCGCCCTCGTGCAGGCACTGCAGGAAGCCGAGATGCCCGGCGCGGAGACGCCGCGCCCGGGCTACGCGCGCACGCACATCGTCGCCAAGGGCGAGACGCTGTCCGCTATCGCCAACCGGCACGGCTGCGGCGTGAAGGACATCGCCACCGCCAACAGCATCTCGCCGCCGCGCTACGCCATTCGCATCGGCCAGCGGCTCCGGGTGCCGGCCTGTCGGAGCTGATCGGCTCGGAAGCCGGATCGATACCCACGACCACCGGCCGGGCATGATGTCGCCTGCTTCGGTCGCTCGCGATCGAGCCGAAGTCGGGTACGCTGGGCATCATGGATTCCCGCGCGCCACGGGAACGACAGCAGCGACAGACGAGCGAGGTACCTGACGGATGACGAAGGGAAGCTGCCTGTGCGGCACCGTGCGTTTCACCTACGACGGTGCATTCGACCTCATGACACATTGCCATTGCGCGATGTGCCGCAAGGCGCATGCGGCGCCCTATGCCACTTACGCGATGGGAGCCCGCGCGCCGTTCCAATGGGATGCGGGCGAGGAGGCCATCGTCGCGCGCGAATCCTCGCCCGGCTTCGTACGCTCGTTCTGCCGCGACTGCGGCTCGGTGTTGCCGAACACCCACCTGGGCGAACGCGTTGCCATCCCGGCCGGATTGTTCGACGACGATCCCGGCATCCGCCCCTCGGCGCACATCTACGCGAGCGCGCGGGCACCGTGGTTCGCCATCACCGATGCGCTGCCGCTCTACGATTACTACCCGGGCGCTACCGGCCCGGCAGTCGAACGCGCGCCGGCTGCGCTGTCGACGGACGGAGCCCTGCGCGGCACCTGCCTGTGCGGCGCAGTGCGCTACGTCGTGCGCGGCGAATTCAAGGCCGCCTACCACTGCCATTGCTCGCGTTGCCGCAAGGCGCGCGCGGCGGCCCATACCACCAACGGCTTCGCTGGCGTCGACGATTTCGCCTTCGAGGCGGGTGCCGAACTGGTGAACGTCTACCGCCTGCCGGGCGCGCGCTACTTCGGCCAGGCTTTCTGCGTGTGCTGTGGTTCCGGCCTGCCGCGCGTCGATCGCGATCGCGGCGCGGTGGTTACGCCTTTCGGCGGCTTTGACGATCCACCAGAACGCAGCGTCGATGCGCACATCTTCGTCGCTTCGATGGCGCCATGGGATGTCATCACCGACACGCTGCCGCGTTTGGAGGGACCTCCCTGAGCGCCATGTCATGAAGTTCACAATCGATGATACCTGTGCCAACCTCGCACGCCTTCGGCGCTGCGAAGGCGCGTTCTTCTCTGCCAACTCGGGGGAGTTCGGACCGTTCATGCTCGAGTTGCGCGAGGTCTCCGCGTCCAGGTTCATCAGTGCGATGCACGACGAATCGATGGCGATCACGAATGCCTGGCTGCGCCGCCACGGGCTGTGGGGTGACTACGAGCGCGCGCTCGACATCGTCGGCACGACCGGCCTGAGAGCACGCCGCGACTCGCAGTCGCGTGGTCGAAACGATGGCGAGGTCTTTCAAGACACGCTACGCGTGCTCTGCTGGCATGCGCATGCCGGTAATGATTGCTTTGTCTCGCCGTGGGGGAAAAGCCATCTCGAGGGCGTTACCCGCGTTGCGCTGGCGGACCTGTTTGGGACTCGTATCGTCTCGTTCGAAGAACTCACGCCGTTGCTGCGCCCGCGCCAGGAGAACGCGCGCCAGGGCACGACCTGACTCGCGCAGGTTCGAACTGTCGTCCTCGTTGCGGCCGACATTTCGCGTCAATCAGTCGACCGTCGGCGACACGGGGGCGATGTCTTCCAGCCTGCTGTCGCTTCGAGGTGAGCGTACCGCCGGCGTTTTGCGGCGCTGCACCGCGATGACCGGGCTGGGCCGCATCGAATTCGGTCTCGCCGACAGGCTTGCGGCCTCGGCGCGTACGGGCAATAGTTGGTCTTCGAAGCGGCAACGAGGGGAGGTCGCACGCATGTCCAATACTTACGACGCGATCGTCATCGGCGCCGGCGTCTCCGGCCTCTACGCCAGTTACTGCCTGCGTGAGCGCGGCTTTTCGGTGCGCGTATTCGAAGCCGGCTCCGGTGTCGGCGGCACCTGGTACTGGAATCGTTACCCGGGCGCCCGGTTCGATTCCGAGAGCTACTCCTACCAGTACGGCTTTTCGAAAGCGCTGTTCGAGGAATGGCAGTGGAGTGAGCAGTTCGCCGGGCAGCCCGAGATCGAACGTTATCTCAACTTCGTCGCCGAGCGTTTCGATCTGAAGCGCGACATCGAGTTCAATGCCCGCGTGGCGTCGCTGCACTACGACGACGATGCCTGCGAGTGGACCTTGACGACTGCCGACGGGCGCAGCGCACGGGCGCGCTACGTGGTCGCCGCCATGGGCTTCCTGTCCGCACCGCAGCCCCCCGACTATCCCGGCGTCGGCGACTTCGCCGGGCTCACGGTGCACTCGGCGCGCTGGCCGAAGGAGGGCATCGATTTCCGCGGCCAGCGCGTCGGCATCATCGGCAGCGGACCGACGGCGGTGCAGATCATCCAGAGCATCGCGCCGGAGGCGGGCCACCTGACGGTCTTCCAGCGTACCGCGAACTGGTGCACGCCCTTGCGCAACCGCAAGCTGAACGAGGCGGAGCAGCGCGAGCTCGCCGCCCAGGCGGACGAGATCGTCGCGCTCTGCAAGCGAACCTTCGCCGGCTTCATCCACGACATGGACGCGCGTGCGAGCACGGAGGTTTCCTCGAAGGCCGAACGGCGTGCCAAGTACCAGGAGCTCTACGACCGTGGCGGCTTCGCGCTGTGGTTCGCCAACTACCATGACATCTTCACCAATCGCGCCTTCGCCGAGGAAGTCAGCGAGTTCCTCGCCGAGAAGATCCGCGAGCGCGTGCACGACCCGGACACCGCCGAGAAACTGATCCCGAAGAATCACCCTTACGGCACCAAGCGGCCGCCGGGTGAAACGAACTACTACGAGGCATTCAACCGCGACAACGTCACGCTGGTCGACCTGCGCGCAACGCCGGTGACGCGCATCGTGCCGCAGGGCGTGGCGACGAGCGATGCCCTGTACGAGCTCGATGCCCTCATCTACGCGACCGGCTTCCAGAGCCTGACCGGCGCGCTGCTGCGCGTCGACATCCGCGGCGAGGACGGCCTCACACTGACCGAGAAGTGGGCTGAAGGTCCGCTGACCAACCTCGGTGTGCAGATCGCGGGGTTTCCCAATCTCTTCATCACGAGCGGCCCGCATCACCCGGCGGTGTTCTGCAACGCGACGCGCTGTGCGGAGACCGCGGTCGACTGGATCGTCGAATGCATCGATCACCTGCGTGCGCGCGGTGCCACGGTCATTCGCACCACGCCCGAGGCAGAGGCCGAGTGGACGCAGCACTGCTACGACTCGGTCAAGGGCCTCATCATCGACGACATGCGCGACTCCTGGTTCTTCGGCAACAACAACCCCGAGAACAAGGATGAGAAGCGCTTCCTGCTATGGGCCGGCAGCGTGCCGACCTTCCACGACACCTTCGCCGATATCGCCAGGGACGGTTACCGCGGCTTCGAGATCCGCTAGCGGTGACGCGCGAATCGCGTCACCATGGCGCATTGTTGACAGGCACGCTTGCGGCCGCCGGCTGCCACGTGCGCCGTTCGCCCATGCGACGTTACGCCGTCCAACCACCGCGCAGGTAATCCCATGCGAGACAAGGCCACTGTGATCACGCCCGCGACGCGCCCCGATGCGCTCGACGTCTTCGGCACGCACGTCACCGTGCTCGCCGCCGCCAGCGAGTCGGGTTGTTACGGTATTACCTGCCAGTCGGGCCCGGAAGGTGCCGGCCCGCCCCCGCACTTCCATCCCTGGGACGAGTCGTTCTTCGTGCTCACCGGTGAGATCCATTTCCGTTGCGGCGACGAGGAGCACCGCTGTCCACCGGGATCCCTGGTGCACGTGCCGCGCAACACCGTGCACGCCTTCAGCTACGGCGCCGGCGGCGGCTCGATGCTCGAGATTACGAGCGAGAACAGCCGCGCCGCGGAGATGTTCCGCGCCGTGGATGCCGCCATCGACGCGGCCAATCCCGATATCCCGCGCGCACTCGCGGTGCTGAAGGACCACGGCGTCACGGTGCCCGGCGCCTGAGGCGCTCGACGGGCGCCGCGACCGCGCCGCCGATGCGCAAGCGCGCCGCTTGCGCCCGGGCCAGGCTGTAATCCGCCATCACCCGGGCGTCGCGCGGCGGGTGATCAGTTGATGGCCTTGGCCCAGGCATCGACCTCGGCAGCGGCGGCATCACGGTCGATGTCGTAGCGCTTCTGCACGGTGCCGATCAGTTTGTCGCGGCGACCTTCGACGACCAGCAGGTCGTCCTCGGTCAACTCGCCCCAGCGTTCCTTCGCCGCGCCCTTGAACTCCATCCAGTTGCCTTCGATCTGGTTCCACGCACCATGATCGTCGCCACCCTCATCATCTTCGTAGCGGCTCCTGAAGACGTCGGCACCCCAGGCTTCCGATGCGCCGTACTCGAAGGCGGGCGCCTGCGCGAGTTCGGTGCGCGAGAGGCGCGTGTAGACTTCGACGTCGTCGGCTTCGCCATCGTCGAGACCGATCAGCAGTTCCTCGTACGGAACTGCAACGAGGCGATCGCCGATGCCGAGGAAGCCGCCGATCGACAGCACGGCTTTGAGCGTGCCATCCTCGCGCGTGACGATGAGATCGTCGACTTCACCGATCTCTTCGTTGTCGGCGTTGTTGACCTCGGCGCCGATGATGTCGCTCGCGCGCAGCTGGTAGGTATCGGTAGCGCGGTACTCCGTCAGTGGGCGTGCCGCGTCGAACTCATTGGCGTCGGCCGAGGCGGCGCCAACGTGCGCGCCGGTGGCGAGAGCGACTGCGAGCGTGATTCCGGATCGTGCTTTGACCGTCTTGTGCATTGCCATTCTCCTGGCTGTTGTGGGCGGTATGCCACAGTCAGCAAGATCGGGGCCAGCTCCGGTGGCATCGGTATTCGGCGTCAACCGATACCTGTCGCCGTCACAGAACTGCGCAGCACCGCGGGCGAAACGTGCGCCGCTCCGCATTTCGGAGGTCGCGTCGAGAAGGCCGTACGGGATCCGGGGGGCGATTGACTGCAGGGCGTACCCCCCATTTTTTCAATGGTCGATGTAAGAAGCGGGGTTCCAGGGTGAGCCATCGCAGTCGGACGTCGCCGTTTCGGCGGCGCGGTGCCGTTCGCACGCCGTATTCAGCCGAACAGGGCAGACAGCAACGCGACAATCAATGCGACGATCAGGGCAACGAACAGGGCGAACAGGACGCCCACGACGATCACGCTGCCCACCACGATGAACCGGCTGCGGCGATGCACCGGGCGTGGCGTGTCGAGGTAGTCGAGCAGCAGGCGTACATTGCGCTCGTTGGCCTTGAACGCGAAGTCGAAGAGGTCGCCGGCGATTGGCACGACACCGACGACGCCTTCGAGTATCACGTTGAATACCATGCGCGCGGTCAGCGACCACGGCACGCCGAGTCGCACGGCGCTGAGCACGATGTAGCCCGATGCAACCGCCGCGGCGGCGTCGCCAATCCCCGGCACCAGGCCGAGCAGGCCGTCGAGTCCGATGCGCCACGAGGTACCGGGGATGCGTATCGAGCTGTCCAGCCACCAGGCGAGGCGCCGCAGGCGCGCCGTGGTGCGCCGCGAGTCGTCGCCGTCGAAGTCCGTGTGCGGGGTGTCGGTGGTCATGGGGGCAGGATGCAGCCCCGGCGGCGATGCCGATCTCGACCGGGGCGCTGCCCGCGAGAATGCTGACGGAACGGCACTGGAATCGACGTGGTCGATGCCTGCGCACCGGATGGGCGGGTCGGCTGTCGTGTCATCGCCTGTCTCCTCGATCGCGGGCCAGGGGGCATCTGCGAGCAAGGCGTGTGCCAGCTGTGACGAGGCGTCGTGGGCCGCATTCCGTGCGGGCACGCGCCCGACCGCCTGGCAGCGATGATGGCGCCGTGCAGAATCTACAGTCGCACGCTAGCGGGCCAGCGGGTCACGTTCGACGCCGCCGCACCAGCAGTGCGCAACCGAGCAGGGCCGGGCCGAGCGCGCCCGGCAGCGGTACGGTGGTGGCACCGTACTGCAGGTGATCGACTTCCCAGTCGCTGCTGATTCCCGCCATCGAAACGGTGATGCGACTGACGCCGAGCGGGTCGATAACGCCGAAGAAGTGATCCTCAGCCGTGGCGCCGAACGTGGAGCCGTCACCGAGGGTGATGCTGACGAGGCCGCCGAGCGAGCCGCCGGGGCCGAATGCGCTGAAGCCGACGCTGCCGAAACCCGCGGTCGGCGTGGCCGCGCCGACATCCGTCCACACGATGCCGACGTGGGTCGGCAGACGACCGAGCACGTTGGCATCGAACTCGAAGGTGAAGGTGTCGGCCCCGCCGGGGAAGCCCGAGAAGAAGCTGTGGCCGCCGCTGCCGCTGCCGTCGATGTCGCCGTCATCGGCGTCGACGGAATCGGTCTGTGCGCTCGGCCCGATCACGCTGCCGCCGCTCGTCGAGCTGACGCCCGGGGTGTTCAGCAGGCCGTCCTCGAAATCCTCGAGATGAAAATAGTCATCGAAGACGATGCCAGCGAAGCTGCTGTCGGCGAAGGAGAAGTAAGGCTCGGCGCCGACGAAGGTGGCGGCGCCGGCGGGCAGGCTCGCGCCGCCAGTGAGCAGGGTGGCCAGGGTGAGTCGGGTCAGCAGGCGGTGGGTGCTTGCCATCGCGGGTTCCTTCGCTGGTGATGGGCGTTACGCGTCGAGTGTAACCCTCGCGCTACGCGCGCGCGGCACGCAGAAGCGGCGGGTGCGTCACAATCGCATGGCGCCGCCGCGCGCGGTGGGGCCGCGCGGGTTGTCGCCAGGCGGACGTACACGACGCGAGGGGCGCACCTCGATCGTCGGGTGATCGCGCCGTCGGCGCGCGGTGTATCCGGGCGTCGGTGCCGCCGATGGCGTTGATTCAGTCGACGAGCTCGACGCGGTCGCCGACCTGCACCCGCCCCGGCTCCACCACCGCCGCGTAGGTTGCGAAGCCCGGCGTCGCGTAGCCCGGCAGCAGCCCGTCGGGCAAGGGGGTCTTGGGGCGGTAGCGGATGAGTCCGCGCATGACGTCCTGGTCGCGCGCGCCCGAGGACGGGTTCATCCCGGTGATGGCGCAGCGCGGCACGGCGGTGCGTACCTTGAGCAAGGCCTCGCCGAGCCGCAGGTGGCGACCATCCCAGCCGTCTTCTTCGTGGGCGGTTGCATTCTCGATCACGAAGCCGGCACGGAAGCGCGCCGGGTCGCCCGCGGCGCCGCTCTCCACGGCGAGGCGCGCGAGCGATCCGGTAGTGACGAAGGTGACTGGAAAGACGTCGATGGCGGTGCTGCCGAGGCAGCGCACCAGGCGCACCGGGCGACCGGCATGTTCGCTCAGCGCCGCTGCCCAAGGCCCGCCGACCTCGCGTACGGGCACTTCGCGCAGGCCGTGCAGGTCGACACCGAGCTCACGACCGTCGGCCTGCGCCGGGCCGTCGATACGGCGGCCGTCAGGCAACTCCAGGTGCAGCGTGTCGGCAGCGGCATCGTAGTCGAAGCGCAGTGCGAGGAAGTCGGCGTGACGATCGGAGGGTACGAAACGATCGTCGGCCTCGAGCAGCGCAAAAGCGCGATCGTGGCGGATGCCGTCGGCATCGACCGCGACCGATGTCGGCTGCAGGAACTGCGTGGCCTTGACGTAAACCCGGCCGATGCGCGCTATGGTCATCATGGGCAGTGCTTCCTCGCGTGGTGACGCGGCGAAGCTAGCGCGTCGCGAGACGCAAGTCGAGGCCGCAGTGGAGGTGAGCGCGCTCGCGCTCAGTGCACGGCGACACGCCGCGCGCAGACCACGAGCAGGGTCGCGAGCAGCACGGCGACGCAGGGCCCCGCGAATTGCACCGGCGTGGTCGCGGCGGTGGCGGGCTGCGCAACGGCGAACGCGCCGAGCGCGCGCGGCTGGCCGGCGGACCGCGCCCGCCCCGACTGGTGACGCACGTACTCCTGCGTGACATCGTGCGCCGGCAGCACCGCGGGCGCGAGCGCGCCGGCGGCGTCGACGAGCGGAGAATCGGCGCGCGGACGGTAGTCCTGCGCCGCACGATCGGTGAAGCCAGGCGTCGTGCCGGTGACGGTGTCGATATGCGACACGGTGCCGCTGAAACCGGTGTCAAAGCTCGTCACGTAATCGGCGCGGAGCCAGTTGCCGATGAAATCGTATTGGCCGGCGCTGCTGGCGAGTTCGAGGGACTGCGCACCGCCCGCGTTGAAGAACACGTTGCCGCGGATGTCGGCACGCTCGTCGTTGGTGGAAAGCCGGAACAGCGTGGTGCGCCCGCCGCGTTCGGACACCACGGTATTGTGGTAGAAGTACAGCGTTCCCTTGCGGTAGACATTGGTGTTGCCGCCGTCGCCGCCGTAGTGGACGATCTGGCGATTGCCCTCGCCGTCATGCTCGACGAGCACGTTGCCGTAGACGAACGTCTGTGCATAAGGACCGGGCGCGGTGGTCGCGAAGGTCGACGATTCGACGAGATCGAGTTGGCGGTTGCCGTCCTCGATCCAGTTGTAGGCGACGACGAGCCTGGCCGATCGATCCTTGAGGTTGTTGCCTGCGGCACCGGCGCGCAGCGGGCCGAAGCGATTGAAGCGGTAGGACATGACGAGCGCTTCGGTGTAGCTGTTGTGCTCGTAGATGCTGCCGACGTTCCCGTTGCCGTGCAGGTAGCTCTCCTCGACGGTGATGTCGCTGCTGAGATTGGCGACGAACAGGCCGTTGCCGCTGTCGGTCAGCTCGCAACGGCGAATGACGATGGCGTTGGCGTCCTCGATGAAGATCGCGGCTGCGTTGGCGCGATAGGTGGCCGGGTTGCCGTGGTCGTCGATGAAGCCGTAAGCGGGGTGTGCGCCACGCACGACGAGCGATTCGATGACGATGTGCTCGGCGGGTCCGGCGGGCGTCGAGGCGCCGCCGACCTTGATCACCGCACGGTCCTCGTTCCAGTAATCGAGCGCGCGGCGCGTCGTGGCGCCGTTACCGTCGATGACCGGCAGCGCGCCGCCGGCGTCCGCCACGCCACGCACGACGATGGGCTGCGCGGCGCTGCCGCTGCGGGCGAGCACGAACTTGCCACGATAGGGTTGCGCACGGGCGTGGATGGCGACAACGTCGCCGGCGGCGAGCGTCTCCCACGGGACTTCGTCGAGTTCCGCCAGCGGCTGGCCCGGGCCGACCGCCCAGGTTACTGCGCCGGCCGGCAGCGCGATGCACAGCGCGATCAGTGCGGCGGGCACCTGGTGGACGTGTCGTTGACGCGGGTTCATCGGGCTGCTTGCTGGCCACAGGTCCATGGGAAGCACGCTAACATTCCGCGACGCGCGTGATGGCAGGCATGATCGGTACCGCGTCACGCTACGCGGCCGATGCGGCCGCAGCATGTTTCGGCTTGTGCCTGCCTGCCGCAATCGTTAGCTTGCTGCGTGCCACGCCCGCTGTCCGCGGCGCGTGTAATCCATCCGCCCGGAGTGAACCATGAACCCGAAACTGATCCAGGAAATGAGCGACGCGCTCGAGATGTATTTCGACCTGATGTACGACTGCGACGTCGGCAACTTCGACAAGGTCTTCGCGCAGACTGCCCAGCTGCACGGCTTTCGCGAAGGCGAGATGAGCTGCTGGCCGGCACCGCAGTACAAGGAAGTGCTGGCCGGTCGCACCTCGCCCAAGGCGCAGGGCGCACCGCGCGAGACGCAGGTCATCATGCTCGACTTCTCGAGCGACACCCAGGCCCTGGCCAAGGTGCGCGTGCGCATCGGCGACATGTACTTCGTCGATTACCTCTCGTACCACAAGATTGGCGGCGGCTGGCTGGTGACGTCGAAGGCCTACCACCGCGAGGCCTGAGCTACTGCGCGGACGAGGTCGCGGGTGTCGCTTACCCAGCGGCCTCGTGCCCGCATGGGGGATCACTTTCAGTAGGCGGCAACTATTGATAGAGATCGTCTAATCGATTGTTCAAATCACGAATCCAGCGGATATCCTCAACGTTGCCAACGAGTGGCAGACCAACCAGGGAGATCCGCGATGAACGACACGCAAGCACCCGCAGGCAAGTGCCCGGTAATGCATGGAGGTGCCACCAGGACTGGCAGCTCGAACATGGATTGGTGGCCGAACGCCCTCAACCTCGACATCCTCCATCAGCATGACCGCAAGACCGACCCGTTCGGCGCGGATTTCGACTACCGCGAGGCGCTGCAATCGCTCGACGTGGCCGGTCTCAAGCAGGACCTGCACGCCCTGATGACCGACAGCCAGTCGTGGTGGCCGGCCGACTGGGGCCATTACGGTGGTCTCATGATCCGCATGGCCTGGCATGCCGCCGGCACCTACCGCATCGCTGACGGCCGTGGTGGCGGCGGTACCGGTAACCAGCGTTTCGCGCCGATCAACGCCTGGCCTGACAACGTCAATCTCGACAAGGCACGCCGCCTGCTGTGGCCAATCAAGAAGAAGTACGGCAACCGCGTGAGCTGGGCTGATCTGATCATCCTCGCGGGCACCATTGCCTACGAGTCGATGGGCCTCAAGACCTTCGGGTTCGCCTTCGGCCGCGAAGACATCTGGCACCCGGAGAAGGACACCTACTGGGGCGCCGAGAAGGAGTGGCTCGGCGCGAGCCGCTACGACGGCGACGACCGCGGCTCGCTGGAGAACCCGCTCGCCGCGGTACAGATGGGGCTCATCTACGTCAACCCGGAAGGCGTCGGCGGCGTCCCCGACCCGATGCGTACGGCACAGGACGTGCGCGAAACCTTCGCGCGCATGGCGATGAACGACGAGGAGACCGTGGCGCTGACGGCTGGCGGCCATACCGTCGGCAAGTGTCACGGCAACGGTGATGCCACGCTGCTCGGAGCCGATCCGGAAGCGGCCGACGTACACGAGCAGGGTCTCGGTTGGCGCAACCCGAACGGCAAGGGCTGCGGTCGCGACACCGTGACGAGCGGCATCGAAGGTGCCTGGACCACCCATCCGACGCGCTGGGACAACGGTTACTTCCGCATGCTGTTCAACCACGAATGGGAGAGCAGGAAGAGTCCGGCCGGTGCCTGGCAGTGGGAGCCGAAGCAGATCGCGGAGGAAGACCGGCCGGTCGATGTCGAGGATGCGTCGATCCGCTACAACCCGATCATGACCGACGCCGACATGGCGATGATCACCGACCCCACCTACCGCGCGATTTCCGAGCGCTTCTACCGCGATCCGGACTATTTCTCCGAGGTCTTCGCGCGCGCCTGGTTCAAGCTCACCCATCGTGACATGGGGCCGAAGGCGCGCTACGTCGGGCCGGACGTGCCGGCCGAGGATCTCATCTGGCAGGACCCGGTACCGGCCGGCAAGCGCGATTACGATGTCGCTGCCGTCAAGGCCTGCATCGCCGGCAGCGGGCTCGGCATCGGCGAGCTGGTCGCGACCGCCTGGGACAGCGCGCGGACCTTCCGCGGCTCCGACATGCGCGGCGGCGCCAACGGCGCGCGTATCCGCCTCGCACCGCAGAAGGATTGGGCCGGCAACGAACCCGAGCGGCTGGCGCGCGTGCTCGACATCCTGGAGGGCATTGCCGCGGAGAACGGTGCCAGCGTTGCCGATGTCATCGTGCTCGCCGGCAATGTCGGCATCGAGCAGGCCGCGCGCGCCGCGGGCTACGACATCACCGTACCGTTCGCACCCGGGCGCGGTGACGCCAGTGACGAGATGACCGATGCCGATTCCTTCGCACCGCTCGAACCCATCCATGACGGCTATCGCAACTGGCTCAAGCAGGACTACGCGGTGAGCGCGGAGGAACTCCTGCTCGATCGCACCCAGTTGATGGGGCTGACCGCGCCGGAGATGACCGTGCTCATCGGTGGCATGCGGGTGCTCGGCACCAACCACGGCGGCACGCAGGATGGTGTCTTCACCGATCGCGTCGGACAACTGACCAACGACTTCTTCGTCAACCTGACCGACATGCGCTACGCGTGGACGCCGGCTTCGGACGGGCGCTACGAAGTGCGCGACCGGGCCTCCGGCGAGCTGCGCTGGACGGCAACGCGCGTCGACCTGGTGTTCGGCGCAAACTCAATCCTGCGTGCGTATGCCGAGTTCTACGCGCAGGACGACAACCACGAGCGCTTCGTGCACGACTTCATCGCCGCCTGGACGAAGGTCATGAACGCCGATCGCTTCGATCTCGCCCGAGGTTGACCTGGCGTGACCGGCCCCGGGGCAGGGAACCCGGGGCCGGTCATTGTCGGAAGTCGGCGCGGCAAGCTACGAGGTCGGGCGCCGCGCGTCTGCGCAGGCTTCCGTGTGCCGAGTGGCAGATTGCGCAATCGACGGTGCGCACCGGTGTTCAGCAATCCTCCCATTCCGGGTGGTCGCCCCAGCGTGCGGCGAGGTAGTCGATGAAGGCGCGCAGGCGGCGCGGCAGGCTGCGCGTCTGTGGGTAGACTGCGTAGACCGCGATGTCACTCCACTCGTGGCGTGGAAAGACCGGCTCCAGCAGGCCTGCCCGAATGGCCTGGTAGCAGATGAAGCGCGGTTGCAGGATCACGCCGAGCCCGGCGATGGCCGCTTCGAGCAGGTAGTCGCCGCTGTTCGCGGTGAGCACGCCGGGCACACGCACGCTGCCGCTGGCGCCGCTGCCGGTTGCACGGTAGCGCCAGGTGGAGGAGGCGCGGTAGGCGTATTCCAGGGCGTGGTGGCGGGCGAGATCGGCGGGGCGTCGCGGGCGGCCGTGGCGCGCCCAGTAGGCGGGGCTGGCGACGACCGCCATCGTGGCACGTGCGAGCGGGCGCGCGACGAGACGCGAGTCCTGGATCTTCGTGATGCGGATGGCGAGATCGAAGCCTTCCTCGATGAGATCGATGCGGCGGTCATTGAAATCGATGTCGAAGCGGATCTGCGGGTGTTCGGCGATGAAGTCGTTGATTGCTGCGCCGAGATGCAGACGCCCGAAGGTGCTGGGCGCGGCCAGCCGGATGCGCCCGGACAGCGCCGCCTCCGCGCTGCCGAGTTCCGCCTCCGCCGTCGCAAGCTCGCCGAGCAGGCGGCTCGCCTCGGCATAGAAGCGATGGCCGGCATCGGTCAGCGTCATGCGACGCGTGGTGCGGTTGATCAGCTGCACGCCGAGGCGCGTCTCGAGATCGGCGAGACGCCGGCTGACGGCCGATTTCGCGGTATGGCCGAGCGTCGCCGCGCGCGTGATGCTGCCGGCATCGACCACGCGCACGAAATTGCGCATTTCCTCGAACCTGTCCATTGTTCAGATAAAGAGAACAATAATTTGAAAAGTTGATTATTTATCAACGCGCGGCGCGCTTCCATACTGCGTTCCAGGTTCCACGCCAACACACGCAAGGAGAAAGCCATGAACATCGTCAAGCATGCCGCCACCGTCACTGTCCTCAAGCTCATCGGAATCGCTGTCCTCATGCAGGCCGTGGTCGCGACGACACCGGGGCTGTCGGCCTGAGGTTTTGCGTCCGGCGCGGCGCGTAGCGGATACGCGCCGCGTTAGGGGCATGCCAGGCTGGCAACCGTGAAGGATTCCCGCTTGGCAGCGTTGCCGCGGAGTGCAAGCGCGTGTAGCTTCGCCGCGGACCTAACAGAAGAAAGGGAATTCAGCATGGCGCACACGTCAGCAAGGGCACCTGGTGCGCGTTCATCGCGGTACCTGGCAGTCGCCGCAATGCTTTCCATCACTGCGCTGCCAGCATCCGCCACGGTTGTCGAGCTCGATCGCGGCGAGTTCGAAGACACGCTCATCGGGCGGCAGGGTTTCGTGGAGGATTTCGAATCCTATTCGCCGGGCGCGCAGCTCGCGCCGCTGAAGCTGTCGAATGGGGTGGTCTTCGACAGCGTGGCCCCCTTCATCACGAGCGACGAGGCCAACCAGGCCCTTCTTGGCAACGATTTGCCATTGACCGCGTCGCGTCGCTTCATCGCGTTCGCCCCCGACGCAAGCCTCGTCGGCATGGATGTGCTGCTGGGTGACGGCGACGAGTTCGATGTCACCGTCACGTTGACGAGCGGCGAAACCCTCGTCATCGAGGCGCGACGTGGCAATGCCTTCGACGGCTTCTTTGGAATTCTGCTGAGCGGCGACAGCCTGGTGAGCATATCGTTCGAAAACGTCGGTGGACCTTCCGGCCCGGGCAGTGGCGGTGGCGGAATCGGCAATTTCGGCTTCGACAATCTCGTCGTCGACGCCATGGCGCCCGTGCCCGTGCCTGCTGGAATCCTGCTCTTGACCGCGCCGCTCGCGCTGCTCGTGCGCAATCGTCGGCGCTGACATCATCGATCTCGAAAGCAGGCGGGTGGCAATCTCCAGCCCGCTGACAATGCGGTGGTCATTCTTGCGGAGACGCCACCCTGCACGTCGGAATCATCGGCGTAGAGCTCATCGACGGCGGTAATGCGCACAACGTTCTCCACGGTGACGGTTTCCTGATCGCGTTTGACGCGATCGCCAACGGCGTCGCGGCAGCGCTGGATGCAGTGGTCGCGCAGGGTGGCGGCCATGCCTTCGTGCCGGAGCCGACCCGCTTGTTGCAGCGCTGAGCGATCGAGCCCGCGCAGAGTGCTGACGTTCGTGCGGGGGGCTCGCGCGCAGCAATCGTCGCGAGGCGCGCTACGCGCGCGGGTTGGCCGGCTTGGCGTGGCTCCGCGCGCGCGTGTGAGCTGCCGTCAGCGCCGCGGGCGGCGCCAGAATCGCGGCGCGGCCACGAGTGCACCGGCCAGCAGGACGAACGCGCCCGGCACCGGCACACTGGTCGCGCTCAGGCTGACATTGTCGAAGTTGACCTGGATGCCGGCAGACTGCAGGCGGATGCGCAGCTGCTTGCCCAGATCGGCGGCATCCGGAGTGAAGCCGAGCCGCAGCTCACGCCAACCGTTCTGCACGAAGTCACCGTCAAAGACCTCCGTGGCGAGTACGTCACCGGTCACCGAGAGGAGACTCACCGAGCCGCCGCGGGCATTGGCGGGCGTCCCGTCGGGTGAACCGAGGGGCGTATCAGAGCGATCGCCGATGGACACGCTGAGCTCGTAACGGGTGCCGGCGCGGACCACTTCGGCCAGGTCCTGCTCGATCGCCGCTACGGTGCCGGCCGCGATGCCGAGCCATGCCGTTTGCGTGCTGCCGTCCAGCGGTGCCAGCGTCGGCGCTGTGCCCTGGCGCCAGATGCCCGCGTTGCGTGCCACGGTGCTGCGCCAGCCAGGGACGTTGTCCCAACCCCAGAACCCGATGACCGGCTGGCCGAAAGGTAGCGGCGTGGTGGCCTCGAAGTCGGCGTTCGTGACCGTGACCATAGCCGCGGGGACAGCCGCCGAGAACAACGATAAGACGAGCAGGAGCAGCGTACGCATCGATTCAATCCTTTAAACAAGCTGACGCAGTCCGAAGCCTTCACGCGCGCTGTGTCGGGTTGCAGGACCAGCACGGCGCGCGTCCATGGCGTCGGTAGATTCCTGGCTGCGCGATTCTTGCAACCAGTTTCGATTGCGCAGCACGCTAAGACGTTGTTACCACCGTGCGAAGGGCAACTGCAAGCGCTTGTTGCGGACTTTCAGATCACGATCGCAAAGCGCGGCAGACGCCCTGACGTCCCGATGAGAGCGGACACTGAATTCCCACGGTTACGTCATACGCGCAGCGAGCCGCAGCAGACGAGTGCGCCACGGCGCGCGCCGTCGCATCCAACGGACAGGGCGATGGGTGCCGAAGCGGTCGGCCGAGGCCGCGTGGCGACGCCTATAATGCGGCCGCGCCCGCCGCGGCCGGCCCGTGTGCCCCGGCGGCTGCTGCTGCGCGCCGCACAGGTACCCCCCATGCGTTTCATCCACGCCGCCGATCTCCATCTCGACAGCCCCCTGCGCGGCCTCGATCGCTACGAGGGCGCGCCGGTCGAACGCATTCGTGGGGCCACGCGCCGGGCGCTCGAGAACCTGGTCGATCTCGCTCTCGCCGAGGAGGTCGATTTCGTGCTGCTCGCCGGCGACATCTACGACGGCGACTGGCAGGATTTTCATACCGGTTTGTTCTTCCGCGGCCAGATGGTGCGCCTCGGGCGAGCCGGCATCCGCGTCTTCATCGTGCAGGGCAACCATGACGCCCAGAGCGTGATCACGAAGCGCCTCGTGATGCCCGACAACGTCACCGTGTTCCCGAGCCGCGTCGCCACCACGGTCGAGCTCGAAGCGCTCGGGGCGGCCGTGCACGGGCGCAGTTTCCCCAACCGCGCGGTCGACGAGGACCTCGTGCCCGGTTACCCGGCACCGCGCCCCGGGTGGTTCAACATCGGCCTGCTGCACACCAGCCTGACCGGCCGTGCCGGGCACGACACCTACGCACCGACCCAGCCGGCTACGCTCACCGCCAAGGGCTACGACTACTGGGCGCTGGGTCACGTGCACGCGCGCGAGGTGGTCAGCGCGTCGCCGCGCATCGTCTTCCCGGGCAATCTGCAGGGGCGTCATGCCAACGAGACCGGGCCGAAGGGTTGCGAACTGGTCGCAGTCGAGGGTGGCGCCATCAGCGCGGAATTCGTTGCGCTCGACGTGGTGCGCTGGCACCAGGTCGAGGTTGCGCTGGACGGCGATGATGATCTCGTCGCGGTGGCTGCACGGTTCCGTGCCGCGGTGGAACCGCAACTCGTCGCGGCGCCCGACCGTCTGCACGCGCTGCGCGTCAGGCTGACCGGTGCGAGCGCTCTGCATGCGCTCGAGGCGCGCAGCCCGGGCACGCTGGCGGCCCAGGTGCAGGCGGCGGCGCAGGATCTCGGCGAGGCGGACGTCTGGATCGAGCAGGTGCGCGTGGAATTGGCCGCGCCGTTCGATCGCGCCGCGCAGCTTGCCCGCGACGACGCCATCGGCGAGCTGGTGCGCCTGGTCGATACCATCGCAGCCGACGAGGCGCAGCTGCGCGGTTTCATCGATACGGAACTCGGGCGCCTGCTGCGCGAGTTGCCGCCCGAACTCGGCGACGCCACGGTAGCGCTCGACAGCGACGCGGCGGCCCTGCGGTCGCTGCTTGCCGATGCCGAGGCGACCGTGCTCGCGCGCCTGCTCGCCGAGCGCGACGACTGATGCGCCTCGCGCGCCTGTTACTGCATGCGTTCGGGCCGTTCAGCGGTACCTCGCTCGATTTCGCCGCGACGCCGGCTACCCTGCACCTCGTCTTCGGGCCGAACGAGGCCGGCAAGTCCTCGGCCTTGCGCGCGATGCTCGACCTGCGCTTCGGCATACCCGAGCGCAGCATGGACACGTTCGTACATGCCGCGCGCGAGCTGCGCGTGGCGGGCGAGTTCGTCACCGCCGAAGGCGAGACCATCGGGCTGGTACGGCGCAAGGGTCGCAAGGAAACACTTGCCCTGTTCGACCTCGCCGGCGGACCGGAGGCGGTGCTCGGACCCGCCCCGCCCGAGCTCGAGCAGGCCCTCACCGGTGGTCTCGAGCGCGGTGAGTTCGAGCTCATGTTCGGTATCGACCATGCGCGCCTGCGCAAAGGCGGCCATGATCTCTCCCAGGGTGAAGGTGAGCTCGGTGCGGCGCTGTTCGAGGCGAGTGCCGGCGCGCGCGGCATCGCGAACCTCGTCACGGCGCTCGACGACGAGGCCAAGGCCTGGTTCAACCCGCATGCGCGTGCACACAAGGCGATCATCAACGAAGCGCGTGCCGCCCTCGAGCAGGCGCGGCGCGAACTGCGCGAAGCGCAGGTGCGGCCCAACGAATGGCAGCGTCTCAGCCGCGACCACGACGATGCGGTGGCGCAGCTCGCCGAGATCGATACCTCGCTCGAAGCGACACGCCGCCGCCAGAACGCGCTCACCGAGCTGCGCGTGGTGGAGCCGCTGCTGCGTCGAGCGGACGCACTCGCGCGCGAGCTGGCGGCGCTGACCGCGGTGCCCGAGCTCGCGCCCGAGGCGCGCGAAGAGCGCCTCGCTGCGCTGCAGGCGCTCGCGCGGGCACGTGCCGACGGCGCTGCTGCCAGGGCCGATCGCGAGCGCTGCGTGGCGGCGCTCGCCGGGCTCGAGCTGGATGGCGCGGTGCTGGAGCATGCCGATGCCATCGAGCGCCTCGCCGCGGCAGCTGAGCCGGCGCGGCGCGCACGCCTGGCACGGCGCGAACGCGAGCTGCTCATCGACGACGCGCGCGAGGCGCTGGCGCAGGACGCTGGCCGCATTGCGCCGGCGCATGACTGTGAGGACGTGCTTGCCGGCCTGCCGTCCGCCGCCGAGCGCGTGGTGCTCAACCGTCACCTGCAGGCCCTCGCCGAGCAGCGCCTGCGCTGCGAAGGCCTGCGCGCGCGGCAGGCCGACGTGGTCGCGCAGCTCGACGATGCCAACCGCGCCAGTGCACCTGCGCTGGATGGCGATGCGCTCGCTGCGCTCGAACGGGCGCTCGACGCGGCGCGTGCGCTCGGCGATGCCG
>JAVJVZ010000016.1:0-56046 GCA_040220855.1 Gammaproteobacteria bacterium | reverse complement strand
CCGGCGCCGGCCGCGAGCACGCGGAAGTCGTCGAGATCGGGCACGCGCAGGCGCGCGCCGCCGGCGCCGGCGGCCGGCGGCAACAGGCGGCGCACCAGCCACGGCAGCGGCAGCACCGCGAACACCCACGGCCACTCGAGCTCAAACACTGCCGGCCTCCCGCGCCGACGCCGGCAGCGCACGCGCGATCACACGCAGCGCCTCGGCAAGCGCGGCGTAGTCCTCGCGCGTCGCCGCGGCGGCCGCGGCCGGGGAATAGGGGGCCTTGGTCAGCAGCGGCCGCAGGTCCGCGGCGAGTGGCGCACCGCGCAGTGCCTCGAGCGTCGCAATCCAGTCATCACCGGCTGCCGCCGCCGCACGCGGGCCGGCGGCGGCCAGCGCCATGCGATGGGCGAGGCGTGACAGCGCGCGCGCGTGCGCCTGCGCGTCAACATCGGCGGCATAACGCGCTTCGATCGCATCGAGCTCGGCGAGTGCCGCCCGCGCGACACGCCTCGCGCGATGGCGCCGCCACGCCCACACGGCGAGGGCGATGAGCACGATGACGAGCCCCGCCAGCAGCCACCAGCCCGGCGCCGGCGGCCACCATGGCACCGGTGGCGGCAGCTGGATGTCGCGCAGCGGCAGCGATTCCGGATCGGCCGGGTTCATCGGGCGAGCATGCGCAGCAGCGCGCCGAGCGGGTCGTCGGTGGTGGCGACGCCCTCGAGCAGCATGCGGTGATCGCGCGCGAGCGCGGCGAGACGCTCGTTGCGCGCGGCGAAGCGTGCCGCGTAGGCTTCGCGGTTGCGCGCGGGCACGCCGGCAAGGCGCAGGGTCTCGCGCCGATCGGTCAACGTGCCGGCGGCATCGAGACGCGGGAACTCGGCTTCCAGCGCATCGTGCAGCGTGAGCAGGGCCACGTCGCTGTGCGCGGCAAGCCGCGCGAGCTCGCTCGCGGCGGCGTCGTCCAGATCGCGGAAGTCGCTCAGCAGGAACACCAGGCTGCCCGGCTTGGCGAGCCGGCGCAGGCGCACGAAGGCCTCGCGCAGCACACTGCCCGAGGCCGGCTCGGGAGGGGCGCGGCGCCAGTCGCGGCCGGCTTCGACGAGCTGCTTGAACAGGCGCAGGCAGGCCGGCTGGCCGCGCCGGGGGGCGAGCTCGTGGTGCTCGTGATCGCCGAACACGAGCCCGCCGACACGATCGCCGTTCTGCTGTGCGCGCCAGGCGAGCAGGGCGGCGAGACGCGCCGCCTGCACCGACTTGAACACGCCCTGCGTCGCGAAGAACATGCCGTGGCGGTAATCCACGCAGAGGAACACCGGGCGCTCGCGTTCTTCTCGGAAGAGCTTGGTATGCGGGCGGCCGGTGCGGGCGGTCACGCGCCAGTCGAGCTGGCGGATGTCGTCGCCCGGCTGGTAGGGGCGCGACTCGTCGTATTCCATGCCGCGCCCGCGCAGCCGCGAGAGGTATTGCCCACTGTGGCGTGCACGCATCGGCCGGCTGAAGCCGGGCAGGGCGCGCGCGGCACCGGCCAGTGCCACCAGCTCGCGGAGCTGCGGCTCGACCCGCTCGAGGCCGGGCGCGTGGGACGGCTCGGCTACCGCGTTCACGGCACCGGGATGCGGCCCAGCAGCTCGTCGATGAAGCGATCCGGCGTGATGCCGTCGGCCGCGGCCTCGTACTTGAGAATGATGCGGTGGCGGAGCACGTCGTGGGCGACGTCCTGCACGTCCGACGGCGCCACGAAATCCTCGCCGCGCAGCCAGGCGTGGGCGCGCGCGGTGCGGTCGAGCGCGAGCGTCGCGCGCGGGCTGCCGCCGTAGGCGAGCCAGCTGGCGAGTTCGGGGCTGTAGACCTCCGGATCGCGCGTGGCGAAGACCAGCTCCATCAGGTAGTTCTCGACATCCTCACTCATATACATATCGAGTATCGCGCGCCGCGCGGCGAAGATGCGCGCCTGGTCGAGCACCGGCGAAGGACTGCGCGGCGCTTCCGCGGTGCCGGCACTGGCGGCTTCGCCGGCCGCTTCCTCGGCCTGCGCTTCGCGCCGGGCGAGGTGCAGGATGCGCTTCTCGGCGGCGGCATCCGGGTAGCCGATGTTGATGTGCAGCAGGAAGCGATCGAGCTGCGCCTCGGGCAGCGGGTAGGTGCCCTCCTGCTCGAGCGGGTTCTGCGTCGCCATCACCATGAACAGCGGCGGCAGCGGGTAGGACACCCGCCCGATCGTGATCTGGCGCTCGGCCATCGCCTCGAGCAGCGCCGACTGCACCTTGGCCGGCGCGCGGTTGACCTCGTCGGCGAGCACCAGGTTGTGGAACAGCGGGCCCTGCTGGAAGGTGAAGCTGCCTTCCTGCGGGCGGTAGATCTCGGTGCCGGTCAGGTCGGCCGGGAGCAGGTCCGGGGTGAACTGGATGCGGTGGAAATCGCCCTCGATGCCTTCGCCGAGCACCTTGATCGCGCGCGTCTTGGCGAGCCCCGGTGCGCCTTCCACCAGCAGGTGGCCATCGGCGAGCAGCGCCACCAGCAGGCGTTCGACGAGGTGGTCCTGGCCGATGATGCGCTCGGTAACGAAGTCGCGCAGGCGAAAGATCGATTCACGAATAGAAGTCGCGGTATCCACGTCGAATCCGGTTGTGCTGGGAAGGAAGGCGGGAGCCCGGCGCGCCTGCCTCGATGCGCCGCGCAGCCGTCGATTCTAATGGCTTAACCGACCTTGTTGAACCGCGCGAGTTCCGGGCGGGGCGGGGCCTGCACGGGGCGGATACGGCGCGAGGGGACGGGGGTGCTCACCACCTTGGCACGCCGCCGTCATTCCGCGCTGCGGGCGTCGTGTGCGAACGCCGCCAACCAGGTAGCCGGTGCCATCACGGCATTCCCGGCGGGTGGTTCCTCCAGCAGGAGCCGGTCGCCCGTGACGAGCGTGCTGCCGGCCTGCGTTGCAAGCAGTGCCCACAGGTGATCGTCGCCGCGATCAGGTGCGGGCGGCTCGACCACCGGCTCGCGCCAGATGGCGTTCGCCGTGAGTTCGACGAGCAACGCGTCGACCGCGCTCTCGCTCAATCCGTGCCGCGCGACGATGCGCGGGCGCAGCAGGACCGCGCGGTACTCGGCAAGCAGCGCCGGTGACAACAGGTAAATGAGCGCTCCCGCCAGCATCGCGTCGAGGATGGCGGCCGGCGGGCTCTCGGGCGTTGCCGTGATGAGCCCGGCCACAACGACGTTGGTATCGACGACGAAGACCGGGAGCGTCATCGATCGCGGACTGCGCGTGTCTCCTCGACGGCGAGGGCCATGGCGTCCTCGGCATCCAGGCGCGAGAACTCGCGGGCCGCGGCCACCCGTTCCCGTGCGCTGGCGTGGCCCTCGATGCCGCGCAGGCGCAGGCTCTCCTCGATGATGGACGTGATCGAGCGGCCCTGGCGTGCGGCGGTTTCCTTGAGCGCACGGTGCAGCTCGTCCGGCAGCGTTATGGTCAGGCGGCTCATTGACGACTCCTCGCGCGATTACGGCGGCACCGTAGCACAATTGCACCAACGCACCACGCGGGCCGTTCGATCTTTCCCGGTCCGCGAGACCATCGTATGCCTTGCGACGATGCACGCCGGCGCGCCCCGGCTTCGCCAAACCGACCCTGGCACCAGCCCCGCCACCACGTCAGAATGGTGCAACGCGGAATGACCGGGCCCGACGGTTCGCGAGACACCAGCGGAAGGCGCCAAGGCGAGGTGCATCACCGCCGGACAAGAATCCGCCCGACGGGCCGCCATAGGATGGTGATGCAATGCGCAGCGCGGGCGGCCCGGACCGGCACGGGACGCCCGGCGGCGCAGGCCGCTGCACCTGTTACGCGCCGTAATCACCGGCCCGGCCCGCGGCGTGCCAGCGGTGCCGGCTCGCGCAAGGGCCCCGGAGCCTGCAGGCAGACGCCGCGAAGACTTCGCTACCATTCCACCGAACTGGCGCCCCATGTACGAGACTTTCTACGGATTTCGCGAGAAGCCCTTCTCGCTGACGCCCGACCCGGCATTTCTCTACCTCGGCGAGAAACACTCTACCGGCCTCAGCATGCTGCGCTACGGCCTGCTGAACCGGGCCGGCATCACCGTGCTGACGGGCGAGATTGGCGCCGGCAAGACCACGCTCATCCGCCAGCTCCTCGCCGAGATCGAACAGGACGTGGTGGTGGGCCTCATCTCGAACACCCACGAATCCTTCGGCAACCTCATGCAGTGGGTGTCCGTCGCCTTCGACATCCCGTCCGATTCCGACAGCAAGGCGGTGCTGTACGACCGCTTCACCGCCTTCCTCATCGAGCAGTACGCCGCCGGCCGGCGTACCGTGCTCATCGTCGACGAGGCGCAGAACCTCGACGACGCCGTGCTCGAGGAGCTGCGCCTGCTGAACAACATCAATGCCGACAAGGACCAGCTCCTGCAGCTCGTGCTGGTTGGCCAGCCGGAGCTGCGCGACAAGCTGCGCAGCCCGCGGCTCGTGCAGTTCGTCGAGCGCATCGCGGTCGACTACCACCTCGGCCCGCTCAGCGTGGAGGAGACCGCGCGCTACATCGAGCACCGTATCGAAACGGTGGGCGGGCGCCCCGGCATCTTCTCGCCCGCCGCCTCCCGCTTCGTGCACTACCAGTGCGCGGGCGTGCCGCGGCTCGTGAACACCGTATGCGACACCGCGCTCGTCTACGGCTTCGCCACGCAGGCGCCCGTCATCACCGCGCAGACCATCTGCGACATGATTCTCGAGCGCCTCGATGCCGGCCTCTTCGGTGCCGGCAAGATCGACTTTCAAGGCATCAAGGCCGACACCCCCGAGCAGCTCCACAAGAAGGCGATGACCCGCGCCCGTCGCCGTGCGAAGAACGCGCTCAAGCGCGCGCTCGAGGAAGCGGGGGACGATTCCGCCCTCGGCAACTCCGAAGCAACCGGCAGCGACAGCAGCGGCTGAGCCGCGACGGCGGGGCTCCGGCGAGAAGCACCGCGGAGAAGCTGCCGCCGGGTCCACCAGCGAACGGCACGGCGAAGCGATGTCGCGTCCATCGGCGCGGGAACCGAGGCAGTGCATCCGTCACCTTTCCCGCCCAAGCCTCGATCGGCGATCACAGGGGCGATCGCACTCTCACGCGCCGCCCATCAAACTGCCGAACGGCCCTTCCCATCCCTCATACGGATGAGCGGGCCGCAGCGGTTCGAGCGTCACGCGCCGACATCTATGTGACCCGCTTCGCAGACGCGCGCACGTTCATCTTTTTGTGCGGATCCAAGTGTTAAAAAGCGTCGCCGGCGGCCGCTGCCGTGCCACTGCCAGGAGCAACTTTCCGAGACGCGAATGCTGAACAACGAGCTGACGACCCGCACACTCAAGCCCGCCCGACTGCGCACCAGGGGTGCGGCAGTGAGAATCGGCATGGTCCTCCTCTCTTTCCTTCTGCTGGGCGCGGCGAAGGCCGCCGAGCTCCCGGTGGAGCTCGTCAATCATGCGACGGGTGAGGGCATTTCAGGAGTGCGAATCAACGCAGTCGAGCTCCTTGCCGACGGCACCTATGAGTGGCGCCAGGCGAGGGAGACTGATGTCGAGGGCATTGCCCGTTTCGACCTCGATGGTCTGGGAGAAGGGCGCCGATACGTATTACGTGCGCAACCCTTCGCGCACTGGCTCGAAACCGATCCAATCACCGAGCCCGCCTGGTTCGGCTGGCACGTCGGCAAGCTCGCCATCCAGGTGGTGAACGGCCAGACAGGCGCGCCAATGCCAGGCGAGCCCGTGTGGCTGCGCGAAGACGCGGGCGACGGCACCTATCCCTACGTGCAGAATGCCACGACGGATGCACAAGGCTGGGTGCGACTCGATCCACCGCAGCTCGGGCAGACGCCCTTGGTGTTGCGCGCGATGAGCCCGACCGACGGTGAGCTCAAGTACTCCGCACCCATTCACGGTCCGGGCACGCGCCGCCTCGAGCTCGGCAACGCGCCGCTCGTCGCCGCGGTGTTGGACGGCGTCACTCGGGAAGGCCTGCCGAACCAGGTGGTCGAAGCCTACGAGCGGACGGGCACCGGTGGCCTTGCGCTGCGCGCGACGCGCCGCACGGGTGCGGACGGTCGCGCGGCGTTCGATCTGGACGGTCTCGGGCAGGGCCGTACCTACGTCCTGCGCGCCGAGCCGCATACCCATCGCATCGAGAGCGAGGATATCGGCATTGCCGGAGAGCATGAGTTGCTCGCGGGCACCATGCAGGTGGCGCTCGCCAACGGCGCGAGTGGTCAGCCCTACCGCCGCCAGCCCGTTACGCTCTTCGAAGTACTGGAAGATGGTTCACGGCAGTTCGTGAGCCATCTCGAAAGCGATGGCAACGGCGATCTCTTTCTCGAACCCGCAGGTCTCGGTGAGCGACGCTACCAGCTGCGGGCATCCAGCCCGGTCGACGGCCGCCACAAGTTCAGCGAGATCTATGCCGGCGGTGGTCGTTACATATTCAGCGTAGGTGGTCCCGCACTGACAGTGAAAGTCATCGACCACACGAGCGATACCGGACTGATCGGCGTGCGCGTCGCGGCATTGGAATTGCTCCCCGACGGCACCGAACAGTGGACGGCAGCATTCGATACCGATGCAGAGGGCATGGCGCGCTTTGATCTCGATGGCCTCGGCGAGGGTCGTCGCTACGTGCTGCGAGCGCAGCCTTATGCGCACTGGTTGACGAGCGAGCCGATCACGGACACGGGCTGGTTCGGCTGGCGCGTTGGGCGCGTCGCGGTACGGTTGGTGCACGGGGAGACGAACGCTCCAATCGCGGGCGAACCTGTTTGGTTACGCGAACGAGCGGGCGACGGAACTTTTCCGCATGTTCTGGCAGGCACGACCGATGCCGAGGGTTGGGTCCATCTCGATCCGCCGCAACTCGGCGAGGTCCCCCTCGTGTTGCGCGCCCGGAGCCCGAGCGACGGCGAGTTCAAGTACACCGCGCCTATCTGGAGCGGTGGCACGCGCACCCTCGCGCTCGGCAACACCCCGCTCGTCGCCGCGGTGGTCGATGGCGTAAGCGGTATAGGTCTGCCCGAAGTCACGGTAGAAGCTTTCGAGCGCACCGAAACCGGTGGCCTCGCGCTGCGCGCGACACGCCGCACCGGTGCCGATGGTCGCGCTGCATTTGATCTCGATGGACTCGGCCATGGCCGTGCCTACGTTCTGCGCGCTGCTCCGTTCGGCCATCGCCTCGATAGCGACGACATCGGCATTGCCGGAGAGCATGTGCTCCGGGCGGGGGCACTGCAGGTGGCACTGGTCAGTGGCGAGAGCGGCAATCCGTACCCGCGCCAGTCGGTGGTCATGCTCGAGGTGCGAGCAGACGGCTCACGCCAGTTCGTGCGCACGCTGGAGAGTGACGGCGAGGGCATGCTCTATCTCGATCCGGAGGAACTCGGCGAGCGACGGTACCAGCTCCGTGCGGAAAGCCCGGTGGACGGCCGCCCGAAGTTCAGCGAGGTCTATGCCGAACCAGGTGCGCACACGTTCACCGTGGGTGGGCCTGCATTGACCGTCAAGCTCATCGATCACCTGAGCAGCGCCGGCATGCCTGGCGTACGCATCGTGGTGCACGAGGTGCTGGCCGGTGGCTCGAAGAACTGGGCGGCGGCTTTCGAGACCGACGCAGACGGTAGGGCCCGATTTGATCTCGACGGATTGGGCAACGGGCGCCGCTACGTTCTGCGCGCGAAGCCCTACGCACACTGGGTCGAAAGCGACCCGGTTAGCGAGACGGGCTGGCTCGGCTGGCGGGTGGGACATCTCGCGGTGCAGGTTGTCGATGGCCAATCCGGCGCGCCAGTACCCGGCGAGCCTGTGTACCTGCGCGAGAAGGCGAGCGATGGCAGCTTCCCCTACGTGATGAATGCCACGACCGATGAAAACGGCTGGGTGCACCTCGATCCGCCGCAGTTGGGAAGCGTGCCACTCATTCTGCGTGCTCGGAGCCCCACGGATGGTCAACTCAAGGAGACCGCGCCGATCAACGGCGCCGGCTCTCGCACGCTCCGACTCGGGAACGCACCGCTCATCGCCGCGGTGCTCGATGGCGTGGCCAACGTGGGGCTGCCAGGCGTGTTGGTGGAGGCCTACGAACGCACCGGAACGGGTGGCCTCGCGCTGCGCGGCGCCCGCCGAACAGGAACGAACGGCCGCGTCGCTTTCGACCTCGATGGTCTCGGCATTGACCGTGCCTACGTGCTGCGTGCTGCGCCGTTCGGGCAACGCATCGAGAGCACCGACATCACCAGCGCGGGCGAGCATCCATTACGGGCGGGCACCTTACAGGTGGCGCTCACCAACGGAGCGAACGGTAATCCCTATCGGCACAAAACCGTTGCGCTGCTCGAACTCCTCGCAGATGGCACCCGACAATTCGTACGCAGCGTCGAAAGCGATGGCCAGGGCATGGTGTACTTCGAGCCTGCGTCACTCGGCGATCGCCGCTACCAGCTACGCGCGGCGAGCCTGGTCGATGGTCGGGCAAAGTTCAGCGACGTGTTCGATGCCGCCGGACGCTACACCTTTGCCGTCGGTGGGGAGGCGCTCACTGTCAAGCTGATTGATCATCAGTCCTATGCGGGGATCCCTGGTGTCCAGATTATCGCCAAGGAAGTGCTGCCGGATGGCTCCCAGGAATGGGCGGCGGCATTTGAAACGGATGCCGATGGCAAGGTGCGGTTCGATCTCGATGGTCTTGGCGCGGGGCGGCGCTACGTGCTACACGCGCAACCGTTTGCTCACTGGCTCGAAAGCGACCAGGTTGTAGAGACGGGCTGGTTCGGCTGGCGGGTGAACCGCTTGCCAGTCACCGTCACAGATGCCGCTGGCGAAGCCCTCGCCGATGCTACCGTCACTGTCTACGAAAAGAGCGCGACGGGAGCGCTGCGGCAGGTAATCGCAGCAACGACCAACCAAGCGGGCGACGTGCACTTCGACCCTGATGAGTTAGGCGGCGAAGCTACATACGTGATTAGGGTAGCGGACCCGCTCGGAACTGGTGAGGATTTCTACAGCGACCTCGTGCGCCACGGCGGTCCGGTGCGCATCGCGGCGATCGCGGGGCAGACCAACGCACCCGATCTCACGCCGCCGCAGGTCTCGATCGACAGCAGCCTCGCAGGTGCACGGCTTGGCGATCACGGCTTCGAGTTGTTCGGTAGCTTTGCGGAGAACGATCGTCTGCGGTCGATCTCGGTGCGGTTGGTCGGCGCAAATGGCCTCATCGCCGATCTCGCGGCCTCGGTACGTCATGGCGCGGGTAGCTGGTCGGCAACGGTTCCGGCACTCACAACGGCAACCCCCGCACCATTGGCAGTCAACGTGCAGGCCCTCGATGCCGCGGGCAATATTGGCGAGGCAGCCACCACGATCAACCTGGTTCACGACGCGGCGGGGCCCGAGATCACCGTAAGTTCGCACCGGGACCAGGACACCGTGCCCGATGGCGCCTTCCTCGTTCGCGGCAGCGTGTACGAAGACATCGGCGAACCTACGCTCGTGGCGCGTTTGCGAAACGAGGCCGGCGAGATCGTCGACGAGCGCGACGTGGAGGTTATCCAGCCGAGTGGCACCTGGACTTTCACCGCCTTTGCCAGCGAAGCGCTGCCGAGCGCAAGCATTACTCTCGAACTCGTCGCAACCGATGCGGCAGGCAATGAATCAATCGAGCCCTTGCAGCTATACCCGACACCGGAGGCGCGTCGCAATCGTCGCGCGCTCGCAAGACTCACCTTCGGGCCGACACCGGAACTGGAGGAAGAGATTGCTCGCATTGGTCTTGCAGCTTTCATCGAACAACAGCTTGCCCCGGAGACAATCGACGATAGCGCCTTTCTCGCAGCGCGCACGTTACCATCCGATCCGGCCGAGCGGACGCTGGAAGCCGCGCTTCATAGCCGTCGACAGCTACGCGAGGTGATGACGGTTTTCTGGGATAACCACTTCAATACGAACCTTGGGCATCACGGTAACGACAGCTACGAGAATGCCGAACATGAGGCGTTCCGCGAGCACGCGCTTGGTCGATTTCGCGACCTGCTCGGCGCGAGCGCGCGAAGTCCGGCGATGCTGAGGTATCTCGATGGTCACGTGAACTTCGCGCGCGACCCGAACGAAAACTACGCGCGCGAGCTACTCGAGCTGCACACCCTCGGTGACCCGTCACTCGTAAACGAGGCGGACGTCGCCGAGGTCGCGCGTGCCTTTACGGGCTGGCGTGTGCAAGATGACCAGTTCGCATTTCACCCCGAGTACCATGATTTCGATTCCAAGCAGGTCTTGGGCCGTCTGCTCCCGGCGGGGCAAGGGATCGAGGATGGCGAGCAGGTGCTCGATGTCGTGGCAAAAGATCCCGCGACGGCAGCGAATATCTGCTTCAAGCTGGCAACGTTGTTCATCAGCGAGGTTCCTCCGATTCGCCCGTTGGTTGCATGCGTCGACGACTTTCGCGCTTACGCTAACGATTCGCATCAGATTGCGCGTGTGCTGTCTGGCCTATTTGCGTCGGCCGAGTTCCATCATGCGCTGCTCGAATCTCCATTGAGTCGCACGCCATTGGAATATGTCCTGGGAACCTTCCGTGCGCTGGGAGTTGGGCCGTCCCTTCGCAAGGCGGAGATTGAGGCTCGTCGTATGGGAATGCCGCTTCATCGGAACCCTGTTCCGACCGGATATTCGGATAGTGGATCGTCGTGGGTGAATTCCGGGGCTCTCTATCGGCGATTGCGTTTCCTGCAAGCTGCGATACTTGGCTGGGATGATTATGAGGGAGCTATCCCAGAACTTGCTCATGACTTGCTCATGAGCGGTGTCGACGGCGTGGATGCTGTCAGCGGCCACCTGCTCAGTCTTGCACACGGCGCGGCATTCGGAAGAGCAGAATGGCAACTTGTAAGCGCTGTGCTCACCGACGATGGCGCCCGGCGATTCGATTACCGACACGCTGATATCGAGGTGCGCCTGCGCAGAGCGCTCCTTGTTGCTTTCGCGCTACCGGCGTTCCACCTGCAGTAATAGGTGCAAAGATGAATCGACGTCACTTCCTACGCGGCCTAACCGCAACTGGGATCCTGCCAACCGCAACTTCGCTCAGCGGTGCGTGGGCCGCGACAGGCAATGGCACCGGGAGAGCTCTGGTGCTCGTCTTCCTTCGCGGGGGCTGCGACGGGCTTAACACTGTGGTTCCCTATCGAGATGACGCCTATTACATTGCGCGGCCTCGAATCGCACTATCGCGGCCGCGTGCCAATGCCAGTGATGTAGCGATTGATCTTGACGGCTTCTTCGGACTTCACCCGGCCTTGGCACCGATGCGAGTGATTTATGGACAAGGGCGACTGGCCCTGCTTCCGGCCGTGCACTTCCCGGTGACCACGCGCTCGCATTTTCATGCGCAATCCATCGTGGAGCGCGCTTCAGGCATGGCGGTGGACGGTTGGCTGAATCGATACCTGAAGATGAATTCCAACCTGAGGAACGGCCTCGCGATAAGCAATCAAGTGCCTGAAGCATTGAGGGGAGCATTGCCGGCCCCTGCATATGCTGATCCCTTGGATAGGCGATTGGCGCCCTCTGAGGTGGTCGACGGGCTGCTTGCTCGCGTACTGGAAGAATCGTACAAGAAGGGAGGCGATGACACGGGGCCTGCTTTCGCGTCGTGGCGCTCGGCCGGCCTTGAACTCGACGCGAGTCGCTCGCAGATATTGTCGCTTGGCGCGACGTCGTCATCGTACCCAGGGAGTGCGCTTGGCCGAGACCTCGCCGCCGCAGCAACACTGCTTCGTAACGATCCCAACCTCTCGGTGATCATGGTTGCCGACGGCGGCTGGGATACGCACAGCCACCAGGGAGGCGCCACTGGCCGACAGGCGACGCAACTCGCCAATCTCGCCGCAGCGCTTGCCGCCTTCGACGCCGATCTCGGCTCGCGCCGTGACGACGTGGCCGTGCTCGTACAAACCGAGTTCGGCCGCACCCTGCGCGAGAACGCCAGCGGCGGCACCGACCACGGCGGGGCCAGCGCCTGGATGGTGATCAGCAGCACCTTACGCGGCGGCATCCACCTTGGTACACGCGGCTGGCCCGGTCTCGACGAGGGCAGCCTACTCGACGGGCGGGCGCTCGCCCCGGCCGTCGATTTCCGCGATGTCTATGCGGACCTGCTGCGCGGCCATCTCGGGTGCCCGGATGTCGATGCCGTCCTCCCCGACCGACCCGGACTCGTAACAGGGCTCATCTAGCATTCGCCGCTTCGCGTGCAATCGAGCAGGATCACCTCCGATGGCGTGACGCACTGCCAGATTGTTCGCGGCTTGACCGGTGGCGCCGCTCAGGGCCCCGGCACTGAGGTATCGTCGACAACCTGCCGCTAAGACTCCGAATCGCCCGTAACAAGATTCGAGCGATACGGATCCTCGCGTGGTCGCCATCGCCTACATTTCAAGGGCGGTATGGCCGCGAGATCATCACAAAATCACACAACTTCCGAGCCCAAGGCGTTCATGGAACGGCGAAATTGGCGTATCCTGCGTCGCACAAGAACGCCGCGCCGGCCTGCGCACCGTATAGATTAAGGAGCCTGCTGCATCCATGGCCTCCGATGCCCGCATCGTTCCCGTCATCCTCGCCGGTGGCGGCGGCACCCGCCTGTGGCCGCTGTCGCGCGGCTATTACCCCAAGCAGTTCCTTGCCGTCGGCAATGGCGAAGGCTCGCTGCTGCAGCGGACACTCACACGGCTTTCCTCTACTGATGCCCCCGCGGATGCGGCCATCGTCGTCTGCAACGAAGAGCACCGCTTCCTCGTGGCGGAGCAGGTGCGCCAGCTCGGGCTGACGGCCGGAGACCTCATACTCGAGCCGGCCGGGCGCAACACGGCGCCGGCGCTGACCGCTGCCGCGTGCCGCGCGATGGCGGGCGGCGCCGATCCGGTGCTCGTGATGATGCCGGCCGATCATTTAATAGGGGACCTCCCCGCGTTCGGCAGCGCCATCGCTGTGGCACTCGCCCAGGCCGAAGGGGGGCAGGTGGCAACACTCGGTGTCGTGCCGACGCGCGCGGAGACCGGGTACGGCTACATCGAGACCGGGGCTGCCGTCGGTGAAGCCCAACCTGCCTGTCATGTGCTCGCAAGTTTCTGCGAGAAGCCGGATGCCGCGACGGCCGAGGCCTACGTGGCCGACGGGCGGTACCTGTGGAACTCCGGCATCTTCATCATGAAAGCCTCGGTGTGGCTCGAACACGCCGCCACCTACTGCCCGGCGATCGCCGCTGCCGCCCGGCGCGCGGTGGAAGCCGGCCGCGCGGACGGGGATTTCTTCCGTCTCGATGCCGAGGCGTTCGAGGCGAGCCCCAGCGATTCCATCGATTACGCGGTGATGGAGCCGCTCTCAGCGACCGGGCAGGGCGCCGTGGTCGTGGCGCTCGATGCGGGTTGGTCCGATGTCGGCTCCTGGTCCAGCCTATGGCAGGTCTCGCCGCAAGACGAGGCCGGCAACGTGCTGCGCGGCGACGTCTGCGCCATCGGCTCGAGCAACAATATCGTTTTCGCCGAGCACCGCCTGGTGGCAACGCTCGGTTGCGAGAACCTCGCAGTAATCGAGACGGCCGATGCCGTGCTCGTCGCCGACAAGTCCCGTACCGAGGAAGTGAAGGCGGTAGTGGATTGGCTGCGTGGCCAGAACCGCGACGAGCGGCTTACCCACCGGCGCGTGTACCGGCCCTGGGGCAGCTACGAAGGTATCGATGCCGGCAGCCGGTTCCAGGTGAAGCGCATCACCGTGCAGGCGGGCGCCTCACTCTCGCTGCAGATGCATCATCACCGGGCCGAGCACTGGATCGTGGTCGCCGGCACGGCGCGCGTAACAAAAGGTGACGAAACCTTTCTTCTCAGCGAGAACCAATCGACGTATATCCCGCTCGGCGTCACGCATCGTCTCGAAAATCCGGGTACCCTGCCGCTCGAACTCATCGAGGTGCAGTCCGGCAGCTACCTCGGCGAAGACGACATCGTACGCTTCGAAGACAAGTACAACCGCGTTGCCGCTGGCGACGTGAAGAACTGATCCCCCGTCTCATCACAGACCGAACCGGTGACAAGGAAACGTCAGCCGCTATTCAAGGAGATTGCCGTGCGCAAGTTGCTCAACCGTAAGATCTACCTATTGCTGGCCCTGCTCATCGCCTTAGCTCTGCCCAGTGCACCAGCGATGGCGCAGGAAGCCGCTGCCGACTACCACGTGAAACCCGGAGACATCCTGTTCATCTCCGTGTGGCGCGAGGAAGACCTGCAGATTGAAGCGCTCGTCGGCCCGGACGGCCGCTTCAGCATGCCGCTCGTCGGTGGCGTACAGGCAGCCGGCCGTTCGGTGACCGAGATTCAGGAAGAGATCATCTCGCGCATCGAGACCTACATCCCCGATGCCGTTGCGACGGTGATGCTACGCGCGATCGAAGGCAACAAGGCTTACGTCGTCGGCAAGGTGAACCGACCGGGACCCATTCTCATGACGAGCGACACCAATGTCATGCAGGCGCTCTCCATCGCCGGCGGCACCGCGCAGTTCGCTGGGCTCAAGGACATCGTCATCCTGCGCGGGCAGGGCGGCAGCCAGACAGCCATCCCGTTCAATTATGACGAAGTCGAGGATGGTGAGCATCTTGAGCAGAACATCACTCTTCAGGCGGGCGATGTAGTCGTTGTTCCTTAGCTCGTGAGCAGTGTGAGGCTCAGCCCGTTTTGTGAAGCCAAGTAGCAACAAGTACCGCCATACAAGGTTGCGCAAGCATTATGGCTGAGGAAGTGCAATGCGAATGTTGAAGCAACTGGTGTTCGCTTTGGTAGTGATAATGTCGTTGCTATCGACGCCTACCGTGATCGCCGCTTTCGACGTCTCGTGGCGCCCGCAGATTCGACTCGGCACAAGGGTGACGGATAACCTCCGTACGGCGATCAACGATCCCGAGGCAGCATGGGGATTTGATATGGGAGGTGGACTTCAGTTGAATCTGGAGTCAAATCAGTTCAAGTCACAAATCACGCCAGCGTTTAATTTTAGACGGTTCGTGATTGGTGAGGGTGCGGATGCAGATGAATATGAAGTGCGAACGAGCACTCAGTGGTCGGTCGTGGAGCGCGCCGTGTTGTCGTTGGATTTCGACTACATCCGAGATTCAACTCTATCGACCGAACTTACCGACGCGGGGCGACAAACGGCCGTGTCTAATAGGGATACTCTCAATGTCGCACCTTCGGTTGCCGTATCAATAAATGAGAGAACGACTTTAAATCTAGGTTTCTACTATTCAGACGTCGAATTCGAGCAGCTGCCGGGGACGCCCTTTGCAGACTATGAGTTCAAGCAGGTTAATGGAACCCTGACACATCAGCTTACAGAGCAGTTCAGCATCTTCGCGAATGCTTACGTAAGTGAGTTTCAAACGCCGTCGAACGGAGGTAAATCGCTGACATACGGGGGGATGGGAGGCGCGAGCTACTTTTGGTCGCCGACCTTGGACTTCGAGGTCGGAGTCGGCTACGTACAGAGCGAGATCGATTTTCTCGGCCAGGAAGTGACCCCGGGACAGTTCCAACTCGTTATCGATCCAGATACTGGACAGATAATCCTCTTACCCGTAGTGACTACTGTCGAACAGAGCGCAATCGAAAGCGGACCGATAGCACGTGCAACCATTCGCAAGATTTGGTCTCCTGTCATGCACAGTGAGCTCTCGTATAACCGCTCTGTATCGCCCACAGTGTTCGGGGCGCAAAGCTCTAGTGACGATATCTTGTTTAGCGTGGAGCGAGAGTTGTCCCGCCGGTTCGTTGCGTTGTTTCGAGGCGGCTACAACATGCGGTCTGCGGAAACCGAGAACAACGCTCGGCAGAGCGCGAACCTTGATCGCAACCAAACCCTCTTGGTGGCGGGGGTCCGGTATCGCTTCAGCCAAGATATAACACTCGCGGCGACATACCGCTTTGTCTACAACGATATCTCGTTCTTGGACGAAACCTCTTACAACAACAGCCTGTTTTTCACGTTTACCTACAATGGTGAACTGCGATCCTACCGTGGGTTCTAAGCTATGGACGACGTCTTAACTCCTCCTTTCAATTACGGTGAGGCGATCCGCCGACGCCTTCCGCTAGGTTTCATTGTCGCCCTCGGGCTGTTAGTGGCCTCAATTGTGCTGGCTCTCACTCTGCCCGCCATATATGAGTCCCGCGCCGTAGTCTTGATCGAGCAGCAAGACATTCCAGAAGACTTGGTGCGTTCACTGAATACAAGCTTTGCGGACCAACGGATTCAAGTCATATCTCAGCGAGTCCTGACTACTGCTAATCTTCGGGAGATCATCGAGAAGTTCAATCTTTATTCAGACGAACGTGCATCGGATCCGCTTGAGGTGGTCGTGGAGGAAATGCGCGATGACATAGCAGTCCGCCCAGTTAGCGCCGACATAGTTGATCAGCGAAGCGGACGGCCCACAAAAGCAACCATAGCTGTCGAACTCGCCTTCGAAAACCCCGATCCATTGACGGCACAGCGCGTGACGAATGACATCGTTTCTCTCTTCCTCAGTGAGAACCTTAAGCAGCGCACAGAGGCCGCCGAGGACACGCTCGACTTCCTTACCGAGGAAGCAAAGCGGCTCGATAACGCGGTGAGAGAATCAGAGCAACGTTTGGCAGACTTTAAAGAAGAGCATGTCGACGCTCTGCCGGAACTCGCTAGTCTTAATCTTCAGCTGCTCACTCGGGCCGAGCAAGATCTCGTGCAAGTGGAGAATCAAATCCGGTCGCTTGAGCAGCAAAGAGTCTATCTCGAATCTGAACTCTCTCAACAAGAACCCACTGTGGGAATCATTACGTCGCAAAGTGGCGAGCGACTGCTTGGGCCTGCGGATCGCCTGAAGGCACTGGAAGCCGAATTCATCACCTTAAATGCAAAGTACGGCCCGCAGCACCCCGATGTCTTGAGAATGAAGCGGGAGATCGAATCCCTGCGTCGAACTACGGGTCAGGGCAACCCAGCTACCGAACTGGAAGCGCGTTTGCGCAACCTCGAAGCGGAATTGGCGACGAAGAGCGAACGTTATGGTGACGATCATCCGGACATTCGCAGCATCGAGAGAGAGATCCAAGCCGTTCGACAGCAGCTCGCATCAGCGTCCGCGTCACCAGAGCCGGAACCAACGTACACCAACGCTGAAGTTCCCGATAATCCCGTCTACGTCCAGCTACGCGCGCGGCTTGACGCCACGTCGAATGACATAGCGTCCTATCGCTCGCAAGCAGCATCGCTGCGAGCGAAGATTGACGATTACGAGCGGCGTCTGACTGCCGCGCCACAGGTCGAACGCGAGTATACCTCGTTGGTAAGAGACTATGAGATCGCTGCTGCTGAGTACAAGGAAGTTCAGGCGAAGCGGCAACAAGCAGTGGTGGCGAGAAGTCTGGAAGAAGGGCAAAAAGGTGAAAGGTTTACGTTGATAGAACCACCTCTTGTCCCTGAGGAACCGGCCAGCCCGAACCGCCTTGCAATTGCCTTGGTTGGTCTTTTTCTTTCTATTGTCGGCGGGGTGGGCGCGGGCGCTGTCGCCGAAGCAATAGACGATCGAATTCATGGGCGCTCAGGTGTCGCTGAAATGACGGGCGTACCACCCTTGGCCGTTATTCCTGCGCTTGCGAATCCAGCGGCGCGCGTCGCAACGATGCGAAGACGGATCATTTATATGTTGTTCGCGGTCTTGTTAGTTGCTGCCGCTATGCTGACGGTCCATTTCTTCTTCAGCCCTCTCGACGTGCTGTACTTCCGAGCTATGCGCGCATTGGGATAGTTCCGCTAAATGACACCCCCGCGATTACGCATTGCGAGGCTTCTTGCATTGCGAACTGGAGAATCAGATGGAGCGAATAAAGCAGGCCCTCGAAAAGGCAAAAGCTGAGCGTGCAACGGCAGGGGTTGCTGAGCACGGCGAAGTTGCGGCTTCCGGTGAAGCAAGTGGCCCGACCCTCGAAGCCGACATTCAATACTCTCAGACCAAGGTAGTCGAACTCGATGCCAGGGTCTTGCGTAAGAACAACGTGATATATGGCGCGAACGATCGGGCCGGCCTTACTGCTTACAAGATGTTGCGGACACAGGTCCTGCAACGGATGGTCGCTCAGAATTGGAATGCGTTAGCAATTTCAAGCCCGAGTGAAGGTGACGGAAAGACGCTGACTTCAATCAACTTGGCGATCAGTCTCGCACGAGAACTTCATCACACAGTGTTGTTGGTCGACTTGGATCTTCGAAATCCATGCGTGAGCAAGTACTTTGGCTTCGCGCCTGAGCGGGGTATCGACGATTATCTGGTCCATGGTTACCCATTGGAATCAATTCTCGTAAACCCAGGTATTGAGAGGCTGGTAGTGCTTCCTGCGCGCCAGGCAATTGAAAACTCATCCGAACTACTCGCCTCTCCTGCGATGGGTAGATTGGTGCAAGAGTTGAAGACAAGGTATCCGTCGAGATTCGTACTATTCGATGTTCCTCCTGTACTAGCCTCTGATGATGCGCTTGCGTTTGCCCCGCACATCGATGCATTACTCTTAGTCCTGCGAGACGCGAAGAGTACGCGGCAAGAGCTCGATCATGCGCTCCATATTCTGGAGCACATTACAGTTCTCGGCACTGTGCTGAACGCTTCGAGTGAGAAGATCTCCACTTATTACTAGGCGCGAGAATACATAGGTAGTGTCGCTTGAGAGCGCCACCCATTTGGTGTACCGGCTCTCGGCTCACTTGGTCTGGGAGATTAAGCCCCCATGGAGTGGTCGACGGCAATATCGTTCTCCTGTTTCCAACAGGTGGCACGCACGGCCGCTGGTACTGCACTCGTGAAGAGCGAGTACTGCCGTTTGTCGCTACCTCACCGCCCGCGGAGGCGATTGGAACTACCCGCGCGACCCAGGCTGCAACTAAGAAAACTGAGAGAGTACCAATGCCACGCCCTCTGAAGCTCCTTTTGGTAGCAGGCGCAAGACCGAACTTCATGAAAGTCGCTCCCGTACTCAGAGCCATTGCTGAGAGTCCGTCAGTCTTTGAGCATGTCCTTGTGCATACCGGGCAGCATTACGATGAGGGTATGAGTGACGTTTTCTTTTCCGACCTGGGCATTCCTACGCCGGACGAACACCTTGAAGTCGGCAGCGGGTCTCATGCCCAGCAGACGGCGCGCATCATGTCGACTTTCGAGCCAGTGCTATTGAAGGAGAAGCCTGATTGCGTCTTGGTGTTCGGGGACGTCAATTCGACCATTGCTTGCGCGATCGTTGCTAAGAAACTCGGGCATCGCGTGGCACATGTCGAAGCGGGGTTGCGGAGCGGTGATATGACTATGCCGGAGGAGGTTAACCGCATCGTCACCGACGCAATTAGCGACTACCTCTTCGTTACCGAAGAGAGCGGTGTTACTAACCTGCTCCGCGAGGGAAAGAACAAGGACTGTATACATCATGTGGGCCACGTGATGATCGACAATCTAATGTACGAGCTTGGGCGGATCCAACACATGGACCCTGCTTCGCTGAACAGCTCCAAGCTCAAACCATCAGGCCATCAATTCGGTGTTGTGACCTTGCACAGACCGTCGAATGTGGACAGTGAGAGCACACTCCGGCAGATCTTTTCTGCGCTTAATGAAATCTCTGAATCGCTCCCTTTGGTGTTTCCAGTGCATCCAAGAACAAATGCCTGCATGAAACGACATAACATTGGAGTGGCAGACCAAATTACCCTTGTGGAGCCGCTGGGTTATCACGAGTTCTTGAATTTGTGGAAAGACGCAACTCTGGTTCTCACCGATAGCGGCGGATTACAGGAGGAAACCACCGCACTTGGCATTCCATGCTTAACTATTCGGGAGAACACTGAACGTCCAATCACGGTCACCGAGGGCACGAACACCCTCGTGGGTACGGACCGAACACGCATTGTCAATGCCGCTCTTGCGCTACTGAAGCGAGATACCACGGTTAGTGCACGGGCCCGGCCTGCACTGTGGGATGGCCGCGCCAGCTACCGAATCCTCGACATCCTGGCGAAAGAATTGGACCTATCACGAAGGACGACGCCACTGTGATTAGGACCAACCGCTGCGTTTGCACATTGTCCGGCCCATTACATGAGTGTACGTAAATGAACGGCCTCGTGTTTCTTGTGCTTGCGGTAACACTCAGTGTCTTAGCTATCCCTGTCGCGATCCGGTTGGCTCCGCGCCTGGGTATGGTGGACAAACCGGACCCGAGAAAGGTGCATGCGAAACCAATTCCTCGCATCGGAGGGATTGGAATTACGCTTGGAGCATTGCTTCCGATTGCGATCCTGCTCCCATGGACTCCGATCCTCGAGTCTTTCCTACTCGGCTCGCTAATCTTGTTTGTATTCGGCGCGTGGGATGATTCGAAAGAGATAACGCACTGGATTAAGTTCGGTGGTCAGTTCGCGGCCGCTGGGTTGATCGTCTATCACGGAAACTTATGGGTCGAGCGTTTCCCATTCTTGGGTGGCGAACTTCTGCCGGCATATATCGGTAAGCCGTTTACCATCTTTGCGATCGTCGGCGTCATCAATGCAATTAATCACTCAGACGGCCTGGATGGGTTAGCTGGCGGCGAGTGTCTACTTAGTCTGATTGTGATGGGTTTTCTCGCATATGTCGCGTCGGACTCACTTGCGGTATACCTCACTTGTGCTGTAGCTGGCGGAATTCTGGGCTTCTTGCGATTCAACACACATCCAGCCCGTATCTTTATGGGAGATGCAGGAAGCCAGTTTATCGGCTTCGCAATGGCATTCCTTGCCGTGTATCTCACCCAAATCGCGCATCCGGCATTGAGTCCCGCGCTACCTCTTCTGCTAATCGGGCTCCCTATTGCGGATATAAACGCGGTTTTCTACCTGCGAATTAGCGGCGGCATGAATTGGTTTAAGGCCACTCGTAACCACATTCATCATCGTCTATTGGATTTGGGATTCGAACACTACGAAACCGTAATCCTGATCTACTCAGTCCAAGCCATTCTTGTCGGTAGCGCCGTTCTGCTTCGTTACCAATCTGATGCGTTGGTGACCCTCGTATTCTTCGCGATAGTTACCGTCCTGTTCATTTCCTTGACTGTCGCCGAACGCAGAAAATGGGAGTTCACAGCAACCCCAGAGAAGCGAGCGCTAAGCAGGGTTGTCGGGTCCCTGACAACTGATAGAAGGATGGCCAAGCACGCAGCGGCGGCCGCTGTCGCGATGTTCTCCGTCCTTCTTTTGATCGGCACTCTCGCCGTGCGCGATGTTCCGCTCGTAGTCGCGTTTATCTCTTTCTCCCTGCTCGTTGCTTGCTCGATTAACCTGGCACGACGATCAGGGTCGAGCGACTCCCTGATTTTTCGATTCGCGACGTACTCGATAGCACTGCTCGTCGTTTACCTGACCGTCCAAGAGCCGCCGGCGTCCCGGTGGCTTGCTTTCGGGGTGAGCACTCCAGCGTATTTGGTTCTTGCGGCGATTACCGGCATCGCGATACGTATGGCTACGGAGCAGGTGTTTAGAACCACAGCAACGGATTACCTGATCCTGTTTGGTCTGATAACGATAAGCATCTTCGGTCGCGAACTCCTCGAAGTGCGGCATATCTCACTGATCATCGTGCACTCAGTAATAATGGTCTACGCTGCTGAATTCACCTGTCGAGCAACGCAGAAGCGGCTTTCACTTCTCAGTGTTGCAGTACTGCTGTCGCTCCTAATTTTGAGCCTGAAGGGTCTTTAGACAAGGAGTGTCATTGTCGGTGAAGTTTTGACTCTCGAACTCGACACTGAAATTGGCTCGTTAGAAATGCGAAGCGCGCTCTTATGGCGATCGACGTACCATCACAAATGACGCTCCCGAGAGCCAGTGCGTGGCGCGACATGCGTTTTTGCGATTTACGCGCGGGAGGACACGTTGAAGAGCAGGAGGGATTACTGCTCGCACAGAAAGCGGAGAATGATGCGCGCAGTTCAATGCGCACGGTCGAACCAAGTCAACCGTGCGCGCGTACAGATGCTGTACCCATTAAGGTTTTGAATATCTGTGAAACGGCCAAGGGAGGCCCCGCCAGCTATTTCCTAGTGTTAGAGCGATCAACCGCGGACATGGCGACGCATGTGTTCTTGGTTCCAGACGCTCATGCGCAGGATCTGGAACTCGAATCAGAGATTCTCGACTTTCGGGATCCTGGTCGCAGCTTCCGTAGACTCTTCAGGCTACTTATCGCTGCTAGTAGGGCGATGCGCACTGTTGAGCCAGACGTGGTGTTTTTTCACAGCACATTTACATTGCCAATCATGTTGGTGCTGCGGGCATTTTTTGCCTCAGGTAGGTTTATATACTGCGCGCACGGATGGGCCGCAGAGCGTTATGGGAAGGGGACTGCGAAACGGCGCCTTGTCTCTTTGATTGAAGGTACCTTGGCAGGCATCTCAGATGTGGTAGTAAACATTTCGCAAACGGACCAACTGTACGCGACATCATCGCACTACCTTGGCCGGCACCATCTTATCGAAAACGCTGTTCTTGACGTCACATGCCGCCGAACGGGCAATCGCGTCAATGCCGACGACAAGACTCTTGATTTGCTTTTTGTCGGACGTTTCGACTATCAAAAAGGAGTCGATCTTCTGTTGGAGGCATTCTCGAGAGTAGCTCTCATGAGGGATGACATTAGGTTGCACTTGGTGGGGGCCCCAGTTGTAACCCAGAGTCCGCTCGCTATGCGAGAGCTTGAGCACCCAAGAATAGTCGAGCACGGTTGGCTCAAGGCTGACCAGCTGCAGGCCCGGTACGCTGAGGCCGATTTGGTGATCGTCCCTTCGCGATGGGAAGGGTTTGGTCTAGTGGTCGCGGAATCGTTTCGAGCGGGCACGCCGGTCATGGTAAGTGACCGAGGGGCACTCCCAGGGCTCGTTGAACAATCGCGAACCGGATTTGTGGTCCCCCTTTCCGTCGGCGATCTTGTGAAGGCGTTATCAGCATTAAGTCTGGAGGAGCTTGCGGGCATGAGGCGCGCGTGTCGGAGAACGTACGAGGAACGCTTCCATTCGGACAGGTTCGGCGCTCAAATGAAGCAACTGCTCCAGGATCTCGTGGCGCGATGAACGGGCAAGCAAGGAGCTGGAGCGCTTCGCCGATATTGCCAAATTGCATTATCTGTGGGGCGCCGAAAGCGGGTACAAGTGCGCTGCATCTGTGGCTTTCTGATCATCCCGAAGTTCTTGGGACATCCGAGAAGGAGACCTATTTCTTCGTGGATCCGGGGACGCACATGCACCGGCCTCAGATTCACATCAGTAACGGATATGAAGGCTTTTCACGATATGTGCCTGCCGATGAAATTGGCGATCAGAAGATATTGATTGAATCTACCCCCTCATACATCTACTACCAGACAGCCATTGACACCATTCCGCAGCTCCCGACTTCCCCCAGGTGCATTTTCGTGCTCAGGGAGCCGGCACAGCAAATTTACTCATTGTTCTCCTACTTTAAGAACAACTGGTCATGGATCCCCTCATCGATGGGGTTCGCGGATTTTCTTACCGCAATACGTATCCCCCCCGATCCTGGGGTTTTTAAGGGAAATGAGCTCGCCGCGAATGCTCTGGCTAATGCTCGATACGTTGATTTCCTGCTTAGGTGGAGGGAGCGGATCGGCAACGAGAGAATGCTAGTAATCGCGTATGAGGAATTGCGAGACCATCCGGTCGAAACGGCGGCAGCCGTCGCGAGATGGCTTGGGATCGACAGTACCTTTTTTGCGAATTACACATTTCCGCGTGATAACGAGACTTATATGCCTCGAAGTGGCACGCTGCAGCGCGTGAATGTTTCCCTTAGAGAGAAGCTCCCAAAAGGAAAGCTATACAGACTGGCGAGAGGGTTATATCGGAGGTTGAATACTCGGAAGCCTAGCGGTGCGACTTCCCTAGAGCAGCAGATTATGGCTGATCTGGCGATGGAATATGCGGAGCCCAACGCGCGCCTCCGGAGGGAGTTTCAGCTCGCTCTTGATGGTTGGTCGTAGAGAATCAGAGCTGCGATGCCTGTAATGCGGTCTAGCTGCAAGGGTGCGTACTGCGTTTGTAGAAGAGCCTCTCGATAAGAGTTGTTGTCCAATGAGCGGCCATACGGGCAACAGGATGGCTAGTTTGCGATGATGCAGAGGACCGGACACAACAAGTGAGCAAGGTTGCTCTCGTCGTGTGGAAATGAAGGCTTTCTACTGGCCGTGCCATGCACCGCATAAGCTGAATCAACCACGATTGCAAATTTGAAGCCGCCTGTCAGCGTAAAAAAGGGATCTAACTTCGAGTCATTTGACGGCGAACGTCGATCTCCGTAGATCAACGCTATTAGGTCAGTTCGCTCTGATATGCGGCCGAGGTGCAGTGAAATTGGACAAAGCTTGGTTGTTTGTATTAGGTGCTCAGAAGTGCGGCACAACGACTCTGGCGGACCTGATCAATGAGCACCCGCTGGTATACGTTCCACCTATCAAGGAGACGTACTTCTTCTGCGACGAAATGGAGTACGAGAAGGGATCTCGATGGTACCTCGAAGAATACTACTCTTCACGAAGAGCGGACGCCATGCAAGTTCATTGCGATGCAACGCCGTTTTATTTGGCATCAAGAGCGGCCATAGACCGAATCCACACCTTCGTTCAAGGAAGGAGAGCATCCTTCATTGTGTGCCTGCGTGACCCCGTTGCTCGCGCGTATTCTGCGTACTGGCACCAGCGACGATTGGGCAACGAGCGATTATTGTTCGAGGAGGCGCTCGAAGTGGAGGGGGAACGAATTGAGAAAAGTATTGCCAATCGAGACCGTTGGTGGCGCCATGCGTATGTCGAGATCGGCATGTACGGTAAGCATCTGGAGTACGCAGTTGAGCGTCTTGGGAAGGATCGAGTCTTGGTCCTCACAGAGGAAGATCTCGCTAGCTCAAGAAGAGCGGCTGAGCGAGTATTCTCATTCGCTGGCCTCGAGGTGCCGCACTTCGATGCGGCGTCCAAGCGCTCAAATCCGGCAGCTATGCCACGCTTGAAGACTCTCCAATCGCTAGTTACTCGTGAGAATGTCATTAAGAAGCTAGCAAGAGCTGTGGTTCCTAGAGAATTACGGAGCGCGATCGGCAACCGAATTTTGGAGCTTAATAGCCGTAGGTTTACTTACCCGCCGATGGCGCAATCCACACGCGAACTCCTCGAACAGAAGTTTGCCGAGGACCGTGGTCGTCTGAGGGGCCTTGGATTACCAGTACCGCGTTCATGGGCAAATTAACGGTTAGCTATGGCGCTTGGCTAGCATTGTGCTTAGCCATTGAGTATCACGGTGCCACGTGCATGGAGTTCGACTGCCGCGCTTTCAATGTTTGTCCGCGCGCACTGGCATAACTGAAGAGCCTCTTTTGCGCATGCAGTCGTAGTGCGCACGGAAAGCTTCGCCTGCGGGAGTCGGGGTGGCGGCTTCCCGAAAGACCACAACAGGGTTGAGTAGCATGCAACAACGAAGACTGACGGGCGCTTAAAGCTATGGTCTTGGCTTTACTCGCGTGGCTCGCGAATGTAACGGTTCTTGGCCTACTTGTCTGGCGCTTTATGAAGAGCGCCAAGGTGGTAGTTGTCACGCTGTGGATCATCAGCGTGCCTCAGGTGCTTGTGAGACCGTTGCTCTTCTTTCTGGGACTTGACGATCCGTATCCGCCAGAACTCTTCAGTGGCCCATCTTGGGATCTGGTTGCACGTGCTCAGCTTATCCATCTGGCCTGGATTCTGCTCATTGCTGCCACGCACATGGCTTTCTCGAGACCGATGGTGCCGGTCGCACGATTGCTGCCTCGGGCCGAAGGAACTAGCAGCCGTAAGATACTTGTCTTGGCTGCATTGGTGACGACCCTAATTGGCGCGATCTTGACTGGTTTGCTGCTACTCCGCGCAGGTTCGGTCAATGCTCTGATGTATCAGGCCAAGGTCGCGCACGCATTAGCAGGGCACTACGTGATCCGTGAAATTTCGGTGGTTGGCGCTATCGTGGCTGCGCTCGCAGCACTCTACTATGAGAAGCGATACCGAGAATCAAGAGCCCTTCGCGGGGCGCGATTGATGGTCTGGATCTGCGTATCGCTATTCGTTGTGAATCTGGCATTCAATTATTTTTGGGGTAATCGGTACAACATCGCGATGTTGCTCATCGCAGTTGTGCTTGGTTGGCACTACTACGTGAAACGATTAAGCGTGGTGCGTACGGTGCTGGTGGTCGTGGTCCTTGCGGTCGTGCTGCAAACGCTTAAGGTCATCCGGAATGAGGGGGTGGAGGCAGTCCTTGCACGTGACGTCGTGATCGACCAGCCTTTTTGGACGGATTTATCGACTTCCTTGCACTTCAGTCAGTTTGATGCATTGATGCTTGCTCTCCGTGATGGGGGCGAGCGGTTCGCGTTTCGAAATGGTGCGGACTTTAAGAACGGCCTGGTAGCTTGGATCCCCCGTGCGATTTACCCGGGGAAGGAAACATTCCACGTCGGAGGGTGGTTCAGACGGAACTACCAGCCGGAGAAAATAAACGGTTGGCCCGTTACTACGATGGGAGATTGGTATCTCAATTTCGGATACTGGGGAATATTGCTTGGGGCCGTTGTCTCAGGATTGGCTGCTGCATTCTTTGATGCAGGATATCGGCATGTTCGAGACTCGCATTGGGAAGCTGTTGTCGCTCCCGCCGTTGGGCTACTTATTTTCGACGCCGGGTTAGATCCAGGATTCGTGCAACGGACAATATTGGTTTTGGTGCCAATTGCGATCCTCGCAGCAGCACTGAACGTCGCGGAGCGTATGCACGTTAATCGGCGGCGGCGGCATCTGAGGACTGACACGCGACTGAGTTCGAGGTTCGTTGATTAGCGAGCGGTGGCGACTCTGCTTCGAGCCACAATTGGCCAGACAAGCATTGGGCTTTAATTTCGGAGGATAATGCGGAATCACGGATAATCCGACGGTCCGTTCTTGACGTGCTTATAGGAGTTCCAAGTGTCTTATGATCGCCGGAAAGTTCTTCAGCTTTGCGGCGGAGCTGCGCTCGCGATAAGTGCGAGCCCTCGGGCCTTCTTGGCGGAATCGTCGGTCCAGGGATTTGGCGTGGCGAACTCTGGGGGACGGCTCGCGTTCGCGCATTACATGACTGGACAGGGAACGCGAGGGCCAAGGCAGTCTAAAGCAGATTGGACTCGTGATATCAATGACGCGATTTCCATGGGAATTGACGGCTGGCAGCTGAATTTCGGCCACTATCGCGGACGAATGAAGAGCAATGTCGAGACGTTCATTGACGCCTTAGATGAGTTGTCGGATCCCGCAAGCACGTTTTGGTTTTTCCCATCCTTCGACTGCAATGACGGGAGAGTTCCTGTATACGACGAAGTCGAAGAGTGGTTTGCAGAGTACTATTTCCATCCTCGACACTTCCGCGTAAACGGCCTGCCGTTGTTAACGGTCTGGCAGGGCCGTTCAGTTGGGAATGATTATTTTCTTGAACTGAAGGAGAAACTTCGCAGGGCAGGGAGGCCGATAGCATTTATCCCTTGGTTGGCTACGCGTGCTAACAAGCAGCAAATGGCATGGCTATTCCGGCAATGGTCGAGTATGGATGGGTTCGCGCCGTGGGTGCCTGGACTGCGGGTCGAAGACGCCATACGCATGAACTTTATTGCGGCGGAATTGTGCGACCGTCACGGTCTGGAACTTATTGCGGGCCAAGGCTTCAACATGCTCCAGATCAATAAAGCTCCCCGGTATGTCAACAAGAACGCGGCGGAAGCGGTTTCCAAACAAATGGAGCCATTCGTCCATGGCCATCTGCCAAATTGCCGCTACTTGTGTGTGGCGACTTGGAATGACTTCGGGGAGGACCACCATATAACGCCATATCCGCCCTGGGGCCCGATTGGTGGCAAACACCCGGTCTGGTCCCATGTTGGGTATGCAACGGTTGTCAAATACTACCTGGACTGGTGGAAGGCAGGCCGACAACCATCACTCGATGAAGATCTCGTCATCATCTTCCATATGACTCAATTGGCAAATGAGGGCAAGCCTCCGTTTCCGTTGGAATCATATGGGCCGGATATGGCGGAGGACATAGTTTATCTAACTACAATATTGCGCGAACCGGGGCAGGTGTACGTGGGGAGTGGCGGCCTTCCACGCGTCGTCTTTGATGCCCCGTCTGGGATCTCTCATTGGAGGGCGCCGGCTGCACCGGGGCTTCAGGTCTATGGGCTTGAGCGAGGCGGTGTCACCGTCATTGAGCAAACTAGCGACCGGGCAATACAGTCACCGCCACTCGAGCCGTGGTCATGGAGCCATTACTCGGAAGTAGCATCTGCTTCCTAGCTTTCATGGGGGCTAAGAGCTGAGATCATTTATCTGCTATTACAATATGCAGATCCGTGACGTAAGCGTAAGCAGCGAGATCTGTAAGAGGGGGCGCAGTGCACAGATTGCTCAAGCACAAGTCTACGCGCGATGCTCGCCATTTCGTAATCCGCAAAGTCGCAAGGGGTCGCACATTGCCTACTTGTTAGTCTTTTTTGTGATTCAACTTTATGAGTAACTTTGGCGCGGGGTTAGCACGTTGTCTCCTGTGAATGTGGTTCTGGTGAGTGATTTCGCCAATGTCAACGGCGGGCAGGCGAAAGTTGCCGTTGATACGGCTCGCTTACTTGCGAATTCCGGAAAGAACGTAATCTTCTTCGCCGCATGCGGCGAACCAGATAAGGCGCTAGATCACCCTCTCATTAAGATCAGATCATTAAACCAGGCAGACATCCTTTCCGATGACAATCGCGCGAGGGCGATTATTCGCGGGCTTTGGAATGCTGAAGCAGCGCGCGAGCTCCGAAGAATATGCGGAGAACTGTCGCCGGTAAACTCTCTTGTACATTGTCACGGATATGCGAAAGCTCTGTCGCCCGCAATCGGGCCGATTCTCGCAGACGGGCCGCTCCCTAGCCTCTATACGATGCACGAGTATTTTCTCGCGTGTCCGAACGGAGGATTCTACGATTATCAAAGAAATGAAATATGTCGCAGACGACCACTCGGTGTCTCGTGTTTGACGACAGATTGCGATGTGCGAAATCTCCGCCATAAAGCGTGGCGCGTGGTTAGACAGCTCTCAACGTGGGGCGCTGGGAGGATGCCGCGCGGCCTAACTGACATTGCGTATATTTCCGAAACACAGTTGCGTGCAATGGAGCCATATCTTCCATCCTCTGCGCAATTGCACTATTTGCCCAATCCGATCGATGTCGAGGGTCGGGATGTAGTCGTTGCGAGTGAGAATGATCTATTCGTTTCGGTCGGACGATTGAACCCAGAGAAAGGAGGGCGGTTGTTTGCCAAGGCAGCGAGGATCGCCGGGGTTCAGGCGGTCTTTGTCGGAGATGGAACCGAGGCCTCTGTGATTCGCAAGGAAAACCCCGAGGCGATTGTCACCGGTTGGCAATCTCACGACAAAGTGCACGAATGGCTTGGCCGAGCACGGGCCTTAGTCTTTCCGAGCCTTTGGTACGAATGTCAGCCGCTAGTCCCACTTGAAGCGCTTGTGCGCGGTGTGCCGGTAGTTGCAGGCAGATGGACGGCTGCCTCTGAAGTAATCGAGCATCAGGTGTCAGGGGTGCTTTTCGACCGACCAGATGCTGACGTACTAGCCGCTGCTCTACGCGAGGTATCTACGTTAGGGCCTTTTGATCCATCACCGTATCGTGATGCGGCAAGCCCGGAACGACATCTTGGGAGACTATTTGAGATCTACGATGGCATCCTTGATCGTGCGAAGGGCAGGATCGTGGCTTAATCGTCTGTAGCCCCTTGCATCATGGCGGAGCACGTGGGACGTGTATTGACGAATGAGCTTAATGTTGCTCTCGAACTCGAATTTATGAGTCACCACTAACTCAACCTATCAAACGACGAAATGCGGAAACGATGAACGCCGGGCTGAACGTAACATGCGTCCACAATGTTGTTAACTTTCTTACTAGCAGCCAAGTGGCGACATTCTGGATGAATTTTCCGGTAGAAACAGCCGCGGCCACACCGGTCACACCGTAGTAGTGGCCGGCTACAACGATTAGCGAACAGGTGATCAATCCAGCGATAACGGTAATAGTCATGTATTGTCGCTGGTGCCCAGTGAACACTAGAACCAAAGCGCACGATCCAGACCAAACATCAACGAACATGCCAATGCTGAGGATCATTAGAATCGTCCTGGCATGCTCGTAGTCGCTTCCGAAAACTATCGTTAGGACGTCAGCACCAGCAACGAGATAAAGAGTCAGGACCAAAGCAGAAGGGATTCCGGCAAGGGTAGCCATGCCTCGCAGTACGTTTTGGAGGCGTACCCTTTCCCCGGTCGCATTAAGCTCTGCAATGACAGGTTGAACAGTCATATTGACTAGTGTTAATGGCAACAAAACAAGCATCACAAGCTTCCATGCTGCGCCATAAAGCGCGACATCACGCGCTACAAATAGCGCACCGACGATCCAAATGCTGAAGTTCGTCATCGCGTGCGTGGCCAGGTTCGCTACGAAGATTGGCGAAGAGACCGAAAGCACCTCGCGGAAGCTGGTAGAGCCGCGCCCTGAAAGGTGCTTCGCTTTTCGACGGAGAAGGAACGTCCCGAGAAGCAGACTCAGCCCTGCTGCGGCCGTCATAAGTTGCACTGCACTTGAAAAGGCCAGGTGCTCATAGAATGTCCAGACCAGTGTCAGCGTGAGGAGTGCGAGGACACTCGCGAGAACACCATCGAAAAGGACTGCGAGCCGAATATCGTGAAGGCCGCGAAAGGTCTCGGCGACCGGAGTTTGAAAGGCAAGGATGCAAATCCAGAGCGCCGTAGTTCCAATAACTGTCGCCAGAATCGGCATGTAGAACACATCCGAAGCAAGCCAACTTCCTATCGCTGCGGCATATGTGCCACCCACCGCAATGGCGCCAATGGTCACGAGCGAATAAACAATGCGGAGGGCATGGCCGGCTCGACCCGGTTCGTTCCGACTTATGGATTCGGCGACAAATCGAACAACAGTCTGCTTGAGGCCCAAGCGCGCGATCATCGCTGCCAATACGGCAATGCTGTTGAGTAGTAGAAACGCGCCAAAATCTGCTGTGGAAAGTAGCCTCGCAAGAATTGCGTTCGCGCCGAGTGTGCTAGCAGAGCCAGTAGCCTGCAGCGCAAATGCCCATGCCGCACCTGTCGCCAGCCTTCGAGTCAAACTACTTCGGGCGCCGTTCTTCGTATTGGGCGGGGTCACGTTTGGGTGCCTCTCGTGAGGTAAAAATGGGGCGCGTGTCGCAGCGGATTACGGAGAATTGAACATTCCATGCTGGCTTATGTCACGGCAACAGTGGTCGTGGCCACCGGCGAGCGCCGAGGCGAGCCGCCGATTTTAGATTGCACCACGGGTTGCGGGTAATCGTTCTAACTGAATATAGGTTTATGCGACAGCGTGCCGTGGCCCGATCTGTTGGCGCGGACCAACGTGGCAACTGAGTGGACTCTCAAAATTGCACTGCGCCGTGGGTCGCCAGTGCCGAGAAGGATTGAGAACTTATTGCTTGTTTACGATCGCGCGTTTATTGAGAGCCAGTCGCGCAGGGCGCTTGCGTACGAGGTTCAAGCAATGGGAACAGAAAAACAACATATAAACAAATACTTGCAATCCTTATGAGGCTTGTGTTGGGTGCTCTGATTCCAGTAATACCTGCTTACGGCTTGGTACGCTCTGTCCGACACCTACTCGCGATAAACTTGGGGCGTGCAACAAGTATGCGCGTTATCTAGCCAATTGGCGGATGTTGTGAGACGGACTGGGGACTATGAATAGCTCTGAGGTGTATTGGAAGAACGACACGCGCATATGGGCCGCATCCATAACCCTGGTTGGCGCGACATCGCTGCTCTACTGGGATGCGCTCACTGAAATGGTCGGATATTGGTCAAACCGTGACGAATACAGTCATGGCTTCCTGATCCCCGTTATCACGCTTTACTTGGTTTGGCAGCGCTTTGACCGGCTTAGGGAACTGCGCTTCGACGGCTCTTGGGGTGGTGTGGCGCTCGCGGTATTCGGGCTTGCTGGGTATGTGCTCGGAGAGCTATCAACGCTGTATTCAATCATTCAATACTCGTTCGTGCTCTTCGTCATGGGGTGCGTATGGGCAGTTGTCGGGACGGCGGCATTTCGTGTGGTATTCATTCCGCTCTGCCTGCTGTTTTTCATGGTTCCGTTCCCGAATTTTATTTACAACAACTTATCGACAAAGCTGCAGCTCATATCTTCTGCGATCGGGGTGGGTGTAATTCGCCTTTTCGGGATCAGTGTGTATCTCGAAGGAAATGTCATCGATCTTGGGAGCTACAAGCTTCAGGTAGTGGAGGCCTGCAACGGCCTCCGCTACTTGTTTCCGTTGATGACGCTGGGCGTGATTGTGGCCTATTTCTATCATGCCGCTCTCTGGAAACGTCTTCTTGTTTTCGCGTCCACCGTTCCTATAACTATTTTAATGAACAGCTTTCGCATCGGTGTCATCGGTGTGATGGTGGAGCACTGGGGCCAATCGATGGCGGAGGGCTTTCTTCACGATTTCGAAGGGTGGGTCATATTTATGGCTTGCTTCGGCATCCTCTTTGTCGAGATGTGGCTCTTGATGCGCTTAAGCAATGATCGGCGTCCATTAGGGCAGGTATTCGGTATAGATCCTCCAATCGCTCCAGATCCCGAAAGAGCATGGAAAGCGCGAACACTTAACAACCCGGCGATAGCGCTTGTTCTAATTGTGAGTCTTTCTGTTGTGCCGGCGATGCAACTTGCAGATCGCGAGGAAGATTTACCTGACCGAAAGGAGTTCGCTCAGTTTCCTGATGAAATCGGGGCATGGAAAGGCCGTTCAGATAGATTGGAGCAGCACTATCTAGACATACTGAAGCTCTCTGACTACGTCATGGCAAACTTTCGGCTCGATGAAACAGGGGTGCCTATTAACTTCTACGTCGCGTGGTACGACTCGCAGAAGAAGGGACAATCGGTACATTCCCCGGCTACGTGCCTGCCCGGGGGGGGCTGGGAGATAGAATCCATGCGTACTGTGGAAATTCCCGGGGTTCAGATTGCGGGTGAAGCTCTACGCGTCAATCGGGTTCAGATCGCGCTGGGCGAGTCTAGGCAGCTTGTCTACTACTGGTTCCAGCAGCGAGGGCGGGTGATTACCAGTCAGTATGCGGCCAAGTGGTACATATTCTGGGATGCCCTCACGCGCAACCGGACGGACGGGGCCTTGGTGCGAATCATCGCGCCCGCGCGCCCGGGGCAAGACATTGCAGAGCTCGACAAGAAGCTATCTGAGTTCGCCGCTGACGTGGTCCCTTTGCTCGAGGATTACGTGCCGAATTGAGCGATTCGGTAACCTTCCGGGCACGCAATGCCGCTATGCTCTGTGCACGATGGGGCTATACGAAACGGCGAACCGGTCGCGCTTCGAGGCGCGTCTGCGCTGCGAATCCGATGTAGCATGATGCTCTGCACAAAATTCAGCCAATACAGGACTTTTTGGATGACTCCACTCCTTCGAAGCACATTCGTGCTGCTGCTCGCCCTGCTGGTCGCCTGCGGCGGCGCGGAAGATCGTAAGTCGGCCTACGTTAACCAGGGCCAGGAACTCTTCGAGCAGGGGAATTTCGAGAAGGCGCGCATCGAGTTCCAGAATGCGCTGCAGATCGACCCCAAGGATCTCGAGGCGCGCTTCAAGCTCGCCGAGACGCTCGAGAAGCTCGAGAACTGGCAGGGTGCAGCCCGCCAGTACCTGGCTATCCTGGGCGAGGACGAGAACCATCCGGGTGCGCTGCTCAATATGGGCAAGCTGTACCTTCTGAGTGGCGCGGACGACAAGGCGCGCGAGAACGTCGAGAAACTGCTCGCAGTTGATGCCAACAATCCCGGCGCGAAGACGCTGCTGGCGGGGGTGGAGGCGAAGGCCGGAGACCGCGACAAGGCGCGGAAGTTGGTCGAAGAAGTGCTTGCGGCGAAGCCGAACGATCCGGAGGCCGCCTCGCTGCTCGCCTCGCTGCAGCTTGTTGATGGCGATGTCGCCGGTGCGGTCGCGACGCTCGAGGGAGCGATTGCGGCACACCCGGACGAGGTCGCGCTCGCTATCAATCTCGCCCGCGTGCACGCGCGTGCCGGCGACCAGGATGCGGCCGTAGCGACTTTCCGCCGCGTGATTGAGAAGAAGCCGGACGTGCTCGCCTACCGCAACGCGCTTGCGCGCATGCTCATTGGCTTCAAGAAGCTCGACGAGGCCGAGGCCGTGCTCAAGCAGAGCATCGCGGACTTCCCGGACGTCGAAGACGCCAAGCTCGCTTACATCGAGTTCCTCTCCGGCACGCGCGGTGTGGACGTGGCGATTACCGAGCTGAAGAAGCTCATCGATGAGAATCCGGATGCCAACGCCTACCGCTTCGCGCTCGGCAAGGTCTACGAGGCGACCAAGCAGGTCGACGAAGCCGCGGGCGTCTACGAGGGCCTGATTGCCGACATCGAGGAAGGCCCGGAGCTTCTCACTGCCAAGAACCGGCTTGCGGTGATGCGTACGCGCCAGGGGCGCCTGGGCGATGCACGCACGCTGGTGGAGGAGGTGCTGGCGGAGAATGCACGCGATACCGATGCCCTCATCCTGCGTGGCACGCTGCTCCTGAACGAGGCCGATGCCGCCGGAGCCATTGCCGATCTGCGCACGGTGCTGCGCGATGCGCCGGAGAACGCCGGCGCGGTACGCCTGCTCGCGCGCGCGCACCTGTTGAACAAGGAGCCGGAGCTCGCCATCGACGTGCTCCGCCAGGGTATCGAGAGCAATCCGTCGGCCGCCGTACTCGGCCTCGATCTCGCCAACATCTACGCTTCGCAGAGCAAGGTGGAAGAGGCGCTCGCAGCCCTCGACGGCGTACTCGAGAACAACCCTGCCGAGCCGTCTGCGCTCGAGGGCAAGTTCAAGATCCTGGTCTTCCGCAAGGAGTTCCCGGCCGCGCTCGAGGTGGCGGAGCGTCTCAAGCAGGCGCGCCCGAACGACGTGCGCGGTTACCATTTCGCCGGGCTCGTGCGCCAGGCGCAGGGCGACATGGAAGCCAGCATCGGCGAGTTCCAGTCAGCCCTCGACCAGCAGCCCGATGCGGTGCAGCCGCTCTCGCAGCTGATCAAGAGCTACCTCGTGCTGAAGCGTCGTGACGACGCGGTGGCGAAGCTGAAGGACGTCATCGCCGCACAGCCGAACCATTACGTCGCGCACAACCTGCTCGGCGAGTTGCACCTCGCGGCGAAGGAATTCGATGAGGCCGAGGCCGAGTTCAAGGCCGCCATCGAGGGCAACGCCAAGTGGCCGATTCCCTACCGCAACCTCGCTTCGGTCTACGCCGCGACCGATCGTCGCGACGAGGCGGTGGCACTGATGAAGGAAGGCATCGAGGCGACCGGCGGCTCGGCGCTGCTGCTGACCGGGCTCGCCAGCTACTTCGAGCAAACCGGAGACCTCGATTCCGCCATCGCCGAGTACGAGAAGGCGCTGAAGGAGAATCCGAAGTCGGAACTCGCGGCCAACAATCTCGCCATGATGCTGGCCGAGTACCGCGAGGACGAAGCCTCGCTCAAGCGCGCACGGGAACTGGTGACGCCGCTACGCAATTCGACCCAGGCCGCCTATCTCGATACGGTCGGCTGGATCGAGTACAAGCTCGGCGAGTACGAGCAGTCACGCCTGTACCTCGAGAAGGCCGTGGAGGGTGCGCCCGAGGCAGGCCTCATGCACTACCACCTCGGCATGACCTATTTCGCCCTTGGCAACGCCGTGAGCGCCCGCGAGCACCTGCAACGCGCGGTAGAGTCGACGGTCGACTTCAAGGGTAAGGACGAAGCTCGCGCGACGCTGGCGCGGTTGGAAGAGCAGGGCTGAGGAGTTTCTCGCGTCACGCGACCTCGATTCTTGTTGCAGGGAGGTTCGTCTCTCCGGCGGCAAGAGGAGGCTGCGGGCAAATGCGGTAGCTGCACGCCGGACAGGTCGCTCCCGAAGACTCGCTGGAAGCGTTGCGCTTAGGTCATCGTAGCTAGACACCCAGTGCGCTTCCGCTTTTCAGATTCCGCGATCAGGATGTCCCCTTCCCTGAGGCGGTGTTGTTACCAGCGCGCGGTTCTTGGAGCAGGGCTCAAACACGCGATGTAAGCGGTTCAAGCGTCATCACTGATCCGAATCAGGGCGTAGCGTTACCTGACCGGTTCAGAATCAATTGCCACTTGCAACTAGGCTACATAGAGGATTACGTGATGGCGCAGCTAAGAATTTGCGGCCTCTTGCTTGCCTCTGTCATCAATAGCAGCGCGATTGCTGGAACGCTGCTCTGGGAAGAGACGCAATCGTTCGGCGGCACCTACTCCGGGATATCAGCAAACCTGAAGTCCGACGTTGTCGGTATGCAGTTCTATTTTGGTTACGAGTTTCATCCGTTTTCTGCCATTGTCGACCCTTCAGATCCATTTGGCCGACTGGTAAATGTTGTCGACCGAGAGGCTCTAACTCGTAATATCGGTGGAAACCTCATCCTGGGTGACATGGAGACTGGCACTTTCGATTTCGACGCTTCGAACTCACCCGCGTTTGATCAAGTAGTACGCAAGCTTCGCTTGATAGGTCATTCTGGATTAACTCTCGGCGGTATGGCCTTCAACGAGGATGATTGGGTCCGCGCTGATGGTTCTGCCACTGGCCCTGGGTCTGCCCGCGATCTTCCAGAAGCCCTTCGTGGAAAATCGGTTCAGTTCATTCGGCTATTAGTCGAGGAAGCAAATCATGGCAGCGTGAACCTCGATGACTCATTGACAATAGGTGGTCGCGCTACCTGGCAGATTTTCACCACGCCCGTACCGACCCCCGCAGCCGGACTATTGCTAGTCAGCGCCCTTGGGGTGCTTGGGTGGAAAAATTTGCGCTTGAGCTAGACTCGCTTTCACTCCCCCACCGCCACACCAACCACCACCCCGTTGAAGATCAGCGCCTGCGTTTCGCGCTCGACGATGGCGAAGGTGAAGGGGCGGTCCACGACGATGGCGCGCGGCGGATAGGTCGGGCGCACCGTGGTGGCGCGGACGCCGCCGATGAGGGTGGCGGCGGCGGCGCGCACGCCGTTTTCGTCGAGTTCGATGCGGGTGTCCTGCTTGATGAGGTCGACGCGGCTTGGCGTCTCCGACAGCCGCGAGAGATCGGCGCGGGCGCCGAACAGCGGTTGCAGGCCGAGTGCCCGTGTGACGGGGGTGCCTTCGCGCAGGGTGACGCTGTCGCTGAAGGCGAAGACGGGCAGGCGGATGCTCAGCTGGTGCTGCGGGCCGTTGGCGGCGAGAACCTGCGAGGCCACGTCCGCCAGGTGCGGGACCGCGTCGTCGAGCAGCCAGGATGGCATGTCGGCCTCGTCCGGTGCGGGCACGTGCAGAACAAACGCGTACTTGCCGCCGGCGAAGGGCAGCTGGAACGCGACGCTGCCGTCGTCGAGGTCCACCACGCTCGCCACGTAATCGAGGGTCCGCAAGGTCTCGGCGGCCTGCGCGGTGCCGTCGAGGTTGATGAAACGGTAGTCGTCCGTGGCGTCCATGCGCCGCATCGCCGTGCCCCAGCCGCCTTCGAAGAAGGCGGTGTTGAGGATGGCCCAGTCGAGCGTGGCGAGGAGCTGGTCGTCGATGATGGCGGGGATGAGGCCGTCGGTCGTCTCGTCAGCCCAGTCGTTGATGGTGCGCGATGCCCCCGGCGCCGTGAAGTCGAGCACGTAGTGCGCGGCGCCGTAGAGGCGCTCCGCGGCGACGACGAAGTCCTCGCTGAAGATGAACGGCGTGCCCTGGCTGCCACCGCTCGTCGACCACACGGAATTGTTCAGCCGGAATGCGCCCTGGCGGCCGTGACCATCACCGTCTGTCACCAGCCGTGTCGCGAGCTGGGGCGCGACCTCGGCGAGCGCGGCGTCGGCATCGGCGAGCAGGCGTTCCTCGAGCAACGTTTCGGAGGCGCCGTCGGCGCCGAGGGCGAGCACGCTGAGTGCGTAGAACAGCGACGCGGAAGACACCATTGCATTGCCGATGCCGTCGTGGCGGAGATGCGCGGCGAGGAGCTCGGGGCCGATGGCATTGAGTGCCGTCTGTTCCCGCAGGCGAGCCGGCTCTAAGCTTGCGTCCTCGGCCATCGCCTCCGCGGTGGTGCACGCGAGGGAAAGCAGGATGGCGAACTTGTTCATGGGACTGTGCTCCGTGCCCGGGTAGGTTGGCTTGGGTAGACTGTGGCGGCCATGATCGGCGCTCGCGAACCGTGCGGCGATGGGGTGTTCGCCCCATTCTCGCCTGCCAGGCGCGCCACAGCGACGGGAACGACTTCTTGAGCATCGAGCCCACGGGAACGACCTGCACGGTCGTGATTGCCGATGACCACGCCATCATTCGCGAGGCGATCGCGGATCTATTGGCGGGCACGGCCGGGCACGGTGGCTCGCGCTACGCGGTGGTGGCGACGGCAGAGAATGGCCTCGAAGCGATCGCGGCGGTGAAGGCGCATCGCCCCGGCCTGCTGTTTCTCGATATCTCGATGCCGCTCGCGAGTGGCGCGGAAATCCTCCACGACGTGCGGCGCTGGAGCCCGGATACGCGCATCGCGGTGTTCACCGGGGTGACTTCGCCCGGCCTGCTGGCCGGTATCGTCGAGGCCGGTGCGGATGGCCTGTTCAGCAAGGCCAACCCGGTGCGCGAGATGGTGGAGAAGTTGCCGCTGCTGCTGCGCGGCGGGCGCCACGTGGCACCGGCGTTCACCGAGATCATCCGCCGCGGCCAGCAGGCCGGCACGCTCAGCGGCCGCGAGCGCCAGGTGCTCAACATGATCGTGGCCGGCAAGTCCAACAAGGAGATCGCGATCGAACTGCACATCAGCCCGAAGACGGTGGAGAAGCACCGCGCGAGCCTGATGAGCAAGCTCGAGGCACACTCGGTGGTGCAGCTGATGGCGCGCGCGCTGAAGGACGGGCTCATCGATCCGGCGTGAGATCGAAGGGGGCGGAGGGAACAGGATTTCGCCAGACCGGCCGCGCCATCGGGGGCTGCGTCTCGGTCCTTCCGGCGCGCCAGACGGCCGATTTCGCAGTTCGACGCGCAGATCGCGGCCATCGCGCAATCAGCGGGCGCAGACGTGGCGACCAGCAACGTGGCCGGCTTCGATGGCTGCGGCATCAAGGTCATCGATCCCTGGCAAGCGTAGAATCGGTGACGGCGCCTGCGCCCGAATGGGGTGCACGCCCCATTGCCGCCGGTGAAGCGCCGGGCGAAGCTGCGGGCGATCCGCTTCCCGGGATTTTTCATGCACACAGCCTTACCCGCACGCGCCGAGCCGCGCCGTCGCCTGCGCCCGCGCGTACCGCGCACCCTGCTGCTTGTCGTCTCAATCTTGCTGCTATCCGTCATGGGCGACGCCGCCGCGCTGACTGTGGGCTACGTGCCGGTGATGGGGGACGCGGTGTTCTACACGTTCGCGCTTACCGCGATCGCGTTTTCCGCCGCCATCATCACCGCCTACCGGGAGTTCCGCTGGCTGGTCTACGTGGGGCTGTCGCTGCTGCTGCTCGTGAGCGTGGCGAGCATGGATGGCACCCTGGCCCACCTGCTGGGCGGCGGGGACTTCGTCGTCTGGGTGGTGCCGTACCTGTGCCTTTCCGTGACTACCGTGTTCGGCTACGTGCTGGTGGCGCTGCGCCTCGAGGCGCCGCACTGGCTGACGCGCCTGCGCCCGGCGTTCGTCGCGATGGCGGCGCTGACGGCCTTGTTACCGCTCACGAGTCCGCTCTGGCTCGAGCGCATCTCGCTCGCCACGATGTGGATACCGCTGAACGGGCTCTTCTTCGCGATGCTGCTCGCGCAGGTGCTGCCGCCGTGGACGTGGCCGATAGGCGATCGCCTGCAGCGCTGGCTGACGCGCGCCTTCCCGCTGGTGGTGGGTGGCTTCGCGATCGCGGTCCACCTGGTGCATTTCGCCGGCGAAGGCTTCGCGCGCGGCGAGCTCAACCAGCTGAACCGCCTGATCCTGCTGCTGTTCGCGGTGTTCTCGCTTGCCGTCGTCACCTGGCAGGTGGTCGCGAACACGCGTGAGAAGGCCCGCGCCGAGCGCCTCGCGCTCGAGGCCGAGCGCAACGAGGCGCGATTGCAGCTCGCGCTCAGCGAGGCGGAGGCGGATTACCAGGCGGCAGTGGCCGCCGCCGCGCGGCATCGCTCGCGGCTCGCAACGGTATCGCACGACTTGAAGCAGCCGTTGATTGCGCTGCGCAACGCGGTGGACCAGGTGCAGCGTGCCGGCCGTGCCGAGGAGGCGGACCGGCTGTCCCGCGCGGTGGAGTACGTGGCGAGCCTCGCGCGTGCCTACATCGACGAGGGCGTATCCGGGGAGGACGACGACGAGGATCCGGGTGAGGCCGAGAGTGGCGCCGAGGTGGTCGACACGCACCTCTTCGCGCGCACCCTCGAGCAGATGTTCGCCGCACAGGCCGCGGCGCAGGGCGTGCGCCTGCGCATCATCTGCGCGGATGGCGGTGTGCGTGTGGAGCCGCTCGCGACGATGCGCATCATGGCGAACCTCATCGCCAACGCGCTCGCGCATGCCGCGCCGACGCGCGTGCTGGTGGGGTTGCGACCGCGCGGGGCGTGCATCGTGTTCGAGGTGTACGACGACGGCGTGGGCATGGATGCGCCGACGCTCGCGCGGGTGATGGAAGACGGCGCCCGCGGCGAGCGCTCGAACGGCGACGGCCTCGGGCTCGGCATCGTGCGGGCGCTGTGCCGGGCGCAGGGGCTCGGTTTCGATCTGCGCTCGGCGCCGGGGCGCGGTACGTCGGCACGGGTGGCACTGCCGAGGGTGGCTGACGGCGGCTGACACAGGCTGACGCTGGGGTGCTTGCCGGCAGGTCGGGCCATCCGACAGATGCCGCCGCTGGAGGGATGCGTGTACAGGACGATACGTCTACTGGGGTAGCCGGGCCGGAGCATGCCCGCTGCGGGGTGTGCGTCCAAGTGGGGTGTTCACCCCATTCGCGGAGGGCCGGGTGGCCGAATGGGGTGATGACCCCATACCGTGCCCCGGCGTCCGCACCTAACCTGCATGCACGTTCGCTGCACAGGCCCGTACCTAAGTGCGGGCCACAGGCGGATCGGCTTTTTTCTGAACAAGGACTGACATCATGAAAACAACAAGAAGCTCGCGCTATCGCGTGTTCACCTCGGGCTTGTGTGCGCTCGGCCTCATGTGGGGGGCATCGCAGGCCGAAGCCAATCCGTTCGGTATCGGCCAGGTGCCGCAGATCCCGGCCTTCCTGCCGATGTCCGCGGACGTTCCCATGACGGAAAAACTGCCGATCGATGGCGAGTGGACCATCAACACCATCGGCAAGCGTATCCGCATCGAGGGCGGGCGCGCCTACGCGGTCGATCCCTGGGTGCACCTGTTCGTGCTCAAGGTGCAGCCGTCGATGGTGGTGCTGAAGGAGATTCGTCGCACCGGGCCTGGCCAGTACAGCGGCTACGACCTCCCCCTGATGGGCAACTTCACCGCGACGCTGGAGACCGACGGTTCGCTCAGCGTGTCGGTGCAAGGCATGGCGATGCCGGTGCAATACAAGCTGATGCCGGTGCGCCTCGACGATCAGTGGGCCTTCGATGCCGAGAAGAACGGACAGTACGGCGGGCCGGGGATGCAGAACCCGGGCTACGGACAGCAGCCGGGCTACGGGCAGCAACCGGGCTACGGGCAACAGCCGGGCTACGGACAGCAGCCGGGGTACGGACAGCAGCCGGGGTACGGGCAGCAGCCGGGGTACGGGCAACAGCCGGGCTACGGGCAGCAGCCGGGGTACGGGCAACAGCCGGGGTACGGGCAACAGCCGGGGTACGGGCAACAGCCGGGGTACGGGCAACAGCCGGGGAATCCGCCGGCGGCGGGTCAACCGGTCGCCGGCGAACCGCCGGTCGATCCCGATGCCGGCGAAGCGCCCGTCAGTCCCTGGTAACGCGGAACGCTTTCACGAGATTCCGTTGATGTGCCCCGCGCGGAGCGCGCGGGCCCGCCCGACCCTGCGCGTCTGCGGCGCGAACCGAGAGAAGAACCATGCACAACGTATCCCCGATCAAGACGATCTTGATGCTCATTGCCTGCCTGATGAGCCTGCTGATGGCGAGCCAGGTCCAGGCCGGCAAGAACTGCGGCGGCCTCAACGAGAAGAGCTGCTGGCATATCGATCCGAACAAGTGGTGCGACGGCAACCTGCAATACCAGGGTAACGGCGTGCCAGGGCAGGGACGCTGCGTGAAGGCGACGTCGAAGCCGAAGCCGAAGCCCGCGCCGGCGAAGAACTGCGGCGGGCTCGACCAGAAGAGCTGCTGGCATGTCGATCCGAACAAGTGGTGCAACGGCAACCTGGAATACCAGGGCACCGGCGTGCCCGGCCAGGGCCGCTGCGTGAAGCCCGGGAGCCAACCGAAAAAGGACTGCGGCGGCCGTGACCAGAAGAGCTGCTGGCACGTCGATCCGAACAAGTGGTGCGACGCCGGCCTCGAGTACGCCGGCACCGGTAAGCCGGGTGACGGGCGCTGCATCCGGCCGGGGTCGGATTACGACGCCGGCTGCGGCGGTCTCAACCAGCCCAGCTGCTGGAACGTGAACCCGTCGCGCTGGTGCGATGCGGGCCTCGAGTACGACGGCAACGGCAAGCCCGGCGGGGGCCGCTGCATCACCCCCGGCACGGATCGCACGCCCGATTGCGGCGGCCGCGACCAGAAGAGTTGCTGGCACGTGGATCGCAAGCAGTGGTGCGACGACGGCTTCGAGTACTTCGGCAACGGCAAGCCCGGCGACGGTCGCTGCATCGTGCCCGGCAGCGATCCCACGCCCACTTGCGGTGGCCGTGAGCAGCAGAGCTGCTGGAACGTGAATCCCGAGCACTGGTGCGACATCGGCTTCGAGTACTTCGGCAGCGGCAAGCCCGGCGACGGCCGCTGCATCGTGCCCGGCAGCGATCCCACGCCCACCTGCGGCGGCGAGGACCAGCAGAGCTGCTGGAACGTCAATCCGGAACACTGGTGCGATGACGGCATGTCCTACAGCCCGGGTGTGCTGCCGAACCAGGGCACCTGCATCCGCAAGTTCAGCAAGGAGGAATACAAGGCGGCGGCCGAGGGCATGTACGAGACCATCAAGACGCTCGGTATCGAGAATCCGCTGTTCCGGCTGCGCACCTGCCTGCTCCAGCCCGGCAACCTGGAGCAGCTCAAGGAGGTGATGGGCAAGCGCTCGGAGAACGGTATCAACCGCATCCTGTCGATCTGCGGCGTGTCGCCGCAGGCGTTGAAGGACTATGGCCGCAAGGCGCTCGGCTATGCGCCGAAGACGCTCGAGATCGGCCTCGCCGGCGGGCTCGTCGCCGGCGTCGGCGTGGAGGGCTCGATCGCCTACGCCATTCCGCTCGAGCCGCAGCCCGACGGCCGCTACTTCTTCACCAACGGCCTCGGCGGCGGCGCCGGCGCGGCCGCGGGCGTGGACGTGACCGTCAGCCTGACCGGCGAGCAGATGCCGATCGACCACTGGGTCGCCGAGAAGGGCCGCAGCGTGAACTTCTCAGGCAAGCTGATGGGCTCGGTCAGCGTATCGGTCGATTTCCCCGAGCGCGGTATCACGCCGCATGGCTTCACCGTCGGCGGCGGTGTCGGACTCGGGGCGGAACTCGGCACGGTGATCTTCACCCGCGACCAGTACCTGTATAACTTCTGAGCAGCCCCCGCGGGGGCGAGGGGAGCGCGGCCGGGTGGCCGCGCTCTCGTGTTGCACCGGGCAGTGGCTGCGTTTCGCTACCGAGTTGTTCGCGCAGAGAAAAGCCGTCGGCGCTCTGGCAGGCGCCCGGCCCGCCACGGAATACTCACTCGAATTGGCCAGCCCTCAGCATGCGACTGCCGTGAATCACGGTGATGACTTGAACGCGATCGGGCTGGGTGCGATAAACGATGCGGTAATCTTGGAAGATCAGCTCGCGGATATCATCGCGGCGTGCTTCCGGTACGCGCCGCCCCATCCGGGGCTGTTCTTCGAGTTGCTCGACGATCTCGAAAATGCGTTCGACGAACTGCCGCGCGTAGTGCGGTGAGTCTTTGCCGATGTAATCGCGTAAGGCTTTGACGTCGTCCAGCGCGGTATCCGTCCACTCAAGCGCCATGGCCGAGCAAGCGTCGCTTGGCTTCCTCGTGTGAGACGACGCGGCCTTCGTCGGCGGCCTGCAAGCCGGCGTCAATCTTCTGCTTCACGTAGAGCTCGTACATGATGTCGTCCCAAGTCGCCTGCTCGGGGAGTTGGTCGATGATTTGTCGGGCAGCTTCTTTCGCGGTGGGCATGATTGGGGGGGTTCCATCGGCACGTTTGGACGCTTCTCACTCACCGCGGTGCACCAGAGCAAGACGGCGATAGGTGCAGAGCGTGGTCATCAACCTGAATCGCAGCGGGCTCTCAGCCTGTCACCAGTATAGAGGCGAGCGTGCGCTGCAGGCGATTTCGGCCGCCTGTCTTCGCCGCTCCAGTTGGGGCGATGCTCGAGTCTCGAGCGAAACGGCCGCCTCGAATAGCGGGTCGGGCCGACTGGCTCATCGGCCCGACACGGGAGCGGGGGGCGTGCCGATACGCCTTCGTGCTAAGCCCGGCGCCTGCGATGAGCGCGCCCGAGCAGGCCGACGAGGGCGGGGCCGAGCAGCCAGGCCGCGGCCGGTAGCGGGATTGGGCGCCGCGGCGAGCACGATCTGCGAGCCGCTCACGCCGTTGAAGATCTCGGCGCTGATGGTGGAGCCGTCGGCGAGCACGCCGCTGAGGAGCTGCCCGTTGTAGGCATGTGAAAGGGGACGGAGGGGATGAGACGTCGCCAAGCCGGCCGCGCCACCTGCGACTTCGTCCCAGTCGCTGCGCGCCGCTCCCCGGGGGGAGCAGAGACCAGACCCTCCTTCGCCCGCATCCCCTCAATGCATTCAATGCCAGCGCCTGCTAGCATTGCGGGCACTCCAGGTGAAACCGCGAGCAAGAGACCATGGCCAGTTTGAGTGTCAGAAAGCTGGACGACGATACGCTCTCACGCTTGCGCATACGCGCCGCCAAGCACGGGGTATCGATGGAGGAAGAGGCGCGGCGCATTCTGAAAGACGCGGTCAGCGCGCCGGAGAAGCTCGGAGACCTGGCGCTCCGGCTGTTTGGTTCGGAGCATGGCGTCGATCTTCAGCTACCTGAACGGACGCCGCATGATCCCTTGGAACTGTCCGAGTGATTCTCCTGGACACGAACGTCATCTCGGAGGTGATGAGGACCAGGCCGGCCGCAACCGTGGTGGACTGGTTGAACGCGCAGGACGCCGAGAAGCTTTATGTTTCGGCAGTCACCATTGGCGAAATCACCTATGGACTGCGCATCCTGCCGGATGGCAAACGCCGGTCAGGACTCCGCGAACGATTCGAGCGATTCGTGGAACTGGCTTTCGAAGGACGTGTCCTTGCCTACGATGAATCCGCCGCCCGCACTTACGGAGAGCTGATGGGCGAGCGCAGGGAGCTCGGGCTTCCGATGCGTGTGGCGGACGGGCAGATAGCTTCCATCGCCCGCCTCAACCACCTGGCAGTGGCGACGCGGAATGTTGCGGACTTCGCGAATTGCGGTGTCGATGTCGTGGATCCTTTCGCGGCTTGAGGAATCGCGCCCGGCGGTGTGAAAGGTCTTAAAGGGGACGGAGGGAATAAGACTTCGCCATACCGGTCGCGCCATCCCGGGCCTTGTTCCAGTCCCCGAGCGCCGCTTCCCTGTACCAGCAGATTCTGATCCCGCCGTTCCCTTGATTTCTGGAGAGCGTGTCGGGCCGACTGGCTCATCGGCCCGACACGGGAGCGGGGGGCGTGCCGATACGCCTTCGTGCTACGCCCGGCGCCTGCGACGAGCGCGCCCGAGCAGGCCGACGAGGGCGGGGCCGAGCAGCCAGGCCGCGGCCGGTAGCGGGATGGGCGCCGCGGCGAGCACGATCTGCGAGCCGCTCACGCCGTTGAAGATCTCGGCGCTGATGGCGGAGCCGTCGGCGAGCACGCCGCTGAGGAGTTGCCCGTTGTAGGTGTCGTCGCCGATCACGAAAGGCGTGGCGAGGCTGACCGGGCCGAGGGCGCCGAGGCTGAAGGCGCTGCCGAAGAGCGTGACGGTGCCCCGCGTGGTGGCGGTGACGGCATCGATTCCACTGCCACCGAGGACATCGACGACGGTGTCGTCGTTGGCACGCACTTCGCCGTTGATGGCGCCGCCGATCACATCGATGGTCGAGTTGCCGGAGGCGAGCAGCGCGAAGGTCGGGTTGCCGCTCAGGGTGACGTCGGTGATGGTGAGCGCGGCATTGCCGAACGTGCCGATGGCACGGCCGCCGTTGCCGGTGAAGGTGCCGCCGCTGACGTTCAGCCTGGCGTCGTCGAGCACGTCCGCGTTGAGCAGCGAGCCGCCGAAGAGGTTCATGGTGCCGTCGTCGCGCACGTTCACGTCAGCGCTGACGGTGGCGCCGGAAAACATGTTGACGAGCGAGCCGTCGAACACCTCGACGCCGTTGACGACGGCGCCATCGAGCAGGTTCAAGGTGGTGGTCGCGCCGCCCGGGCCATCGAAGACGCGGGCACCGGCGGCGCCGCCGAGCAGCGGTTCGTCAACATTATTGACGCCGCCATCGTCGTAATCGACCGCCGCCGCGCCGTGGGCGCAGGCCGCGAGACAGAAGGCAGCGAGATAGCGGGTGAGAAGGGTGGCTTGGCGTGGAATCGTGGCTGTCATCGGTCCTCTCGGTGTGTGGGCGAGTGTCCGTGAGCCCGGCGCGCGGCACGCCGTCCGTGGTCGGTGCCGCGGGCGAGGCGCGGCGGTGACGTTGCAGCAAGATTCCTGCCGGAGGGCGGCAATTCTCGGAAAAACAGCAAGTTACGATGGCGCCGGTTGGCTTGGAGGGGAGCGTTGTCAGCGAGTTTTCCAGGCGAGCGCCGACCGGCGCCGGCAAAGCTGCCGGACTTGAGGATTTAGGCCAATAGAAACAGCACGTTACGGCGTTAACGACGACTGTTAAATTCTTTGACCGGGGCTTATGGGCAAGGCAGGGCGAACCACTGCCAGATTGCGTGCTCTAATAGACCAGGTAGACCAAGCTTGGTCTAATAGACTAACCTCGCCGAGGGACTGCAGATGATCGTCAACATCTCCGAAGCCAAGACCCAACTCTCCAAGTTGATCGACCGTGTGTATCACGGCGAGAAAATCGTGATCGCTAAGAACAATCTGCCGATTGCAGACCTGGTCGCACATAAACCCGAGGGAAAGCGACAACTCGGCTTGCTTGAAGGCCAGCTCGAACTCCCCGAAGATCTGTTTGAGCGCGACACCGACGTGGAGGCGATGTTTTACGGAGACGCAGATTGCGCATCCTGATCGATACCCACGTCTTTCTCTGGGCGCTCGCCGCACCCGCTCGTATAGCCCCTCCCCAGCGTGAGGAACTCGAACGACTCGCCAACACGATCTACGTGAGTTCGATTTCCATCGCGGAGATCATGCTCAAGGCATCTCTCGGCAAGCTTACGTTCAACTTCGACCCCGTGCAGTGCACGGAGCAGATGGGCTTCCAGCCACTCAATTTCACTGCTACTGATGCCGTGGTACTCAAAGAGTTGCCATTCCACCACCGCGATCCCTTCGATCGCATGCTTATTGCTCAGGGCATCGCGCAAAAGATGACGATCATGACCAGCGACAGGAATTTCGCCAGCTACGGCTGTGACCTTGTCTGAGTGGAAAGGGGGCCTCGATGTCGAGGGAGAATCGAGAATCTCGATTAGAAGAGATTCATAACCTGCTAATCTGAAAGTACACTTGGCAGCTCGAATCGACCTGAGGCTGCGCCACACCCCATGACCGTCACCCGTTTCCTTGCCGCCCTGCTGCTGGCCGTGCCGGTCTGCGTGCCGGCGGCCGAGTTCGATTTCAGCGGCAGTGTCGGGCTCGAGACGCGGGCGTTCTTCCAGAGTCCGCGATTCGCCTCGCAGGCGGACGCGTCGGTGTCGGCGTCGTTCCGCCCCGAGCTCTACGCACGCTGGGACGACGACCAGCAGAGCCTCCTGTTCATTCCGTTCTTTCGTCTCGACCAGAATGATTCGCGCCGGACCCACGGCGATATTCGCGAGCTCTCCTATATCTACGCGGCGCGCGCCTTCGAGATCCGCGCTGGCATCCGCAAGGTGTTCTGGGGCGTGGCGGAGTCGAACCACCTGGTCGACATCATCAACCAGACGGACTTCATCGAGAATTTCGATTTCGAGGACAAGTTCGGCCAGCCGATGGTGAATCTCGCGCTGGTGCAGGACTGGGGCACGCTCGATTTCTTCGTGCTGCCGTACTTCCGCGAGCGCAGTTTCGCGGGGCGCGCGGGGCGCTTCCAGGGGCCGCTGCGCATCGATACCAGCGCGGCGGAGTACGAGTCGCCGGCCGAGGAATATCACGTCGACTGGGCGGTGCGTTACTACAACTACTTCGGCCCCTTCGACGTCGGCCTCTATCACTTCTGGGGCACCAGCCGCGAGCCGCGTTTCGAAGTTGCGCGCACCGCTTCCGGTGAGCAGGTGCTGGCGCCGTACTACGACATCATCCACCAGACCGGCGCCGACGTGCAGGCCACGCTCGGCAACTGGCTGCTCAAGCTCGAAGCGCTCCGGCGCGAGGGGCAGGGCGATACCTTCGCCGCCGCCGTGGGCGGTTTCGAGTACACCTTCGTCGGCGTGTTCGGCACCGCGATCGATGTCGGTGCGCTCGCCGAGCTGCACTTCGACTCGCGCGGGCGCAATGCGCCGCTGCCGTTCAACAAGGACCTCTTCGTCGGCACGCGCATCGCCGCCAACGACGTCGCCGACAGCCAGCTCCTCGGCGGCATCGTCTCCGACCTCAACGGCGACGGGCACTTCCTCAATATCGAGGCGAGCCGCCGCCTGGGCGATTTCTGGAAAGTCGAGCTCGAACTGCGCCTGCTGCTCGACGTCGCCCCCACCGACGCCCTCTACGGCTTCAACCGCGACGACTACCTCCAGCTCGAGCTGCTGCGCTACTTCTGAAACTTACCCACAGGGGTCTGACCCTTTTGGGGATAACTGGCGGCGGTTCGGCGGTTATCCACAGGTGTCTGACCCCTGTGGGCATGCGATACTCGCGCCCCGTTTTTGTTGCCGCGTCAGCCGATGAATGCTCCTGCTCCGACTCGTGCGTCTGCCGGCGTGTCTCCTGGTCGCGCGGTGAGCGCGGGCCGGGTGCAGTTCGGGGTGGGGCTCGCGGTGCTGCTGCTGCTCGCGGGCGTGCTCGGCAGCGTGCGGCTGGCGTCGCTGCCGCCCGACGAGCACGAGGTGCTGGTGCTGCGCACGGTGGAGGAGATGGCGGCGCGCGGCGACTGGGTGGTGCCGTATTTCAATGCCGCGCCTCGCTTGAACAAGCCACCGATGAGTTATTGGGCGACGGCGCTGGTGGCGGCGGCCGATGACGCGGCGACGCGTGTGCGGCCTTGGCACGGTCGGGCCGTGTCGCTCGCCGCGGGGCTCGCCATGGCGGTACTGGCCGCCTTCATGGCACGGCGCTTGTTCGGTGATGCGGCGCACGCGCTCGCCGCGGCTGCGCTGACGGTGACCACCGCGGGATGGTTCAGCTATACGCACGATGCCCGCCCGGACATGCTCTACGCGTTCTTCTGCACGGCAGGGTTTGCCGCCTACGTCGCGGCGCGTGCGGGCGGGGGACGGTTGCGCACCGCGCCGTGCCTGCTCATGTGGGCCTGTTACGGCCTCGCCACGTTGACCAAGGGCCCGCAGTTGCCGGCGATGCTGCTTCTCGCGAGTGCCGTCACGCAGCTCCGCGCCGGTGGCGGCTGGCGGGCGCTCGGCGCGTTGTGCTGGCTGCGCGGGATCGCGCTGCTGGTGGCCATCGCGCTGCCCTGGTGGCTGCTGCTGCAAGCGCGTTTGTCGGCGGGCGTGGTGGAGGAATCACAGCTTGCCGGGACGTTGCTGCGGCCCGGTTTCGAGCACCTGTTCAACGGCTACTACCTGTACCGCCCGTTGCAGTTGCTGCTGCCGTGGTTGCCGGTCGTCCCCGCGGCGTGGCTGGCCGCCTGGGTGGCGGCGCGACGTGATAAGCGCGCGGCGGCCGGCGCAGCGCAGGACGCCGCAGACGCGCCGGGCGCGGTCGCGCTGCTCACGCTCGCGTTCGCGGTGCCGGCCATGATTCTCAGTCTCGGTCCGCAGCAGCGCTTCTTCTACATGCTGCCGGCGCTGGTGCCGATGTGCGTGCTCGCGGCACGTGGGCTCGTGTTGCTCGGGCGCCGCAGACCGCGCACGGTGCTCGGCCTGTTGCTCGCGCAGGGCCTCGTGGTCGCCGTCGCCGCCGGTTGGGTGGGCTGGTCGGGCTGGACAGCCGGTCGCACCGGCGACGCCGGGTGGCTGCTGGTAGCGGCCCTCGCCGGCATCGGCGGCGCGCGCTGGATGCGGAGCGACCGCCCGGCGCGGGTATTCGTGGTTGTGATCGTCCTTGCCGCAGGGACTTTCGCCATCGCCGCGCGCCAGGGGCTCCTGTGGAGCGACGACCGGCGGCACACCTACGCGCTCGGCAGCGCGCTCGGCGACATCGTGGCAGACGCGGCGCCGCTCTACGCGTATCGCCTGACCCCGGCGGTCTACGTCTACGCGAGCAATCGGTCGATCCCGCGCCTCGCGGATCCGCCTGCGCTGCAGGCGGCGCTCGCGCGGGCACGCGAACCACTCTGGGTGCTGATGGAGACGCGCGAGGCGAAGGCCGTGGCGACACTCGGGCAGCTCGAACCGGTCCACCTCATGCCAGTCGGTGCGCCGGACCGTAGCGGGCTGTATCGTTTGTCGGCGCCGGAAAAGCCGCCGGGCGAAGAAAAATAGAATAAATTACTTTAATTTAATTATACAAATAACTGTATTTAAAAATATTTTATGGAATTATTTCGGCGCGTTCGGAGGCTGGCCAGGCCCGATGCCACGCCTTGGGCGTGCTGCGGCCTTACCTTTTCGCGCTTCAGCGCCCGTCTCCGCGCGTGGCCAGTGGCTCCTGGTGCCCGGACTTCACGTGATTTATCAAGATCGAATATAAATTAAATAAAAACAAATAAATAAATATGTATATTAAAGTTGATTGTCATTATTTGCCGCATGCCCTGCGGCCCACCCGCAGTCGCGTATGAGCAAGCATCAGGCAAGCGCACCCGACGGCCTCGAAGCGCGCTACCAAGGCGTCATCGAGGCGACCGTCGATGGCGTCATCATCATCGACGAGGCCGGGCGCATCGAAACCTTCAACAGCGCGGCCGAGCGCATCTTCGGCTATCGCGCCGACGAAGTGCTCGGGCAGAACGTCGCCATTCTCATGCCGAAGCCCGACGCCACCCAGCACGACGCCTACATGCAACGCTATCTCGCCGGCGGCGAACCGCGCATCATCGGCATCGGCCGCCAGGTGCTCGGCCGGCGCAAATCCGGTGAAGTGTTTCCGCTCGAGCTCGGGGTGGGTGAGATCGACGACCTCACGCCGCGGCGTTTCATCGGCACGGTGCGCGACATCACGCGCCGCCGCCAGCTCGAGGACGCGCTCGCCGCGCGCGAACAGGAGCTCAGCCAGCTGCTCGACCACGCGCCCATCGGGATTTTCGCGGCGGCCTCGAGCGGGCGTATCGTGCAGGTCAACCCGGCGTTCTGCGCGCTCACGGGCTACGAGGACGCGGCGCTGCTCAATACCACGGTGTCCGACCTCACGGTGCCGGAGGATAGGAACTACCTGCGCGAGGCCTATGTCGACGTCTTCGAAGGCATCACCCCGGCTTGCCAATGCCGCCTGCGCTGGACCCACCGCGATGGCGGCATCATCCATGTCGAGCTGCACGTGGCGACGGTGGCGAGTGGTACGCCGCTGGTCATCGGGCAGGTGCTCGACCGCACCGAACAGGTGCGCTCCGAGCGCGAGTCGCGCGAAGTGAGCGCGCGTCTCGCGCATGCCGGGCGCGTCAGCACGCTCGGCGAGATGGCCTCGGCCATCGCGCACGAAATCAACCAGCCGCTGACCGCCATCTCGGCGTTCGCCCAGGCCACCCGACGCATCCTCGAACGCGGCGAGCCGGACGTCGCGATGCTGCGCGAGACGCTCGAATCGATCGGCGCCCAGGCTTTGCGCGCGGGCGACGTGGTGCGCCGTATCCGTGGCTTCGTCAGTAACCGTGACAGCGCGCGCACGGCCGCGGATCTCAATGACATCGTCGCCGGCGCGCTCGAATTCGCGGACTTCGATCTGCGCGCCCACGAAGTGAGCGTGCTCACGCGGTACGCGCCCGGTCTGCCTCCTGTGGTGGTCGATCCGCTGCAGATCCAGCAGGTCTGCCTCAACCTGGTGCGCAATGCGATCGATGCCATGGACGCCCAGGCACCGGCCACGCGGCGGCTCGAGATCATCACCAGCGGTGGCAACAACGGCGTGGTGCTGCGTTGTACCGACAGCGGGCCCGGTGTGCCGGCGGACATGCGTTCGCGACTGTTCCAGCCATTCCAGACCACCAAGGCCGAGGGCATGGGTATGGGCCTTTCGATCAGCGCCTCGATCGTCGCCGCGCACGGCGGACGACTGCGGTATGCTGACGACGCCGCCGACGGCGCCTGCTTCGTGATGGAACTGCCGGCCGCCCTCGAGTAGTGCCGGCCCTCACGATGGCCGACACCGACTGGTAATCACAAGACCCCCGACATGACCGCCGACGCCGCGCTTCCGACCGTCTTCATCGTCGACGACGACCTGGCCGTGCGCCAGTCCCTGAGTCTGCTCATCCGTTCCATGTCGCTGCCTGTCGAGACCTTCGAGTCGGCGCAGGACTTCCTCGGCCGCGGTGACCCGGCGCGTCCGGGCTGCCTGGTGCTCGACATCCGCATGCCCGGCATGAGCGGGCTCGAACTGCAGGACGAGCTCGCCCGACGCGATTTCTCGCTGCCGGTGATCTTCATCACCGGCCATGGCGATATCGGCATGGCGGTGCGCGCGATGAAGAGCGGGGCGGTTGATTTCATCGAGAAGCCGTTCAACGACCAGGTGCTGCTCGAGCGCATCAACCAGGCCATCGAGCTCGATCGCGTGCGTCGCGCCGAGCGCGGCGAGCTCGCCGACATCGCAAGTCGCCTGCAACTGCTCTCGCCGCGCGAACGGGAAGTGATGGAGCGCATCGTCGCCGGCCAGGCCAACAAGGTCATCGCGATCGACCTCGGCCTGAGCGAACGGACGGTCGAGATCCACCGCGCCAAGGTGATGGCGAAGACCGGCGCCGGCTCGCTCGCCGAGCTGGTCTCGATGGTCACGCGCATGAACGGGAACGGCGGCTGAGCGGTTTGGCGGACGGCGCGCGTTGGTGAGTGGGAGGCGGCGCAGGGCGGTGGTGGCGTAAGGGTCCGACACCGCCGCTCGCAGGTGCCGTGCGGCGCGCGTGACGAAGTGGGAGCGGCGGTATCAGACCCTTCCGGCGGGGTGCGTTGCCGGCGCAGGGTGGCGGACGGGTCCGGTACCGTCGCGCATGAGCGTGGTGCGGTGCGCTTGGGACGGTGGGCGCGTCGGTGTCAGACCCGCCCGAGGGGGTTCGGTGCCGGCGCGGGGTGGCCGGGCCGCACGGCGGGGTGGGATGCCGGCGCTTGTGGTGGACGGCGGGTCTCGACGGAGGCCCGATAAGAATCGCGCGCGAGTGCTGCATGGCTTGGCTGCTCAATCGGCGAAAGGTGTCAGCTGAGTGCGGTCGCTGAGTGGAAATGCCGGGCCGGGCGAGGTCTCCTGGAGCCGGCTACGTAGATTCCGAAGCGCGTTTACGCGAATCCGCGAATTCCGACGTTTCCACCTGCCGCCGCAGAATGAGCCCCGACAATGCATCACACGGCGGGGAACATCATGCGCAGCAACATCATCGACTTTCCCAAGGCTTCGGTTACCTGCAGCTTCTGCCCGTGGGCACGCTCGTGCGTCGTCGAGGGCCTGAGCGCCGGCTCCGAGGAAACGAGTGCGCAGCGCTGTGTCGCGCCGACCAAGCGCGGCCAGCACATCATCCGGCAGGGCGACCAGCTGGAGTACCTCTACGTACTCCGTTCCGGCTCCGCCAAGAGCTATTTCGATTCGAGCGACGGTCTCGAGCAGATCGTGGCTTTCCACTACCCCGGCGACCTGCTCGGCTTCGACGCGGTCGGTGACGGGCATCACCAGAGCTCGGTCGTCGCGCTGGAGACGGCGGCGCTCTGTCGTATCTCCTACGCAGAACTCGAGCAGTCGATGCTGCAGTCTCCGAAACTGTGGCACGAGGTGATGCGCGCGGCGTCGCGCCAGATGCTCGACAAGAACGCACATGCGCTGATGCTCGGTCAGAAGTCGGCCGTGGGACGTTTCGCGAGCTTCCTGCTCGACGTCTCGGCGCGCCTCGCGGCACGCGGCTGCTCGCGCTCGGAGTTCAACCTGAGCATGCCGCGCCAGGACATTGCCAATTACCTTTCGTTGGCGGTGGAGACGGTCAGTCGCCTGTTCGGCGAGCTGCAGTCGTCGGGCGCGATCGCGGTCGATCGCCGATTCGTGCAGATTCGCTGCTTCGATACCCTGCGCAGTGTGGCGGGCGAGGGCGCGAGCGGCGCGTCGCGGGTCACCTCGGGCTGATCGATGGCGAGTCTCCTGGCCGAGAACGAGGTCGCGCCGCGTGTTGCCAACGGCGGCGCACCCGTCCTCGTGGTCAATTCCAATGCCGCTGCGCGGGCGAACATCTGCGGCCTGCTCACGGCGGCGCGCTTCGACGCATGCTCGTGCGCGACCGCGGGCGAGGCGCTGGCGCGGCTGCGCGCCGCGCCGGCCTTGGCCATGGTGGTCGATTACATGCTCGACGACATGTCCGGTTTCGCCCTCGTACATGCCTGCAACGACGCCGGCTTCGCGCCGGCGACGGTGATGACTGCCGCGCGCGGAGAGGTCAGCGCGGCGGTGCAGGCGGTACGCGAGGGTATCGCCGATTTCCTGCCCGGGCCTCCCGACGGGCGCATCGTGCAGGCGGTTCGCGCCGCGCTAAGGAAGGTGAGCTGATTATGACGACACTGGTCGAAATGCTGCACGAGGATCACCTCGGCATGGCCGCGCTGGTCGACCTGCTCGACGAGCAGGTAGGCGTGGTGCGTCAGGGCGACGACGCGGACTACCACCTCATGCTCGAGATTGCGCAATACTTCACGAGCTTCACCGACGCACTCCACCACCCGTGCGAAGACCAGCTCTACGACGCGCTGCGCGAACGTCGCCACGAGCTCGCGCGCGCGCTCGATTCGCTTGCCCGCGAGCACGAGGAGCTGGGCGTGCTGGGTGTGCACATGCGTGACCTGCTGAAGGCCGCCGTTGCCGGCGAGATGACCTCGCGTGAGAAGATCCTCGCCGCCTGCGAGGCCTACGTCGCGCGTCAGCGTGACCACATGGACGTCGAGGAGAGCCTGCTCATGCCGAGCGCTGCCGAGCACCTCGATGGCGATGTGCAGGATCGCATCGCGCGTATGTGCGGCCGCGACCCGACCAAGCCCGATGCCGGCGTGCCGGACGAGCGCTTCAAACGTATCCGCGAGGCGCTCGGGATAACGGTCTGAGGCGGGTCGCCTGCACTGTACGGTGGGGGGCGGGTCCGACACCGTCGCTCGTGGGCGCTGTGCCGTGAGGCTTTTGCGGTGGGAGCGGCGGTGACAGACCCGCCCGGCGCGCGGACTCGTGGTCTG
>JAVJVZ010000015.1:0-41812 GCA_040220855.1 Gammaproteobacteria bacterium | reverse complement strand
CGGGGGATCTCACCCTCGCCGGTGCAACGGCACTCGATCTGAATGCCACGGTCGACGTCGACGCCGGCAATCTCGTCATCGAGGACGCGTTCACGGCGGCCGGAGACCTGCTCGCGAGCGGAGACGTGACCTTGTCCGGCGCCGGCACGCTCGACGGCGGCGTGGCCCAGCGCGTCGACGCCGAGGGCGGCACGCTGTCGGCCGTGGGACTCACCAAGACCGGCGCGGGGGATCTGACCCTCGCCGGTGCAACGGCACTCGATCTGAATGCCACGGTCGACGTCGACGCCGGCAATCTCGTCATCGAGGACGCGTTCACGGCGGCCGGCGACCTGCTCGCGAGCGGTGACGTGACGCTGTCCGGTGCCGGTACCTTCGATGGTGCGGCCACCCAGCGCGTGGAGGCAACGGGTGGTTTGCTCGCCGCTGCCGCCACGCTGACCAAGGGCGGTGCTGGCGGTGATCTCGAACTCGCCGCCGGTGGCCCGGGTGCACCGATTACGCTTGCGGCCGGCGCCGACGTGAATAGCGCCGGCGGTGCCCTCGTCCTCGCGAATGCGTTCACGCTGAGCGGCGGCGACCTGGAGGCGGATGGCGATGTTCGCTTCACGGGCGGTGGTACGAGCACGTTCTCCGGCGCCGATCCGCAACGCGTCTCCGCCGGCACCGGAGCAGCCGGCAGCATTCTCGACCCGGGCGGCATGCTGCTCGCCAAGGCAAATGGCGACCTCGTGCTGAGTGCGCGCGACGACATCGGCGCGAGCGGTACGCCGCTGCTCGTCGATATCGACAGTGCCGCCGGCGGTGTCCGCCTGGTTACGCTGACCAACGGCAGCGCAGTCTTCCTGTCCTCACCCGAGTCGCTGCGCATCGATGGTATCGACACGGCCGTCGGCACGGATTTCCTCGACATCCGCACCAGCGGCGTCGGCAAGGCGCTCGTCTTCGACGGCAGCGACGGCTACAGCGCCGGTGTCGCGAACGACCAGTTGGTACTCGTCGCGAGCGGGGACCTGCGTTTCCAGGCAACCGCGCTCGGGGTCGATCGCATCGATGCCCGCTTCGGTCAGGATGATGCCGGGGCGACGTTCTCCAGCGCCGTGGTACTGACCGGCGCGCCGGCACCCGGCTTCATCGCCGTCGGCGGCGGTGAAGGCGCCGACACGTTCGATGTGCTCGCCGATCTCGACGCCCAGTTCGTCACCCTCAACGGTTTCGGTGGCGACGATACCTTCAACATCGCGGTGGCGGTGGATGACGGCGCGGGCGAGACGATATCCCTGAACGGCGCTGCCGGTGACGATCGCTTCGATCTCGCCGACGGTGTCGGGGTCGACAGCATCGACGGCGGCGCCCACGGCGCCAGCGGCGATTTTCTCGACATGGGGAATTTCCTCGCCCCGAGCGGTGCCATCACGTTCACCGCGAATGGCATCGACCAGGGCACCGCCACCGTCGGTGCCATCACCATCACCTACAGCGGCGTCGAGCGTCTCGCCGCTGGTGCCAACGGCGGCGACACGCTCGATCCCGGCGCCGCCGCCAGCGTCGCGTACACGGTGACCGGCGCCGACCAGGGCACAACCTCCCTGCTCACCGGCAGTGCGCCGAGCTGGCAGGGTATCGAGAACCTCGCGGGCACCGCCGGCAACGACACGCTCACCTTCAGCGGTGCGACAGCCTCGCTGGCGGGGACCTTCACCGGCAACGGCGGCAGCGATGCCATCGCGGGCAGCACGGCCGCGCTCGCGTTCGAAATCGGCGGCGGTGTCGGGGATGGCGCCGACGACGGGCGCGTCACCGCCAACGGCATCGCGGCTACCTTCCTCGATGTCTCTGATCTTACCGGCTCGAGCGCGGCGGACAGCTTCACCATCAACGGCGGCACCTTGTCCGGCACTGCCGACGGCGCCGGTGGTGCCGGCGACAGCCTCGTGGGCGACCTCGATTACACCGTCAGCGGCGCCAACACCGGCAGTTCCACCAGCGTCAGCGCCTGGCAGAACATCGAGAACCTGACCGGTTCGGGCGCGGGCAACCTGTTCACCTTCGACGGTGCCACCGCTGCGCTCGCCGGTGCCATCGATGGTGCCGGCGGCATCGACACCATCACGGGCACCACCGCGGTGCTCGCTTTCGACCTGCGCAGCGACGTCGGCGACGGTGCCGACGACGGCCGCGTAACCGCCGGCGGTGTGAGCACGCAGTTCGTCGACATCGCCAACCTGACCGGCTCGACCGCCAACGACAGCTTCACGGTCAGTGGCGGTAGCCTGTCCGGCCTCGCCGACGGCGCCGGTGGTGCGGGTGATCGCCTGCTCGGCGACACCGCCTACACCATCAGCGGTGGCGACAGCGGCACATCGAATGCCGTCGCCGCCCGGCAGAACATCGAGAACCTGACCGGCAGCGCGGGCGACGACACCTTCAGCGTTGCCGGCGGCACCTTGTCCGGTACCGTCGACGGTCTTGGGGGAATCGATACCCTCGCCGGCGATGCGAACTACACCGTCAACGGCGCCAACGCCGGCGTGTCGGACGCGGTCAATGCCTGGCAGAACATCGAGAGCCTGACCGGCACGGCCGGCGCCAACCTGTTTACTTTCAGCGGTGCGACCGCCGGGCTCGGCGGGGTCATCGACGGCGCCGGCGGTGTCGACACCCTCACCGGCTCCGCCAGCGCGCTCGCCTACGATGTGCGCGGTGACGTCGGTGACGGTGCCGACGATGGTCGTGTCACCGCGGGTGGCCTGACTGCCGATTTCCTCGACATCGCCAACCTCACCGGCTCGAGCGCCAACGACGTCTTCACCGTCAGCGGCGGCAGCCTGTCCGGTCTTGCCGACGGCGACGGCGCCGGCGGTGCGGGCGATCGCCTCGTCGGCGACTCCGCCTACACCATCAGCGGCGCTGACAGCGGCACTTCGAACGCGATTGCCACCTGGCAGAACATCGAGAATCTCGTTGGCGGTGCCGGGTCCGACCAGTTCGATTTCGTCGGCGGCTCGCTGAGCGGCAGTGCCGACGGCAGTGGCGGTAACGACGTCTTCGACGTGACCGCGGATACGACGGTGACACAGCTCATCGGCGGTGCCGGCAACGACACTTTCAACATCACCAACGATGCCGTGCTCACGGGCAACATCCTCGGCGGTGGCGGCGACGATCGTGCCAACTTCGGCCCGCCGACCGGTACGCCTCCCGGAACCGATCTCGCGCGCATCGTCGGCGACGTCGATCTCGGCAGTGGTGTGGGCGACAACGACCTGCTCGACTTCAGCGGTTCGGATCTCGCCCAGATCGTTCGCGCCGGTGATGCCGGCGGCAACGACCAGACCGGCAGCATCACGGCGAGCGGTGGTGGCTTCGATCTCATCAGCGGCCAGTTCGATGGCGTGGAGGACTTCACCGGCAACAACAAGGGCACCCTGATCGGGCCCGACACCGATACTTTCTGGCTCATCACCGGCACCAACACCGGGTCGTTCGGTGATTCCCTGGCCAGCATCGCCGTCAACGATTTCATCAATTTCAATGTCTTGGCCGGCAGTGGTGCCGATACGGTGATCTTCGCCACTGGCGGCCCCGACATCGAACTCGACGGCGGCGAGCCCGCCACGCCCTTCCTCGAGGTCGGCTTCGACGGCGGCAGCGGCGTCAACGTGCTGGTCGGTTCGACCGGCGCCGACCTGTTCGCGATCGAGGGCGCGGACATCGTCGACTACACCAATCCGGGCGGCGGTCAGACGCGCCTTACCAATATCGATCGCATCGACTCGACCGCCGGCGGTGGTGCCTTCACCGACGTTGGCGATGATACCTTCGCGCTCGGCACGAACACCTTTGCCGGCGGCCTCGTCGGCGGCGCTGGCAGCGACACGCTCAGCGCATTGAAAGCGGTCACCGCAACCATCGCGAGCATCGACGCCAGCGGCATGGCGAGCGGTGCCGGGCAGAACAATCTCGCCGGTGGCGGCTTTGCGCAGATGGAGAACCTGAACACCGGCGCGTTCGACGATACCGTCACGCTGCTCGCCGCGCCGACCGGCGCGCGCGTCAGCATCAACCTCGACGGCGACAGCGGCAGTGGCGCTCGCGATACCCTGCGGACCAGCTTCGCGACGACCTGGGTGATCGCCGGCCCTGCTGACGGCGCGGGCGTGGTGCGCGGGTTACCGGGCTCTGCGACCGACCAGGTCGCCTTCAGCGGCGTCGAGAATCTCACCGCGACGCAGGCCAGTGCACTGGCCCTGCCGGTCACGGCCGGCAACGCGGCGTCGGTAGAAGGCAACATCAGCGCGCCCGCCATCACGCTGCTCGGTGAGCGGAATTTCGTCGGTACCGCCGGGCTCAGGCTGCTCGGCCCGGTCTCGCGCAGTGGCAATCTGCTCATCGACGCCGACGGCAGCGGTGACATCCTGGTCCGGGGCACGCTCGATGTCAGCGGCAACCTGGCCAGCGTCGTCGCGGCCGGACTCGCGCGCTACGACGGTGCCGTCACCACGGGCGGCAGCCAGAGCTACACCGGCCGCAGTACGTTCCGCGGCAACCTCGCCGGCGGCAGCCTGCGCTTCGACGCCATCGACATACTCGCCGACGTGACCATGACGAGCACGACCGGCGTGTTCGATTTCAATGGCGGCGTGGCTTCGCCGACAGGCGTCGTGCTCAACCTGCTGCCGCCCGCGGGTACCGACCTGTTCGTCGACGCCGTCGACGGCGTCGGCCACATCAGCCACACGGCATTCGCCGACTTCGACGGCACACTGGTTCTCGGCGGCGCGCTCGTGCCCGCGGCACCCGGTGGTACGCTGCTCGACGGGCTGCTGGTCGCTGCGACCGCCGATTATGTCCGCGTGTCGCGCGATTTCGCTACCGGCGGCAATCTCCTGGTGGTCGGTACCGCGCTCGAGTTTGCCGCCGCCACCGATGGCGGCGCACTCGAGGTCACTGCCGGCGGGCCTGGCGGCGGCGAATTCGCTTTCTTCGCGCTCGGCCAGGAGGCACGCCTGCGGCCGGCGACGGTATTCGACGGCCTCGCCGACGGCACCGAACCCGGCAACATCACCGGTCCGGCACGCGGGACGGTCACCTTCACCGGCGGCCGCGCGACCTTCGCGGCGACCAACGAGGTTCTCAATACCGACAACATCATCATGAATCTCGCGCGCGGCGAGGTGGCGGTCGCCCAGAGCGACACAGCCGCCGTGCAGCAGGTCACCTTCAACGTCCGTTCGAACGCGACCGACTCGGCCATCAGCATTCCGGATTCGGCGCTGGCGGCCTCGATCGCCGAGCTGCTCGGGCTGCCCAACGCGTCGAGCCTGTTCCAGAACGTACGCGTATCCTTCCCCAACCCGGCCGCGGTGCTCTCGGTGCTGCAGGCCGTGGCCTTCGTCGACGCGTCGTTGTTCGAGGAGGATCTCTCGCTGTTCGGCGTCATCGGCAACGGTATCGCGTTGTCGCTCGACCAGTGCGAGGACGCCGAAGGCTGTGCGCCGAGCGTGACCGCGGCCGAGCTCGCCACGCTCATCGAGGGGCTCGAAGCCCGCATCACCGAGCTCGAGAAGCTGGTCGCCGAGCGGCGCATCGAGGCCGACGAGGGGCGCCGCCTGCTCGACGGCTACCGCGAGCAGCTGGTGCGATTCCTCGATTACCAGGGCGAGTTGCAGGCCTATCTCGAGGCGCAGGAGGCGGAGCAGTTCGGCGACGATTTCGAAGACGAATTCGAGGAGACCTTCGGTGAGGAGTTCGAGGACGGCTTCGACGATGTCATCGAAGCCGAGGAAGTGCTCGAACCCGCCGACGAAGCGGCCGGGGAGGCGCCCGCCGAGGCGTTCGAGCCGCTCGAGGAAGATGCCGGGGAGCTGTTCGCACCGCTCGAGCCGGCGCTCGAGGAACCCGACGACTTCGAAGAGGCCGGCGAGGAGGCCGAGCCTCTCGCGCCACCGGCGGAGGCGACAGAGGCGCCATTCGAGGATCCGGCCTTCGAGGAACCTGCGTTCGAGGAACTCGATGAATTCGACGGTTTCGAGGAACTCGAGGAAGAAATCGAGGGCTTCGAGCTCAATGACCTTGGCGCGCCGGGGTCCGCGGCGGGTCTCGCTGCCAACGTGCGCATCGGCCCCGATGGTGCTGTCGAGTGGCTGGGCGAGGTGGTGTTGCCGACCCTGCACCGGCGCTTCTGAGACCACGGCAGTGGCATCCGCACGCCGTGCTCGCCATCGACCTGCGATTGCGGCATGATTGGCCCTCGTGGCCCGGCCTGGAGCCGGCCAGACAGCCGACCAGGCCGCGCAGCGGCGGACCGACAGCCAGAACAGGAGTGGGCACGTGGCAGTGACGAGCACGAGCTACCGAATCCGGGGCAGCGCCGAAACGCGCGGCACGGCGCAGCTCGCAGCCTCGCGCCTGCGGCCTGCCACGGCGCCACGGCATGGCAACGGCCATGTCCATGACGGCGCCGAGCGGGCCTGGCAGTGGCGCGAGGCGCGTCACCAGTCTCTGCGCGTACCGGCGCTCGCGCTCAACCGCATGATCGAACAGATGGGCGGCGCAGAAACGTCCTTCCCGCGCGGGAGCTACGTCAGCCTCACGGTCTGAGCGGCCATCGGGCTCGCGGCAGCGCCCGAGCACGCAGCGTTCACTGCTGGCGTGCGGTGCTCCGCGGGATGTCGCCGTACTGCTTGATGAATTCGCGCGCGAGCTTCTCGGCCTCGACCCGTTCCGCGGCGGACAGTCCTGCCGTGGCGCGCTCGCGGCCCTCGTTGCCCTTGGGGTTGCCGAGATGGGCGGCGACGCTGTACCAGCCAAAGGCGTACTCCATGTCCGCCGGCACGCCCTCGCCGTTCTCGTACATTTCGCCGAGTCGCACCTGCGCATCGGCAACGCCCTTCTCGGCGGCCTTGCGATACCACTCGGCGGCAGTCTCCGCGTTCTTCTCCACACCCTGGCCGGCCGCGTACATGCGGCCGAGGAAATACTGCGCAAAGGCGTGATCCGAGGTCTCGGCGAGCGGCACGAAGGTCTGCAGCGCCTGGTCGTAATTGCCCATCATGAGGGCAACCACACCGTCATTGAAGTCCGCGCGGGCGACGCCGGTTGCGAGTGCGAGTACGAGGGTGAGCGGGACGATTCGGCGCATGGTCGGGCGGGGCCTCGGGGGTCGGCGGCAGCGGGGTGTCACGGTCATTTCGACGGCGGGAGTGTACCCGAGTTCCGCCCGGCCCGGCATCGATGGAGGTGGTAGAATCGCCGTCCCCCTGACCCCACCTGACATTCATGGCCGCGAAAACCCTTTACGACAAGCTCTGGGATCAGCACGTGGTGCGCGAGTTCGACGACGGCTCCGCGCTGATCTACATAGACCGCCACATCGCTCACGAAGTCACCTCGCCGCAGGCCTTCGAAGGCCTCGAACTCGCCGGGCGCGCGCCATGGCGGGTGGGCGCGACCAAGGCTGTATCCGACCACAACGTGCCGACCGTCGACATCACCAATATCACCGACCCGGTCGCGCGCGTGCAGCTCGAAACGCTGACGCGCAACTGCAAGCGCTACGGCATCACCCATTACGACATCGGCGATTTGCGCCAGGGCATCGTGCACGTGACCGGGCCCGAGCAGGGCTGGAGCCTGCCCGGCATGACCATCGTCTGCGGTGACTCGCACACGGCGACGAACGGGGCGCTGGCCGCGCTGGCGTTCGGCATCGGCACCTCCGAGATCGAACACGTCCTCGCCACGCAATGCCTGGTGCTGCGCAAGGCGAAGAACATGCGCATCACCGTCAACGGCACGCTGCCGACCGGGGTGACGGCGAAGGACCTCATCCTGCACGTCATCGGTGCCATCGGTACTGCCGGGGCGACCGGTCACACCATGGAGTACGCCGGCGAAGCGATTCGCGCGCTCAGCATGGAAGGGCGCATGACGGTGTGCAACATGTCGATCGAGGCCGGTGGTCGCGCGGGGCTCATCGCCTTCGACGACGTCACCCGTGATTACGTGCAGGGTCGTCCGCTGGCACCGCAAGGCGCCGACTGGGACCGCGCGCTCGCCGCATGGCGTGAGCTCTGCACCGACGACGGTGCACGTTTCGATACCGAACACGTGTTCGACGCCGCCGAGATCCAGCCGCAGGTGTCGTGGGGCACCTCGCCGGAAATGGTGGTGCCGGTGGCCGGCGCAATACCCGATCCGCGCGGCATCGAGGACGAGACGCGCCGCAGCGGCCTGATGAACGCGCTCAAGTACATGGACCTCCAACCGGGGACCGACATCACCGACATCCCGGTCGACAAGGTCTTCATCGGCTCGTGCACCAACTCGCGTATCGAGGACCTGCGCGAGGCGGCGGCCGTCATCAAGGGGCGGCACAAGGCGGCCAGTGTCAGGGCCGTGCTGGTCGTACCGGGCTCCGGCCTGGTCAAGCAGCAGGCCGAGGCCGAGGGGCTGGACGAGGTCTTCCGCGCCGCCGGTTTCGAGTGGCGCGAGCCGGGCTGCTCGCTGTGCCTCGGCATGAACCCCGACCAGCTCGAGCCGGGCGAGCGCTGCGCGAGCACCTCCAACCGCAACTTCGAGGGGCGCCAGGGGCGCGGTGGCCGCACCCACCTGGTCAGCCCGGCGATGGCCGCCGCGGCCGCCATTGCCGGCCACTTCGTCGACGTCCGGGAGTTCTGAGCACGATGGAAGCCTTCACCCGCATGACCGGCCTGGTGGTGCCGATCGACCGCCCCAATGTCGATACCGACGCCATCATTCCCAAGCAGTTCCTGAAGTCGATCAAGCGCAGCGGCTTCGGTCCCAACCTGTTCGACGAGTGGCGTTACCTCGACAAGGGTGAGCCGGACCAGGACTGCAGCCAGCGCCCGAAGAACCCGGAGTTCGTGCTCAACCAGCCGCGCTACCAGGGCGCTCGCGTCCTGCTCGCGCGCGACAACTTCGGCTGTGGCTCATCGCGCGAGCACGCGCCGTGGGCATTGTTCGACTATGGCATCCGCGCGCTCGTCGCACCGAGCTTCGCCGATATCTTCTATGGAAATTCGTGCAAGAACGGCCTGTTGCCGATCGTGCTGCAGGAGGCCGTGGTCGACCGCCTGTTCGACGAGGTCGTCGCCACCGAGGGCTATGCGCTGACGATCGATCTCGAAGCGCAGACGGTGACCACGCCGAGCGGCGAACGCTTCGCCTTCGAGATCAGCGCCGGGATCAAGGAGCGCCTGCTGCAGGGCCTCGACGACATCGGCGTGACCCTGCAGTACGCCGAGGACATCCGCGCCTACGAGGACCGCCGCCGCGCCGAGGCGCCCTGGCTGTTCACCTGAGACACGCCACTCCCCGGCGACTTACCCACAGGTGTCTGACCCTGTTGGGGATAAGTCGCCGGCCAGGGCAGGGTGGCTCAGGGCGAGCCCATGTCCTCGGCTTCCTTGCGCAGCTTGAACTTCTGGATCTTGCCCGTCGCAGTCTTCGGTAGCTCGGTGAAGACGATGGTCTTGGGCGCCTTGAAGTGGGCGAGCTTTTCGCGGCAGTAGGCGATGATGTCCTCGGCGCTGAGGTCCTTCGCGCCGGGTTTGAGCGTGACGAAGGCGCAGGGTGTTTCACCCCATTTCTGATCGGGGCGCGCGACCACCGCAGCCTCGAGGATGTCGGGGTGCTTGTACAGCGCTTCCTCGACTTCGATCGAGGAGATGTTCTCGCCGCCGGAGATGATGATGTCCTTGGAACGGTCCTTGATCTGGAGGTAGCCGTCCGGATGCATGACCGCCAGGTCGCCCGAGTGGAAGTAGCCGTCCGCCAGCGATTCCTCGGTGGCCTTCTTGTTCTTCAGGTAGCCGCGCATGACCACGTTGCCCTTGAACATGATCTCGCCGAGCGTCTCGCCGTCGCGCGGCACCGGTGTCATCGTCTCCGGGTCCATCACCTCGAGATCTTCGAGCACCTGGTAACGCACGCCCTGGCGAATCAACGTCTCGGCGTACTCGTCCTCGTCGAGATCCGCCCACCAGTCCTGCGGTGCATTGAAGGTGGCCGGGCCGTAGACCTCGGTCAATCCGTAGGTGTGGGTGATGTGGAAGCCGGCCTTGGCGGTGGCTTTCAGCACCGCGGCGGGCGGCGCGGCGCCGGCCGTCATCACTTCGACGGTGTGCGGCAGCGGCTTCTTCTCATGCTCGGCCGCGTTGACGATGAAGTTCAGTACGATCGGCGCGCCACAGAAATGCGTCACGCCGTGTTCGTCGATGGCATCGTAGATGTTCTTTGCAGCAATGCGGCGCAGGCACACGTTGGTGCCGGCAAAGGCGGCGATGGTCCATGGGAAGGTCCAGCCACAGCAGTGGAACATCGGCAATGTCCACAGGTAGACCGGGTGGTGGGTCATGTTCCAGGCCATCGCGCAGCCGAGCGCATTGAGATAGGCACCGCGATGGTGATAGACCACTCCCTTGGGATTGCCGGTCGTGCCGGAGGTGTAGCACAGCGCCATCGCCTGCCACTCGTTCGCCGGCAGCGTCCATGGGTGTTCGGGGTCGCCCTCGGCGAGGAAGTCCTCGTACTCGATCTCGCCGATACGGTCGTGGCAGGGGGCGTCCTCGTCGGCGATGTCGATGACGAGCGGCCTGGCCTTGCACTTGGTGAGCGCCTCGCGCACCGTCGGCGCGAACTCGGTGTCGGTCATCACCACCTTGGCTTCGCCGTGGTCGAGGATGAAGGCGATGGCGTCGGCATCGAGGCGGATGTTGATCGGATTGATCACCGCGCCCGCGGCGGGAATGCCGAACAGGCCTTCGTAGAACGCCGGGATGTTGGTCGCGATGACGGCGACCGTGTCACCGATGCCGTAACCGCGACGCTCGAGCGCCGAGGCCAGGCGGCGACAGCGGCTGAAGGTCTCGGCCCAGGTGAAGCACCGCTCGCCGTGCACGACCGCGAGGCGATCCGGGTAGACCGCTGCCGAGCGCGAGAGCCAGCTCAGCGGTGACAGCGGGACGAAATTGGCCGGGACCTGGTCGAGATCGAGTTCGTACGGGTTCGACGAGCGGTCGTTCATGCGTGGCTAACTCCCCAAGCGTTGCGATATTGAGTGGTATGGTCCCGTCGCGACCCGCGGTCGCCGGTCGCGCGGTGGCGTGTGTGATCGGTCAGCGGTCCTGCCAGGTCGGCTTGCGCTTCTCGATGAACGCGTCGATGCCTTCCTGGCCGTCCGCGCTCATGAGGTTGCAGACGAGATCCTCCGAGGCGCCGCGGTACGCGGTGTCGAGCCCCTGGTTCGCCTGGCGATAATACGAGACCTTGCCCAGCCGCACGGCGAACTGCGACTTGTCCGCGATGCGCGCGGCCAGCGCGCGGGTCTCGGCCGCCAGTGCGCTGTCGTCGACGACATGATTGACGAGTCCGATCTCGGCGGCGCGCGCGGCGTCGATGAAGTCACCGGTCAGAAGCATCTCGAGCGCATGCTTGCGTGCCACCACCCGGCTCAGCGCGACCGCGGGCGTGGCGCAGTAGAGACCGTTCTGGATGCCGTTGGTGGCAAAGCGCGCGCTTGCCGCGGCGACGGCGAGGTCGCAGGTGGCGACGAGCTGGCAGCCGGCCGCGGTGGCAATGCCCTGGACCTGCGCGATGACCGGCTGTGGCAGGGCAACGATGGCCTGCATCATGCGCGAGCAGTCGGCGAGCAGGCGGCGGTAGAAAGCCTCTTCGCGGTGGGCGTTCATCTCCTTGAGATCGTGGCCGGTCGAGAAGGCCTTGCCGGTCGAGGCCAGGATGACCACGCGCGCGTCGGCGTTGTCGGCGATTGCTGCGAGGTGCGCGGAAAGCGCCGCGATGACTTCGCTGGTCAGCGTGTTGAAGCGCTGTGGCCGGGCGAGGGTGAGCGTGGCGATGCCGTCGGTAACGTCGCAGGTGACGCCGTCGCTGGGCACGGCGGCAGGAGCGGCTTCGCTCATCGGGACCTCCGGTGTGTCTGGCGGGCCTGTATTGTCCGGGGGCGATCGGGCCGGTGCAAGTCGCTACGCGGGGGCCGTACACGGGCGAATTCGGGCGCAAGCTCCGGGCTGTGCAGGGTCGTCTGCTGCGCGATCCTTGCCGCCTCGTCGATTGGTGGGCAGCCACCGGAGGAGTAGCATGCAGAACACGATGCCGATTGCCACCGAATCCACCCCCACACCCGACGCTGCGAGCGAGGCACGGCCTGCCGACGCGGTCTGCTGGGCGGCGGTGTGTGCGCGCGACGCCGCCGCCGACGGGGGCTTCGTCTATGCCGTGCGTACGACCGGCGTATTCTGCCGTCCGAGCTGCCCGTCGCGACGCCCGCGTCGCGAGAACGTGCGCTTCTTCGCCACCGCGGCCGGCGCCGCGGCTGCCGGATTTCGCGCCTGTCGGCGGTGCCGCCCGCAAGGGCCGGGTCACGCGGCGGCCGAAGCCGCGCTCGTTGCACGCGCCTGTGCACTCATCGAGGCGGCCGAGAGTCCACCACGGCTCGCCGATCTCGCCGCCGAACTCGGCTACAGTCCGTGGCACTTCCATCGCCTGTTCCGTCGCGTTACCGGGGTCACGCCGCGGGCCTACGCCGAGGCGCGGCGCCGCGAGCGCATGCATACCGAGCTCGGCCGCGACCAGCGCGTGACCGACGCGCTGTACGCCGCCGGTTTCAATTCGAACGGACGCTTCTATGCCGCCACCCGCGGTGCGCTCGGCATGACCCCGCGTACGTTCCGTGCGGGCGGCGCCGGCGAGCGCATCCACTTCGCGGTCGGGGCGTGCAGTCTCGGTGCCATTCTCGTCGCAGCCAGCGATCAAGGCGTGTGCGCGATCAGCCTGGGCGATGATCCCGAGGCACTCGTCCACGCTCTCGAGGAGCGTTTTCACCAAGCCGAGCTGATTGGCGGCGACGGCGACTTCGAGGCCGTCGTGGCGCGCGTCATCGCGTTCGTCGAGGCGCCGCAGGATGGGCTCGAGCTGCCGCTCGACGTCCGCGGCACCGCGTTCCAGGAGCGCGTTTGGCAAGCCCTGCGGGCGATTCCGGCCGGGCGGACGGCGAGCTATGCCGAGATCGCCGCCGCGATCGGCCAGCCGGCCGCGGTGCGCGCCGTGGCGCGCGCCTGCGCCAGCAATACGCTGGCCGTCGCCATTCCCTGCCATCGCGTGGTGCGCACCGACGGCGCACTGTCCGGTTACCGCTGGGGGGTGGAGCGCAAGCGTGCCTTGCTCGCGCGCGAGGCGCGCGAGTGAGCGCGGCGCAGCCGGCTGCCACGCTGCCCGACGCCGCAACCCTCGCGAGCGCGATCGAGGCCGCGGGGCATGCCCGTCTGCCGGGCCTGCTGAGCAGCGCAGAGTGCCGCTCGCTCGCGGCGTTGTTCGACGCGACCGATCGCTTTCGCAGTCACGTCGTCATGGCCCGCCACAACTTCGGGCGCGGCGAGTACAAGTACTTCGCCGAGCCCCTGCCGCCGCTGGTCGCGCGACTGCGTGAGATGCTCTACCCGCCGCTCGCGCAGATTGCCAACCGCTGGCGGGAGCGGCTCGGCGAGGCCGGGAGTTACCCGGGCGACCATGCCGCCTATCGTGACCGCTGCCACGCCGCCGGCCAAGCCCGGCCAACGCCCTTGCTGTTGCGCTACCGGGCCGGCGATTACAACTGTCTGCACCAGGATCTCTACGGCGAGGAGGTGTTCCCGCTGCAGGTGACGGTGCTGTTGTCAGCCCCGGGGAGCGATTTCGACGGCGGCGAATTCGTGCTCACCGAGCAGCGCCCGCGGATGCAGTCGCGCGCACGCGTGGTGTCACTGGCGCGTGGCGACGCGGTGGTGTTTCCGGTGCGCACGCGGCCGGTGGCGGGGACACGGGGCGACTACAGCGTGAACGTGCGCCATGGCGTTAGCGAAGTGCACCGCGGCGAGCGCCATGCGCTCGGCGTGATCTTTCACGACGCCGCCTGAAGCGCGGCTCGGTTCAGCGCGACGTACAGCTGCCGCGTCGCGTCGCCGTGACGTGCTGACTGAAGGTCATGTTCTTGCCGCCCATCTTGATCGCGAGGTCACCGCTGATACCGGCACCGGTGTTTTCCAGCGTTGCACTGCCGCTTGCCACTGCTGCGCTGCGACAGGTGAGCTGCCAGCGCCCGCCGTCGAGGGGTTGGAGACGGCAGCCACGCAGCGCGGGTTGGCGCAGAACCGGAAACAGGCCCTGCGGATCGCCATCGAGGCAGGCTGTCTCGCGATCGGTGATGCGGCGCATCTCGTCGAGGTGCGGCATGACGGTCTGCCACGCGAGTTCGTACTGGCCGGGCGGGTAGACGGCGTCGACGGCGCAGACCGTGAATGGCGCGGTGACGAGCGCCGCGCCCGTCACCAGCCCGTACGCAATGGCGCGGAGCCTCGCGGTGCGGGAGACGATGCGAACGACGGCGCCACAGGGCGTGTGCACAAGGGGGAGGCGGGGCTGTCTCATGGCTGGCATCCTGCCGGAACGGGCTAGCCGCTCGCACCCCGTTCCTTGCCGCCGTATCCGCTGCGCGCCGACGGTGTCAGTCGTCGGCGAGCTGCTGGATGCCGTCCAGGTACCAGGTCGGACGGGCGCTGTCGCGCGCACGCGTGAAATGCCACACCTCGCGCACCTGGTGCGGGCGGGTACCGGCATCCTCGCGCAGCAGTGCGTCGAACAACACGGTGGCTTCGAGCATCTCGCCGAGATCCTGTACCTCGAGCAGCTCCGCCTCGACCTTGAGGACGTCGGTGCGGTTGTCGTCGCCGAGCTCGTCGAGGCGTGCGCTGACTTCGCGGTACATGGTCGCGGTGGTCAGGCCGCGCAGGGTGTCGTGGTCACGCGCGTCCCAGGCCCGCTGCAGGTCGTGATAGGCGTTGCGCGCGCCAACGAGGAAACCGTCGCTGTCGAAGTCGGCCGGAATGGTCGGTACGGCGAGCGCGCTCGCCGCGGGCGCGTCGGGGCTGGCGGTGCCGGCGGTCGCGTTGCCGCCGCGGAACCAGTCGGCGCTGTCGAAGCCGCTGCCGCTCCTGCCCTGCACGGGTGGCGCTTCGGCCGTGCCACCGGCGCTGCTGAAGCCGCCTCCGGCAGTACGCGTCGCCGGCCGCGCGCTGCGCGCCGCGAGCAGCTTGAACAACATGAAAGCAATGGCGCCGAAGACGAGGATGTCGAGAAAATTGATGTTCTCGAACGCGCCGCCGAAGAACAGCGCACCGAGCAGGCCGCCGATGGCGAGCCCGCCGAGCATGCCCATCAGGCCGCCGCGCTGGGCCAGGCCCTGGCGCGCGGACGCGTTCTGTTGCGCGGCCTGCTGCTGGCGCGGGCTGCGTGCGGGCGCTGCTGCAGGACGCTTGAACGGCGTGCTGAACGACGACTTGCCGCCGAACGAGCCGCCGCCACCGAAGCGCTTGGCGTGGGCGTCGGGGCTGCCTGCAACGAAGCCGATGAGCGTGACGAGGAACAAGGCCAGGAACAGGGGGGAGCGGGTCATATGTCGGGCTCGGGTGAGGAATAGCGCTGAGTCTAACGCGACCGCGCGACATCCTGTAGTTCATTGGTGGCGCGCCTTTGCGGGCGCGCGTTGTCGCCACGACTCAGCGCGGGTGGCCGCTGGCGTCGAGAGCGATGACGTGGGGACGGCCGGTGGCGTCGATGGTTTCGAGCTGGACCGGGCGGCGCCACATGCGCACGATGTACTCGAGCACGCGGCAGGCACGGTCCAGCGCGAGTCCGCGGCCGTCGCGAACGTGGTCGTGAACGAGTTCGAGGGTGCCATCGGTCGCGATGTGTACGGCGTGCACGGTCGGCGCACCGAAATTGAACTTGGGCGCGAGGATCTGCTCGCGAATGCTGTCGATGTCACAATCGCCGACGCGAATCTCGCCGGAGGCGCGCGCGTGGAAGTCGAACAACGAGAGGTCCTCGGCGAGCGATTCGTCGAGGTGGTTGCGCACGAAGGCGAAATCGTCATCCTGTGCCATGATCTCGCGCGCCGCGGCAAGTCCGTGGCGGTCGACCAGCCGCTCCCACATGTGGAAGCCGACGTGGTACGGGTTGATGGCGAGCGTCACTTCCTGTGCGCCGGCGTACGGGCGCACGACGTCCGAGTGCGCCTTGATGGCATCGAGGTAGACGTGCTGGGGCAGGAAGCCGGCCTCGCGCAGGAGGCGCGCATGCCAGTAGCAGGCCCAGCCCTCGTTCATGATCTGGCAGGCGAACACGGGATGGAAGTAGAACGATTCCTCCCGCACGGCGAGGAAGATGTCGCGCTCCCAGCCTTCGAGGTCGGGGGCGTAGTGCGCGATCAGCCAGAGCAAGTCGCGTTCCGGCACCGGCGGCAGGGTCGGGCGGGTGGGCGTGTCCGCCGTGCTGTCGGCGGCCTCGCCGGCGAGTTCGCGATAGCGTGCGAGGAACGGATCGGCGCCGCTGCTTTCACGGGGGGGCGTCGAGGTCGGATACGGTGGGCGGCTGACGTCGCGCGTCACGTCGATGTGCTGCTCGAGCGCAAGAGCGGCATCGAGCACGGCCTCGACGCGGGCGAGCCCGTGGCGCTCGATGGCTTCTTCGATACGTCGCGCGTGCGCCGCCGCCTGCTCGACGATGCGCCCACCGACCTGCTCGCGGCTCTTGCGGAAGAGCAGGTTGTTACGCGAGAAGTCGGCATGGCCGAGCACGTGGGCCGAGACGAGCGTGTTCTCGTCATAGGTGTTGCGATCGGCCAGGTAGGCGCGGTTGGGATTGCCGGGGAAGACCACTTCGAACAGCCGTGAGTTGCCCATGCGGTGCTGCACGAGCTGGTAGATGTAGCGCACGCCGAACGACCAGTGCGGCATGCGTACCGGTAAGCCGTAGACGGCGATTTCCATCATGAAGCTGTCCGGCACTTCTTCGAAATCGACCGGGTCGTAGACCAGTCCGCTGCCGACGGCGAGTTCTTCGAGACGCGCGATGGTGTCCTTGAGATCGGGTGTCATGGCGATATCTCAGGCGGCTTGTGCGGAGCGCGCGAAGAAGGCCTTGATGGCATCCCACACGTCGGCATCGCGACGCAGGCGCGAACTGCCGCTGCGCTGGTGAACCTGCCCGAGCTCGTTGAACAGGCGCAGCATCTCGCTCGCCTCGAGCGGCGCACCGGCGGTCGCGACCTCGAGGAAGCCGCTGAAGTTGGCGACCGCGCAGACCTGCCCGATGGCGTCGCGCGCAGCTTCGCGATCGGGGGGGAAATTGTGGCCGTCGGAGGCGTAGAAGGTGTAGATGTTGTAGGCCGCCGGCGGGTAGCGCTCGCGGATGAGTTCGTCGACCAGCGTGTAGGCGGTGGAGGCGATGGTGCCGCCGCTGCCGGCAACCTCGAAGAACTCGCGCTCGGCGAAGCGCCATGCGCGCTCGGTGTGGGCGACGAATTCGCACTCGAGCTCGCGATACTGGCGGCGCAGGCCCTGTACGACCCAGAAGAAGAAGGTCTTGGCGAGCTGGCGGTCGCGCTGGGTCATGCTGGCGGATACGTCCATGATGAAGAACACCACCGCCTTCTGCGCCGGCCGGCGCCGCTCGACGAGCTGGCGGAAGCGCAGATCCTCGTTGCTCATCAGGGGACCGTCGCGCACCACGGCACGTCGCTTGATCGACTCCTTCAGCGAGCGGCGCCGATCGAGGCGCGAGCGCGCGCCGCGTCGATCCCAGCCCTCGCGCACGAGATCGTCCTCCTCCATGCCACCGTGCTTGTCTTCGAGGTTGGGCAGCTCGAGTTCCTCCCACAGCCAGTCGACGACATCATCGACGGTCAGCTCCACGACGAACTCGATGCCGCCCTCGGCGTTGCCGCCGGCGCCGGCCTCGTCACCGCCACCCGGGCGGCGCGCCTGGCGCAGTACGTCTCCCGGCTCTACCTCGCCCTGGCCGACGCCATGCGATTCGGCTTCGCGGTTGAGGGTGAAACGGTAATGCTCGAGCAGACGCACCGGCACGCGCAGGCGCTGGCCGCCACGTGTGTCGACGATACGCGCGTCGGAGATGAGTCGCGGCAGCTGATCGCGCACTGATTCGCGCACCTTGTCGTTGTGGCGAAGCCAGTCGCGTGCGCCACGCGAGAAGAGGTCGTACCAGGGCAGGTTCGTCGGGGAACCGGGCTTGTCAGCGTCAGCCATGATCGGGTGCAGCCTTGTCGCGTCACTCCTGCGAGAGCAGCGTGGTGACGTAGTTGAGCGCTTCCCGCGCGCTGTGCTCGTCGTAGCCGTACTCGGCCACGAGGCGTTGTTGCACGGCGCCGATCTTCTGCTGCGCGTCGTCGTCGGGGCGCGCTGCCGAAGTCACCAGGCGCAGCACGTCGCGTCGTTCCTCGAACAGGTACTGCTCCACGGCCTCGTGCAGGCGCGAGTGGCTGTCGAGCGTGAAACGCTCACCCGCCTTGAAAGCGACCATCGCCTTGCGCACCACTTCCTGGCGGAACGAGTCCTTGCCCGACTCGGAGATGTTGATCTTCTCCTCCACGGAGCGCAGGAAGCGCTCATCGGGCGGGCGCGAATCGTCGGTGATCGGATCCTTGACCTCGCGCCCGTCGAGCGTCGCCTCGACCTCGTCGAGGTATTTCTCGAGCAGTTCCTGCGCCTCGCCCTCGAAGGAAGTGAACAGCGCCTTGTGCACGTCATCCTTGACCCAGCGGTTGTAGAAGTCCTTGCGCGTGGTGACCAGAAAGTCCGTCCAGGCCCGCTTGGCCTCGCCCGACATGCGCGCGTCGGATTCGATGGCATCCTTCAGCGCGAGCAGCACTTCCATGCTGGTGAGACTCGATACCTCGCTGCGCGTGATGGCGGTGGACAGCGCGTTGACGACGAAGCGCGGGCTGACGCCGGTCAGACCTTCCTGCGGGGCCTCCGCGCGGATGCGCGTGGTCTCCACCGCCGAGAAGCCTTCGGCGTCTTCGCCGGCATACAGGCGCACCTTTTTCGACAGGTCGAGATTGGGGCGTTCGGAGGGCTCCAGGCGCGTCAGGATGGAGAAGACTGCGGCGACGCGTAGCGCATGGGGATCGAGATGCACGTCGCGGAAGGTGCGCGCGCCCTTGATGAGCTTGTCGTAGATGCGTGCCTCGTCACGGTAGGACAGCGTGTAGGGGATCTGCACGATGACCATCCGATCGAGCAGGGCCTCGTTCTCCTTCTCCTGCAGGAACTTGTTGAACTCGGCGAGATTGGTGTGTGCGACCACCGTCTCGTCGACGTAGATGAGCGGAAACCGCGCGACCTTGACGTTCTTCTCCTGGGTCAGCGTCAGCAGCAGGTAGAGGAATTCGCGCTTGACCTTGAGGATCTCGATCATTTCGAGCATGCCGCGGCTGGCGGCGTAGACAGCCCCCGACCACGACCAGGCGCGCGGGTCGCCCTCGTCGCCGATCTCGGCAACCTTGGCGAGGTCGACGGAGCCGACGAGGTCGGCGATATCGGCGGTGCTCGGGTCGTGTGGCGCATAGGTACCGACCCCGCTGCGCGCGGCCTCGGCGAGGAACAGCCGGCGCACCGGCATGCGCATGAAGTCGCCCTCGAACTCGTCGCGCAGGCGCGCTTCACACCACGGACAGACCTCGCCACGGATGTCGAGGCCGTAATGTTCGCGGAATTCGGCCCGCAGCGCGTGCGGTACGAGGTTGAGCGGTGACTCATGTACCGGGCAGCCATCCACGCAGTACAGCGCGCCCTCGTCGGTGCGACTGTAGGCCTCGAGCGCCCGTTTGAGCAGGATGACCAGTGTCGACTTGCCGCCGGACGGCGGTCCGAGCAGCAGCAGCAGGCGGCGCCCGACATCCGAGCCGGCGCTGGCGGCCTTGAAGTACTCCATCACGCGCGACAGGGCGCGGTCGATGCCGAACAGTTCGTGCTCGAACAGGCTGCCGCCGTCGTCGCCGTGTTCTCGCTGCCAGCACAGCATGTCCCACATGTATTCATGACTCAGGCGCGCGACGCGCGCCGGCGCGGTGGGCAGCACCTCGCTCATGAAGGCGCGGAAATCGCCAGCCCATTGCTGGGCCTGGTGTTGCTTGGAATAGCTCGTCAGTGCGTCGACGAACTCGTGCGCGATGCGCGTGCTCTGTTGCGTCTCGGTCACCCTGGATCTCCCTGGCTGCGGCGTCTTGGCCGGTTGGCATGCATATTTCCGGCCGTTGGTTCGCCACGGCGGCGCATTCCCGGCCTGCCAACGTGTTCTTGACTCAATTAGGTGCCGAAGCGGCGAGGATGTTCCCGGCATCTGTCTCGCGTGCCCGACGTGGCCGCCGCGCACGGCGCCCGTGAGGCTGTGTACTTGCGGCCGCCGGTGGTCGTCGGCAGGGCGTCGTCGTGACGCGTTACCTGCAGGATTTACAAGGGCTTGTGTACCCTGCCCAGGCGCTGAGCGCGTAGCCCGCTTGACGTTGGTCAAGGTGGCGGGATGGCGTGGGCTTAGTCTTTGAAATCAACGAGGAGGGTGGGGTACATGTGGACAAAGAGGTACGTCCGGTTGGGCCTGCTGCTCATGGCGCTCGGGCCGGCGCCAGCTGCGGCCGACGGCAATGAGAGTGGTGAAGAAGCGGGGGCGACCGCTTTCGCTGCCAATTGCGCGGTCTGTCACGGCAGTGACGGACGCGGCGGTGGTCCCTATGCACCGCTCCTGAAGACCGCACCACCAGACCTCACGACGCTCGCCGCGCGCAACGCGGGCGAATTTCCTGCGGCACGGATCCGCTCGGTGATCGATGGGCGTCGCATTCCGATTGCGCATGGGACGCGCGACATGCCCATCTGGGGCGCGTTGTGGTCGGGTGGCGACGCTGACGACAAGCGCGTGCGTGCACGCATCATCGCGCTCGTCGCCCACCTGCGCGCGCTGCAGCAGTAGCGCGGTGCGCGACCCTGAGGAGGCGCACCGCGGCGTGGTCTGCATCGCTCCGTGCCCCGCGCCGCAGGCGCGTTGGGGTCGGTGCTCGCGTCAGGCGACCTTGTGCAGGCCGTCGAGCAGGGCACCGTAGAGATCGTTCAACATCGGCTTGATCTCGTCTTCGCTGGCGCCCTTGGCATCCCAGTTGCTGCCCCAACACGCGCGGGTCTTGCCACCGGAAGCGTCTTCCAGCGTCACCACTGCGCAATAATTCTCGAACGGCATGGCGTCATTGAACGTGATGGTGTAGCCGAACACGCGCTCGTCGTAGCCGACGTCGAGGCGCTCGATGACGGTGCCGCCGCCCTTCAGCTTGACCGTGCGCAGCGCGCCGATACCCGAGCCGGTCACTTCCAGTGACTCGATCATGTCGGGCAGTATCTTCTCCAGACCGCCGAACTGCATGAGCAGGTCGAAGACCTGCTTGCGTGGCATATCGACGGTGCGTTCCACCAGGACCTTGTACATCGTTTCTCCCCTTGTTTGATTCGGTGATATGGCGTCCTGCGCGCTCTGCGCGACGCGCTGGTGCCCGCGTGATTACAGCACAGCCCCGGGCACACGTGCGCGCGCGGGCGCCCGCGCGCGGTGTTCGAAGCAGCCTCTGCCGAGGGGGGCGCCGCCGAGGGGTGCGCTGCCATGCATTCCCGGCATGGCGCTGCGCGGATTCTTCATGCGGCGCCGCGCCGTGGGATTCCGCTCGCTATACTCGGCCGATGTTCGAGATTCGACCTCCTGGCCCGCGTCGTGCACGGCGCGGGCACCTCGCCCTGCTCGGCCTCCTCGTTGCAGTCCGGGCGGCCGCCTTCGACACCTCGCGCATCGCCGATGCCGAAGTCCGTGCGTGCGCCGAACGCGCACTGCCGAGCGACACGATGACCCAGCTGCAGGCCGTCGAGGTCGTCGACAAGCACGGTTTCGTGCGCGAGTCTCGCCGCAGCGTGCAGTGGAAGCGCGACATCGCCGGCGAATCGCGCGTGCTGGTGCGCGTGCTCGAGCCGCCCGACGAACGCGGCCTCGCGGTGCTGATCAGTGACGACGGCCGCAGCGACGTGGTCTCGTTCATGACCTACTCGCCGAAAATCAAGCGGGTGCGGCGTGTCAGCGGCGATTCCTTCTTCGGCTCGGTGCTCGGCACCGACTTCACCTACGAGGATTTCCAGTACTTCTATCGTGTCGACGAGCGTGAGCAGGTCGACAGGGTCGCGGATGACGTCATCGAGGGTCACCCCGTGTACGTGCTGGAGACCGTCAAGCCGGACGACAACTCGCATTACCGCCTGGTGCGGTTCTCGATCGACCAGCGGCTGTGCCTGCCGATGCGCACCGACTTCATCGCACCGAACGGCGAGCTGCGCAAACAGCTCGTGGTGGCGCGCGAAGAGGTCCGCGAGGTCGATGGCAAATGGGTTCCCTTCCGTACGACCATGTTCGATCACAAGCACGAGACGCATACGGTGTTCCTGGTCGAGGAGGTCGAGATCGACCCCGAGCTCGACGCGTCACTGTTCGAGGTCGGAGAATTGCGGCGCGGTAACTGAGCGCCTGTGAAAGCATCGTCCGCCAGCCGCACGCCCCCGGGGACGACCATGATCGCGTTGACGGACGCGAACTGCGCAACCGTCTGCGCCCGGCCTAGCACCCGATTGGGTCATCGATGCCTCGCGTTGCACGCTGCTCGACGCACTCGCGACGTCGCGCCGACAGGTCACCTGCGCTAGGTGCGCGCACCGCGCACCGGGTACGCGCTGACGATGCGATCACCGGTGCGTTGGTGGCTGATACTCGTGCTGGTCGCGTTCGCGGTGCTTGCCGCGCTGCGCGTCGTCGTCGAGTGGCCATCGTTGCGCCCTTCGCTGCGCGTCGACCCCTCGATTCGCGCGCTGTTGCCGGCCTCCGGTCCCGATCTCGCCCTGCTCGAGGCGGTGCGTGAGCGCTATGCGAGCGACGATCTGCTGCTCGTGGTGTGGCGCGGTGATGCGCTGTTCACGCCCGACACGCTCGCCGCCTTCAAGCGGCTCACCAGGCGCATCGAACGGCTGCCCGGCGTCGCCCATGTCGAGAGCCTTGCCAGCGCCCTCCAGATACGGGTCTTCGAGGACTTTACCGAGGTTGGCGCCTACCTCGGTGAGCTGCCGCGCGACGTGACAGCGGCCCGGGCGGTGCGCGACGCGGTGCTCGCCAATCCACTCTATGCCGGCTATCTCGCGGCCCGTGATGGGCGTGGCGCGCTGATCGCGGTGCGCCTCGAGCGCGGCCTCGCCGCCGCCGAGCAGATTGCGCTGGTGAGCGCAGTGGGGCGTGCCTCGGCGAGCGAGGCGGGGGCGGTCGAGCAGTTCCTGTCCGGGCCTCTGTTCGTCAGGCTCGAGATCAGTCGCCTGTTGCTCGCCGATCTCTACCACGTGCTGCCGCTTGCCATCGGCGTGACACTGCTGGTCGCCGCCCTCGGCTTTCGTCACTGGCGCGGCGTGCTGTTGCCGTTGGCGGCGAACGCGAGCGCGCTCACCCTCACCCTGGCTGCCTTCGTCGCCACCGGGCACGCGCTGAACTACGTGACGGTGATGTTACCGCCGACCGTCTACGTGGTCGGTTTCGCCTACGCGCTGCACGTCGTGGCGGACTTCGACCGCCACTTCGCGCGCGGCAGCACGCGTGCGCAGGCGGTACGTTGTGCGCTCGCCGACGTCGCCCGGCCGTTGGGCCTGACTGCGCTGACCACCATCGCCGGCTTCGCCGCGCTCGCCACCAGCGCGATACCTTCCATTCGCACCTTCGGCCTGTTTGCCGCGCTCGGTACCGCGCTCGCCTGGGCCGCGGCGCTGACCGTGGTGCCGGCGGGGCTCGCTCTCGCTGCGCGTGCGCCACGCTCGCCGCGGGCGTCGCGCGCAGCGCCCCTCGTCCCGGCACTGGCCCGCCTCGCGCGCACGCGTCGAGGTGCCCTGCTCGCGGCAGGGGCGCTGCTGGTGGCGGTCTCGCTGGCCGGGATCGGGCGGCTCGAGGTGAATACCGACTACCTCGCGAATTTCGCCCCGTCGAGCGCGGTGCGCGGCAATTTCGATCGCCTCAACGCAGCCTTCGCCGGCGCGGTGCCGCTGCAGGTGGTGCTGGAGGCGGATGCTACCGATGCCTTCAAGACACCGGCCGCGCTGCGTGAGCTGGACGCCCTCGCGCGCTGGCTGGAAGCGCAGCCCGAGATCGGCGGTGTCTACACGCTGCTCGATTACATCGCGGAGCTCGAACGCGCGCTCGCGCCGGAACTGGTCGATGACGACCCCGTACCACCGTCGGCCGCACATGCGAGCCACCTCATCCTGCTCGGCGCCAGTGACGACATTCGCCGCTTCGCCGACAGCGCGTTCGCCAGCACCTTGCTGCAGGTGCGCGCGCGCCAGGTCGCGAGTGCCGAGCTGAACGCCCTGACACGGCGCATCGAGGCGCGCCTGGAGATGCTGCCGGCAGACCTGCGCGGCCGCGTCACCGGCAGTTCCGTGCTGATTGCGAAGACGCTCGACGACGTCACGCACGGCCAGGTGACGAGCCTGCTCGCCGCGCTCGTGCCGATTGCGCTGGTGCTCGTCGCGCTGTTCCGCTCCCTGCGCCTGGCGCTGCTCGCCCTGTTGCCGAACGTGCTGCCCATCGTCGCTTTCTTCGGCATCCTCGGCTGGAGCGGCACACCGCTCAATCTCAGCACCAGTCTCGTTGCCGCGGTCGTGCTCGGTATCGCAGTCGACGACAGCATTCATTTCTTCGCGCGGCTCGAAGCCGCGCGACGGCGTGGCGGCGATGCGCTCGAGCAGGCCCTTGCCGCGGTGCTGCGGCCGGTGACGTTCACCACTGCCGGCCTCGCATTCGGCTTTGCGACGTTGACCACCGGCTCCCTGGTGAGCCAGGCGGAGTTCGGCCTGCTGGCGGCGGCAACGCTCGTCCTGGCGTGGCTGCTCGACCTCGGCTTCACCCCGGCGCTCGCCGTTGCCGCCGGTCTCGACCGCGCCCGCGGTGCGGCATCAGACGATGGTCCAGCCGCCATCGACGACCAGCACCTGCCCGGTGATCATCGCGGCCGCGGCTGAGGCGAGGAAAATCACCGGGGCCGAGATCTCCTCCGGCTCGGCGAGATCGTGACGCAGCAGGTTGCGCTCGCGCACCGATGCGGCGAACGCGGGGCTGTCGCGCAGCGCCTGTTCAGCGAGCGGAGAGCGGGTCACCGTCGGCGCTACCACGTTGACACGGATGCCATGATCGGCCCATTCCGCGGCCATCGTGCGCGAGAGATTGTTGACGCCGGCCTTGGCGCCGGAATAGATGCCGCGGCCAGGGGCGCCGACCACGCTCGCCTGCGAGGACACGTTGACGATGGCACCGCCGTGGCCGCGGGCGATCATGCGGCGCGCCGCTGCCTGGCTGCAGAAGAGCACGCTCTTCAGGTTGGCATCGACGATCTCCCGGTAGAGCGCTTCGGTGGTGTCGAGCAAGGGCCCGATCTTGTTGTATCCCGCGTTGTTGATCAGCACGTCGATGCGCCCGTAATGGTCGCTGACGGCGTCCATGAAGCGCTCGATGGCAGCGACGTCGCTGACGTCGAGGGCATGCGGGAAGCATTCGCCACCTGTCGCTTCGATCTCGGCGGCGAGACTGACGAGCTCCGCGGTCGTGCGGCTGCCGACGGCGACGCGCGCCCCACTGGCCGCTGCCTCGCGTGCAATCACGCGCCCGATGCCGCGTCCGGCACCGGTGACGATGACGACCTGGTCGTCGAGTCCGAAGCGGGCGAGTGGCGGCATGGCGAGGTCTCCGGTTTGGCATGGAAGCGGCGGCGGCGGCGCGCGCGATACAGGCCATCTTGCGTGATGTCGCCAGCCGGGTCGATGAGGGGCTGCGCGAACACTGCTTGCGGCATGCCAGTGCGAGGAATCTCTGTCGAGGCGTGGCTGCGCGTTGCCTCGAGACTCCGTGCGGGCCTGCCGCTGGCTTGTCGACAGCGCTCGCGCCGTGCGTCCCGAAGGCCGCGTCGCGCACGCGGTCATGGCTCGCGCGTTCGGGCAGCGCTTCGCTAAGATGACCTGCCCGGGTGCCCTTCAGGCTGAGAAGAAGCAGGCATGTGCCCGGCGCCATCATGGAGTCCATTGATGAGACTGAGCCCCTTCGACGACTACCCCTTTCACCAGGCGCCGACGCCGTTCGCCACCGTCGCGACCTCCGATGCGCATTTCAATGACGGCTACTTCTGCGCCTTCTACGCCGAGGACTGGTACTTCTTCACCGGGCTGCGCCTGCATCCGAACGTCAACGTGATCGATGGCTGGGCCGCGGTCGCGCACGGCGGACGCCAGCGTGTCGTGCGCGCCTCGCGCGCGCTGCACCCGCGGTACGAGGACCTCGCGGTGGGGCCGATTCACTACGAGGTCCTCGAGCCGATGCGCCGCCTGCGCGTGTTTGCGGAGCCGAATGCCGCCGAGCTGGACTTCGACATCGTGCTGTCGGTGCAGTCGCCTCCCTTCGTCGAGGACAGGTACCAGCACTTCAAGTATGGCGCGGTGGTCAACGATCTCATTCGCTACACCCAGGTGTGCCGCGCGCAGGGCACGGCGACGGTCGCCGGGGAGACGCTTACCATCGACGGCTGGCATGCCATGCGCGATCACTCCTGGGGCGTGCGGTCCTCGATGGCGATGCCGACCGGCATCAAGGGGCTCGAGCACGACACGCCGCCGGCCGCGCGCCGCGCGCTGCGCCTGTGGGTACCGTTCGAGGTCGAGGATCACTGTGGATTTCTGAACACGCACGAGCGTCCCGATGGCCGCGCGCTCGATTTCGAAGGGCGGCTCGACTACCCCGATGGTCGTTCGGTACGTCTCACCGGGCTGCGTCACGCGCTCGAATACCTGCCGGGCTCGCGCTGGCCCGCCGGCGGCACCCTCGAACTCGACGGTGAGGACGGCGCGACGCGCCGCTACTCGCTGGAACTCGCCGGCACCCCCGCCGATGTGCAGGGCGGTGGCTACTACCGCGGCTGGCATGACGGCTTCGGTCCCGGCATTTACCGTGGCGAGCTGGTCGTCGAGCACGACTGCTACGAGACCGCGCCCGCGGCGACGCCGGCAGGACCACCACACGTACCGCCGGCGCGGCGGCTCGGTCCGACCGAGTTCCCGATGACGATGACGGGGCCCGGCGGGGCCCGTGGCATGGCGCACTTCGAACACACGGTGAGCGGGCCGTACCCGCGTTACGGGTTCACTTGAGGGGGCAAGGGCGAGCGATTTCGTCGTTCCGCAGTGTGTCGCGTGCAACCGGGTGCCGTGCGCCGAAGGGGCGTAATTGCCCCGGCGCAACTTCGGCGCGCCGGATGCTGGCGTTCCGCCCGGCGCTGCGTCAGGATAGCGCCCTCTGGACCCAACACGAGAGGAGAATCTCCACATGTTTTCCCACATCATGGTCGGCAGCAACGACATCGACCGCTCGAAGAAATTCTACGATGCCGTGCTCGGCGCGCTGGGCGCCAAGGAAGCGATGGTCGACGACAAGAACCGCCTGATTTACATGCACAACAACGGCCTGTTCCTCGTCACCCAGCCGATCGACGGCAAGCCGGCCAGCGCCGCCAATGGCGGCACCATCGGCTTCGGCTGCAGCTCGCAGGAGCAGGTCGATGCCTGGCACGCCGCCGGCGTCGCCAACGGCGGCACCACCATCGAGGATCCGCCGGGCATTCGCGAGAGTGGCTTCGGCCCGCTCTACCTCGCCTACCTGCGTGATCCCGACGGCAACAAGATCTGCGCGATGTATCGCGCCGGCTAAGCTGCCCGGGCGCGGCCGATGAGCCGCGTCGCCTGCCACGGCCCGGCGGTCGCGCCGTCCCCACGGGGCGGCGCTGATCGACGGGCCGTTTTCATGACGCGCCCTGGCGCCTTGCCACCTCAGTAGTCCGGCAGCGTCGTGAACAACTGCACCCCGGTGTCGAGAAAATCCCCCTCGACGTGCGGGCACACCGCGCTGCGGTCGGCGATGCGCCAGCCGTCATCAGTGCGCACGAGTTCGTCGTAGTAGGTGGCGCCGATCAGCCACTGGCTGCGTGTGCCATCGTCGCGAATCTGGATGTGGATCGCGTGTACCGGTGTCACTGCGCGTGCCATGTCGGCACCGAGCTCGATGACGTTCGGCGAGACGAGGTGCTGCGTCCAGAAGCAGCGATCGTGGAAATGTTTGAATGTCGCGATACCGGACGGCATCGAGACGTCGAGATCCGCGCCGCGCAGGCGGTAGAGAATGCGCGCATCGGCGGTGAAGCAGCGGGGCAGCAATGTCTCGTGAAGCTTTTCGTCGAAGGCCCGGGCGACTTCGCGGATGACGTGGGTAATGGCGATGTGATCGGCGGTTTCGCGGGGGGCTAACATGATTCGCTGCTCCTGCGTGGCGTTGGCGCGGTCGTCGCTGCGGCCGGCTCGTCGCGCCGGCCGTCACCGTACGCCCGGCGGCACGGCGCGCTGCGCCGCGCTCAGGCGAGATAGGGCGCGACGGCCTCGCGTACGGCCTTGGCCACGGCCACCGAGTCGGGCGTGTCCGAGTGCACGCAGATGGTATCGACGCGCGTAGGCACGTCTTTGCCGTTGACCGAGCGGATGGTGCCGTCGGTGACGACACGCATGATCTGCGCGACGGCTTTCTCCGGCGCCACCGACGTATGGTGACGCGTGATGATGCAGCGACCTTCGTCGTCATAGTCGAGGTCGGCGAAGATCTCCCACTTGACCTCGGTGTACTTGGGCCAGATGGTTTCGTGCAGGGTGCCAGTCGTGCCGTACATCGGCACGCCGAAGGCCTGGGCGGCTTCGGCACAGGCAATCGCGACATCCTCGTCGGTCCACGCGGCACCGTAGAGCGCGCCGTGCGGCTTGATGTGGTTGAGCGGCATGCCTTCGATGTCGAGGAAGCCCTTCAGCGCCGCGACCTGGTAGATGATGGTGTCGCGCAGCTCCTCGCGCTCCATCTTCATGACGCGGCGTCCGAAGCCGTCGCGGTCGGGGAAGGAGGGGTGCGCACCGACCCGGACCCCGTGCTGCTTCGCGAGCTTGACCGTGCGGTGCATGACCACCGGATCCGAAGCGTGAAAGCCGCAGGCCACGTTGGCCGACGTGATGAAGGGCATGATGCCCTCGTCATCGCCACAGCGGTAGATGCTGTAGGCCTCGCCCATGTCGCAGTTGATGTCGATGGTCATCGCAAACCTCCTCGGCGGAAAAGGGACCGGCTCGCCAATCTTTGCATCGTGTCGCGGCCAGCGCCAGCGCCAGGGCGGAGCGAAACGGGACGGAGGGATTAAAAATTGACCAGTCGGTGCTCAAGGCAACGGACAGGTCATCCATCAAGCATCCAGCTGGATCGCGCCGAGACGCGAACGGCGTTGCAGCCGCTGGTCAAGTCTTAATCCCTCCGTCCCCTCAACGAAGCCCGCGGCCGGATACAGCGCGACCCGCCGTGGAGGACCAGTGCGTTGCCGTGAAGGCTGACTGGTCCAACGAGGAACCGTCCGACTCATCAGCGCGGCAGCCGCTGGCCGAGCAGCAGCCAGCGGGCAACGCGCTCGCCGGCGCGCATGAGCGCCGATTCGGCGTCGGCGAGTGCCCGGGCGAGCGGCATCGGGCGCGTGACACAGGCTTCGACGGCATCGAAGAGACCGAGCAACGCGCTTTCGGCGCCGTCGGCGATGCTGCCGCCGAGCGCGACGACCGGGATACCGCGGGCGCGTGCGGCGCGTGCGATGCCGTGCGGGGTCTTGCCGTGCAGGGTCTGCGCATCGAGGCGGCCCTCGCCGGTGACGACGAGATCGGCGCCGGCCAGACGGCGCTCGAAATCGATGGCTTCCATGACGATTTCCACGCCCGGGCGCAGGCTTGCGCCAAGGAACGCCATCAGTGCCGCACCCGCGCCGCCGGCAGCGCCGGCGCCGGCACGCTCGCGGACCTCGACGCCCAGCGCTGGCTCGACGAGGTCGTAGAAATGCGCGAGTGCTTCGTCGAGCAGGGCGACCTGTGCCGGCGTCGCACCCTTCTGCGGGCCGAACACCGCGGCGGCGCCATGGGCACCGAGGAGCGGGTTGTCGACGTCGCAGGCGATGCGTATGGGCGTCGCCGCGAGCCGCGCGTCGAGTTGGCCGACGTCGATGGATGCCACGGTGGACAGCAATCCCCCCGTCAGCGGGGTGTCGATCACGGCACCGTCGGCGCGGCGGAACGCCGCGCCGAGTGCCTGCACGAGGCCGGCACCGCCGTCGACCGTGGCCGAGCCGCCAATGGCGACGACGATTTCGCGGGAGCCGGCATCGAGGGCGGCGCGCAACAGCTGGCCGGTGCCGTAGGTCGTGGTCGCGGTCGCGTCGCGCGCGTCGGCGGGCACCAGGGCGAGGCCCGACGCGGCGGCCAGCTCGACCACCGCGGTCACGCCGTCGCCGAGCATACCGAAGCGCGCGGCGGTGGTTTCGCCGCGCGGGCCGGTTACGTGGCAGGTTTCTTCGCGGCCGCCGGTCGCGGCCACGAGCGCGGCAACGGTACCTTCGCCGCCGTCCGCCATCGGCACGAGGTCGAGCGCAGCATCCGGTAGCACGTGCGTGATGCCGCGTGCGATGGCACGCGCGACGGCGTCGGCCGCGAGGCTTTCCTTGAAAGAGTCCGGAGCGATGACGATGCGCATGCGGGCTGGTCTCTCAGGATGTCGCTCGTACCGGCCGCGCGTCGATGCCCGAGTGTGTGCGCGCTGCCATCAGGCCATGCACCGTGCGGTGAGTGCCGACCCGTCTATACGGGGTCGGCCGGGACGTTCATCGGGGCGCTCGGCGGGCTGCACGGTCTCCGCACGCAGGTATCTCATCCAAGCCCGTGCTGGCGCAGCGCGGCGTCGGCGGTCTGGTCGATGAGCGTCGCGATGGTCATCGGCCCGACGCCCCCCGGCACCGGCGTAATCAGGCTCGCGCGTGGCAGTGCGCTGTCATAGTGTACGTCGCCCACGTTGCCCTCGTTGTAGCCGGCGTCGACGACGATCGCGCCGTCCTTGATCCATTCACCCTGCACGAAGTTGGCGCGCCCGACCGCCGCGACGACGAGGTCGGCACGGCCGACCAGCGCGGCGAGGTCGCGCGTGCGCGAGTGCGCGACGGTGACAGTGGCATCGGCGTTCAGCAGCATCGCCGCCATCGGCTTGCCGAGGATCGCGCTGCGCCCGATCACGATGGCGTCCTTGCCGGCGAGCGGCACGTCGTAGGCTTCGAGCAGGCGCATGATGCCGGCCGGCGTGCACGAGCCGAACTCCGCGATGCCGAGCCACATGCGACCGAGCCCGGTGGCGGTGACACCGTCGACGTCCTTGTCCGGTGCGATCGCCTCGAAGGCCGCGCGTTCGTCGATGTGCGCCGGCACCGGATGCTGCAGCAGGATGCCGTTGACGGCCGGGTCGGCCGAGAGCTGCTCGATCTGGCGCACCAGCTCGTCGGTCGTCGTCGTGGCCGGCATCTCGATCGGCAGCGAGTCCATGCCGACGTCCGCACAGCGCTTGCGCTTCATCCTGACGTAGGTTGCCGAGGCCGGATCGGCACCGACCAGCACGGTGGCGAGACAGGGCGTGACGCCTTTAGCATCCTTCACGCGCGCGACCTTGGCCGCGGCTCCGTCGAGCAGCTCGCGCGCGACGCGCGCGCCATCGAGAATCTTGTCGTCGTTCATCGATGGTTCCTCAATCGCCGTAGACCGGGAAGCGCGCGCACAGCGCCTCGACCTTGGCCCGCATGGCGTCGATCACGGCCTCGTCGTCCAGGTTCTCCATCACGTCACACATCCAGTCAGCGACCTGGGTGACTTCCGCCTCACCGAAGCCCCGTGTGGTCGCCGCGGGGGTGCCGACGCGGATGCCGCTGGTGACGAAGGGGGATTCCGGATCGTTCGGCACCGCGTTCTTGTTCACCGTGATGTGCGCGCGGCCGAGCGCGGCATCGGCGGCCTTGCCGGTGATGCCGCGGGAGACCAGGCTGACCAGCATGAGATGGTTGTCGGTACCGCCGCTGACGATGTCGAAACCACGCGCCATGAACTGCGCGGCCATGGCACGCGCGTTGGCGACGACCTGCTCCTGGTAGGTCTTGAACGACGGCTCGAGGGCTTCCTGAAAGGCTACGGCCTTGGCCGCGATCACGTGCATGAGCGGCCCACCCTGGGTGCCCGGGAAGACCAGCGAACTGATCTTCTTCGTGATGTCGGGTTCACCCTTGGCGATGATGAAGCCGCCGCGCGGACCGCGCAGGCTCTTGTGCGTGGTGCTGGTGACGACGTGCGCATACGGCACCGGGTTGGGGTAGACCCCCGCCGCGACGAGGCCCGAGACATGCGCCATGTCGACCACGAGGTAGGCGCCGACGGCGTCGGCGATGGCGCGGAAGCGCGCCCAGTCGACCACGCGCGAGTAGGCCGAGAAGCCGGCGATGACCATCTTCGGGCGATGCTCGTGGGCGAGCGCCTCGACGGCGTCGTAGTCGATCGAGCTGCCGTCGGCGGTGAGGCCGTACTGCACCGCGTGGTAGATCTTGCCGGAAAAATTGACCTTGGCGCCGTGGGTGAGGTGGCCGCCGTCGGCGAGGCTCATGCCGAGGATGGTGTCGCCCGGCTCCAGCAGCGCCATGTAGACGGCGGCGTTGGCCTGCGAGCCGGAATGCGGCTGCACGTTGGCGTAGTCGGAGCCGTAGAGCTGGTTGAGCCGATCGATGGCAAGCTGCTCGACCTGGTCGACGAACTCGCAGCCGCCGTAGTAGCGCTTGCCCGGATAGCCCTCGGCGTACTGGTTGGTCAGCACCGAGCCCTGTGCTGCGAGCACGCGCGGGCTCGCGTAGTTCTCCGAGGCGATGAGCTCGATGTGGGCTTCCTGGCGGCGGACCTCGGCGGCGAGCGCCGCGGCGAGCGCCGGATCGAAGTCCGCGATGACGTCTTTGCTGTAGCTGAACATGACGGTTTCCCTGGTGATAGTTGAGACAAGTATCGATACGTCGTCGGACGCGCGGGGCTCAGCGCAGGGCGCGTCCGGGAATGGCGTCGGCGGCGTCGAGTTCCTGCTCGCGCTGGAAGCGTTCGACGAGGAAGTCGACGAAGGTGCCGAGCTTGGCCGGGGTGAGCCGGCGATGGGGGTAGATGGCGAACACCGCGCGTGGCGGCGAGCGGTAGTCGGCGAGCAGCTCGACCAGTCGCCCCTTGGCGACATCGTCGCGCACGAGGTAGTCCGGCAGGCGCACCACGCCGAGCGCCTTGATCGAAGCGTAACGCAGCGCTGCACCCTGGTTCGAGTGCAGGTCGCCGGCCACCTTGACCGCGACCTCGCCCTCGCCGTGGCGGAACACCCAGGTATCGGTGGCGGTTTCGTTGTGGAAGATGAGACAGTTGTGGCGCTCGAGATCCTGTGGCTGGCGCGGGGTGCCATGGCGTTCGAGATAGGCCGGGGCAGCGCAGATGGCCAGGCGGAACGAGCCGAGCCGGCGTGCGACCACCTCGGAGTCGTCGAGGCGCGTGCCCCCGGCATGAATGGCGAGGTCGAAGCCGCCTTCGAGCAGATCGGGCATCTGTGGTGCCAGGCGCAGGTTGAATGCCACCTTGGGGTAGCGTTCCTTGAACGCGAGCAGGGCCGGCACGAGGTAGAGCGTGCCGAGCGTCGCGGGCGCGCTGATCTTGAGTGTGCCGCGGACCTCCCCGGTGAGGTTGCGGATGCTCGAGTCGGCATCGTCGAGATCGGCGAGGAGCTGCTGACAGCGGTTGAAATACTCGACGCCGGCCTCGGTCAGGCTGCAGTGACGCGTGCTGCGATTGAGCAGGCGCACGCCGAGGTCCTCTTCGAGTTGCTTGACGCTCTTGCTCACCATCGCGGTCGAGACGTCGAGTTCGCGCGACGCGAGCGAGAAGCTGCCGCTGCGTGCAACGCTGCAGAACGTGCGAATGGTCGCCAGCTTGTCCATGTCGTCGCGCTCCCTCGGCGGCGCCGTCACGTCTCGACGGGAGCACATAGTAAATGAACCCAACGGTCGATTATTAACCGTGTGGAAAATCTCTCTTGCTGCGCGGCCGTGTCGGCATCACGCCGCGCTGCCTAGGATGCCAGTCTGCAGCCACCCTGCTGCCACGGTCGGCCACCGCTGCGCATTCACCTGGCGCGAGGCGTCCAGCTAAGCGGCGGCCACCTGGCCCACCCCTAGCGATGGAGGAATTCCACATGCACGGCCGCAACCACTTGTTCGTCCCCGGCCCGACCAACATCCCGGAGCGCGTGCGGCACGCCATCGACGTCACGTTGCAGGATCACCGCGCACCCGACTTCCCCGAGTTCTCGCGCCCACTGCTCGACGACGTGAAGCAGGTCTTCCGCACCAGCGCCGGCCAGGTCTTCATCTTTCCGGCGTCGGGCACCGGCGGCTGGGAAGCCGCCATCACCAACACGCTGTCACCGGGCGACAAGGTGCTGCAGGCGGTGTTCGGGCAGTTCAGCCTGCTCTGGTCCGACCTCTGCCAGCGCCTCGGTATGGAGGTCGTCGAGATCGACACGCCGTGGGGTGAAGGCGTACCGATGGACCGCTACCGTGATGTGCTGAGCAACGATAGACAGCACGCGATCAAGGCGGTGCTGGTCACGCACAACGAAACCGCGACCGGCGTCACCAGCCCGGTGAGGGCCGTGCGCGAGCTGCTCGACGAGCTGCGCCATCCCGCCCTGCTGTACGTCGACGGTGTCAGCTCCATCGGCTGCCTCGACTTTCGCATGGACGAGTGGGGAGTCGACCTCGCCGTGGCCGGTTCGCAGAAGGGCTTCATGCTGCCGACCGGCCTCGCCCTCGTCGGCGTCAGCGAGAAGGCACTCGAGGCGCGCACGCAGGCGCGTTCGCGGCGCTGCTTCTTCGATTTCGACGACATGATCCGCACCAATCGCGATGGCTGGTTCCCGTACACGCCGGCGACCACGCTGCTGCATGGGCTGCGCGCGTCGATCGACATGCTGCTCGAGGAAGGTCTCGACAACGTCGCTGCGCGCCATCACCGCTACGGCAGCGCGGTGCGTGCGGCGGTCGCGGCCTGGGGGCTGGAGAACTGCGCGCGGCGACCCGAGTGGTATTCCGATACCGTTACCGCGGTCGTGGTGCCAGACGGTGTCGACAGCACCGCGGTGGTGAATCACGCTTATCGCAACTACAACCTGTCGCTCGGTCTCGGCCTCAACAAGGTCGCCGGCCGCGTCTTTCGCATCGGGCATCTCGGTGACATCAACGAGCTGATGATCCTGTCAGCGTTGGCCGGCACCGAGATGGCGATGCGCGATGCCGGCATCGACATCGAACTCGGCGCCGGCGTCGCTGCCGCGCAAGCCCTGCTCGGTGCGGGCGGGCAGGGTGCGCGCGAGGTGCGCGTCGCCTGAACACGGTGCGGTTACGGCGAGGAGGTCGGCCATGAGTTTCACCCAGCATCCCCCGGTGCGCAGCCGCCTGCAACGCAGCGAGCTCGCCGTGCCGGGATCGAATCCGGCACTGTTCGAAAAAGCGCTGACGAGCGCGGCTGACTACGTCTTCCTCGACTGCGAGGATGCCGTCGCGCCGGGCGACAAGGCACAGGCACGCCGCAACATCATCGCTGCGCTCAACGAGCTCGACTGGCGTGGCCACGGCAAGACCGTATCGGTGCGCATCAACGGGCTCGATACGCACTACATGTACCGGGACGTGGTCGACATCGTCGAGCAGGCGGGCAGCCGCGTCGACACCCTGCTGGTGCCCAAGGTCGGCACACCCGGCGATCTCTACCTGGTCGACTGCCTGCTGACCCAGATCGAAGACGCCATGGGCATTACGCACCGGATCGGGCTCGAGGCGCTGGTCGAGACCGCGCTCGGCATGGCCAACGTCGAAGCCATCGCGCAGGCCAGCGCACGCCTCGAGGCGCTGCATTTCGGGGTCGCCGACTTCGCCGCGAGCTGCCGCGCGCGCACCGTGGTCATCGGCGGTCTCAATCCCGACTACCCGGGCGACCAGTGGCACGCCAGCCTGCAGCGCATGCTGGTGGCCTGCCGCGCCTACGGCCTGCGTGCGATTGACGGAGCGTTCGGGGACTTCATCGACGCGGAGGGTTGGCGCGCGGCGGCGCGGCGCGCTGCCGCCCTCGGCTTCGAAGGCAAGTGGGCGATTCACCCGAGCCAGATCGCGCTCGCCAACGAGATCATGTCGCCACCCGCGGACGAGGTGGCGCGCGCGCGCCGCATCCTCGTTGCGCTCGAGGAGGCGGCCGCGGCCGGCAAGGGCGCCGCACAGCTCGACGGGCGCATGATCGACGCGGCGTCGGCGCGCATGGCCGAGAACATCGTGCGCCAGGCCGAGGCCATCGCTGCGACCGATGCGCGCCGCTGAACACCTCGAGGGGAATGCGAGATGGACATACACGAGTATCAGGCGAAGGAGATTCTCGCCGAGTTCGGTGTACCGATCCTGGCCGGAGGCATTGCCTACAGCCCGGAGCAGGCGGTCTACCGCACACGCGAGATCGGCGGCGAACGCTGGGTAGTCAAGGCACAGGTCCACTCGGGTGCACGTGGCAAGGCCGGCGGCATCCGCGTGTGCACGAGCGACCAGGAAGTGTGGAACGCGGCCGACGAGCTGCTCGGCAGACGGCTCGTCACCGCACAGACCGGCCCCGCCGGCAAACCGGTCAATCGGCTCTACGTCGAAGCCGGCGCCGACGCCGAGCGCGAACTCTACCTAGGCCTCGTGCTCGACCGCGCCGCCGAGCGCGTGATGGCGGTCGCCTCGGCCGAGGGTGGTATGGAGATCGAAGAGATCGCGCAGCGCCGGCCGGAATCGATCCTGCGTGTCGCCATCGAGCCGGCAGTCGGCATGCAGGCCTTCCAGGCGCGCGAGCTCGCCTTCGGCCTTGGCGTGCCGCCGGCGCTCGTTGCGCAGGCGGTCACCGCGCTGCTCGGCGCCTACCGCGCGTTCCGCGATCTCGATGCCACCATGGTCGAGATCAACCCGCTCGTCATCACCCGCGACCAGCGCCTCATCGCGCTCGACGCCAAGATGGCCTTCGACGAGAACGCGCTGTTCCGCCGCCAGCAGATCTCGGAGCTGCGTGACAAGACGCAGGAGGATTCGCGCGAGATGCAGGCGGCCGATCGCGGCCTTTCCTACGTTGGTCTCGATGGCAACATCGGCTGCATCATCAATGGTGCCGGGCTCGCCATGGCGACGATGGACATGATTCGGCATGCCGGCGGTGCGCCGGCGAACTTCATGGACATCGGTGGCGGTGCTTCGCCCGAGCGCGTCGCCAAGGCCATGCGTCTCGTGCTCGACGATGACCACGTCGAGGCGGTGCTGGTCAACATCTTTGCCGGTATCAACCGGTGCGACTGGGTCGCGCAGGGCGTGGTGCAGGCAGTCGAGAAATTCGCCCCGAAGGTGCCGGTGGTGGTGCGCCTGGCCGGCACGCGGGTCGAGGAGGGGCGCGCGATCCTGGCCGCCAGCGGCCTGCCACTGGTGGTCGCCGGCACACTCAAGGAGGCTGCAGACGCCGTCGTCGGCGCGTGGCGCTGCGGTCGTGACGCGGCGTCACCGCACGGCGCCACGCCGGCCATGGCCGGTACCGAGGCATAGCGCGACGCGCTGCGTCGAAGCGTCGACACTGAGTGAGGAGCAACATCGATGAGTATCCTGGTCGACCGCGATTCCAAGATTCTCGTGCAGGGTTTCACTGGCCAGATCGGCAGCTTCCACGCCGCCGAGATGATCGCCTACGGCTCGCAGGTCGTCGGCGGCGTCACCCCCGGCAAGGGCGGCACCACGCACCTCGACCGGCCGGTGTTCGACACCATGAAACAGGCCGTCGCCGCGACCGGTGCCGATACCACCATCATCTTCGTGCCGCCGCCGGCCGCCGCCGACAGCATCATGGAAGCCGCCGATGCCGGCATCCGCTACGCGGTATGCATCACCGACGGCATCCCGGCGCACGACATGATCCGGGTGAAACGTTACATGCGCCGTTACCGCGAGCACGCGCGCATGCGTCTGACCGGGCCCAACTGTGCCGGCACCATCAGCCCGGGGCAGGCCATGCTCGGGATCATGCCCGGGCACATCTACCTGCCGGGACGCGTCGGCATCGTCGGCCGTTCGGGGACGCTCGGTTACGAGGCGGCATCGCAGATGCAGGCGCTCGGCATCGGCGTGTCGACCTCGGTCGGCATCGGCGGCGATCCGATCAACGGCAGTTCGTTTCGCGACATCCTCGAGTTGTTCGAGGCCGACCCGGGCACCGACGCAGTGGTCATGATCGGCGAGATCGGCGGTCCGCAGGAAGCCGACGCGGCGCGTTACGCGCGTGACCACATGAGCAAGCCGGTGCTCGGCTATATCGCCGGCCTCACCGCGCCGAAGGGCCGCCGCATGGGCCATGCCGGTGCCATCATCTCCGCCTGCGGCGAGAGTGCAGCGGAGAAGGTCGAGATCCTGCAGGCCTGCGGCGTGACCGTGGTGCCCAATCCGAGCGCTTTCGGCGAGACCGTCGCCGCGGTGCTCGCCCAGGCCGCAGCCTGACACGCGCGGCAGAGCCGACGGAGCCGAACATGGACAAACCGAGAGTCATCATCACGCGCCGCTGGCCGCACGAGGTCGAACGCGAACTGGCCGCGCATTTCGACGTCGTCCTGAACGCCGAGGACATGCCGATGAGCCGCCCCGAGCTGGTGCGCGCGATGGGCGAGTGCGACGCGCTGTGCCCGACCGTCTCCGACCGCATCGATGCCGAAGTCCTCGGCGTCACGCCACGCCGGGTGCGGATCGTGGCGAGCTACGGGGTCGGCTTCAACCACATCGACGTCGACGCCGCGAGGGCCGCCGACCTCGTCGTCACCAATACCCCCGAGGTGCTCACCGACTGTACTGCCGACCTTGCCATGACGCTGCTGTTGGCGGTGGCGCGGCGCGCCGGCGAGGGCGAGCGAGAGCTGCGCAGCGGGCAATGGAGCGGCTGGCGTCCGACCCATCTCCTCGGCACGCGCGTCAGCGGCAAGACGCTCGGCCTGGTCGGTTTCGGGCGTATCGCCAAGGCGGTCGCGCAGCGCGCCCACGGCGGGTTCGGTATGCGTATTCTGTTCCACGATCCGCAGCCGCAGGCGGCCGAGGTGATCAACGCACTCGGTGCCACCGCGTGCGACAGCGTCGAAGCACTGCTCGAGCAGTCCGACTTCGTCTCGCTGCATTGCCCGGCGTCGGCCGCGACCTACCACCTGATCGATGCCGAGCGGATCGCACGGATGCCGGCGCACGCGTTTCTCGTCAACACTGCTCGCGGTGACGTGGTCGACCAGCTCGCGCTCGCCGCGGCCTTGCGCGAGGGACGACTTGCCGGCGCCGGGCTCGACGTCTACGAGGGCGAACCCGCCGTGCCGGCGGAGCTGATTGCGCTCGACAACGTGGTGCTGCTGCCCCACCTCGGCAGCGCGAGCCGCGAGACGCGCATCGCGATGGGGAGGCGCGTGCTCGAGAACCTGCGCGCGTACTTCGACGGTCGCGCACCGCGCGACCGGGTGGCCTGAGATGAACGCCGTCGAGCCGGTGGCACTCGCCACCACGCGGGCAGGTGGCCAGGTCGGCGACGGGGCCGAGGTCGCTGCGCTGCTCGAACGCCTGCTGCACGAGGTGGTCGCCGCGCGCGATCCGACCCTCGCCCAGGCCCTGCGCCAGCCGGAACAACTCGATGCCCTGTCGCCCACGCAGCGCCAGCGCGCGCTGCATACGTTCGGGCTGTGGTTCGCGCTGCTGGCGACGGCCGAGGAGCAGGCGGCGCGCGCGCGACGCCGTACGCGCGAGATGAACGGCGGCGAGGCGGCGGTTCCGGGAACCTTCGAGCACGTGCTGCGCGAAGCGCGCGCAGCCGGGCTCGCGCCGCAGGTGGTCGGCGCGGCGCTGCAGGCGCTGCGCGTCGAACCGGTATTGACCGCGCACCCCACTGAAGCCCGTCGGGTGACCGTGATGGAGGTCCATCGGCGCATCTACCTGCAGCTCGTCAAGCTCGACTCGCAACGCTGGACGCCGCGCGAGCGGGCCGATTTCGAGCGCGGACTGCGCGCCGACATCGAGCTTCTGTGGCTCACCGGCGCGTTGCGTCCGCAGAAGCCCAGCGTCGAGCAGGAAGTCGCGTGGGGCCTGCACTTCTACCAGGAAACGCTGTTCGAGCGCGCGCCCCAGGTGCTCGGCAAGCTCGCGCGAAGCTGCGCCGCGGTCTACCCGGAGCTCGGTCCGCTCGGCGATGCGCCGCTGCGTTTCGGCTCCTGGATCGGCGGCGATCGCGACGGCAATCCGAATGTCACACCCGAGCTCACGCGCGCCGCCCTGTTTCGCATGCGGCGCCATGCGCTCTACTGGTATCGCGACCAGCTGCGCGCGGTCACCGAGCGCGCCAGCATCGCCGCGCACCAGGTCGCACTGCCGGGCGACTTCGCCGCCGAGCTGACCACCCGCCTCGCCGCGATCGGCGGCGATGGCCTTGCCATCGAGACGCGGAACCCCGGTGAACCGTTCCGCCAATGGCTCGCGCTGATGAGTCGGCGCCTGGAGACCACGCTGCAGCTTGCCGAGGCCGAGGAAACGCCGCCGCAGCGCTATGCCGGCTACCGCGACGCGCTCGAGTTCGGTGCCGATCTCGACCTGTTGCGCAAGGCGCTCGCCGCCGCTGCCGGGGCGACGCTCGCGGAGGATCTGTTCGGCGACCTGCGTCGCGCCGTCGCCATCTTCGGCTTCCGCACGGCGAGTCTCGACATGCGCGAGAACTCGACCGTCATCACGCAGACGCTGCAGCAGGCCTGGAGCGCACGTACCGGGCAACCGCTCGCGGCGTGCCCGGACGTCGCGAGTGCTGCCTGGCTGGACTGGGTCAGCGCCGAGCTGGCGTGCGAGCAGGAGTCGGCGCCCGCCTATAGCGACGACCTGCCCGCGGGTGTACGCCGCACGCTGGGGCTGTTTCAGATGCTCGCTACGCGGCGTGCTGCGCTCGACCCGGATGCGATCGGTTGCTTCGTGCTGAGCATGACGCACTGTGCGGCCGACGTGCTCGGTGTCTACCTGCTCGCCAAGTACGCGGGCCTGTTCGAAGATCCCGCCGGCACCGAGCGGTGCGCGCTGGTGGTGGCGCCCTTGTTCGAGACCATCACCGACCTCGCCAATGCCCCGGCCATCATGCGCGAAGTGCTGGCGGTGCCGCTGGTGCGACGCACCGTGCGCGCGCACGGCGGTCTGCAGCCGGTCATGATCGGTTACTCGGATTCCAACAAGGACGGCGGTTTTCTGACCGCCAACTGGGAACTCTCGCTGGCGCAGAAGCGGCTCACGCAGGAAGCGCGCCGCGCACGCGTGCGCATCGAGTTCTTCCATGGCCGCGGCGGCTCGGTGAGCCGCGGCGGTGCGCCGCTGGGGCGCGCCATCGCCGCCCAGCCGGCCGGCTCGATTGCCGGTGCGATGCGCCTGACCGAGCAGGGAGAGATCGTCTCCGCCCGGTATGCCAATCGCGGTACCGCCGGCAGCCATCTCGAACTGCTCCTCGCGGGCGTCATCGAGCACACCCTGAAGTCCGCACAGGAAACAGAACTACAGCCGCATGCCGAGTTCGACGAAGCGCTGGCCGCGTTGTCGGGCGTCGCCTACACCGCCTACCGGCAGCTCGTCGAACATGCCGGGTTCGTCGCCTATTTCCAGGCCGCGAGCCCGGTCGAGGAGTTCTCGCTGCTCAATCTCGGCTCGCGCCCCGCGCGACGATTCGGTGCGCGCAGCCTCGCGGATCTCCGCGCTATACCGTGGGTTTTCGCGTGGACCCAGAACCGCCAGCTCGTGCCGGGATGGTATGGCGTCGGCAGCGCGCTCGCCGAGTTCCGC
>JAVJVZ010000014.1:0-45369 GCA_040220855.1 Gammaproteobacteria bacterium | reverse complement strand
CGATGAGCAGGAAGCCGGTGGTCAGCGCGAGGCCGATGGCGCCACCGTAGTAGGTCACGAGCAACCAGCCCATCAGTGCCAGCACGCCGCCGTAGAAGAAACTGTACAGCGGCGCGGCGAGCATGTCGGCAAAGCCGCGGCCGACCCAGCGTAATGGTGCGGTGATGCCGATCGTGCGCAGCCGCGGCGGCTCGAACGGCTGGTCTGCGAGCTCAGTCATTGCACCTCCCCTGCAATCGGCCCCGCGCGACGCGCAGGGCTGACCTGGCCTCGGCGCCCAGCATACTTGCGTCGCGAGCCGGCGCGAAGGGGGCGCCCGGCGGTAAACGGTCGGTTCGCCGGGCTTCCTGCAGCAAGAGCGACGGGCGTGGGTGATACGCCCTGGGAAGGGCCCCGGCCGCGCGCCACGCGCGGCCGGGGCGAAGGTGCCGGGTCGGAGGGGAGGAACGACCCGGCCGCGTGGCTCAGGCAGCGCGGCTCGCGCGGAGCCAGTTCTCGAGGTCGTCGGCGCCGCCGATGTGTTCGCCGTTGATGTAGACCTGTGGGAACGTGGTGCGCCCGGTCACCGCGCGCAGCGTGCGGTCGGTGAAGTCACGGTTGAGCACCAGTTCCTCGAAGGCGATGTCGGCGTGCTCGAGTGCTTCCTTGGCACGCGCGCAGTGGCCGCAGCCCTTGCGCGTGAAGACGGTTGCATCGAGCGGCTTCGGCGCGTTGGGAGCGAGATGGGCGAGCATGGTGTCGGCGTCGGAGACGTCGTAGGGATCGCCCGGCATCTCCGGCTCGATGAACATCTTCTCGATGACGCCGTCACGAACCAGCATCGAGTAGCGCCACGAGCGGCGTCCGAAACCGAGATCCTCCTTGCCGACGAGCATGCCCATGCCCTCGGTGAACTCACCGTTGCCATCGGGCAGGAAACGGATGTTCCAGGCTTGCTGGTCCTCCTGCCACTCGTTCATGACGAAGGCGTCGTTGACCGACACGCACACGATCTCGTCGACGCCGGCGCGGGCGAACTCGCGGGCGAGCTGGTTGTAGCGCGGCACGTGCGAGGACGAGCAGGTCGGGGTGAATGCACCCGGCAGCGAGAACACCACGACGGTCTTGCCGTCGAACAGCTCACTCGTGCTGAGGTTGACCCAATCGTGGCCCTGGCGGGTACGGAATTCGACCTGCGGTACGCGCTGGCCTTCTTTGTTCTGCAACATGTTCAGTCTCCTGTGTCGTGGATACGGGTTGAATGGACGAGGTGGTGCCGCACGCTCACGCGCGCTCGAGCAGGCTGCGCAGCATCCAGGCGTTCTTTTCGTGCACCTGCATGCGCTGGGTGAGCAGGTCCGCGGTGGGCTCGTCGTGGGCGGCGTCGACCGCGGCGAAGATGCCGCGCGCGGTGCGCACCACCGCTTCCTGGCCGGCGACGAGGCGCTCGATCATCTGTGTCGCGCTCGGTTCGCCGACCTCTTCGGGAATCGAGGACAGCTCGGCGAACTCGCGGTAGGAACCCGGCGCGCGGTGGCCCAGCGCGCGGATGCGTTCGGCGATCTGGTCGACGGCGAGTGCGAGTTCGCTGTAGTGCGTCTCGAACAGGGTGTGCAGCGTCGTGAACTGCGGCCCGGTGACGTTCCAGTGATAGTTGTGCGTCTTCAGGTACAGCGTGTAGCTGTCCGCCAGAAGACGCGCCAGGCCGTCGGCAATGGCCTGGCGGTCGTCAGCCGAGATTCCAATGTCGATGTCCATGCCGGTGTCTCCTCGAAGTTCGATGGAGACAGTGTGCCGGCCGGGAGCCTGCTAATAAAATGAATTGTATTTAGTGTATTAATAGCCAATATCTATTTATGGGTGGGCGCCGGGGCGGTGTCGTGGGCCCGGTATTGTTGCTCCGGAGTGGCCCTTGGAGGCGGCAAACCAGTCACGCGCAAAATCGAGGAACGCGCGCAGCTTGGCCGGCATGTGTTCGCGGTGCGGATAGAGCGCGTGCACCGGGCGCAGGGCCGGCTCGCAGCCCTCCAGCAACGCGACGAGGCGGCCGGCGGCGAGATCGTCGGCGACGATGTAATCGGGCAGACGGGTGATACCGCGTCCGGCCAGCGCGACGCTGCGCAGGGCACCGCCGACGTTGGAGACGAAGCTGCCGGCGACGCGCACCTCGAGCGGTGCGCCCGCGCGCAGGAAGCTCCATGCCACCGGCGCCGGTGCGCCGCTCTCGGCGTAGGTCAGGCAGTCGTGGGCAACGAGATCCTCGGGCCGCCGCGGCGACCCGCGGCGCGCAAGGTAGGCGGGTGCCGCGCACACGATGAGGCGTACTGCGCTCAGGTACCGGGCGATGTAGCTGGTATCAGCGAGCTCGCGGACGGTTACGGCGACGTCGATGCCCTCGTCGACGAGGTCGACCGGTCGGTCGGCCAATGTCAGGTGCACGCCGATCTCCGGATAGTGGGCCATGAACGCGGCCAGCAGCGGCGCCACGTGGGCCGCGCCGAAGGCAGGCGGCGCGGCGATGCTCAGCCGTCCGCGCACGTGGGCGGCCTCCTCGCCGAGCCTCGCCTCGACTTCGGCGAGCTCGGCGAGCAGCGAATCGACATGCTCGAAATAGCGCTCGCCCGCCTCGGTGAGGCGCGTGCGGCGGGTCGTGCGGTTGACCAGGCGGACGCCGAGGTGATCCTCGAGCGCCTGGATGTGCTTACTCGCCATCGCGCGCGAAATGCCGAGCTCGGTGGCCGCCGCGGTGAACGTGCCGCGCCGCACCAGGGCGACGAAGACCTGCATGGAGGTATGGCGGTCGAGCATACCGCCAGTGTCTATTGTTTGATCAAAGGAAACAATCCGTTTCCCCTGTGACGGTTGGTCCGGACCTCACGCGCGCCTATCGTATGCGGCATCGCAGCAAACGACGCTGCCCCGACTTTCGTCACTTACCTGGAGATTTCGCCATGAACATCCGTTCTTCCGCATTCACCGCCATCGTGCTCACCGCTGCCGCTGCGAGTGCATCGGCCGACATCAGCACCTGCGCCGCCGACCCGGCCAGCCGTGCCATCGCCGAGGCGCACCTGGCGCGCTGGCAGGCCGCCGTCGAGAGCGGCGACACTGCCGCCATCGCCCGTCTCTACGAAGAATCGGCGGTGCTGATGCCGCCGAGCGACGAAACCCTGGTCGGCCGCGCGCCGATCGCGGAATACCTCGCCAGCCACGTGACACCGGCGCACCAGCCGAGCTACCAGGTCGACCTGGTGTCCTGTGAACTGCACGGCAACGCCCTGCACATCGCCGGCGTTTGGGGCCTGCCGTCGACGCCGGCCGCGACCTGGACCAGTGGCAACCTGATGCAGGTCATCGAAGCCAGCGGCGAGGGCGAGTGGCGCGCAAGCTACGAGATCTGGAACTGAAGCCCACGGCGTGGCGCGCATAGCGCGCCACGCCTTGCCGTCGTGAAGCGCGGTTCGCTAGACTCCGGCGCCCCAGCCACCCCGAGGAGCCGCCGTGGCCGCGCGCATCGAACGTCGCATCGTCCCCGTTACCCCGTTCCAGCAGAACTGCTCGATCGTGTGGAGCCGCGCCGACCGGCGCGCCGTCGTCATCGATCCCGGTGGTGATCTCGAGCACGTGCAGGCGGCGCTGGAGCAGGAAGGCGTGACGGTGGAGAAGGTGCTGCTCACCCACGCCCATCTCGACCACGCCTCCGGCGCGCGTACCCTCGCCGACGCGCTCGGTGTGCCCATCGAGGGGCCGCAGCGCGAGGACGCCTTCTGGCTCGCGGCGATGCCGGAGCAGAGCCGCATGTTCGGCTTTCCGCCGTGCACCGCCTTCGAGCCCGACCGCTGGCTCGAGCACGGTGACACCGTACGCTTCGGCGACGAGACTCTCGCCGTGCTGCACTGCCCCGGCCATACGCCCGGTCATATCGTGTTCCATCATGACGACGGTATCGCCTTCGTCGGTGACGTTCTCTTCGCCGGCTCGATTGGCCGGACCGATTTCCCACGCGGCGATCACGGCCAGCTCATCGACGCCATCCGCACACGGCTATGGCCGCTCGGCGACGACACCGTGTTCGTGCCGGGCCATGGACCCGAATCGACCTTCGGGCAGGAACGGCGCATGAACCCCTTCGTCGCCGACCATCTCTTCGCCGACGCGTGAACACCGCGGCGATGCGGACTGGAAGTTCCGCCAGCGCCTGCTACGCTTGAAGTTACCGGGTGACACCGTCGCGAGCCTGACCGGCGAGACCGCGGCAAGACACCCGACCCGGTGACGCGTCACACAGCAGAAGCGTACCCACGACCTGCACAGGAGGACCTTGCTCAGCGAGGCCAAATCGCCGGCCAAAACCCCGCCTTAGTGCGGGGTTTATTTTGCGCGGCCGGCGCTACTCGAATTCCGCGAGCAGGTCCTTCGCATCGACCTGCTGGCCGACGGTGACCACGATCTCGCCGATGCGACCTTCGCGTTCGGCGCGGATCACGGTCTGCATCTTCATCGCTTCGATGGTCATGATGGCGTCGCCCTTGCTCACGCTCTCGCCGACGCGCGCATTGATCTGGGCAATCAGTCCCGGCATGGGCGCGCCGACGTGCGCCGGATTACCGGTTTCGGCCTTGCGGCTCGGTGCGCGCGTCGCCTCCTGGGAATGATCCGCGACCTTGACCTGACGCGGCTGCCCGTTGAGCTCGAAGAACACCGTACGTTGGCCGTCGTCGTGGTGCTCGCTCATGCCGAGGTAGCGCACGATGAGCGTGCGGCCGGGGTCGATGTCGATGTTGACCTCCTGCCCGGACTCCATGCCGTAGAAGAATGCCGGCGTCGGCAGGACGGTGAGATCGCCGTAGCGACGGCGCTTGTCGGCATAGTCGACGAAGACGTCGGGATACATGAGATAGGAAGCGAGCTCGTCGTCGCCGAGGTGGCGCTCGATCTTGTGCTCGGCCTCCTTGCGCGCGGCCTCGAGGTCGAGTGGCGGCAGTACCGCGCCAGGCCGCTCGGTCAGCGGCGCTGCACCGTTCAGCACCTTGCGCTGCAGGGCCGGTGGAAAGCCGCCGGTCGGCTGACCGAGATCGCCGCGGAAGAACGACACCACGGATTGCGGGAAGGCGACGTCGACCTCGGGCGATTCGACGTCGGCACGGGTGAGACCGCTCGTCACCATCGTCAATGCCATGTCGCCGACCACCTTGGAGCTCGGCGTGACCTTGACGATGTCACCGAACATCTCGTTGACGTCGGCGTAGGCGCGCGCCACCTCGGGCCAGCGATCGCCGAGGCCGAGCGCACGTGCCTGCTCGCGCAGGTTGGTGTACTGCCCGCCCGGCATGCCGTGCACGTAGACCTCGGAGGCGCCGGCACGCTCTTCGCTCTCGAAGGCGGCATAGTTGTGCCGCACTTCCTCCCAGTAGTTCGACAGCCGACGGATGGCGTCGACATCGAGCGCGGGCTCGCGTGGCCCGTGGCGCAGGGCCTCGACGATCGAACCGAGGTTCGGCTGCGAGGTGAGCCCGCTCATGGCGTCCATGGCAGCATCGACGGCATCGGCCCCGGCCTCGGCCGCGGCGAGCACGCTGGCCGCCGCGATACCGCTCGTGTCGTGGGTATGGAAATGGACCGGGATGCCGATCTCCTGCTTCAGCGTGCTGACCAGCGTGCGCGCGGCGGCCGGGCGGCACAGCCCGGCCATGTCCTTGATGCCGAGGATGTGCGCACCCGCGGCCTCGAGTTCGCGCGCCATCGACACGTAGTACTTGAGGTCGTACTTGGTGCAGTCCGGATCGCTGAGGTTGCCGGTGTAGCAGATCGCGGCTTCGGCGAGCTTGCCGGTTTCGAGCACGGCATCGATCGCCACGCGCATGTTCTCGACCCAGTTGAGCGAATCGAAGATGCGAAACACGTCGATGCCGTTCACTGCCGCCTGCTGCACGAAGTAGCGCACCACGTTATCCGGGTAGTTGGTGTAACCGACCCCGTTCGATGCCCGCAGCAGCATCTGCGTCATGATGTTCGGCATGCGCTGGCGGATCGCGCGCAGCCGCGCCCACGGGCACTCGTACAGGAAACGCATGGCGACGTCGAAGGTCGCGCCGCCCCAGCATTCCACCGAGAACAGGTTCGGCAGCAGGCGTGCGTAGGCGTCGGCCACCGCAACCATGTCGTAGCTGCGCATGCGCGTGGCGAGCAGCGACTGGTGGGCATCACGGAAGGTGGTGTCGGTGACCAGCACCTGCGGCTGCTCGAGCATCCAGCGCGCGAAGCCCTGGGCGCCGAGTTCCTCGAGCCGGTTGCGCGTGCCGGGAGCGAGCGGACGGTCGCCCACCTCGGGTACGCGCGGTAGTTTGAGCATGCGCGGGCGCGGGCGATCGGTCACGGCCTCGTTGCCGTTGACGGTTGTCTCGGCGATGAAACGCAGCATGCGCGTGGCGCGATCGCGCCGCCGGCGGAAGCGCAGCAGCTCCGGGGTCTCGTCGATGAAGCGCGTGGTGTAGTCGGCGCTCTTGAACTTCTCGTTCTGCAACAGGCCCTCGAGGAAGCGCAGGTTGGTGCTGACACCGCGGATGCGGAACTCACGCACCGCGCGCAGCATGCGGCGGGTGACCTCGTCGGACGTGTTGCCCCACGCGGTTACCTTGACCAGCAGCGAATCGTAGAAGCGCGTGATGCGCGCACCGGTATAGGCAGTTCCGGCATCGAGGCGGATGCCGAGCCCCGCCGGGCTGCGGTAGGTGGTGATGGCGCCGTAGTCGGGGATGAAGTTGTTCTCCGGATCCTCGGTGGTGATGCGGCACTGGATGGCGTGTCCGCGCATGCTGATGCCATCCTGCGCCGGCACGCCCGACGCCGCGCTGCCGATGGCGTGGCCCTCGGCGATGCGGATCTGGGCCTTGACGATGTCGATGCCGGTGATCGCCTCCGACACCGTGTGCTCGACCTGGATGCGCGGGTTGACCTCGATGAAATAGAAGTTGCCGCTATCGGCGTCCTGCAGGAATTCCACGGTTCCGGCGTTGCGGTAGCCGGCCGCGCGACAGAGATCGAGCGCGGCGCCGCAGATCGCATCACGCTGAGTCGCGTCGAGATACAGCGCCGGCGCCCGTTCGACGACTTTCTGGTTGCGTCGCTGCACGGTGCAGTCGCGCTCGAACAGGTGCACCAGGTTGCCGTGCTCGTCGGCGAGCACCTGCACTTCGACATGACGCGCGCGGCGCACGAGCTTCTCGAGGTAGACCTCGTCGTTGCCGAACGCGGTACCGGCCTCGCGGCGCCCGACCTCGACCAGCTCGTGCAGCTCTTCCGGACCGTCGATGACGCGCATACCGCGACCGCCGCCGCCCCACGAGGCCTTGAGCATGACCGGGTAGCCGACTTCCGCGGCGAGCGCCTCGACGGCATCGCGCTCGCGCGGCAGCGGGCCGGTCGCCGGCATCACCGGAACCCCGCTCTGCTCGGCGATGCGACGCGCGGCAACCTTGTTGCCGAGCGCGCGCATGACATCCGGCGGTGGGCCGACGAACACCAGGCCCGCCTTGCGGCAGGCCTCGGCGAACTCGGGGCTTTCCGAGAGAAAGCCGTAGCCGGGGTGCACGGCGTCGCAGTGGCTGTCGACGGCGGCACGCACGATATCGTCGATCTCGAGGTAGGCCTGTACCGGCGTCGCACCGTCGCCGACAAGATAGGATTCGTCGACCTTGAAACGGTGCAGCGCGAAGCGATCTTCGCGCGAGTAGATGGCGACGCTCGTAATGTCGAGCTCGGCGGCCGCGCGCATGACGCGGATGGCGATCTCGCCACGGTTGGCGACGAGCAGCTTGCGGATTTTCTTCATGGTGGTGACGGGTCCAGGGTACGGGCGGGCTGCACGCGCAGGGCATTCCGGGCCGATGCATGTCGCGTGCCGTCGCGACGCGCCCGGCGCCGGGCGGGCTCAGGCCTGCGCGGCGGCTGCGCGGGTGCCGAGTAGCGCGCCGCGGGCGCGCATGCGTTCGAGGATTGTACTGCCGGCGGCAACGAGACCGGCAAGGTCGGCATGACCGAGCTCACTCGCGATGCGCTCGAGGGCAGCGCGCCCCGTGATGGTGCAATCGTCGCCGACGATTTCGAGCAGGCGTGCCGCGGCCGCATTCAGGTCAAGGAAGTTGTACAGGTTGTCGGGGGCGCGGAAGGCCGCAATGGTGGTCGCCCGCGGGGGCGGCTCGATGGGCTGGAAATCCGCGTCGATGGCATGCACCGGGTAGCGATAGCTGACCACCTGCAGCGTCGGGTTGACCACCGGGCAGCCGGCCAGCAGGTCGCCGTCGGTGACGACGCCGTCGAGGTCGATGCGCCGCGGGTCGGCGCCGACCAGCGTCTCGAGCCAGTCGAAGTGGGCGAGTTCGCGCAGGAACGGCGGATCGGCGGGATCATCGCGCTCTTCCTCGAGGTAGGCGAGGAATTCGAGCGGCAGCTCGACGAACGCATTGGCGCGCGAGACGTGCCGCACGATGTAATCGCGCAGCATCGCTTCCCAGCGATCGTCACCCATCACGGCACGGATGCGCGGGTAGTTGTCGGCCATGAAGCCGGCGACGTTGGCGTAGATGGCATGGCGGTAGATGGCCATGCGGCGCGCTTCGTGCGCGCCCGGCGGCGGCACGTGATCGGGGTCGCGCAGATGTCGCGTGAAGGCACGCTGCAGGCGTTGGAATTCGGGTTCGCCGTTCACGCGCGATCAGGCTGCGGCGATGCTCGCGTGGGCGCGCTGGATGGCATGGATGTGCTCGACCTCGGCCACAATCTCGGCGAGCGGCGGGATGTTCTCGTCACGCTCGAGCAGGGTCGGGAACACGCTGAAACGCTCGTAGGCGAAGTCGAGCAGCGCCCAGACCGGGTCGATCACGGGGGCGCCGTGGGTGTCGACGATGAGATCCGGGGCGTCGTGGGTGTGGCCGGCGATGTGTGCGTAGGCGATACGCTCACCGGGCAGGGCGGCGAGGAAGGCGCGCGGATCGTAGTCGTGGTTGACGCTGTTGACGTAGACGTTGTTGATGTCGAGCAGGAGGTCGCAGTCGGCCTCGGTGAGTACGCCGTTGATGAAGTCGCTCTCGCTGATGGCGTTCGAGAGTGCGAGGTAGTACGAGGGGTTCTCGACTGCGATGCGCCGCCCGAGGAAATCCTGCACCTCGCGGATGCGCGCGGCGACGTAGTGGATGGCCTCTTCGGTGAAGGGGATCGGTAGCAGCTCGTAGAGGTGACCCTGGTCGGCACAGAAGCTCAGGTGGTCACCGTAGATGGCGACGTCGTGGGCGTCGAGAAAACGCCGCAGACGGGAGAGGAAGTCGCGGTCGAGCGGATCCGGGCCGCCGAGATTGAGCAGCAGACCGTGCGCGAGCAGCGGGCGCTCGGCGGTGATGCGGGCGAAGGCCTCGCCGAGACGGCCGCCGACGTCGAGCCAGTTCTCGGGGGCGACTTCGAAGAAATCAATCGCGGCGGGAATCTCGTCCTGCAACGGGCCCATGTGGGTCCGCCGCAGGCCGAGGCCGGCGCCCTTGACGGCTGAGGTCTCGTGCACCGGATGATGAGCGCAGGTATTGCGCGGGAGAATTACTTCTGCAGGTGCTTCATCGAGCAGCTCTCGCCGGAGAAGGTGCCGCAGACCGCGGGATCCTTCTTGCCGGTGGCGAGCTTGCCGTCGGCATAGCCGGCCTTCTGGTCACCGCCGTACTCGAAGCCGGTCTCGTCGTTGATGTCGACCTTGTTGCCCTGCATGTCGACGGCCGCACCCGCCACCGGGGTGGCTTCGCCGAACTCGATCATCTGGAACGGGTTCTCGGTGGCCTCGGCGTTCATGGCGACCGCCATGACCATGCTCGAGCCGATGGCAGCGGCGACGGGCTTGAGGTTGTTCTTCTTCATGATGGACCTTCCTCCTCAGAGATAGAATGACGTTGCACAACCACTCCCCGCGGGCTGCCATCCAACGCCACCGCATCCATCCCGGCGTGTGAGCAGTCTTCTATCGAAGGGAGCGCATCGATGGTAGCGATCGCTCCGGGTGAAGTCTAGGCGCGCCAGGCGGGCGCACGGGCGCAGCAGCGGGCGGTTGGGAGGTGTCCGGCAGGGTGCGGCAGGGAAAGGAACCCCGCGACGACGAGCGCCGCGGGGCTACGCGAAATTGGCGCGTTACGCTATCGCTACCCGACCATCTTACCGCGCGCGCGACCAACACTGACAGGAAAATTTCCTATGCCGCCTGAGCGAGAGGCTGAAAATTGATGCGCGTGCGGGCGCTGGTACTGGCCAGCGGGCTGCTCTTCGCGAGCGCGGAGACGCGCAGCGAGGACGGCAGTGCGGCATTCCGGCGCGGTGACTATGCGGCCGCCGCCGAGGCGTTCGCCGCCCGCGCGGAACGAGGCGACGCGATTGCCGCCAACAACCTGGGCGTGTTGTACCTCAAGGGCCGCGGCGTCGCGCAGGACGATGCGCGCGCACGCGAGCTGTTCGAGCGCGCCGCCGCCGCCGAGGTGCCGGGGGCGATGTTCAATCTCGGCATGATGCACCTGCGTGGCTATGGCCAGGAGGTCGATACCGTTGCCGCCGCGCAATGGTTCGCACGCGCTGCGCGCGCCGGCGATCACGAGGCGCAGTTCCATCTCGCGCTGCAATACGTGCGCGGCGATGGCGTCAAGCAGGATGCGGCGGCCGCGCGAGCGTGGTTCGACGCGGCCGCGCGCGGCGGGCTCGCCGGCGCCCAGTTCAATCTCGCCATGATGATGCTGCAGGGCGACGGCGGGCCGGCCGACGAGCCGGGCGCGCTGGCCTGGCTGGAGGCTGCCGCCGCGCAGGACCACCCGGAAGCGCGCCTGCACATTGCCCGTGCGCATCTCGCCCACCCCGACGATCCGGCACGGCTCGCACAGGCCGCGGGCATCCTGCGCGAACTCGCCGATGGCGGCGACGGCCAGGCGCAGACCCAGCTCGGCGTGATGTACACCTTCGGCCACGGTGTGCCGGCCGATCCGGAAGAGGGGCGCTTCTGGCTGCGCCAGGCGGCGCTGCATGGCGTGCGCGAGGCGCAGCTCAACCTCGGCACGCTGTACGCGCGCGGCATCGGCACACCGGAGGACCCGGTGCAGGCGTGGGCATGGCTGTCACTCGCCGCCGATGGGGACCATGCCATCGCGGCGCGTGCCCAGGCCGAGGTTGCCGAACGCCTCGATGCCGCGGCACTGGCACGAGCGCGCGACGAAGCGGCGCGCCTGCGCGAGGCGCTCGGCGCACCCTGACACGGGTCGGCGGGCCGCGGCCGGCGTGGGTCGGGATCACCCCCGGTACAGCCTCACGATGCCGGGCGCTCGAGCAGCGCACGGACCGCCTCGACGATGACCTCCGGGCGGCTCAAGTGGACGTCGTGTCCGGCGCCGTGAGCGACCACGAAACGCGCGTGCGACGACAGCGCGAGCAGCGAGCGCTGCAGACGGCGCCAGCGCCTCTCGCGCGCGCCGTCGTCACCCTGTGCGGCGTCGCGCGCGATGACCACCAGCGGCATCGCGACGTGCGGCGCGGCGGCGGCGACCAGTGCCGCGCTGTCACCGAAGTGCGCGAGCTCGTCCATCTGGGCAAACACCGCCTTGCGGCGCGAGTTGAGATAGCTGGACGCCTGCGCGTAGGTCGAGTCGGTGTTCGCCGCCGCCGCCAGGCGGGCTTCGTCAATGGCATGTCGGCGCGCATCGCGGGCCGCTTCGACACGTGGCACCGCGGCCGGGTGCGACGATTCCACCAGCACCAGCGCAACCACTTCGTCGGCGTGGCGGGCGGCCATGTAGCGCGCATGGAACCCACCGAGGGAATGCCCGACCAGCACGTAGGGCGGCGCTTCGCCAGCCCGTGCAAGCAGTTCGCGCAGCTCCGCCACCGCGCGCTCGACGGTGCGCGGCGAGGGTCCCGGATCGCTCCAGCCGTAACCCGCGCGGTCGTAGGTGCATACGCGCGTGTACGCGGCCAAGGCATCCTGCACCGGGGTCCATTCGACCGCGCTGCCGCCGAGCCCGGCGTCGATGACCACCGTCGGACTGCCGGCGCCGACGCAGCGGTAGTACATGCGGTGGGTATCGAGACCGGCGAATTCGCCGGGCGGCACCACCAGGGCGGCGAGATCGGGTGCGGCAGCCGCCGGCGTGGCGAGCAGACAGCAGGCCAACGCCCGCGTGGCCGCCCGATTCATGGCGTATTCAGCCACATTGGCGATAATGCGCAGGACCGAGGTGACGACCATGACCATCCGATTCTCCCGCGGGCGCCAGGCCTGGGCCGCCGCCCTGTTGATGATTCTCGTGCTGAGCGGCGCCGCTCGAGCCGCACCGCCGACGCCGGGCGACGCGCAGCGCGAGGCCGCGGAGGAAGCGCGCAAGCGCGATGGCGAGACGCGTTGCGTGCACGGCTGCCTGCGCTGGGGCAAGGTGTGCAACGTCGACCCGCGCGGGGTCTACAAGTGCCAGCGTCGTTGCGAGAAGTTCGGCGAGATCTGCGAGTGACGGTGCCCGGCCCCGAGTCCGTCGACTGGGCGAGTATCGATACCGTCATTCTCGACATGGACGGTACCCTGCTCGATCTCCATTTCGACGACCTCGTGTGGAACGACGCGTTGCCCACGCTCTACGCCGCGCGCGCTCAAACGGATCTGGTCGCCGCGCGCGCGCACATCCGCGCCACCATCGACGCCGTCCGCGGCACGCTCGCGTTCTATTGCCTCGACCACTGGAGTGCCTGCTTCGATGTCGACCTGCACGCCATCGAGACGCGCCTCGCCGAGCACGTGCGCGTGCATCCCGGTGTACGCGATTTCCTCGGCTGGGCGCGTGCCCAGGGCGTCGGGCTGGTCCTCGCGACCAACGCGCATCCGCGCAGCCTCGCGCGCAAGCTCGCGCTGACCGGTCTCGAAGCGTACTTCGATCACGTCGTCAGCGCGCATCCGCTGGGTGCGCCAAAGGAACAGGCCGGCTTCTGGCGGGCGCTGCGCAGGCACACCGGGTTCGACCCGGCGCGTGCGCTGTTCGTCGATGACAACCCGGCCGTACTCGACGCCGCGCGCGCCTTCGGCATCGCGCACCTGCTCGCGGTGAGCCACCCCGACAGCCACGCGCCGGCACAGCGGCCCCCGGGCTACCACGCGCTGGAGGGTTTCGGTGCGCTCCTCGCGGGCGCTCAGACCGTACTCGGCGCGCGCGCTGCGACCAGCTCGTAGACGGCGCGTCCGGCGCGCCGTGCGCGCGCTTCGAAGCGGGTCACGATGCGCCGGCGCGGTCGCGGTGCCCAGGCGGCGTTCCCGGCGAGGTTCAGCCAGGCCGGGGCGCCGGCGAGCGTCGTGCGCGCCTGCTCGGCGTAATCGGCATCGTCGCTGGCGAAGAAGAAGCAGGCCTGGGGCGCGCACTTGCCCGCCAGCAGGGCGAGGAATTCCTGTGACAGCAGGCGACGCTTGTGGTGGCGCTTCTTCGGCCACGGGTCGGGGAAGAACATGTAGGCGCCGGCCAGACTCGCGTCGGGCAGCGCGGCGAGCGCCTGCCAGGCGTCGGCTTCGACCACGCGCAGGTTGTCGAGACCCAGCGTGTCGAGACGGTTGAGCAGGTGACCGAGTCCGGGCCGATGCACCTCGCAACCGATGAAAGCGCGGTCGGGGCGCGCCACGGCCATCGCGAGGAGGTTCTCGCCGTTGCCGATCCCAATCTCGAAATGCAGCGGCAGCGGGCGAGCGAACGAGGCCCGCGGCGTGCCGAGATCCCGCACGGTCAGACCATAGCGCGGCATCAGCGTGTCGAGGGCGCGCGCCTGCGCCGCCGTCATGCGCCCGGCGCGCAGCACGTAGCTGCGCACCGCCCGGCGCACTGCGCGCGTGTCGTCGTCATCCTGGATCATGGCGTGGCTCGGCGTGGGGACGCGGCTCAGAGACGGACCTTCATGCCCTCGCGGCCGATGTGGCATTCCATCGACGACTTGCGTTCGGCGATGATCTGCAGGCAGTCGCGGTGAATCGCGGCGACCTGGTCGTCGGTGTAGTTGGGATCGTGGTGGTAGAGGTAGAGGCAGCCGACGCCGGCATCGATGGCGAGGTTGACGGTGTCGACGTAGCAGGAATGGCCCCAGCCGCGCTTCTTGCTGTAATCGTGTGGCGTGTACTGGGCGTCATGAATGAGGATGTCGACGCCCTCGATGGCGCCGACCTCGGCCGAGCGCTGCTCGGACACCATGCGCTCGAGCAGCTCGTGCTCGTCGGCTTCGAACTCGTGGATGCGCTTGGCGATCGAGGTCTTGAGGAACTGCACTTCGTTGTCGGAGATGTAGACCACGGTCTTGTCGGCGATGCGCACGCGGTATCCGTAGGTCACCCCTGGGTGGTGCACATTGAAGTGGCAGACCTCGAACGGGCCGTGGCGCAGACCGTCGCGATGCGGTTCGACGTAACTGATGTCGGCCATCCAGGTTTCCGTCTCGACCGGAAAGTAGGGCGCCTTCATCTGGTCGGAGAGGCGTCGCTCGATGTCCGCCGCGGTATCGCCCGGGCCGAAGAAGCGGATGCGCCAGTCGGGTGAGAAGGCAGGCTGGAAGAACGGCAGCCCGCAGATGTGATCCCAGTGGTAATGGGTGAACACGACCAGCATCTCCTTCAACCCGCCTTCGCGCATCAGCGCGTCGCCGAGGGAGATGATGCCGGTGCCGCCGTCACACACGAGCAGGTGGTCGCCGGCACGCAGTTCCACGCAGGACGTGTTGCCGCCGACGCCGAGATGGGTCTCGTGGGGTGCGGCGTAGGAGCCGCGCACGCCCCAGAATCGCAGGTAGGCTTCGCTCATGCGAGGGGCGCGTTGCCGCTGCTGCCGGGCACGTGGGTATCGAGCAGCGTGCGCAGTGCCTTCTTCGAGATCGGTTTGGGCACGAACTCGAGTACGCCGAGCTCCCTGGCGGCGACCCGGTCCTGGTGGTAGTCCTTGGAGCTGATCATGACGGTGGGCGTATCGGCGTGCAGGGGCTGCGTGCGCAGCTCGCGCAGCAGGCTGTAACCGTCACGGTTGGGCATCATGACGTTGACCACCAGCAGCGCTGGTCGCGTGGTAGTAAGAAATGCCAGCGAAGCCTCGGCCGATTCGAAAGCCTGCAGCGTCACGCCCGCTTCCTGCGCCACCTGTTCGAACAGGCTGCGCATCGCGGCACTGTCGTCGACGAGCACGATGATCGGTTTCGCGTTGTGCATGCGCTGATTGCTCACCCGGGGCCCCGCCGGCCACGTGACGCGCCGCCGCAGCTCGACCGGCAGCTCGGCGGGGTCGCCCGCGGACCGGCCCTTGAACTACAGTACTACCTTAAGGTATCGACCTAACTGAATGACAAATGAAGCATTCTCATCGACGGATTCTGCGCTATCCTGTGCCGGCGGACAAGCGTGCACGGCCTTTTTCGCGAGCGTGGCGGCATCATACCCCAGCGCCTCCCGGCGGCGGAACGCGGCACCTGTGAACCGCCCCGCACGGATGAAGCCATCGTACCGGCCCTCTTCCGGGATCGCCGCCGAGACCCTAGAATCGCGACACACGCGGGTGTAGTTCAATGGTAGAACATCAGCTTCCCAAGCTGAGAACGTGGGTTCGATTCCCATCACCCGCTCCAACGTCGAGGCGCGGCCGATGACGGGTGCGCGATGGTCAACCGGGCGCGAAGCCCGTCATACGAGCGCAGGGTCGACGAACGATGTGCCAGGGCCAGCCGCCGCAACGCCACCGCGCCAAGCCGCGCGGCACGCCGACGTGAGCGAGTCCCTGCTGGAGCGGCGCGACGCGGCGCTGGAAGCCCGCGTGGCGGCGCTCTACGACGAGCGCCTGCCCTATCACAATTTCGAGCACGTACAGGAAACGCTGGCCGCCGCCGAGCTGATCGTTGCGCGCTGTGCCGCCGAGAACATCCGCGTCGACGGCGATGTCGTCTACTACGCCCTGCTGCTGCACGACGCCGGCTACCAGGAAGACCACCAGGCGCTCGGCCATCGCAGCAAGGAGGCCTACTCGGCCGCGCTCGCCAAGTCCCTGCTGGCCGAGTTCGGCGTCACGCCGGCGCGCATCCGCAAGACCGCGGCGGCCATTCTCGCCACCGAGCGCGATGCGGAGTTCGTCACCGCCGAGCAGAAGGTGGTGCGCGCGGCGGATCTGTCCGGCATGGCTGCCGAGTATCCCGAGTTCCTGCACAAGTCGCTGCGCCTCAAGCGCGAGCACGAGTTGCTGCAGGGTGCACCGATCAGCTGGTCCGAGTGGCAGGAGACCTCGCGCGTGGTGCTCGGGCATTACCTCGCGCAGGAGATTCGCCTGACCAGCTACTTCCACAACGCCAACGGCGAATCCGCCTTCCACGCCGCCGTGCGCAGCAACCTGTCACGGCTGCTCGCCGAGCCCTGCGAGCCGGCAGCCTGAGTCGCTTGCCCGGCGGGCCGCAGGTGACCACCCGCGGCGGTGAGGGGGATATCGAAAGCGGTCGGCGGGCGTTGTCGGCGTGCCGGCGCGACGCGCTCGCTCAGCCCTTCGGCGTGCCCGTTTCGCCGATGCGCAGCAGGATGAAGTCCATGTCGTTCTCGATCAGCTTGAGGCGCATGGCGCGAATCTCCTCCTCGCTCGACAACGGTCCCACGTGGACACGGAACCACACGTCCTGGCCGTTGATCACGACGCGCTGGATGCTCGCCGTGATACCGCGCAGGGCGAGCGTCGCCTTGACCCGGTCGGCATCCTCGAAACGCTGGAACGAGCCGACCTGCATGAGATAGGTCCCGCGTGCGAGGGCGGTCTCGTCGGTGCCGCCATCCGCGGCGTCTTCGCTGTCGGCGTCGGCAGCGGGCGCCGTGGCCGGCGCTGTCTCGCGCTCCCAGTCCGGGATCGGCACTTCCATCTCGGGCAGGATCTTGTAGAAGTCGAACGTCGGGCGCGGCAGCTCGGGTGCGGTTGGCGCGGCGTCGGCGCGTCGCTCGGTGGCGCGCGGTGGCGGTGGCGACGCGCTCCCCGCGGGCGGCAGGCGTCCGGCCCAGAGGTAGACGCCGAAGGCGATCAGCAGGCCGACTCCGAGACCGCTCAGGAACGACAGCCAGCTACCGGGCCGGGCGCCGCCAGCGGACTTCTTGCGGCGCGACGGCGCCGGCTTGTAATCGCGCGGGCTCATGCGCCGCTCACATCTCCGTGGGAGCCGCGATGCCGAGCACGGCGAGTCCGTTGCCGAGTACCTGGCGCGTGGCCATCACCAGGCGCAGCCGGGCCTCGCGCAGCGGCTGCTCGTCGACCAGCAGCTTGTGTGCGTTGTAGTAGGCATGAAACTCGGTGGCGAGATCGCGCAGGTACTGCGTGAGCTGGTGCGGTTCGCGCTCGCGGGCGGCATTGGCGAGGAGCTCGGGGTAGCGCGCGAGCGTCAGCGCGAGCTTGCGCTCGGCGGCAGTCTCGAGCACGCCGGCAAGCGTCACCGCGGCGTGGGGCAGGGCATAGCCCCGCTCGCTGCACTGGCGTTCGACGCTGCAGATGCGCGCATGCGCGTACTGCACGTAATAGACCGGGTTGTCGTTGCTCTGCGCGGTGGCGAGGTCGAGATCGAACTCGAGGTGCTGGTCGGCACGGCGCATCACATAGAAGAACCGTGCGGCGTCGACGCCGACCTCGTCGACCAGCTCGCGCAGCGTGACGAACTCGCCCGAGCGCGTGGACATCGCGACCTTCTCGCCCGAGCGCACCAGCGAGGCGAATTGCACGAGCTCGATGGACAGCTTCGCCGCGTCTTCGCCGAGCGCTTCGAGCGCGGCCTTCACGCGGGGTACGTAGCCGTGGTGATCGGCGCACCACACGTCGACGACTTCGTCGAAGCCGCGCTGAAACTTGTCGAGATGGTAGGCGATGTCGGATGCGAAATAGGTCTTCAGACCATTCTCGCGCACCACCACGCGGTTCTTCTCGTCACCGAGGTCGGCCGAGCGGAACCAGCGCGCCCCGCCCTCCTCGTAGAGCCAGCCGCGCTCGGCGAGTGCCGCGATGGCGTCGTCGACGCGGCCGCTGTCGGCGAGCCCGGCCTCCGAGTACCAGACGTCGAAGGTCACGCCGAAGGCCTCGAGGTCGGCGCGGATCTCGGCGAGGATGGTGTCCTTGGCAAGTTCGCGTACGGTATTGAAGTGTGCCGCGCCGAGCGCCTTGCGCGCCGCTTCGATGGCGAGATCGAGCGCGCGTTCGCCGTCGTCGCCGGCGGCAGCGGCGGCATTGGCGTTGTAGCCGCCGACCCAGGCTTCGCCCTGGCGCTCGACCAGGGTCGCCGCGATGTCCTCGATGTAATCGCCCTGGTAGGCCTGCGGCGGGAACACGAGGGTGACGCCGCAGCGCTGCAGGTAGCGCAGGTAGACGCTCAGCGCGAGGATGTCCATCTGGCGCCCGGCGTCATTGACGTAGTACTCGCGGCACACCGCGTAGCCGCTGGTCGCGAGCAGGCTGGCGATGACCGAGCCGATGGCGGCACCACGGCCATGGCCGATGTGCAGCGGACCGGTCGGATTGGCCGACACGTACTCGACCTGCACGCGGCGCCCGCCGCCGCTGGTGTTGCGGCCGAACTCGGCGCCCGCGCCATGAATCTCGTCGACCACCGCGAACACGGCGTCGTCGGCGAGCACGAAATTGATGAAGCCGGGCCCGGCGACGTCGACCCGCGCAAAGAGCGCGTCGTCGGCGAGCGCGGCGGCCAGTGCCTCGGCGAGTTCGCGCGGCGGCCGCCGGCAGGGCTTGGCGAGGAGCATCGCGGCATTGGTGCTGAAATCACCGTGCGCTTCCTGCCGCGGCGTCTCCACGTGGTAGTCGACGGAGATATCGGGCGGCACGGTGCCGTCGGCGGCGAGACGCGTCAGCGCGGCATCGATCGCGGTTCGCAGCAGTTCTTTCAACGCACTTCCACCCGGGACTGTCGGCTCAAGGGGGCGCCGATTCTATCCGCTCTGATGCCCTGTTGCACCGCACGCGCGGGCATTCCCGGGTGCCGCCGTCACAGCGTGTCCTGCGGGTCGACATCGATTGCGTAACGCACGCGCACCGTGCGCGCGAGGACGTCGATCTCGTCCATGCAGGCGCCGAGCAGGCGTCCGATCCGCTGGCGTGCCGGCGCACTCAACACCACCAGGGCTCGGTAGCGGCCGGCACGCCGTTCCATCAGCGCCGGGATTGGATAGCTGACCGCGACGCCGGCGTCGGTGGCGCGCAGCTGCTGGCGCAACATGCCGAGGAACTCGAGCGGGCGGCTCGCCTGGGGCGATTCGGCGCGCACGATGGCCATCGCGGCGAAGGGTGGCAGTTCCGCGGCACGCCGTTCCTCCAGTGCGGCCGCCGCGTAAGCCTCGTAGCCTTCGTCGAGGATACGGCGCAGCACCGGGTGATGCGGCTGATGCGTCTGGATGAGCACGCGGCCGGGTTTCGCGGCGCGCCCCGCGCGTCCGGCAACCTGCACCAGCAACTGCGCGAGACGTTCCTCGGCGCGGAAGTCGAGCGCGTAGAGCCGGCTGTCGGCATCGACGATGCCGACCAGCGTGACGTTGGCAAAATCGAAGCCCTTGGCCACCATCTGCGTGCCGACCAGGATGTCGACCCGGCCAGCGGCGATGTCATCGAGCATGTCGCGCAGCACCTGCGGGCTGCGCACGGTGTCGCGGTCCATGCGCAGGACACGACAATCGGCGAACTCGGTGGCGACGATTTCCTCCAGGCGCTCGGTACCGAGCCCGATCGGCGCGATGTCGGGCAGTTCGCAGCAGTCGGCAGGACGGCGCATCGGCCACAGGCGGTCGCAGTGATGGCAGCGCGCGGCATCGGCGCCCTTGTGGTACACGAGGTAGGCGTCGCAATGCGCGCAGCGCCGCGGCTCGCCGCAGCTGCGGCAGATCAGCAGTGGCGCGTAGCCGCGCCGATTGAGGAACAGCACCACCTGCTCACCACGTGCGAGGTGCTCGCGCATGGCGCCGCGCAGCGTCTCGCCGAGCCCCCCGGGTAGCTGCTGCCCGCGGACGTCGATGCATTCGATCCGCGGGACCGCCTGGTTGAGCGCGCGCCGCGCGAGATGCAGGCGCCGGTAGCGTCCGCGCGCGAGGTTGGCGAGCGTCTCCAGCGCTGGCGTGGCGGAGCCCAGCACGACCGGGATGCCCGCCTGCTGCGCGCGCACGATGGCGACGTCGCGCGCCGAGTAGCGGAATCCCTCCTGTTGCTTGTAGGAGGCGTCGTGCTCTTCGTCGACGACGATCAGGCCGAGCGCCGGCAGGCCGACCCACACCGCGGAGCGGGTGCCGATGAGGACTTCGGCGGCACCAAGCCGGCAGGCGTCCCAGGTGGACAGGCGCTCGCGTTCGCCAAGCCCCGAGTGCAGCAGTGCGACGCGCGTACCGAAGCGTGCACGGAAGCGTTCGACGAGCTGCTGGGTAAGTGCGATCTCCGGGACCAGCACGAGTGCGCGCCGCCCCAGGGCCAGACAGCGCGCGATACACTCGAGGTAGACCTCGGTCTTGCCACTGCCGGTGACGCCTTGCAGGACGAACGGCTGGAAGGCACCGTCCGCCGCCGTGATCGCATCAACCGCTGCCTGCTGCTCGTCGTTCAGCGTCACCCCGGCGGCCACCGGCGTCGCCGGCGCCTGCACCGCGCTGCGCTCGTGCCGTTCGACGGCGCCGCGCTCGACGAGGGCGGCGAGCACACCGCGCCAGGCGAAGTCGAGCGTGGCGAAGCGCGTCGCGTCGGCCTCGCCGGCCGCCAGCACGTCGAGCACGGCACGCTGGCGGCGGGCGCCGGGGCGCAGCGTGTTGCGCATTGCCGCGCCTGCGGCGGTGAGACGCCAGCACGTCTCGGTGGGCGCCGGCAGTGTCACCCGCCGGCGCAGCCGCGGTGGCAGCAGATGCGCGAGCACGTCGCCCGGCGGGTGGTGGTAGTAAGCGGCCGACCAGCGCGCCAGGGCGATCATCTCGGGGGCGAGCAGCGGCGTTTCGTCGAGGATTTCCCCGAGCGGCTTCAACGCATCCGCCTGTGCCCGGTCGAGTGGCGCCTGCGCGGTCACCACGCCGAGCCGATGGCTGTTGCCGAACGGTACCCACACGCGCGCGCCGAGCGCGGGTGCCGGTCGTTCGGCGCTGTCCCAGCGATAGTCGAACTGCTGGCGCAGCGGCGCAAACACGGCGACCGTCACGCACTGCGCGCGCACCTGCGCTGCAGTCGCTGGCTCAGCCATGCGTGGGTGGCGCTGCCGCCCTCACCAGCCGCGGCCGTCAGGGGTCTCGGCGAACAGGGTGCCGGTATCGAGCAGCTCGGCCAGCTCGCGGCGCCCGACGCGGCGCACCGGGCGCTCGTCGAGGCTGCTCAGCGGTTGGCGCCAGGGGCCACTGGCAGGAAACACGGAGAGCTCGAACAGCTCGCCGTCGAGCTCGATTTCGAAGCACGGCGTGCGATGTGGCGCGACCTGGCCGGGGTAGCGCAGCAGGGACTCGCCGAGGTGGTAGGGAATGCGCCGTTCGAGCAGGAAGCGCGTGACCGCTTCCGGTTCGTCGCTCGTCAGGTGCAGCTGGATGGGGTCGTGCTCGGCCGCCGTGCCATACCAAACCGGTCCGCACAGCCTGGCGGCGAACGGTGCGAACAGTTCGAGCCCGGCAAGTGCGGCGCGGCGCAGCCGCGTGATGCGCTGCTCCTGCGCGGCGCGCCGGAACAGACCGAGGTAGTCGACCAGCGCGGCGTGGATGGCGCGGTTGTCGGGCGCATCGCGTCCGAGTACGACGCCGAGTTCGCGCGCTGCGCGCTCACGGGCGTCTTGGAAGTCGCGCGCATCGCCATCGGCCAGCGCGCGCGCGGCGACGGCGGCAATCTCGGCGCTGCGCGCGCCGTGACGGGGCTGGCGGGCCATCGGGCAGGGACTCAGAAGAGTTGCTCGGGAACCAGCCGATCGCGCCCGTCGGTGCTGGTGGTGCTGCCGGTGGTGGTGGTCGAGCCGCCGTCGTCACCGCGCGGCGGCACCTGCGCCGCGCGGAAGGATTCGTAGATGGCGTCGGGGTGATCGGCGCCGGCGAGGAGCCCGGTCGCGGGGTCGATGCGCACCGTGACGAGACCGGCCGGTCGTTCCATGGTCGCCTCCGGCGTCCCTTCGAGCGCGACCCGCATGTAATCGATCCACATCGGCAGGGCGGCCTGCGCGCCGGTCTCACGCCGGCCGAGCGGTTGCACGCGATCGAAGCCGACCCACACGGTGGTCGCCAGCTCACGATTGAAGCCGGAGAACCAGGCGTCCTTCTGGTCGTTGGTGGTGCCGGTCTTGCCGGCAAGGTCACCGCGGCCGAGCGCGCGCGCGCGCTGCCCGGTGCCGCGACGGATCACGTCCTGCAGCATGGAGGTCATGATCCAGGCGTTCTCCGCCGCGATGACGCGCGGAGCGCTGACCTCCGGCGGCAACGCGGGCATTTCGAGCAGCGCGCTGAGGTCGCTCGGTTCGCCGTCGGCGTCGAGTGCGACCTGCTCGCATACCCGGCACACGGTCGCCGGCCGCGCGGCGAACAGGACGTTGCCTTCGGCATCCTCGATGCGCGCGATGAAATGGGGTTCCACGCGATAGCCGCCGTTGGCGAGGACGGCGTAGCCGCCGACCAGCTGCAGCGGCGTCACCTCGCCCGAGCCGAGCGCGAGTGACAGGTTGTGCGGCAGCGCATCCGGGTCGAAGCCGAAACGGCTCACGTGATCGAGCGCGAAGTCGATACCGATTGCGCGCAGCAGTCGAATCGAAACCAGGTTGCGCGACTTCGTCAGTGCTTCGCGCAGGCGCGTCGGGCCGTAGTAATTACCGCTGTAGTTCTCCGGCCGCCAGGCGCTCTCGAGGCCGGGGGCATCGAACACGATCGGCGCATCGTTGATGAAGCTCGCCGCGGTGAAGCCCTTCTCCAGCGCAGCCGAATAGATGAAGGGTTTGAAGTTGGAGCCCGGTTGACGCCGGGCCTGGGTGACACGGTTGAACTTCGAATGCGCGTAATCGAACCCGCCCACCAGTGCGCGCACCGCGCCGTCGTCGCCGCCGAGCGAAACCAGGGCGCCCTCCACGGCCGGCAACTGGGCGAGGCGCCAGTAGCCGTTCGCCGCGACGCTGTCGGCCGCGGCCTCGCTGTCCGCGGCACGGTAATCGATGCGGACGATGTCGCCGACGGCGACCACGTCGGCCGCGCTCCGGGGGCGGGCGCCGAGCGCGTCGGGGCCTAGGTGCTCGCGTGCCCACGTGATGCCTTCCCATGGCAGGGTCAGCCGACCGTGCATGCGCGTGAACACGTCAATCGACTGCTCGGCCAGGCTGACCACCAGTGCGGGCGCCAGGCCGCCCAGCGTGGTGCGGCCACGCAGGGCTTCGTGGAAGGCCTCTTCATCGTCCGTGGCAGCGAGCTCGACATGGGCTTCGGCGCCGCGCCAGCCGTGGCGGCGGTCGTAATCGACGAGCGCCTTGCGCACGGCCTGCGTGGCGCCAGCCTGGAGGCGCGCGTCGAGCGTGGTGATCACGCGGTAACCGGCGGTATAGGCGAGTTCACCGTATTGCGCGGTGAGCTCCTCGCGAACCATCTCGGCGAGGTGCGCGGCTTCGACCTCGACGGCCTGACCGTGCCACTCGGCGGTGTTGGGTGCCGCGCTCGCCGCCTGGTACGCCGCATCGTCGATGAAGCCGAGCTTGAGCATGCGGCCGAGCACGTAGTTGCGGCGTTCGATGGCCGCGAGCGGGTTGCTGATCGGGTTGGTGCGCGAGGGCGCTTTCGGTAGGCCGGCAATCATCGCGATTTCGGGCAACTCGAGTTCACCGAGCCTGCGGCCGTAGTACACCTGCGCCGCCGCGCCGACGCCGTACGCGCGGTGACCGAGAAATATCTTGTTCAGGTAGAGCTCGAGGATCTCGTCCTTGCTCAGCTCGCGCTCGATCACGACCGCGAGCATGATTTCCTTGAGCTTGCGCTCGTAGGTCTTCTCCGGGCTGAGGAAGAAGTTGCGCGCCACCTGCATGGTGATGGTGCTGCCGCCCTGGCGTTTCTGCCCGGATTGGACGAGTTCGACCGCGGCGCGCGCAATGGCCATCCAGTCGACCCCCGGGTGTTCGTAGAACCGATCGTCCTCGGCGGCGAGGAAGGCCTGCTTCATGAGCAGCGGCACGCTGTCGATGGTGATCGGGTCGCGGCGTTTCTCGCCGAACTCGGCGATCAGCTGCATATCCCGCGAGTACACGCGCAACGGCGTCTGCAGTTGCACGTCGCGCAGGGTCTCGACCGGCGGCAGTTGCGGCACGAGGTACCACACGAGCGCAGCGGCGCCGGCCAGGGCCAGGAGTGCGCCGGTCAGCAGGGAATAGAAGGCAAAGCGCAACATCTGGTGGGTGGGGGTGGCCAGAAGGACTACATGTACTGGTCAGTTACTTTAACTAACCTGCGTAACATGTGATTTCTACTGCATTTTTGTAGCGAAAAACGGATTGTGTTTTGGCTGCCGATTGTCTATATTTAGCCCGAACTTCTAAGGTTGATGCGCATTTTTGTCCTTCAACTAGTTGAGTTATAAGGCAAATATGGTTTCTCTCTTCCGCCGGGCTACGACGCCACTTCTGGGGATCGACATCAGTTCGACGTCGGTCAAACTTCTCGAGCTCTCGCGCAGCGGCGGAAAGTATCGGGTGGAGAGCTATGCGGTGGAGCCGCTGCCGCCGAATTCGGTGGTGGAGAAGAATATAACGGATGCCGAGCTGGTCGGCGAGGCAATCGCCCGCGCCGTGGCCAAGTCCGGTACCAAGACCAAGAACGCCGCCTGCGCCGTGGCCGGCTCGGCCGTCATCACCAAGATCATCACCATGCCCGCCAATCTCTCCGACGAGGAGATGGAGGGCCAGATCCAGATCGAGGCTGACCAGTACATCCCCTACCCGCTGGAGGAGATCAGTCTCGACTTCCAGGTACTGCAGCCGTCCGAAACCGAACCCGACCGGGTCGATGTGATGCTGGCCGCCTCGCGCAGCGACAACATCGACATCCGCGTTGCCGCCCTCGGCGTCGGCGGCCTCACCGCCAAGGTCGTCGATGTCGAAGCCTTCGCGCTGGAAAACGCCATGACGCTTCTTGCCGAAGGCAACGAACTCATCGCCGATTCGCACGTGGTCGCGGTGATGGACGTCGGCGCCACCGCCTCGACCCTCTCGGTGCTCGAGGACGCCAAGATCATCTATACCCGCGAGCAGTCCTTCGGCGGGCGCCAGCTGACCGAGGAGATCCAGCGCCGCTACGGCCTGTCCTACGAGGAAGCCGGTCTCGCCAAGCGGCAGGGTGGCCTGCCCGACAATTACGAGCCGGAGGTGCTGCAGCCGTTCCGCGAATCGATGGCGCAGGAGGTCAACCGGGCACTGCAGTTCTTCTACTCATCGAGCCAGGTGGGCGCCGTCGACCACGTGGTGATCGCGGGTGGCTGCGCTTCGATTGCCGGCATCGACAAGCTGATTCAGTCCAAGATCGACACCACGGTGACGGTCGCCAACCCGTTCAAGACGATGTCCATCTCATCGCGCGTGAAAGGTGAAATGCTCGCCAACGACGCGCCCGCGCTGATGATCGCGTGCGGTCTGGCGCTGAGGAGTTTCGACTGATGCCACGCATTAACCTGCTGCCCTGGCGCGAGGAGCTGCGCAAGCAGAAGCGCGCCGAGTACCTGGGGATCCTCGGCATCTGCGCGGCCATTGCCGCCGCGGCCTGGTTTGCCGTGCATCTCTATTTCGCGGAGCTCATCGAGTACCAGACCCAGCGCAACGGCTTCCTGCGCGCCGAGATCAAGAAGCTCGACAAGAAGATCGCCGAGATCAAGGCGCTGGAGAAGGAGCGCGACAATCTCATCGCGCGCATGAAGGCCATCGAAACGCTGCAGACCAGCCGCCCGCTCATCGTGCACCTGTTCGACGAGCTGGTGACCACCCTGCCCGAAGGCGTCTATCTCAACGAGATCAGCCAGAAAGGCAAGCGCGTCACCATCAAGGGCGTGGCCCAGTCGAATGCGCGCGTGTCGAACTACATGCGCAACGTCGAGGCCTCGGAGTGGCTCAAGGATCCCAAGCTACGCATCATCGAGACGCGCAGCCAGGGCAGCCGGCGCGTGTCGGACTTCGAGCTGATCCTGCGGCAGACCACGCCCAAGGCAGAAGGCGACGAGGCTGACGAAGCCAGTGACGAGGGTGAAGGCTGATGAACCTGTCGGATCTGAACAACCTCAATGCCGAGAACATCGGGACCTGGCCGCTGCCGGTCAAGATCGTTGGCGCGTTGATTGTCATCGCCGTAATCGGGTTCCTCGGCTGGCAGTACGACATCAAGGAGCTCAAGGCCGATCTCGAGAAGCGCCAGGCGCAGGAGAAGAAGCTCTTCGGGCAGCTCGAGCGCAAGCAGCGCAAGGCCGCCAACCTGCCGGCGCTCAAGCAGCAGCTCGAGGACATCAAGGAAACCTTCGGTGACCTGCTCAAACGCCTGCCCAACAAGACGGAGGTGGCGGAACTGCTGGTCGACATCTCGCAGCAGGGCCTCGGCGCCGGTCTCGAGTTCGAGCTGTTCAAACCGGGCAACGAGAAGCCGGCGGATTTCTACGTCGAGCTGCCGATCCAGATCCGCGTGGTGGGTGATTACCACGAGTTTGGCAATTTCATCAGCGGGATTTCCGATCTGCCCCGCATCGTCACCAGCCACAACATCCGCATCAAGCCCGGCGAGAACCGCGGCCGGATGACGTTGGAGACGACCGCCAAGACCTATCGCTACATCGACGAGAACGAAGAATGACGACGGGGGGTGGAGACATGAACGCGGTCCGGACCCGGAGATTGTTCTTCTACCCGGCGCTGCTGGTCCTGGTTGCGCTCGGCAGCGGCTGCGTGTCGCGCGACATGACCGATCTCGAGAACAGCGTGTCGGAGGTGCTCGCGCGCAAGGGCGGCAAGATCGAGCCGTTACCGCCTATCAAGCCGTACGAGCGCTATCTCTACCAGTCGGGTGAACTCGGCTTGCGCGATCCGTTCGAGACCTTCGCCCAGGCGGCAAAGGACGTCGAGCAGGTCGAAGCGATCACCGATGCCAAGCAGCAGGAGTACGCCAACGAGATCCTCACCCACAACCGCGAGGAACTCGAGACCCACGAGCTCGATGCTCTGCGCATGGTCGGTGTGCTCGAGGACACCGATGATCTGTGGGGCATCGTGCGTGATCCCGATGGCGTCGTTCACCGTGTGCAGGTGGGCAACTACGTCGGCCGCAACTTCGGCAAGATCATCAACATCCAGGAAGATCGCATCGACATCCGCGAGATCATCCGCGACGCGCAGGGGCGGTACGAGGAACGCCAGGCTTCGCTTGCGCTCGCCGAGCAATAAACCCAAGAAGGGGTAGGAAGATGAGCATGTTCTCCAACGTCAACGTCCGCACCATGGCGACCGCGCCGGCCCAGGCCGCGCTGTCCGCGTCGCTGCTCATGTCCCTCCTGCTCGCTGCGGGTAGCGCCGCGGCGGCCACACTCGACGGCATCAGCCATTCGGCCCTGCCCGGCGACCGCGTGCAGATCCGACTCAAGCTGTCGGACCCGGTCGGCGAGGAGCCACTCAGTTTCACCATCGACAACCCGGCGCGCATCGCCATCGACCTGCCCGACACCACGGTCAACGTGGACGGCCGCACCCAGGACATCGGGGTCGGCTCGGCGCAGAGCATAACGGCCGTAGAAGCCGACGATCGCACGCGCATCGTGGTCAACCTTGCCCAATTAGTCCCCTACGAAATCAGCACCAGCGACAACACCATATCGATCACCCTCGATTCGGTGGCGGCCAGCCTGCAGGCCGAGAGCGCGCCGGTGGCCCCGACCATGCCGGGCGCTGCCGAGAGCGCGGCCATCCGCGACATCGACTTCCGTCGCGGTCCCAATGGCGAGGCGCAGATCCTGGTCGACCTGTCCGCACCCGACATCGGCATCAACGTCGCCCAGCGCGGCGACAACGTGGTCATCGACTTTGCCGACACCGCGCTGCCGCAGACGCTCGATCGCAAGCTCGATGTCAGCGATTTCGCGACGCCCGCCCAGGAGGTGGACACCTTCAGCGAGGGCAACGGCACGCGCATGGTGATCAAGCCGAACGGGCTCTACGAACACCTCGCCTACCAGTCCGACAACCTCTTCACCGTGGAACTGCGGCCGCTGACGCCACGCGAGGAAGAAGAACTCAAGAAGGACAAGTTCGGTTACACCGGCGAACGGCTCTCGCTCAACTTCCAGAAGATCGAAGTGCGCGCAGTACTGCAGCTCATCGCCGATTTCACCGAAAAGAACCTGGTTGCTTCCGATACCGTCGGCGGCAATGTCACGCTGCGGCTGAAGAACGTGCCGTGGGACCAGGCGCTCGACATCATCCTCAAGTCGCGCGGCCTCGGCATGCGCGAGATCGGCAACGTCATGATGGTTGCGCCGCAGGAGGAGATCGCGGCGCGCGAGAAACTCGAACTCGAGTCGCAGCAGCAGATCCAGGAACTGGCGCCGCTGCGCACGGAATTCATGCAGGTCAACTACGCCAAGGCTGCGGACATCGCCGCCCTGTTGAAGGCCGAAGAGAACAACCTGCTCTCCGACCGAGGCAATGTGAGCGTCGACGAGCGCACCAACACGCTGCTGGTGCAGGATACCGGCGACAAGCTGTCCGAGATCCGCAGCGTCGTCGAGGCGCTCGACATCCCGGTGCGCCAGGTGCTGATCGAGTCGCGTATCGTCATTGCCAACGAGGACTTCGCCAAGAATCTAGGTGTAAAGTTCGGTTACAGTCACCAAGGAAACCGCAAGGCCGATCAGCTAGATGGGCTCGGTCGCGGAGGCTTTAAGTCATCGCTCGGCGGTGGTATCCCCGGTGACGTCGAGTATGCCGGTACGACCAGCTTTCATACGGACGGTCAAGAGAACTACATTGTTGACTTGGCCGCCGCCGGTGCCGCGGGTAATCTCAAGTACGCTGTCGGAAAGATCGGCAGCTACTTCCTGCAGCTCGAACTAACCGCACTGCAAGCAGAGGGACGAGGAGAGGTCATCTCCGCGCCGCGCGTGATCACCGCCAACCAGCGCGAAGCGGTGATCGAGGCCGGTACCGAGATCCCGTTCCAGCAGGCAACGTCCAGCGGTGCCACCGCGGTGCAGTTCAAGAAGGCCGTGCTGAGCCTGCGGGTCACGCCCCAGATCACGCCTGACGACCGCGTCATCATGGAACTCGCCGTCAACAAGGACGCGGTGGGCCAGGTCTTCAACGGCATTCCGAGCATCGACACCCAGGAAGTCACCACCGAGGTGCTGGTGGACAACGGCGAGACCGTGGTACTGGGCGGCATCTACGAATCGACCAACCGCGATGATGTCGACAGCGTGCCGTTCTTCGGCGACCTGCCCTACCTCGGACGCCTGTTCAAGCGTACTCAGACAAGTAGTGATAAGCAGGAACTTCTGGTCTTCGTGACGCCGAAGATCCTGAGCGAGACCCTCTCGCTCAGCGCGAACTGAGCCAGCGGCCGGCGACGGCCGCGCAGCGGGAGCCGCGTGCTCCCGCTTTTTTTCCGCGCGGTGCGGCGCTATCGTGAGCGGGACCCGGCCGGCTCCCCGGCGCCCGGATGACGTCAGCGTGAGCGAGCAGTCCCGCATATTCCTGATCGGCCCGATGGGTACCGGCAAGACCACCATCGGGGCCCAGCTGGCGCGCCAGCTGGGCTACGACTTCGTCGACGCGGACCAGGAGATCGAACGCCGCACCGGTGCCAGCGTTGCCCTCATCTTCGACGTCGAGGGCGAAGCCGGCTTCCGCCAGCGCGAAAAGCGTATCATCGACGAACTGACGCAGCGCGACCGCGTCGTGCTCGCCACCGGCGGCGGCGCGGTGCTGGACGAGGCAAACCGCGATTGCCTGGCCAGCCGCGGGCACGTGGTCTACCTGCGCACCAGCGTCGAGACCTTGATCAAGCGCATGCGCTTCGATACGTCACGGCCGCTGTTGCAGACCGCGGACCCGGAAAGCACGCTGCGCGAGATCATCGCGGTACGCGAGCCGCTGTACACGAGTATCGCCGACCTCGTCATCGACACCGGCCGGCTGTCGGTGCGCCAGGTCATCAAACGGATTACCGGAAGCCTGCCATGACCAGCACCCTCACCGTCGACCTCGGCACGAGGTCCTATCCCATCCACATCGGCCCCGGCCTGCTCGGTGACGGCGAGCTGCTGCGCGCGAGCGTGGGCGGCGGGCAGGTGGTGGTCATTACCAACAACGTCGTCGGGCCGCTCTACGCCGAGGAACTCGCGCGGCATTTCGGCGGGCGCGAATACCTGCAGATTGCCGTCGAGGACGGTGAGGGCGCCAAGAGCTTCGCCAATTTCGAGCGTCTCATGGGCGAACTCATCGCGCACCGCATCGAGCGCGGGGCGACCATCGTGGCGCTCGGCGGCGGGGTGGTCGGCGACCTCACCGGGTTCGTTGCCGCCTGTTACCAGCGCGGTGTCGCCTTCGTGCAGGTGCCGACTACCCTGCTCGCGCAGGTCGACTCGGCCGTCGGCGGCAAGACGGCCATCAACCACGCGCTCGGCAAGAACATGGTCGGCGCCTTCCATCAGCCGCGCGCGGTGGTCGCCGATACCCGCACGCTCGCCACGCTGCCGCCGCGCGAACTCGCCGCCGGCCTCGCCGAGGTGATCAAGTACGGCTTGATTCGGGACTACCCCTTCCTCGAGTGGCTGGAGGGCAATCTCGACGCCGTGCTCGCACGCGACGACGCCGCGCTGGCCCACGTCATTCGTCGTTCCTGCGAGAACAAGGCGGAAGTGGTCGCGGCCGACGAGCGCGAACGCGGTGAACGTGCGCTGCTCAATCTCGGCCACACCTTCGGCCACGCGATCGAGACCGCCGTCGGCTACGGCACCTGGCTGCACGGCGAGGCGGTTGCCGCCGGGACCTGCATGGCGGCGCGCCTGTCGGCGCGCCTGGGCAAGCTCGCTGACGCCGATGTCGCGCGCATCGAGGCGCTCTTCGTGCGCGCCGACCTGCCGATCGCGCCGCCCGCCGACATCGCGCCCGACACCTTCGTCGAGCTGATGGGGCGCGACAAGAAGAACGTCGGCGGACGCATCCGCCTGGTGCTGCTCGATGCGCTGGGCCGTGCCGTGCTGACCGACGCGTATCCCGAGGACGCTTTCCGCGCCACGCTCGCGGCCGCCTACGAGGCGGCCTGACCGGCCGCGCGTGAGCGACCGCCCGGGAGGGACGTGAATGACCCTCGCGCCCTATGCCGTCGACAGCGCTCAGACCCGAGGCAGACGCCGCGCCGAGCCGCCGCCGGCGTGGCGCGACGAGTTTCAGCGCGACCGCGACCGCGTAATCCATTCCTCGGCGTTCCGCCGCCTGGAATACAAGACACAGGTGTTCGTGAATCACGAGGGGGACATGTTCCGCACCCGTCTCACGCACACCCTCGAGGTCGCGCAGATCGCACGCACCGTGGCGCGTGCGCTGCACGTCAACGAGGACCTCACCGAAGCCATCGCACTCGCCCACGATCTCGGGCACACGCCGTTCGGCCATGCCGGCCAGCATGCGCTCGATGCCTGCATGAAGCCGTGGGGTGGATTCGAGCACAACCTGCAGTCGCTGCGCGTGGTCGACGAGCTGGAGCGACGCTACGCACGCTTCGACGGTCTCAACCTGCTGTTCGAGACGCGCGAAGGCATCCTCAAGCATTGCCGCGCGCAGGACGTCGCCAGGCTCGGCGAACTCGGCGAGCGCTTCCGGCGCGGTCTGCAGCCGTCTTTGGAAGCGCAGATCGCGAACCTCGCCGACGAGATTGCCTACAACCACCACGACATCGACGACGGACTGCGCTCGGGCATCCTGTCGCTCGACAGCATTGCCGGGCATGCCGTCTTTCGCACCGCGCTCGAGACGAGTCGGGCCGCGCACCCCGGGCTCGACGGGCGGCGCCTCGAGCACACCGCGCTGCGCGCGATGCTGGGCAGCTTTGCCAACGATCTCATCGCGAGCAGCCGGGCGCGCCTCGCCGCCAGCGGCTGCCAAACGGTCGATGACGTGCGTGCCGCCGCCGAACCGCTGGTCGATTTCTCCCCGGCCATGCGCGAACACCACCTGAGTCTCAAGCGCTTGTTGCACCGTGAGCTCTACAACGACGCACGCGTCAGGCGCTTCACCGACGCGGCGCGCGAGACGGTGCGGGAGCTGTTCGAGATCTTCCTCGGCGACACCGCCACGCTGCCCGGCGAGCGCCGCGTGCGCGCGGATACGCCGCTGGCCGACAGCACGCGTGCCATCTGCGACTACATCGCCGGCATGACCGATCGTTTCGCCATCGCCGAGCATCGTCGCCTGGTTGGCACACCGCGCTGGCCCGACGACCTGTTCGGTGGCTGAGCGGCGGCGACCGCGCACGCCGATGTTGCCCTACCTCGTCACCCCGGCCCTGCGCCAGCGCCTCGACCTGGTCCGGCACCTGCTCGCCTTCGGGCGTCAGCTGGTGGTGGTCAGCGGGGCACCGGGCAGTGGTCGCACGCGCATGCTGGGGCAGCTCGCCGGCGAAGCCGACGGCGACGCCGACCTCGACGTGATCACGTTGCACGGTCCCGGCTGCGTCTCGCGCGCGGCACTCCTGACGCGCCTTCACGAGACCCTGGCGGCGACGGCTGACGCCGCGGCGCCGGAGGGCGCCGCGCTGGTCGAAGCGATCCGCGCCGAGGTGCGCCAACGGCGCGCACGTGCGCGGCAGCCGGTCATCCTGCTGGACGACGCCGATGCGCTCGCGGAGGAGGCCATCACCGCCTTGCTCGAACTCGCCCATCGCGGTGAGGAACTCGACGAACTCCGCGTGGTGCTGGCCGCGCGAGAAGAGGGCGCGTTGCTGACGCGGCTCGAGCAGGCCTCGGGGCACGCCGCGCGGGTGCACGTGGTGAGCGTACCGCCGCTCGACCCGGCGCGCCTGGTCGAGCTCGGTGAGGCCTGGTGCGAGGAGCGCGACCTGCCCGAACAGGTTCTTCCGGCAGCCGAACTGGCCGCGATCGCGGCCACCTGTGCCGGCAACCCGGGGCGTTTCGTCGCTGCGCTCGGTGCGCGGTTGGATGCCGGTGCCGGTAGCGGCCGCCGGTGGCCTCGCCTGGTGGTATCGCCCGCCCTGCAGCGCGCCGCCGGCATCGGCGTGGTGGTTCTCGCCGCGCTCGGCCTGGTCGCGCTTGCGCTCCACGAGCGGGACGGCGGTGACACGCCGGCGCCGCCGGTATCGCGCACCATCGAGCTGGAATTGCCGGCTGCAGGCGCGCCGGCGCCGCCGAGCGCTGAGGCGCCGACTGCCACGGAGCCGACCGATGGCGTCCCCGGCAGCGTGCGCCGGCCGAGCGAGGCGCCGCTGCCGGTAATGGACGCGGCAATGGACGTGACGCCTGCGCCGACCCCTGACGGTGCGCCAACGGCGCCGCTCGACGCGCCGGCCGATGCCACGCCCGATGCGGCATCCGACGGCTCCCCGGGCGCGATGTCGGACGCCGTTACCGCGGTCGCCGCGCCTGCCGCGACGCCGCCGGCTGATGATGGCGCGCCGTCGCCGGCCGCGGGCGCGGCGGAGGACGGCGCGAGCGCTGGTCTGGCGCCGGATGCCATGTCGGCGTCGGGGACGACGCCCGCCGGCGCGCGTGACACGCCGCGACCGCGCGACGCGTCGCCGACCTCGGCAGCAGCGGCGCCGCCACCGGTATCGCCGCCAGCCCGGGCCGACCCGGAGCCGGCTACCACGCGCAATCCGCCGGCCACAGCACAGCCGACTGCGGAGTACACGGAGAAGTGGGTACTTACACAAGACGCCGAACGGTACGTCATTCAGCTGTTCGGCTCGCGGTCGCGCGCCGCCGCCGAGGAGTTCCGCCGGCGCCACGGCGTCGGTGACGGCACCACCATCGTGGAGCAGAGCCACCAGGGCGCGCCCTGGTACGTGCTGATTCACGGCCTGTATCCTGATCGCGCCGCCGCGACGCGTGCCATCGCCGCGCTGCCGGCCGCACAGCGCAGCGCCGGGGCGTGGCCGCGCAGTGTCGGGTCGCTGCGTAAATAGCCCTGCGTTCATAGGGTTAAGCGACAACCTCCGGCGGCGCGCGGGTATGCCGGAAGCGCCCCGGCAGGATGACACTCGCCACGGCGCGGGCGTATAATCCGCGTCCTTTTGCGCACAGTTCCGTGCGCATCGAGAGATTGAGAACTCGGAGGCTGCCCCAGAGATGGACCAGGCGATGGAAAAGGCTCGCACCAGATTTCCCAGGTCCGGTGGCCCGGCTGCCGGCCTGTACGACGCTGACCGTGAACACGACTCCTGCGGGGTCGGCTTCGTGGTCGATATGAAGGGCCGAAAATCGCACGCCATCATCGAACAGGCGCTGACCGTCCTCAAGAACCTCCTGCATCGCGGCGCCTGTGGCTGCGAGGAGAACACCGGTGATGGCGCCGGCATTCTCATGCAGATGCCCGAACGTTTCCTGCGCGAGGAGTGCGCCACGCTCGGCATCGAACTGCCGGCATTCGGACATTTCGGCGCCGGGCTCGTGTTCCTGCCGCGCGATGCGCGCCAGGCCGCGCACTGCATGCAGGAGTTCGAGCGGGTCGCCACCGAGGAAGGCCAGCGCGTGCTCGGCTGGCGCGAGGTGCCGAGCGACGACTCCATGCTCGGCCCGACCGCGTGCTCGGCGGAGCCGGCGTTCCGCCAGGTGTTCATCGCGCGCGGCGACGGGCTTGCCGACGACGAGGCCTTCGAGCGCAAGCTCTACGTCATCCGCAAGCGCATCGAGCATGCCATCTGGAACAGCGAGATCGCCGAGAAGGCGCTTTTCTACATTCCGAGCCTGTCGCACCGCGTACTCATCTACAAGGGCATGCTGATCGGCTCGCAGGTCGAGCCGCTGTTCCCCGATCTTTCCGACCCGCGCATGGAGACGGCGCTCGCGCTCGTGCACCAGCGCTTCTCCACCAATACCTTCCCGTCCTGGCCGCTCGCGCAGCCGTTCCGCTTCATCGCCCACAACGGCGAGATCAACACCCTGCGCGGCAACATCAACTGGATGCGCGCGCGCGAGGCGCTGTGCCGTTCGGAGCTGTTCGGCGACGATCTCGAGAAGCTGTTTCCGATCGTGCTCGAGGGCAACTCCGACTCCGCCGGCTTCGACCAGGTGCTCGAGTTCCTGCACATGTCCGGCCGTCCGCTGCCGCTCGCCGTGCTCATGATGATCCCGGAAGCGTGGGCCGGCCACGAGTCGATGGATGCCAAGCGGCGCGCATTCTACGAGTACCACGCCTGCCTGATGGAGCCGTGGGATGGACCCGCCTCGATCGCGTTCACCGACGGCAAGGTCATCGGCGCGGTGCTCGACCGCAACGGCCTGCGTCCGTCGCGCTACTACGTGACCAAGGACGACATGGTGGTGATGGCGTCCGAGGTCGGCGTGCTCGACATCCCGCCGGAGAACGTGCGCATCAAGGAGCGTCTGCACCCGGGCCGCATCTTCCTCGTCGATACCGAGCAGGGCCGCATCATCGATGACGCCGAGCTCAAGCAGCAGTACATCGACGAGCATCCCTATCCGGAATGGCTGGAGCAGAACCTCGTCCACGTCGACAAGCTGCCCGAGCCACCGCACGTCCACGAGCCGGATCACGCCACCGTGCTGCAGCGCCAGATGGCCTACGGTTACACCCACGAGGATCTGCGCCTGCTGATGCAGCCGATGGCACGCGACGGCGGTGAGGCGATCGGATCGATGGGCACCGATGCCGCGCTCGCGGTGCTGTCGGATCGGCCGCGCCTGCTCTACGACTATTTCAAGCAGCTCTTCGCACAGGTCACCAACCCGCCGCTCGACGGCATCCGCGAGGAACTCGTCACCCAGGTGTCCACCACGGTCGGCCCGGAGGGCAACCTGCTGTCGCCGAGCCCCGAGAGCTGCCGCCAGGTCGGCCTGCACTCGGCCATCCTGGACAACCGCGATCTCGAAAAGCTGCGCAACATCGATACGCATGGTTTCCGCAGCGCGACCATCGATGCCACCTACCCGGTCGCCGAAGGCGCCGAGGGCCTCGCGCGCGCGCTCGACGCGGTGTGTGCCGCGGCCGATGCCGCCGTCGACGCCGGCCACGCCTTCATCATCCTTTCCGACCGCGGCATCAGCAAGGACCGCGCCGGCATCCCGGCCGCACTCGTCACCGCCGGCGTGCACCATCACCTGGTGCGCAACGGACGCCGCGTGAAGGTCGGCCTGGTGGTCGAATCCGGTGAGCCGCGCGAGGTCCATCACTTCGCCGTGCTGCTCGGCTACGGTGCCGGCGCGATCAATCCCTACCTCGCCTTCGAGACCCTCGACGACATGCTGCGCCAGGGCATCCTGCGCGAAGTCAAGGGACAGCAGGACGGCGAGAGCGCCCACGATGCCGCCGTGCGCAACTACATCAAGGCGGTCAACAAGGGTCTCATCAAGGTGATGTCCAAGATGGGCATCTCGAGCGTGCAGTCCTATCGCGGCGCGCAGATCTTCGAGGCCATCGGCCTCGACAAGCACTTCGTCGACAAGTACTTCACCTGGACCGCCTCGCGCATCGGCGGCATCGGACTCGACGTGGTCGAGAAGGAAGTCAGCCTGCGCCATCACAACGCCTACCCGTCGCGCCCGGTCAAGCAGCCGGACCTCGACTGGGGCGGCGAGTACCAGTGGCGTCGCGACGGCGAGTACCACCTGTTCAACCCGGAGACGGTGTACAAGCTGCAGCACGCCACGCGTGCCGGCCAGTACGGCATCTTCCGCGAGTACACCGCCAAGGTGGACGACCAGAGCGAGCACCGCGCGACGCTGCGCGGGCTGTTCCGCCTGCGCAAGGTGAACGAACCGATCCCGCTCGAGGAGGTCGAGCCGGTCGAAGCGATCATGAAGCGCTTCCATACCGGTGCGATGTCCTACGGATCGATTTCTGGCGAGGCGCACGAGACGCTGGCGATTGCCATGAACCGCATCGGCGGCCGTTCCAACACCGGCGAGGGCGGTGAAGACCCGGTCCGCTTCAAGCCGGACGCCAACGGCGATCTGCGCCGCAGCGCGATCAAGCAGGTCGCCTCGGGCCGTTTCGGCGTGACCAGCGAGTATCTCGTCAACGCCGACGATCTCCAGATCAAGATGGCGCAGGGCGCGAAGCCGGGCGAAGGCGGGCAGCTGCCCGGGCACAAGGTCTACCCATGGATCGCCAAGGTACGTCACTCGACCCCGGGGGTCGGGCTGATTTCGCCGCCGCCGCACCACGACATCTACTCGATCGAGGATCTCGCCCAGCTCATCCACGATCTCAAGAACTCCAACCCGCAGGCGCGCGTGCACGTCAAGCTCGTCGCCGAAGTCGGCGTGGGCACGGTCGCCGCGGGCGTCGCCAAGGCGCATTCGGACGTCGTGCTGATCTCGGGCTACGACGGTGGCACCGGCGCGTCGCCGGTCACCTCGCTCAAGCACGCCGGCGTGCCATGGGAACTCGGTCTCGCCGAGACCCAGCAGGTGCTGGTCGAGAACAAGCTGCGCGACCGCATCGTGGTACAGGTCGATGGCCAGATGAAGACCGGCCGTGACTGCATCATCGCCGCCATGCTCGGCGCCGAGGAATACGGCTTCTCGACCGCTCCGCTGGTCGTCATGGGCTGCATCATGATGCGCGTGTGCCACCTCAACACCTGCCCGGTCGGCATAGCCACGCAGAACCCGGTGCTGCGCGAGAAGTTCGCCGGCAAGCCGGAGTTCGTCGAGAACTTCTTCCGCTTCGTTGCCGAGGAGATGCGCGAGTACATGGCCGAACTGGGTGTTCGCTCCATCGAAGAACTGATCGGTCGCGCCGATCTCCTCGACGTCGACCAGGCGGTCGACCACTGGAAGGCACGTGGGCTCGATCTCTCGCAGATCCTCTACATGCCCGAAGTGGGCCCCGAAGTCGCGATTCGTTGCGTGCGCGAGCAGGACCACGGTCTCGACCAGTCGCTCGACCGGACCACCATCGTGCCGCTGTGCAAGGACGCGCTGGAGTCGGCCAAGCCGGTCGATGCGATTCTGCCCATTCGCAACATCAATCGCACCGTCGGCACCATCCTCGGTTACGAGATCACGAAGCGCTACGGCGGCGAGGGGCTGCCCGAGGACACCGTCAAGCTGCATTTCAACGGCTCGGCCGGGCAGAGCTTCGGCGCGTTCGTGCCGAAGGGCGTGACGATGACGCTCGAGGGCGATGCCAACGACTACATCGGCAAGGGCCTTTCCGGTGGCCGCATCATCGTGTATCCGCCGCGCCATGCGACCTTCGTGCCGGAGGAGAACATCCTCATCGGCAACGTCGCGCTGTACGGCGCGACCCAGGGCGAGGCCTATTTCCGTGGCATCGCCGGCGAGCGCTTCTGCGTGCGCAACTCCGGCGCGCAGACGGTCGTCGAGGGCGTCGGCGATCACGGCTGCGAGTACATGACCGGCGGCGTCGTCGTCATCATCGGGGCGACCGGGCGCAACTTCGCTGCCGGCATGTCGGGCGGCGAAGCCTTCATCTACGATCCGGATGGCGTGTTCCCGGGCCGCTGCAACCCCGAGATGGTCGACCTCGAGGCGCTCGAGAGCGAGCAGGACGAGGAAATCGTCAAGCGCCTGCTCAAGAACCACGTGCGTTACACGCAGAGCACCGTGGCCCAGCGCATCCTCGAACGCTGGGGCCGCAACAAGTCGCGATTCGTGAAAGTCATGCCCAAGGATTACAAACGCATCCTCGAAGCGATGGAGAAGGCGCGCCGTACCGGCATTCCCGAGGACGAAGCGGTGATGGAGGCTGCCCATGGCTAAGGTCACCGGATTCCTCGAGGCGAAGCGCGAGAAGCAGCCCTACCGCCCGGTCGAGCAGCGGCTCAACGACTGGCGCCAGGTGATGGCGCCGTACGCTGCCGAGCACCTCAATACCCAGGCCGCGCGCTGCATGGATTGCGGCATTCCGTTCTGCCACCAGGGTTGCCCGCTCGGTAACCTGATTCCGGACTGGAACGACCTGGTATGGCGCGAGCGCTGGCGCGACGCCATCGATCGCCTGCATGCGACGAACAACTTCCCGGAATTCACCGGCACGCTGTGCCCGGCGCCGTGCGAGGGCTCGTGTGTGCTCGGTATCAACGACGACCCGGTCACCATCAAGGCGGTCGAACTCGCCATCATCGACCGCGCCTTCGAGGAAGACTGGGTGGTACCGGAGCCGCCGCAGGTCGAGACCGGCAAGCGCGTTGCCGTGGTCGGGTCCGGCCCGGCCGGGCTCGCCGCGGCGCAGCAGCTGCGCCGTGCCGGCCACCAGGTGACGGTGTTCGAGCGCGACGATCGCATCGGCGGCCTGCTGCGCTACGGCATCCCCGAATTCAAGATGGAGAAGCGCGTGCTCGACCGGCGTCTCGAGCAGATGCGCGTCGAGGGCGTCGAGTTTCGCGTCAATGCCAATGTCGGCGTGGACGTCAGCGCGGAGGACCTGCTGCGCGAGTACGACGCGCTGCTGCTGGCCGGCGGTGCGACCGCCTCGCGCGACCTGCCGGTACCCGGGCGCGAGCTGGGCGGTATCCACCAGGCGATGGAGTTCCTGCCGTTGCAGAATCGTCGCTGCGAGGGTGACGACATCCCCGACAACGAGTTCATCTCGGCCGCCGGGAAGCATGTCGTCATCATCGGTGGCGGTGACACCGGTGCCGACTGCCTGGGGACCTCGCACCGCCACGGCGCGAAGTCGGTCACCAGTCTCGAGATCATGCCCAAACCGCCGGGTGCGCGTTCCGAAGACAATCCGTGGCCGGAGTGGCCGCGCATCTACCGCGTGGCCTCGGCCCACGAAGAGGGCGGCGAACGCGTCTACTCGGTGTCGACGCGGCGATTTCTCGGCGACGATGCCGGCCACGTGCGTGCGCTCGAGCTGGTCGAAGTGGAGCTCAAGACCACCGACGGCCGGCCGAGCTTCGTCGAGGTGCCCGGTACCGTGCACGAAATCCCGGCCGACCTCGTGCTGCTCGCGATGGGTTTCACCGGTCCCGAGCGCGACGGGGTGGTGAGCGAGCTCGGTATCGAGCTCGACGAGCGTGGCAACGTCAAGCGTGACCGCGACTGGAAGACCTCGGTCGACCGCGTCTACACCGCCGGCGACATGCAGCACGGCCAGTCGCTGATCGTATGGGCCATCGCCGAGGGCCGCTCGGCGGCACGCGCGATCGACCTGCACCTGATGGGCGAATCCGACCTGCCGGCGCCGCTCTGAGCGGCGCAAGGCGCTCGCGCCGACCCTGGCCGGGAAGTGAGGGAACACGAATGAACGATCGTTTCCTGCGGGCACTGGCGCGCCAGCCGGTCGATGCGACGCCGGTATGGATCATGCGCCAGGCTGGCCGTTACCTGCCCGAGTACCGCGCCACCCGCACGCGCGCCGGTGATTTCCTCACCCTGTGCAAGACGCCCGAGCTCGCCTGCGAGGTGACGCTGCAGCCGCTCGAGCGTTTCGCGCTGGACGCCGCCATCCTGTTTTCCGACATCCTCACGATTCCGGATGCAATGGGGCTCGGGCTCAGCCTCGAAGAAGGCATCGGTCCACGATTCGCGCATCCGCTGCGCGAGCGTGCCGCGATCGAGGCATTGCCAGTGCCCGACCCGGAAAGCGAGCTGCGTTACGTGATGGACGCGGTGCGGCTGATCAAGCGCGAGCTCGCCGACCGCGTGCCGCTGATCGGTTTTGCCGGCAGCCCGTGGACGCTCGCGACCTACATGGTCGAGGGTGGTTCGAGTCGCGAGTTCGACCGCATCAAGCGGCTCGCCTACGCCGAGCCCGCCGCTGCGCATGTGCTGCTCGACAAGCTCGCACGCGCCGTGGCGGTCTACCTCAACGCGCAGATCGCGGCCGGTGTCGATGCCGTGATGCTGTTCGATACCTGGGGCGGCGCCTTGTCCGCGGCGGCCTACGAGCGCTATTCGCTTACCTACATGCGCCAGGTGCTCGAGCAGCTCACGCCGGGCACGCCGACCATCGTCTTCACCAAGGGCGGTGGTGTCTGGCTCGAACAGATCGCGGCGAGTGGCTGCAGCGCGGTCGGTGTCGATTGGACGCTCGACCTCGGTGCCGCACGGGCGCGTGTCGGCGACCGGGTCGCCCTGCAGGGTAATCTCGATCCCGCCATCCTGCTGACCACACCGGAGGTGGTTGCGACGGAGACCCGCGCCGTGCTCGATGCCTACGGCGCCGGGCCCGGACACGTGTTCAACCTCGGCCACGGTGTCACGCCCGCGGTACCGCCCGAGCACGTCGCGGTTCTGGTCGATACCGTGCACGAGCACAGCCGGCGCTACCACCAGTCCCAGGGCTAGCCGACGCCAGCGTGGACGGGCAACGCTGGAGGAGCATGCGCATGGTCGCCGGTACACGCGCCGCAATCGCGCCGGGCGCACGCCGAGCGACGACACGCCATGCCGCAGGCAGGTGGCTCTGCCGCGCATGTTGAACATCACCGGCTTGCGTGCGCTCGCGGGTACCTACGCACGTGGCTTCTGCATGGGGGCCGCCGACGTCGTGCCGGGCGTGTCCGGCGGCACCATGGCCTTCATTCTCGGCATCTACACGCGGTTCATCGATGCCATCAAGTCCTTCGATGCGCGTTGGCTCGCTGCCGTGGTGCGCCTCGACTGGCGCCAGGCCGTGGCGACGCCCGATTTGCCTTTCCTGTTGCCGCTCGGCGCCGGGATCGTTTCCGCGGTGCTGTTCTTCACCCACGTGGTACCGCTGCCGCGCCTGCTGGTGACCAACCCGGCCGAGGTCTACGGTCTCTTCTTCGGCCTCGTCGCCGGCTCCATCGTCGTGCTGGTCAGCGACCTGGGCGGCCTGCGCACGCGCGACCTGCCGGCGCTCGTCGGTGGGCTCCTGCTCGGCGCCGTCGTGGTCACAGCCGTACCGACCGAGACGCCGGAAACCTGGTGGTTCGTGGCCTTGTCCGGTGCGCTCGCGATCTGCGCGATGGTGGTGCCGGGGATCTCCGGTTCGTTCGTACTGCTATTGCTCGGCAAGTACGCCTACGTGCTCGATGCCGTCGGCCACCTGCGTTTCGCCGTGATCCTGCCGTTCCTCGCCGGTATCGTCGTCGGCCTGGTGTCCTTCACGCGATTGTTGTCGTGGCTGCTGCATCGTCACGAGCGTGCCGCCCTGCTCGCCATCAGCGGCGTGCTGCTGGCGTCGCTATGGGTGATCTGGCCCTACCAGCAGCGGCACTTCGTCGAAGTGCGCGGCAAGCGCCGCCTGATCGAATCACAGCCGGCATGGCCTGACAGTGCCGACCCGCTGCTGACACCACTCGCGCTGGGGCTGCTCGGCTTCGTCATCGTGGTCGTGCTGCATCGCTACGCGCGTCGCCACGGCCACGCCACGCACTGAACCCCAGCAGCGCCAGGGCGAGGCCGCTGACCGGCCAGTCGCCGTAGCGCGCGTAGAACGTCGCGCCGCCGCGCGCTTCGAAGCGGGCACGCAGGGCGGCGGGTTCGAAAGCGGGTGCGCGTGCGACCACGCGGCCGCGATGATCGATCACCGCGGTGATGCCGGTGTTGGTGCCGCGCAGCAGCCAGCGTCCCGTCTCGAGCGCGCGCATACGCGCAATCTCGAGATGCTGGTGCGGTGCGATGGTGTCGCCGAACCAGGCGTCATTGCTCACGTTGACCAGCAGTGCGGCGGCGGGCAGTGCAGCGATGGTTTCGCGACCGAAGGCGTCCTCGTAGCAGATGGAGATGCCGGCGGCACGGCCAGCCACGGTCAAGGTGTCGTGTCCTGGCTGTCCCGCGCTGAAGTCGGACAGGGGGATGTCGAGCAGGGCCGCGATGCCCTCGAGCTGGCGCTTGAACGGAAAGAACTCGCCGAAGGGCACGAGGTGGCGCTTGTCGTAGCGCCCCGGCGTGGCGCCGATGGCGACCAGGCTGTTGAAATAGTCACCGCCCCATGGCTCACCTGTCGGCATGCCGACGAGCAGCGTGGTACCGCTCGCACGCGCCCGCTCCTCCAGCGCAGCGAGCAGCTCCGGCAGTTCCTGCGGAAACGCGGCGATGGCGGTCTCCGGCCACACGATGACGTCGGCGTCCCAGTGCGCCTCGCTGAGCTCGAGGTAACGTGCAATGGCGGCATTGCGCGCGCTCGGGTCCCACTTGATTGCCTGCGGGACGTTGCCCTGTACGAGTGCCGCCTCGAGTGGCGGGTCGAGCGCCCGGGTCGGATCGACGCGCGCCGCGAACAGCGCGCCGGCGCCGACGACGACCACGACGAGTGCTGCCGCCGCGAAGGCGCGCAGGCACCAGGCGCCGGCGAGCGCCGCGGCGCCTGCCATCACCGTGAGCGATACCCCGTTGACCCCGAGCAGTGGTGCATAGGTGCCGAGCGGTGCATCGATCTGACCATAGCCGAGCGTGAGCCAGGGAAAGCCGGTGAAGAGCCAGCCGCGCAGCAACTCGACCAGCACCCATAGCGCCGGCGCGGCGATGAGCGCGCGCGCAGGCCCGCCACGGGCGCGCACGACAGCGAAGAGCACCGCGAACAGCGCCGGGTAGAGTGCCATGAAGGCGATGAACAGCGCCGTCGTGGTGACGGAGAAGAGGTAATAGGGCACTCCAAACTGGTGAACGCTGACCTGGATCCACCACACCCCCGCGCCGAACATGCCGAGACCGAAGCACCAGCCCGGCAGGAAGGCAGCGCGCGCGCCGCCTGGCCAACGCAGCAGCAGCATCAGCAGCAGCGCCGGTGCCAGCACCGCGAACGGCCACCAGCCGAACGGTGCAAAGGCAAGCGGTAGCGTGAGCCCCGCCGCCAGCGCAAAGCCGGCGCGCGCGGCACGAGCGCGCATGGGCGTCACGCCTCGGCGACAGGCGCCGCCTCGCGGCGGATCACGCGCAACAGGCGCACGCGGCGCCGATCGGCGCGTAACACCTTGAAGCTGAAGCCGCGGTGCTCGAGCTCCTCGCCGCGGCGCGGCAGGTGGCCGAGTTCGTGGATGACGAGGCCGCCGATCGTTTCGTAGTCCGCCGACGTCCAGTCGAGGCCGAAGGCCTCGTTGAACTCCTCGAGCGTGGTGCGCGCCTTGACCGTGTAGCGCTCGTCACGGTGGCGGCGGATGTTGTCTTCTTCGGCGAGGTCGTGCTCGTCGTCGATGTCGCCGACGATCTGTTCGAGCACGTCTTCGATGGTGACCAGCCCCGAGATGCCGCCATACTCGTCGACCACCACGGCGAGATGGTTGCGACGTGCGCGGAACTCGCGCAGCAGGATGTTCAGGCGCTTGCTCTCGGGTACGAAGGAGACCGGGCGCAGGATGTCGCGGATGTCGAGCGTCTGCGTGGGGTCGACCGCGAAGGTGAGCAGATCCTTGGCCAGTAGCACGCCGACGACGTGCTCGCGTTCGTGGTCGAACACCGGAAAGCGCGAATGGCCCGATTCGATCACTTCGGGCAGGAACTCGGCGGGGCTCGACTCCTCGTCGATGAAGACGATCTCGGTACGCGGCACCATGATGTCGCGCACCTTCATTTCAGAGACCAGCAGCGCGCCTTCCATCATCGCCGCGGTGTCCGGGTCGATGAGATTGGCAGCCTCGGCATCGTGCAGGCGCTCGACCAGCGCCTCGCGCCCTTCCGGCTTGCGCCGGAGAAGTCCCGACAGGCCCCGCAGCCAGGCCGCGGGGCCACCGGGACTACCGGATGGGTCGTCGCTCATGTCGTATCACGCGAGATAGGGATCGCCGAAGCCGAGGCCGGCCATGATCTCGCGCTCGAGATCCTCCATTGTGTGTGCATCGGCGGCGTCGACGTGATCGTAGCCGAGCAGGTGTAGCACGCCGTGCACGACGAGGTGGTACCAGTGCGCGCGCAGCGTCTTGCCGCGCTCACGGGCTTCGCCGGCCACCAGCGGTGCGCAGATGACGATGTCGCCGAGGAAATCCGGCGCCACGGCGTTGAGACCCTGTGCCGGGAACGATAGCACATTGGTCGGCTTGTCGATGCCGCGAAAGCGCCGGTTGAGGACGCGTGATTCGCGTCGCCCGACCACCCGCACGGTGAGCTCGGCGCGTGCACGGCGACCGGCCAGCGCGGCAGCGACGGCGCGTTCGACGGCAGCGAAATCGGGCACCCCGCGGGTGGCGACGGCCTGCTGCAGGTCGAGCGCGAGCGCCGGCGCGCGCGCGGCAGCGTGGCGGGGCGTCATCGTCCGCGGCGGCAGCGTCGCGGCGGGCTTCATAGTCGGGGGATGCGG
>JAVJVZ010000013.1:0-42260 GCA_040220855.1 Gammaproteobacteria bacterium | reverse complement strand
GGTGGAGTTGAGCGAGGTGCGCGTGGCGGCCGGGGCCGGCTTCGTGGTCGCGCTCGCCGGCAACATGATGACCATGCCGGGCCTGCCCAAGGCCCCCGCCGCCGAGCGCATCGACGTCGATGACGATGGGCGCATCACGGGCTTGTTCTAAGCGCCATCGGCAACGTTCAGGGCGCGCCGCCGCAGACGCCGTGAGCGCCTGGCGGGCGCTCAGTCGACTGCGAGCTCGATAGTGCCATCGACATTGACGGAGATGGTCTGCTGGCCGGCCTCGATGGCCGGTTCGGCAACTTTCGCCTCCATCGCGAGCATGCGGCCCTGGTACGGCACCGGCGGGCGCGGCTGGTAACCCGAGCTGTTGACGTTGACGTTGACCAACCCGAAACCGGACCGTCCGAAGGCGCGGGTGACCTTCTCCGCGCGCGCGCGGAAGGCCGCGATGGCACGCTCGATGAGGCGCTCCTCGGTCGCCTCGCGCACCGCTGCGGAGATCTCGTAGCCCAGCGATTGCACCGCGAGCCGCTCTTGCAAGGTCGCAAGCAGCGCGGTCAGCGCGCCGCGATCGGTGCTCTCGAGGCGCAGCGACTGCTGCACCCGCCACGCCCTGATGCGGCGATCGTCATAGACCGGGTTGGTGCGGTAATCGAGCGTATTCGCCTTCACCGCAGGGACCTTCCCGGCTTCGGCGAGCGCCCAGCTCATCGCCTCGTTGACGTGGTTGGCTGCCTCGGCCTGGCGCGAGGATTCGTGCTGCGCGAACAGCTGCACCACGAGCAGATCGCTGTCCACCTCCTCGCTGGCCGCCACCGACAGGCTGACCAGGTTGCGTCGCGGCCCGTCGTCATCAGCGGCGGCCGGCAGCGTGGTCAGGCCGATCATCAAGAGCAGGAAGCCGATGAGCGCTCGCATGTAGGATGCCTCGTATGTCATTGAGATGCCTTTTGGAGATGCCTTGTGGAGATGCGTGGTCAGCCGCGTCCGCGTCGGCCGCGGGGTGGTCCGGCCGGGACACACCGTCTGTCGTGACGCCGCCGGCGGCAACTGTGCCCGACACCGCGGCCCACCCTCACGGCGACGCCGCGGCGTTTTCGCGGATGAAGGCCCACGCCGCGCGCACGTGCTCACGCGTGGTGTAGGTCTGGCCGACGCACAGGCGCAGACAGAAACGACCATCGATGACGGTGTGACTCATGAACAGCCGGCCGCTCGCGTTGAGCCGTTCGAGCAGCGCGCGGTCGTCACCGGCAGTGTCACGGCGGGCGAAGCAGACGAGATTGAGCGAGCGCGGAACGACCAGCTCGAACATGTCGTCGGCCTCGATCCACGCCGCGAGCTCCGTCGCCAGCGCGACGTGATAGCGCACCAATGCACGCAGCGCGTCGACACCGTAACTTCGGATCACGCACCACAGCTTGAGCGCGCGGAAACGCCGGCCGAGCGGGATCTGCCAATCGCGGTAGTCGATGGCGGCGCCGCTCTCGCTGGCACGGTTGCGCAGATACTCGGGCATCACGCTCAGTGCCGCCACGAGCGGCGTGCGATCGGCGACGTAGAAACAGTCACAGTCGAAATTGGTCAACAACCACTTGTGCGGGTTGAAGCAATAGGAGTCGGCACGCTCGAGGCCGTCGTTCAGGTAACGGAACTCCGGGCACAGCGCGGCGCTACCGGCCATCGCCGCGTCGACGTGCAGCCAGGCGCCGTGCGCGGCGGCGACGTCGCCAATCGCCGCGACGGGATCGACAGCCAGCGTCGAGGTAGTGCCAACGGTGGCACAGACGAAAAACGGATACAGCCCGTTCGCGGTATCTTCGCGCATCGCCTGGGCGAGCGCCGTGGCGTCCATCGCCAGCCGCGCGTCGGTTGCCACCTTGCGCAGGCGCGCGCGGCCGAGCCCGGCGACGCTCATCGCCTTCTCCAGCGACGAGTGGGTCTCCTGTGAGCAGTAGGCAACGAGCGCATCCGGATTGCCGCGCTCGCGCGCGTGATAGCCACTGGCGCGCTCGCGCGCGGCGAGCAGTGCGCACAGCGTCGCGCTGGAGGCCGAGTCCTGGATGACGCCACCGCCCGGACCGTCCGACTTGTAGCGCGCCGGCAGGCCCAGCATGTCGGCGAGCCAGTCGAGCACGTGGCTTTCGAGTTCGGTGCAGGCGGGGCTGGTCTGCCACAGCATGCCCTGCACACCGAGACCAGCACAGAGCAGGTCGCCGAGGATCGATGGCGGCGAGGTATTGGCGGGGAAATAGCCGAAGAAACTCGGCGATTGCCAGTGCGTGAGACCGTGCAGGATGAGGCTGTCGAGATCGGCGAGAATGGCGTCGAACGGCTCACCCTGTGCCGGTGGATGCGCCGGCAGTCCCGCGCGGATGTCGCCTGGCGCGACCTGCGCCATCACCGGCAACGACTCCACGCGCTCGCGATAATCGGCGAGCCAGTCGATCGCCGCGTAACCAGCGCGGCGGAACTCCTCGCGCGTGAGATGGCGCGGCGGCTGCTCGCTCATAGCGGGAGATCATTGGCGGTGCTGGCACGGACAGGCCGTGCCAGCACCGACGCGCACACAGGTTCGCCAGCAGGTTCTCGGCTGCGCTCGCCTTGACCTCGGAGGGCGCCGCCTCGCGATGCAGCTGGGTCACCACGCCGTCCTCGACGACGATGGCGAAACGCTCGCCGCGCGTGCCCATGCCGAAGCCCGAAGCATCGAGAGACAGGCCGAGCGCCTTGACGTAGTCGGCGTTGCCGTCAGCGAGCAGCACCACCTTGTCGCCGGCACCCTGGTCCTTGCTCCAGGCATCCATCACGAAGACGTCGTTGACCGACAGGCAGGCAACGGTATCGACACCCTTGCCCTTGAGCGCGTCGATGTTCTGGATGTAGCCCGGCAGGTGCTTTGCCGAGCAGGCCGGTGTGAACGCGCCCGGCACCGAGAACACCACGACCTTCTTGCCCTTGAACAGCTCGTCGGTCGTGATCTTGCCCGGGCCATCGGCCGTCATCACCGCAAACGCGCCTTCGGGCATCTTGTCGCCTACTTTAATCGTCACTTCAACCTCCGCGAGTCATGCTGGAAAGGGGGCGACCATTCTGCCACGAAGCCGTGCTGAAGATCGCGACCGTATGGTGCTGCTTCGAAGCCGGAATCAAGGAAAAAACACCACATGGGGAAGGGTTTTGCATCTCCTGAAGCCCAGGCTTCCCGGCTCCCCTCAGGTTAGCCCCGCCAAGGCCTGAGCGAGGTCGGCCACCAGGTCCTCCACGTCCTCGAGCCCGATCGAGAGCCTGAGCAAACCCTCGCCGATGCCCATCGCATCGCGTTCGTCCTGCTTCAAACGCCCATGCGTGGTGGTCGCGGGATGCGTGACGATGCTCTTGGCGTCGCCGAGGTTGGCCGTGATCGAGAAGCGACGCAGGTGATCGACGACGTGCCAGGCACTCGCGCGGTCGGCCAGTTCGAAACTGACGATGCCACCGTAGCTGCGCTGCTGGCGCTGCGCCAGCGCGTGCTGGGGATGCGACTCGAGCCCGGGGTAGTGCACGCGGCGCACCGCCGGCTGCGCCTCGAGCCAACGCGCCACGGCAAGCGCGCTCTGGCTGTGACGCTCCATGCGCAGAGGTAGTGTCTCCAGCCCCTTGAGAAATACCCAGGCATTGAATGCGCTCATGCTCGGTCCGGCCGTGCGCAGAAACGGGAACACCTTCTCGTCGACGAGCGCGGCCGGGCCGACAATCGCGCCGCCGAGGCAGCGGCCCTGGCCATCGAGGAACTTGGTCGCCGAGTGAATCACGAAATCGGCGCCGAACTCGAAGGGTCGCTGCAGCGCCGGCGTGCAGAAGCAGTTGTCGACGACCAGCCAGGCGCCGTACTCGTGCGCGAGCGCGGCGAGCTGCGCGAGGTCGGCGACCTCGGTCAGCGGGTTCGAAGGGGTTTCCAGGAACAGCATCCGGGTCGACGGCGTGATGGCTGCGCGCCAGGCGTCGGCGGCGGTCATGTCGACCAGCGTGCTGGTCACGCCGAAGCGCGGCAAGACATTGCGGAACAACGAGACCGACGTGCCGAAGATGCTGCGCGAGGCGACGACGTGGTCGCCCGCCTCGAGCAGCGACATCACCAGGCTCAGGATCGCGCTCATGCCGGAAGCCGTCGCAATTGCGCGCTCGCCGCCCTCGAGTGCGGCGAGCCGCTCTTCGAAGCCGCGCACGGTAGGGTTGGTGAACCGGCTGTAGACGTTGCCGGGCTCGTCGCCGGCGAAGCGCGCGGCAGCCTGCGCGGCGGATTCGAAACAGAAGCTCGAGGTGAGGAACAGGGCTTCGCTGTGTTCCATCTCGTTACTGCGGTACTGCCCGCTGCGGCAGGCGAGCGTGGCGAGCCCGGCGGCGCGATCGGTGTCGTTCATGGCGGCTCTCCCGTCAGAGATGAATGGCGGGCGGCGACGGGATCGGCGGGTTGGCGGGGCAGCGCGGAGGCCTCGGCGGCGGCACGGCAGAACGGCCACGGCAATCAGACCCGGTGACGGGTCTCGATCGCTTTAGCAGTTTCTGCGGTCGTCTCGTCGTCGAGTAACCGGCGCGCCCGCAAGCTGATCTCAAATCGGCGCGAATGAGGCGCGCACCTTACGTCCGGCGCTGCGGCCTGTCAACGGCGCGACCCTAGAGATCGACCGAGGCGCTGTTGGCCGCATAGAGGTCGCGCAGCGAGTCCTCGTCGCGTCCACGCTCGGCCTTGGCCTCGTCGGAACGCAGGCGGCTGACACGATCGAGGTAGCCGGCGCTGACGTCACCGGTGACGTAATGCCCGGTGAAACAGGATTCCTCGAACTCCTCGATCGCCGGATTGCCGTGTCGGGCGGCATCGGCGAGGGCATCGATATCCTGGAAGATGAGCCGGTCCGCACCGATCAGGCGCGCGACGGCAGCCTCGTCGCGATTGTGCGCGATGAGCTCGTCGCTGGTCGGCATGTCGATGCCGTAGACGTTGGGGTAGCGTACGGGCGGCGCGGCCGAGGCGAAGTAGACCTTGCGCGCCCCGGCCTCGCGCGCCATCTCGATGATCTGGCCGGAGGTGGTGCCACGCACGATGGAATCATCCACCAGCAGCACGTTCTTGCCCTCGAACTCGAGCGCAATGGCATTGAGCTTCTGGCGCACCGACTTCCGCCTCAGTGCCTGCCCCGGCATGATGAAGGTGCGCGGGATATAGCGGTTCTTGATGAATCCCTCGCTGTACTTCACGTCCAGGGTATGCGCGAGCTCGAGCGCCGCAGTGCGCGCGGTGTCCGGGATGGGGATGACGACGTCGATGTCGTGGTCGCGCCATTCACGCATGATCTTCTCGGCCAGTGCTTCGCCCATGCGCATGCGCGCTTTGTGCACGGATATGCCGTCGATGATCGAATCCGGGCGTGCGAAGTAGACGTGCTCGAAAATGCACGGGGCATGACGGGTTTCCGGCGCACACACGCGCGTTGCGAGCTCGCCGTGCTTGGAGATGAAGACCGCTTCGCCGGGCGCAACGTCGCGCACCAGTTCGAAGCCGAGCGCGTCGATCGCGACCGATTCCGAGGCGACCACGTATTCGTCGCCCTCCGGCGTGACGCGGCGGCCGTAGACCACCGGGCGGATGCCGTAGGGATCGCGGAACGCGACCACCCCGACGCCCGTGATCATGGCGACCACGGCGTAGGCCCCGCGACAGCGCTCGTGCACGCGCGCGACCGCGGCGAAGACGTCGTCGGCATCGATCCGCAGCTTGCCGAGCCGCTGCAACTCGTGGGCGAAGACGTTCAGCAACACCTCGGAATCCGACTCGGTGTTGATGTGCCTGAGCTCGTCCTCGAAGAGCTCCTGCTGCAGGCGCTCGGAGTTGGTCAGGTTGCCATTGTGCGCGAGCGTGATGCCGTACGGGGAGTTGACGTAGAACGGCTGCGCCTCGGCGTTCGAAGAGACGCCCGCGGTCGGGTAGCGCACGTGGCCGATACCCATGCGACCGCGCAGGTTGAGCATGTGGCGGGTGTGAAAGACGTCGCGCACGAGACCATTGGACTTGCGCAGGTAGACGCGCCCGTCATCGTAGGTCGCGATGCCGGCGGCGTCCTGGCCGCGATGCTGGAGGACGGTGAGCCCGTCGTAGAGCATCTGGTTGACCGCCGAGCGGGCGACGATGCCGATGATTCCACACACGTCGTTTAGTCCGTCCCTAAAAGCTGAAGTTCTTGGCGAGATCCGGTGGCAGCCAGTCGAGCACGCGCAGGGCTGCCGCCTGGAAAGGGGCAATCGTACGCGCCTCGCGCCACCATGGCTCGGCCGGGAGTGCGGTGAGACCGGCCAGGAGCACCGCGATGACGACCACCGCGGCGCCGCGGGCGAAGCCGAACACGGCGCCGAGCAGGCGATCGGTGCCGCTCAGCCCGGTGCCCTCGAGCAGCTTTCCGACCAGGAAATTGACCAGGCCGACGGCGACCAGCGCAGCGATCAGCACGGCGACGAAGGCGACCACGAGACGTGCCGTGGGCAACGCGATGTGGGGCTCGAGCACTGCGCTCACCGGAGCCGCAAAGTTGGCCGCAGCCCAGAACGCGAGCACCCACGCGGCCAGTGACAGGACCTCCTTGACGAAGCCACGCAAGACGCTGACCACCACGGAAATCAGAATCACGGCGAGGATGGCGATATCCGCCCAGTTCATGGCATGGACGGTCGTGGTGCCCGCTGGCCGTTCATGGCCCGACGCCGTCGCCCCCGCGGATACGCCAGCCATGGCGCGGAGCGTGCAGTCGACGCGTTGCATGCCGGCATCGTGCGAGACCCGGAACAGTCCTCTCAGACGCAAGCCGGCGGACGACGGGCATAGCATCCGGCCTGGTCGTCGCGCGCCCACGCAGCCGGGCGTGACGGCGCGCGTCCCGCCGGGCCGGCTCACGGAAGCGATCACAGCAGCGTCGAACCATCAACGATCAACAGGCCCTGGAGTGGGACGCGAGTTTAGCAAAGCGGGCCGGCGAGCACAGCCGCGAGCGCGCGCAGCGCCGCTCAGGGATAGCGCAAGAGGAGACCCTCGAGGCCGAATTCACGCGCCAGGCGCGCACGCAGGTCCTCCGCTTCGTCACGCGCCACGAGCGGCCCGACGCGCACCTTCCAGATGCTCGTGCCGGCGTCCTCGACGCGGCGCAGGTACCCCGGCAGGCGGGCTTTCTGCAGCCGCGCGACGAGACGGGTCGCATTTTCCTGCTCGGCGAAACTACCGAGCTGTACCGTCCACCCGGCTCCGGCCGGCGGCGCCGCGGCCTCGTTGCCAGCATGATCCTGGGCCACCTCGGTCACGTCGTCGGCGTTGCCAACGCTCGTGGTATCCGCACCGGCGGCGGCCGCGGTGACATCGGTGGCCGGCTCCGAAGCACCGTCCGGCGCTGCCGTCTCGACTTGCGGAGAGACCGGTTCCGGCGCCTCACCCACGCGCTCCTCGTGACTTCGCGCGGGCGCCTCGAGTGGCGTCTCGGCAGCGCGCTCGAGCGCGGCGATGGCGGCGTCGTCGAGCGGCTCCACCCGCGATCCGTAGGGCTCACTCGGCCGCGGCGGCAACTCAGTCATGGACGGACTCGCCGTATCACCGGGATCCTGGCCGAGAAACAAGGGAATGAAGACGACGCCGAGCAGCACCAGCACCGCGGCGCCGACCACGCGTTGCTTGAGCTGGCGGTCCATCACCCCCAGCCGGCGTCGTCGAACAGGCGCAACATGGCGCCGACGGTGAGAAAGGAGCCGAGCACGAGGATGCGATCACCCGGCGCGGCGGCAGCGAGCACCCCGGCGTGGGCTGCGGCGACATCGGCGTAACGGGCCGGACGCGCCGAGGCATCGAGCCTGCCGAGGCAGTGCGCAAGTTCGTCCGCCGGGGCACCGGCCGGTTCGGGCAGGTCGGCGAAATGCCAGCCATCGACCACCTCGAGCAGCGGGCGCAGGAAGCCGACGTGGTCCTTCGTACGCAACATGCCGACGATGGCATGGGTGCGGCCTGCGCTGGGGCTGGCGGCCAGGGTAGCGGTGAAGATCTCGGCGGCCTGCGGATTGTGCGCGACGTCCATGACGTATTCGAAACGCCCTGCAACGCGGTGGAAGCGTCCTGGCAGCACCAGGCCTGACAGGCCGGCGCGGATTGCCGTCTCGCTGACCGGCAGTGCGTCGCGCAGGCGCGCGATCACCGCCAGCACCCCGGCGGCATTGCGCAGCTGGTGCAGGCCGGCCAATGCCGGTCGTGGCAGACCCTTCATGATCGTGTCGCCGTCCCACCAGTCCCACGTATCGTCGCCGTCGCCCGGGTCGAAGCCGAAATCCACGCCGAGCAGCGCGAGCTCCGCGCCGAGCGTGCGGGCAATTTCCGGGATTGTCGCCGGGACCATGTGGTCGGAACACACCGCCGGTCGCGCGCCGCGCATGATCCCGGCCTTCTCGCGGCCGATCTTCTCGCGCGTGTCGCCGAGCCAGTCTTCGTGATCGAGACCGATGGCCGTGATCAAGGCGACGTCGGCATCGATGATGTTGACCGCATCGAGGCGACCGCCAAGGCCGACCTCGAGGATGACGACATCGAGCGGTGTATCACCGAAGATCAACAGCGCGGCGAGCGTGGCAAACTCGAAGTAGGTCAACGGTACGTCACCGCGTGCCGCCTCGACGCGCGCGAACGCGGCGCAGATTGGGGCGTCGGCAACCGGTGCGCCGCCGATGCGAATACGTTCGTTGTAGCGAACCAGGTGCGGCGAAGTATAGGCGCCGACGCGCAATCCGGCGCGGCGCCAGATCGTCTCCAGCAGCGCCACGCTCGAGCCCTTGCCGTTGGTTCCCGCAACCGTGACCACCTGCGGCGCGGGACGATCGAGTCCGAGCCGCGCGGCAACCTCGCGACAACGGTCGAGTCCGAGATCGATGTGCACGCCACGACCCGCCTCCAGCCAGCTGAGCCACTCGGACAGCGGCGTGCGCGCGTCCGGCGCCGAGGTGGCGGCGAGATCGTATCCGCTCGACGTCATCAGCCGGCGTCGCCGTCCTCGTCGGCGGCTGCAAGCGGTACCGTCGCTTCCTCTTCTTGCGCAGGGACCGCGCTGACGAGCGGCTGGTGGGTCATGATCGAGAGCAGTGACGCGATGGTCTGCCGCAGCTCGCGCCGGTCGACGATCATGTCGATTGCGCCGTGTTCGAGCAGGAACTCGCTGCGCTGGAAGCCGTCAGGCAGCACCTGGCGCACGGTCTGTTCGATCACGCGCGGACCGGCAAAGCCGATCAAGGCACCGGGCTCGGCGATGATGACGTCACCGAGCGTGCCCAGACTGGCCGACACACCACCCGTGGTGGGGTCGGTCAGCACCACGATGTAGGGCAGGCGCTGCTCGCGCATCTCGGCAATCGCCGCACTGGTCTTGGCCATCTGCATCAACGACACCAGCGCCTCCTGCATGCGCGCGCCGCCGCTGGAGCAGAAGCATACGAACGGCAGTCGTGCCTCGAGGCAGCGGCGTACGCCGCGCGCGAACCGCTCGCCGACCACCGACCCCATCGAGCCGCCCATGAAGGCGAACTCGAAGGCGGCCGCGACCAGCGGCAGGCCGAACACGCTGCCTTCGAGTACGATCAGCGCATCGTGCTCCCCGGTGGCTTTCTGGGCCGCGCTGATGCGATCGCGATAGCGCTTGGAATCCTTGAACTTGAGAAAATCCACCGGGCCGAGTTCACCGCCTATCTCCTGTGTCTGCCCGGCATCGAGAAAACGGGCGAGGCGCCGGCGCGCGCCGATGCGCATGTGGAAGCCGCACTTCACGCAAACCTCGTCGTTGCGCTCGAGCTCCGCACGGTAGAGCACGGCCTTGCAGTCGGGACAGCTCGTCCACAGACCTTCCGGGATCGAGCGCTTGCTCGAACCCTCGGTACGAATGCTGGCCGGGATGAGGCGCTTGAACCAGTTCAAGTCGGCCACCTGCTCAAGCCGCGCGGGCGCGCGCGTCGATGGCGCTGCGCAGCGAGGTGACGAAGGACTCGACCGCATGCGCAGTCTCGTCCGGCGCAGCACCACGCTCGATGATCTCGACAATGGCGCTGCCGACGATGACGGCGTCGGCGACACTGGCGGCATCGGCGGCCGCGTCCGGCGTGCGGATGCCGAACCCGATACCGACCGGCATGCCGGCGAACCGCCGCGTCATCTCGATGCGCGCACCAATCTCCTCCAGCACCGCGCTCTTCGTTCCGGTGACGCCCTTGACCGAAACAAAGTAGACGAAGCCGGACGCTGCCGCGCACACTTTGCGGATGCGTCCCTCGGGCGAGTTCGGCGCGACGAGAAAGATTTCGTCGAGCCCGGCCGCGCGCAGCGCCGGTGTCACCTCGCCAGCCTCTTCCGGCGGCAGGTCGACGATCAGCGTGCCGTCGACGCCCGCCTCCGCGGCGCGCGCGGCGAAACGTGCGGCGCCCATGTGCTCGACCGGGTTGAGGTATCCCATCAGCACGACCGGCGTGCGTGCATCCTCGCGGCGAAACTCGGCTACCGCGGCGAACACGTCGTCGAGACTGGTACCGTGGGCGAGCGCACGCTCGCTGGCACGCTGGATGACCTCACCGTCCGCCATCGGGTCCGAGAACGGCACGCCGAGCTCGATGACGTCGGCGCCCCCACGCACGAGCGCATGCATCAGTGCAGGTGTCGCGGCAACGTTCGGGTCGCCGGCGGTGATGAAGGTGATGAGACCCTTGCGCCCGGCGGCGCCGAGTTCGGCGAAACGATCAGCGATACGGCCCATGGCTGCTCCTCGATACGGCGACGGCCATCACAGCGTGATGCCGTCGATGGCGGCGACGGTCTGGATGTCCTTGTCACCGCGGCCCGACAGGTTGACGACGATGAACTGGTCGCGGCGCATCTCGCGCGCGAGCTTCTCTGCGTAGGCGAGTGCATGACTCGACTCGAGCGCGGGAATGATGCCCTCGAGGCGCGTGATGCGACGAAAGGCGTCGAGCGCCTCGCTGTCGGTGATGGCCTCGTAGCGGGCGCGACCGGAATCCTTCAACCAGGCGTGCTCGGGCCCGACGCCCGGATAGTCGAGGCCGGCCGAAACCGAGTGGGTCTCCTCGATCTGGCCACATTCGTCCTGCATGAGGTAGGTGCGATTGCCATGCAGCACGCCGGGCGTGCCCGCGCTGAGCGGTGCGGAATGGCGCCCGGTGGCAACACCGTCGCCGGCCGCCTCGACGCCAATCAGGGCCACCCCGGTATCGTTGATGAAGGGGTAGAACATGCCGATGGCGTTGGAACCGCCACCGACACAGGCGACCAGCGCATCGGGCAGGCGCCCTTCGCGCTCGAGGCACTGTGCGCGGGTCTCGCGACCAATGACGGCCTGGAAGTCGCGCACCATGGCAGGGTACGGATGCGGGCCGGCGACCGTGCCAATGATGTAGAAGGTGTCGTCGACGTTGGCGACCCAGTCGCGCAGTGCTTCGTTGAGCGCATCCTTGAGCGTACGCGAGCCGGAGGTCACCGGGCGCACCTCGGCGCCGAGCAATTTCATCCGAAAGACGTTGGGCGACTGACGCTGGATGTCCTCCGCGCCCATGTACACGCAGCAGCGCATGCCCAGCCGTGCGGCGACCGTCGCGCTCGCCACGCCGTGCTGACCAGCACCGGTTTCGGCGATCACGCGCGGTTTGCCCATACGCTTGGCGAGCAGCGCCTGGCCGACCGTGTTGTTCACCTTGTGCGCACCGGTGTGGTTGAGGTCCTCGCGTTTGAGGTAGATGCGCGCGCCACCGACTTCGTCCGACCAGCGCCGCGCGAGATACAGCGGCGACGGCCGGCCGACGTAGTGACGCAGGTCGTCATCGAGTTCGGCGAGGAACTCCTCGTCGCCGAGATACTTGTGATAGGCCGCCTCGAGCTCCATCAGGGGCTCCATCAAGGTCTCGGCGACGAAACGCCCGCCATAAGGGCCGAAATGCCCGGCGGCGTCGGGAAACGCCGTCTCGTGGCCGATGCCGGCACGCAGGGCCGACTCAGGTCTCGCGTTCAACTGTTCTCACCTCGGTAACGAATCTGTGCATCTTCTCATGGTCCTTGCGCCCCTTGCTCGCCTCGATGCCGCCGCTGACGTCGACGGCGTACGGACGCACCTGGCGGATCGCCGCCGCGACGTTGGCGGCGGTCAGGCCACCGGCCAGGATCAGCGGCGTATCCACCGCGGCGGGCAGCAGCGACCAGTCGAAGGCGCGTCCGCTGCCGCCGTAAACCTGGCCGTCGAAGGTGTCGACGAGCAGGGCCCTGGCGCCCCGATAGTCACGGGCGCAGGCACCGACATCGACCCCGGTGCGCACGCGTACGGCCTTGATCCAGGCGCGCGGCCCGGCGGCGCATGCGGCAGGCGTCTCGTCACCATGATATTGCACGAGGTCGATGCCGGTCATCGCCAGCGTCTCCATGACTTCTTCGGGTGGACGGTTTACGAACAAGCCGACCGTCGAGACCAGCGGCGGCAACCGGGCGATGATTGCCGCCGCCTGCTCGGCGGTCACATAGCGTGGACTCGGCGGATGGAAGACGAATCCGAGGGCATCCACGCCGAGCGCGATCGCTGCCAGCGCGTCTTCGAGGTTGGTGATTCCACAATACTTGATGCGCACCCGCTGCACCGTTGCCCGCCCGTCATGGTTGCAAGCGGCGCATTATCCCATCCGCCGCCGCATGCACCTAGCAAGCCCGCGACTCCGCGCTCATCGCGCGCGTCGACAGGCGGTCGAAGCAGGCGTCCCGGACATCCCACGCGGACGCCCGGCGCCCTGGCCGGCCGCCGCCGAGGCGTGTCCTCAGTCGAAGGCGCGCGCACTGAACGCGGCCGGAACCGGGATCACCAGGGACGGCGACGGCAGCGCGAACATGGCCGGGTAGCGCACGGCGGCGAAATACAGGCCGTCCGGCGGTGCGGTCACGCCACCGCGCTCGCGCTGGCGATGGGCGAGCACTTCGCCCGCCCACTCGGGTGGATGCTGCCCCATGCCAATCTGCAGCAGCACCCCGGCGAAATTGCGCACCATGTGTTGCAGGAAGGCGTTGGCCTCCACGCTCAACACGATGAGGCCGTCGCGCGCAGCGACCTCGCAACGGTACACGGTGCGCACCGGGTGTTGCGCCTGGCACCCCTTGGCACGGAACGAGGAGAAATCGTGCTCACCGACGAGTGCGCGCGCCGCTTCGGCCATGCGCGCGACATCGAGCGGGCGACACTCCCACGTGACCCGCCCGCGCCACAGGCCGGGGCGCGCCTGGCGGTTGCTGATGAGGTAATGGTAGGCGCGGCGTTCGGCGCTGAAGCGGGCGTGAAAGGCGTCGGGCACCGCGCGCGCCCAGACAACGCTGACGTCGGACGGCAAGTGCGTGTTGGTACCGAGCACCCACGATCGCGGCCGACGTTCCACGTCGACATCGAAATGCACCACCTGGTAGAGCGCGTGCACGCCGGTGTCCGTACGGCCGGCACAGACCACGCTGACCGGTCGATCGGCGACACGGGCCAGCGCCGCCTCGAGTTCCGCCTGCACGGTGCGTACTCCGTGCTGGCGCTGCCAACCGCAGAATGCGCTGCCGTCGTATTCGACCCCCAGCGCTACGCGCATGTCCGCCGCTCCGGCGCTCCACCGCGGCGCGCAGTACGACTCCCAGGCTGCCTCACCGCGCGGTGAGGCAGGGACCCGCGCTCATTCCGCAATCTGGTCGAGGAGCGTCTGCGCCTCCACCTTCTGCGCGTCGGTGCCATCACTGACGACCTCGGCGAGAATGGAGCGCGCGCCTTCGTTGTCACCGAGTTCGATGTAGGCCTTGGCCAGGTTGAGCTTGGTGTCGGCCTCGTCGGCAGCGCTCTGGCGCGCGATGTCGGCACCCTGCGGTAGACGTACCGTGCCGTGCTCTTCGGCATCGGCGTCGAAACCGGCGTCCGTGGACAGCTCGAGGGTCTCGAAGTGCCCGGCCGAGGGTGCCTCGGCAGCGTTGTCGGCTTCCTCGCCCGGCAGGGACAGGTCGAGCTCGAAGCCGCCGAGATCCTCGTCGCCTTCGAGTGCACCAAGTCTTGCGGAGCCCATCTCCATGGTCTCTTCGGCGGCGATCGAGTCCATGTCGGACGTGTTCTCCAGCGACAGGTCGAACTCGTCTTCGCCGCCGAGCGAGAGTTCGTCGAGTTCGTCACCCTGCAGGGACAGCTCGCCATCGAGCGGCGTGCTGTCCGGCGCCCCCATGGTGATCTCCAGGCTGCCGTCGTCGCCCTCGCTCTCGGTGACGTCGAAGCGCCCGGTCGTATCATCCATGCCACGCGTCAGGTCGAGGTCCAGATCGCTTTCATCCGTCGCTTTCTCGCCCGCGACCGCCGACGGCGGCGCGCCGAAATCGAGCGTGTCGGCAATGTCTTCACCGGGCGCGTCGCTGCCGGCGAGGTCGCCAGTCGATTCGACGTCGAAACCACCGTTGGTCGCACTTTGGTCATCGAACCCACCGATATCGAAGTCGAGCAGGTCCGCGTCGCCCTCGCCGCCGCCGAGATCGAGCAGCTCTTCGTGGTCGCCGATCTCGTCGTCTGCCCCGAATACCGGCGCTGCCGTGTCGCTGATGTCGAAATCGAGGAGTTCGTCATCGGAGCTGTCCTCGGCCGTCTTGCCCCCGAGTTCGAGCGGACTGTCGTCGTCGAGCCCGCTCGTATCGCCCGCGCTGGTGACATCGAGCAGGTCGGTGGCCGGATCATGCGTGTCAGCGAGTGAATCGAGGTTGTGTACCGAAGCCGATGAGGGCTCGCTCGGCGGCGTGGTGTCGCCGCCGGTGAGGTCGAGAACGTCCTCACCCTCGTCGGTATCCTGCTCGCCGCCGGTGAGATCGAAGATTTCATCACCCGCCGTGTCGTCGCCGGCCGTGAGGTCGAGTACTTCATCTTCACCACCGGCCGACGCGGTGAGGTCCAGTGCTTCCTCGTCGTCCGCCGTCGCCGTGATGTCGAATACAGGCTCCGCTTCGTCAGCGCTGCCAGTGAGGTCGAATACCGGCTCCGCATCATCGCCGTTGCCGGTGAGGTCGAAATCGAGCCCGGCGTCCTCGTCCCGGGTTTCCGGCTCGGCGTCGGGTTCGCCCGGTGCCTGCACGAGGGTGCTCTCGGTCGGTCCCTCACCGCCCATTTCAGCGGTGATGTCGACGAAGGCCGACCCCGATTCGGCACTCGGCGCCGCACTCTCCGCGGCACCTTCCGCAAACAGCGCGCGCTCTGGCGACATCTCCGCCCACATGGCCAGTGCGCTGGCCCACAGCGGGTCGTCCTCGCCGACCGCGTCGCGCAGTTCGCGCGCGGCGTTCTCGTAGGCTGCATGGTCGTTCGACGAGTAGTACACCTCGAGCAGGCGAAGTTTGTACTCGTGACGGTCCGGGTACTGTTCGATGACGCGTTTGACCAGCTCTTCGGCCTGGTCGAAACGCTCGTAGGCCAGGTACACGTTGACCTCTTCGAGCGGATCCTCCTCGGCCTGGGCCTCCGGGCGCTGCACGTCGACCTGCGTGCGCATGAACTCGTCCGGTACTTCCTGATCGGACTCGGCCTCGACCGTGGCGTTGGGATCGAAGGCGGGCTGGGTCTCGAGTTCGGCAGCGGCGCCGAGTTCGGTCGGCGCCTCGCTGTCTGGAGCCTCGGTCGTCTCAGGCGGTAGCGTGGTCGCCGCGGTGGCGCTCGCCGCAGCGGGTGCGGCGGCAGTCGGTTCGGCGGCGCGCCCGCGGCGGCGCATGACGCCGGTGACGAGACCAATCACGATACCGAGCACGAGCAGCGCAGCTGCTCCGAGCACGGTCAAACTGCCACCGGGAACCAGCGCGGCGATGTGCTCCGGCACCAGGTTGGCCGGGAAACTGCGTGCCGGCGGCGACGCAGCAGGCTTGGCCGGCTTTGCGGGCTTGGCGGCTGCCGCAGGCTTGGCCGGCGTCTCGGCGGCCGGTTCCGCTGCCGGGACAGGTGCGGGCGTCTCGCTCGGGGCCGGCTCGGTGGTGTCCTCCGCCACGACGTCCTCGCCTTCGTCCGCGGCATCGGTATCGATTTCGAACGGGTCCTCGTCGAGCCCGGCCAGGGTATCCTCGGTGTCAACGACCAGTTCGTCGATATCGTCGGTGACCTCGGGCTGCGGGGCTTCGACACCCAGTTCGGCGAGCCGCGCCTGCAGCGCCGCGAGTTCTTCGTCCTTGATGTTCACCTGGCGCTGCAGCAGGTCGATGATGCCCTCGGCCTCGGCCAGCTTGCTCTCGAGTTCGGCGGCCTGCTGCGCGCGCGCTTCGACCTCCTCGCGCAGGAGTTCGGCGCCACCGGCGCCGGCCGCACCCGGTGCGGCACCGCCTTCGGCAGCGCCTGGTGCGACCAGTTCGAGGCGCGCGTCGTCATCCACGGGCTCGTCGAAATCGAACGGGGTCGACGGTGCGGGAGCGCCGACGGGCTGGGTCTCGGGCGCCGCCGCGACCTGGTCGCGATAACCCTGCCAGAGCTGGTTGTGACGCTTGATCTCGGCAAAGGCCGCGCGCGCGTCCAGCCGGTTGATCTCTTCCAGTGACGGCAGGCGCAGCACCGCACCACGACGCAGCAGGTTGACATTGTCCTCGCCGAAAGCCTGCGGGTTGCTGCGCAGCAGTGCCAGCATCATCTGCTGCACGGTGGTGCCATCCTGCGGGCGCGTGCGCGTGGCGATCGACCACAGGGTGTCGTTGGCCATCACCGGGGGTAATTCGCGGCCGGCGGCGTAGCCGGGTGCCGTCGCCGGCGCCGCAAAGGTCGGCGCGGCCGCTGCCGGCGCTACAGCAGGCGCCGTCTGAGTGGACGCGGCGGGCGTGGCGGGCGCTGGTGCGGCGGGCGCCGCAGTCACGCTACGGCGGCGCTCCGGGTCGTAGAGCGGTGGGTCGAGCAGCACCGTGTACTCACGGACCAGTCGTCCATTGGCCCAATTCAGCTCGACGAGGAAATTGAGGTAGGGCTCACGAATGGGATCCTTCGAAGTGATGCGGATGAAATCCTCGCCAGGGACGCTGTCGTCGATGGCGAAGCGCAATCCGTACAGGACCGGCGGGCGTTCGATGCCAGCGCGGCGGAACTGTTCGGCATCGGCGAGCGAGACGGTCAGCGTATCGAAGTCTTCCGGGACGGCGCCGAGAATGTCGATGCGCCCGGCGAACGGCTCGTTCAGCGAGGAATCGGACTTGAGCGGCCCCAGCCCCAGTGCGAAGGCCAGGGAGCTCGCGGTGCAGGTGAGAAACAGGGCGACGGCTCGATTCCGTAGCATGTCGTCATTCCTTCAAGTCGGTTTGCGCACGATGGAAATGTCGCTGTTCGCTCGCACGCGACAGCCGCCGCTGTGCCCGCTCGGCCGGCCAGCAGCCCTGAATACCTTCGAAGATTCTTTATCTTTGCTGACTAACTATAGCTTACAAATGGCTTTTTACCAACATTTCAGCGATTTGAACACTATTGAGTGCGGCACCCTTGCGGACGTTGTCCGCGACCACCCAGAGGTCGATTCCACGTGGGTGCGAAATGTCCTCGCGGATGCGGCCCACATATACCGGATCGTTGTTCGCGCCCTCGGTGACGGCGGTCGGATAACCGCCGTCGACGCGCTCGTCGAGCACCGTGATACCCGGCGAGCGGCTGAGCAGCGCGGTCACCTCGGCCGCGCTGATCTTCGTGCGGGTCTCGATGTGGACAGCCTCCGAGTGGCCGTAGAACACCGGTACGCGCACCGCGGTCGGGTTCACCGCAATACTGTCGTCACCCATGATCTTGCGCGTCTCCCACACCATCTTCATCTCTTCCTTGGTGTAGCCATTGTCCTGGAACACGTCGATGTGAGGCAGGCAATTGAAGGCGATCTGCTTGGGATAGACCTGCGTCGCGATATCACGCCCGCCAAGCAGCGCGGCCGACTGCTGGGCGAGTTCCTCGATGGCCTCCTTGCCGGTGCCCGACACCGCCTGGTAGGTGCACACGTTGATGCGCTCGATGCCGACGGCGTCATGGATGGGCTTGAGTGCGACAACCATCTGGATGGTCGAGCAATTGGGATTGGCGATGATGTTGCGGTTCCGGTAGCCGGCCAGGGCTTCGGCATTGACCTCGGGCACGATCAGCGGGATGTCGTCGTCGTAGCGGAACTGCGAGGTGTTGTCGATGACCACGCAGCCGGCCGCCGCGGCGCGCGGTGCATGTACCTTGGAAACCGACGCGCCCGGCGAGAACAACCCGATGTCGACGCCGCTGAAGTCGAAGGTATCGAGATCCTGCACGACGAGCTGGCGCGAGCCGAAGGCGATGCGGCTGCCCGCCGAGCGCGCGCTTGCCACCGCGTGAATCTCGCCGAGCGGAAACTTGCGCTGCTCGAGGATGGAAAGCATGGTTTCGCCGACCGCGCCGGTGGCGCCGACGACGGCCACGTTGAAGGTTCTGGACATAGGCTTTGCCTCTCGTTTGTGTCAGACCGCATCGAGCGCGGCAATCACCGCGGCGGTCATTTCCCGGGTGCCGACGGTGCGTTCGCTCGCGCCCGCGATATCGGCAGTGCGCACGCCTTCCGCCAGCACCTGCCCGACCGCGGCCTCGACGCGGTCGGCGAGCGCCGCCTCGTCGAGCGTGTAGCGCAGCATCATGCTGGCGGAGAGTATGGTCGCGAGTGGGTTGGCGCGGCCCTGCCCGGCAATATCGGGCGCCGAGCCGTGCACCGGCTCGAACAGGCCCTTGCCGGCCGCATCGAGCGATGCCGAGGGCAGCATTCCGATCGAGCCGGTCAGCATCGCCGCGAGGTCGGACAGGATGTCGCCGAACATGTTGGTAGTCACGAGCACGTCGAACTGCTTCGGCGCACGCACCAGCTGCATCGCCGCATTGTCGACGTACATGTGCGAAAGCTCGACGTCCGGGTACTCGGGCGCGATGGCGTCGACGATTTCGCGCCAGAGTTCGCTGACTTCGAGCACGTTGGCCTTGTCGACCGAGCACAGGCGGCGGTTGCGCTTGCGCGCGATCTCGAAACCGGAGCGGGCGATGCGCTCGATCTCGTCGTCGCGGTAGACCAGCGTATTGAAACCGCGGCGGCGGCCATCTGCATCGGTCTCGATGCCACGTGGCTGCCCGAAGTAGATGCCGCCGGTCAGTTCGCGGATGATCATGACGTCAAGGCCCGCGACCACGTCGGGCTTGAGACTGGAGGCATCGGCGAGCGCCGGGTAGAGCACCGCCGGGCGCAGGTTGCAGTAGAAGCCGAGTTCCGAGCGCAGGCGCAGCAGCCCGCGTTCGGGACGGATGGCACGCTCCGCCTTGTCCCACTTGGGTCCGCCTACCGCGCCGAGCAGGATGGCGTCGGCGGCGCGCGCGGCATCGAGGGTGGATGCCGGCAGCGAATCCCCGTGCGCATCGATGGCGCAGCCTCCCATCAGCGCGTGCTCGAACTCGCAGTCGAGTCCATGGCGCTCGCGCAGAGCGAGCAGCACCTGCTCGGCGGCACCGACGATTTCCGGGCCGATGCCATCACCTGCGAGCAAGAGGATCTTGTGCGTCATCGTGGGTTCCGCGTCCGTGAAAAAAGGGGCGCAAGGATACAGTAAAGGCAGGGGCCGTTGAACCGCGCGGCCCGGTGTCAAGGGGTTTCCGCTATACTCGCGCCCTCGCGCCGCGCCCCGCTCCATGCCCCGATGAATCCCGGACTCGATCTGCTGCAACCCTACCCGTTCGAGCGGCTCGCAGCGCTGCGCGCGAACGTCGCGCCGGCGCCCGGCCGGACCCTGGTCAACCTGTCAATCGGCGAGCCGCAGCATGCCACGCCGCCCTGTATCCACGCCGCGCTGACGGCACACCTCGACGGCACCGCGCGCTACCCGGCAACGCGCGGGCTCGACGTTCTGCGCGAGACCATCTGCACCTGGGCGAGCCACCGTTTCGGGCTGCACCCCGACCTGCTCGACCCGGCGCGCCACGTGCTCCCGGTCAACGGCACGCGCGAAGCGCTGTTCGCGGTCGCCCAGGCGGTTTTCGCGCGGGATCCGGCCAAGCCGCTGGTCGGCATGCCCAACCCCTTCTACCAGATCTACGAGGGCGCCGCGCTGCTCGCCGGCGCCACGCCCTGTTACCTGCCGTGCCCGGCGGAACGCGGCTTCCGACCCGACTGGGTCGCCGTGCCGGAGAGCACGTGGCGCCAGCTCTCCCTCGTCTACGTCTGCTCGCCGGGAAACCCCTCCGGCGCGGTGCTGACGCACGATGACTACGCAACGCTGGTCGCGCTTGCCGACCGTCACGATTTCGTCATCGTCGCCGACGAGTGCTATAGCGAGCTCTACCTCGACGAACATGCGCCGCCGCTAGGCCTGCTCGAATGGTGCGCATCGGCGGGGCGCGACGACTTTGCGCGCTGTCTCGTCATGCACAGTCTGTCGAAGCGTTCCAACGCGCCGGGCCTGCGCTCCGGTTTCGTCGCCGGTGATGCGGCTCTCATCGAGGATTTCTTCCGCTACCGCACCTACCAGGGCGGCGCGATGGCGCTGCCGGTGCAGCACGCGAGCATCGCGGCCTGGTCGGACGAGCAGCACGTGATCGAGAATCGTGCGCTGTACCGCGCCAAGTTCGTCGACGTCGTCGCCACGCTCGGTCCGGTGCTCGACGTCACCGTTCCCCCGGCGGGCTTTTACCTGTGGCCCGCGCTACCCTGCGACGACATCGTCGCCTGCGAGCGTCTGCTCGGCGAAGCCGGGGTGCTGGTACTGCCCGGGCAGTTCCTCGCCCGCGAGGCCGGCGGCGTCAGCCCGGGGCGTGGACGCATCCGCATCGCGCTGGTCGCCGAGCATGCGCAATGCGTCGAGGCGGCCACGCGCATGGCCGATTTTTTTCGCAACTTCTGAGGAGACCCCACCATGCAGGACCTAGCCGCGGTCATCGACCAGGCCTTCGCCACCCGCGACGAGTACGATGCGAACAGCGTCAAACCCGAAATCCGCGAAGCGGTCGAGAGCTGTCTCGCACAGCTCGACGACGGCTCGCTGCGCGTGGCGGAGCCCGTCGCCGACGGCTGGCAGGTCAACGAGTGGGCGAAGAAGGCGGTACTGCTGTCGTTCAAGCTCGCCGGCAACGACGTCATCGCGGGCGGCCACACCAACTACTTCGACAAGGTACCGCTCAAGTTCGCCGGCACCTCGCGCAGCGAGTTCGAAGCCGTCGGCGCGCGTGTCGTGCCGCCCGCGACGGTCCGCCGCGGTTGCTACATCGCACCCAACGTCGTGCTCATGCCCAGCTACGTCAACATCGGCGCCTACGTCGACAGCGGCACGATGGTCGATACCTGGGCGACGGTCGGCTCGTGCGCGCAAATCGGCAGGAACGTACACCTCTCGGGCGGCGTCGGCATCGGTGGCGTCCTCGAACCCCTGCAGGCGGCCCCCACAATCATAGAAGACGGCTGCTTCATCGGCGCACGCTCGGAAATCGTCGAAGGTGTCATCGTCGGCGCCGGATCGGTGATCTCAATGGGTGTCTACATCGGCCAGAGCACCCGCATCTACGACCGTGCGACCGGCGAAGTGAGCTACGGGCGCGTCCCGCCGGGCTCGGTCGTCGTGTCCGGCAACCTGCCGGCCGCCGATGGCAGTCACAGCCTGTACTGTGCGGTCATCGTCAAGCGCGTCGACGAGAAGACGCGCAGCAAGGTTGGCATCAACGAACTGTTGCGCGACGTCTGAGTTCTAGCCGCCACCAAGCCGACGGCCGTGTCGGAGCCGCCGGCAGCCGGCGCCGGCCGTATCGTCGGCGCGTCAGGCGGCGCAGTCGGCGGCTTCGCGCGCGGCGCTCTCGACCACGTCGGCGAGCGCTTCGGCATGGCGCGTCACGGCCTCACCATCCTGGCCCTCGACCATCACGCGGATGACCGGCTCGGTACCGGATGGGCGCAGCAGCACGCGACCTGCATCGCCGAGCGTCGCCTCGACCTCGGCGACCGCCTGGCGCACCAGCGGCATCGCCATCACGTCGACCTTGCGCTGCATGCGCACGTTGACGAGCTTCTGCGGGAACTTGCGCATGCCACGCTTCAGATCGGCCAGCGGCTGTTCGCTTGCGCGCATTGCCTCGAGCACCTGGAGGGCGGCGATGATGCCGTCACCGGTGGTGGTCAGGTCGAGGCAGATGATGTGTCCGGAGGACTCGCCGCCGAGCGTCCAGTTTCCCTCGAGCAGGCGCTCGAGGATGTAGCGATCGCCGACCTTGACGCGCTCGAAGCCGAGACCAAGCGTGCGCACCGCGTGCTCCAGACCGAGGTTGCTCATCTGCGTACCGACCACGCTGCCCCGCAGGGCACCGTTCATGTAGCGCCGGCGGGCAATGATGAAGACGAGTTCGTCACCGTCGATGATCTCGCCCGTGGCATCGACCATGATTAGACGGTCGCCGTCGCCATCGAGGGCGATGCCGACGTCGGCAGCATGCTGGCGCACGGCCTCCTGCAGGCGCGTCGGCGCTGTCGCGCCGCAGCCTTCGTTGATGTTGAAGCCGTCCGGTTCGGCGCCCAGGGTGACGACCTCCGCGCCGAGCTCGGCGAATACGGCCGGGGCGATATGGTAGGTCGCGCCGTGTGCGCAATCGACCACGAGCTTCATGCCGGCGAGGCTCAGGCTGGAACGTACGGTGCCCTTGCAGAACTCGATGTAGCGACCGGCCGCATCCTCGACACGGCGGGCCTTGCCGAGACTGCGTGAGGCCACGGTCTCCAGGGGCCGCTCGAGCTCGGCCTCGATCTCGAGCTCCATCTCGTCCGGCAGTTTGGTGCCGGCATGCGAGAAGAACTTGATGCCGTTATCGTCGAAAGGATTGTGCGAGGCGCTGATGACGATGCCGGCCTTGGCGTGGAACGTCCGCGTGAGGTAGGCGATCCCAGGTGTCGGCATCGGGCCGAGCAGGTGGATGTCGACGCCAGCGGCGGAGAGGCCCGCCTCGAGCGCCGACTCGAACATGTAACCGGAGACGCGCGTGTCCTTCCCGATGAGAACCTTCTGGCGGCCCGGGCCGCGCGAGGCGAGCACGCGCCCGGCGGCCCAACCGAGCTTCATGACGAAATCGGGCGTGATGGGTGGCTGCCCGACGGTGCCACGGATACCGTCGGTGCCGAAATATTTGCGCTGGCGCTGACTCATGGCTGCCCCCCAATTGCTGCGCATGATCGGATCGTTCGGATCGCAAGCCACGAGGGGCCAGGGTGCTCCGGGCCCCGCTGTTCGCGTCAGGCTCAGTGCAGGCTGGCTGGCCCTCCGATCTTGCCGTCCTTGGTGCCTTTATCGTCCGCCGCCCCAGGATCTTCATCCGCCGCCCGCGGCGCACCACGGGAATCGTCATCCGACCAGTCCTGTGGGGGACGCGGCGGGCGGCCGGCCATGATGTCGTCGATCTGCTCGGTGTCGAGCGTCTCGTACTTCACCAGCGCATCGGCCATGAGGTGCAGCTTGTCGATGTTCGTTTCGAGTATGTGCCGGGCGCGCTCGTAATTGCGATCGACTATGTCACGAACTTCCTCGTCGATGAGATGCGCGGTCTCGTCCGAAACCTGCTTGTGCTGGGTCACCGAGTGGCCGAGGAAGACTTCGCCGTCGTCGTCGCTGTAGGTCATCGGCCCGAGCTTCTTCGACAGGCCCCAGCGCGTGACCATGTTGCGCGCGATTTCGGTCACGCGCTCGATATCGTTGGACGCACCGGTCGTCACGGCATCCGGCCCGAAGATCAGCTCCTCGGCGATGCGGCCCCCGAACAGGCTCGAGATCTGGCTGTCGAGGCGCTCCTTGCTGTAGCTCAGGCGATCCTCTTCGGGCAGGAACATCGTCACGCCGAGCGCGCGGCCACGCGGGATGATGGTGACCTTGTACACCGGGTCGTGCGACGGCACCGAGCGTCCGACGATGGCATGCCCCGCCTCGTGGTAGGCGGTCAGCTTCTTCTCCTTGTCGCTCATGACCATGGAGCGACGCTCGGCACCCATCATGATCTTGTCCTTGGCCTTCTCGAACTCCTCCATGTCGACGAGGCGCTTGTTCACGCGTGCGGCGAACAGCGCCGCCTCGTTGACCAGGTTGGCGAGGTCGGCCCCGGAGAAGCCGGGCGTGCCGCGCGCGAGGATGGCCGGACGCACGTCGTCGGCCACCGGCACCTTGCGCATGTGGACCTTGAGAATCTGCTCGCGCCCGCGGATGTCGGGCAGCGGCACCACGACCTGGCGGTCGAACCGGCCGGGACGCAGCAGCGCCGGGTCGAGGACGTCCGGGCGGTTGGTCGCGGCGATGATGATGATGCCCTCGTTGCCATCGAAGCCATCCATCTCGACCAGCAGCTGGTTGAGCGTCTGCTCGCGCTCGTCGTGGCCGCCGCCGAGCCCCGCCCCGCGATGACGGCCGACGGCGTCGATCTCGTCGATGAAGATGATGCAGGGCGCGTGCTTCTTGGCCTGCTCGAACATGTCGCGTACGCGCGAGGCACCCACGCCGACGAACATCTCGACGAAATCCGAGCCGGAAATCGTGAAGAACGGCACCTTGGCCTCACCGGCAATGGCCTTGGCGAGGAGTGTCTTACCGGTACCCGGCGGCCCCACCATGAGCACGCCGCGCGGAATCTTGCCGCCGAGCTTCTGGAACTTGCCCGGGTCCTTGAGGAAATCGACGAGTTCCTTGACCTCCTCCTTGGCTTCGTCGACGCCGGCGACATCGCTGAAGGTCACGCGCACCTGGTCCTCGCCGAGCAGGCGTGCACGGCTCTTGCCGAACGACAGCGCCCCGCGTCCGCCGGCGCCGCCCTGCATCTGCCGCATCAGGTAGATCCATACCGCAATCAGGAGGAGGAACGGGAACCAGGAGATGAAGATCTGCATCAGCAGCCCCTGGCGATCCGGCGGCTGCGCCTCGATACGGACATTGTTGTCGAGGAGCAGACCGATCAGCGGACCGTTGTCCGACTCCGGGCTGTAGGTGAACAAGCGTGAGCCGTCGTGCATTTCGAGCTCGACGCTCTGCCCGTCGAGTACGACCTTCGAGACACGCCCGCTCTTCACTTCGGCGATGAAATCCGAGTAGTCGATCGGCCGTGCAGTACCGTGGCGGGGCGTGAAGTTCTGGAATACGAGCATCAGCACGAGGGCGATGACGATCCAAAGGACGAGATTTCTGGCCATAAGCTGCCTGTGAACCTGCTTGTCGCGGAGCCAGGGAACGCCTCGGGCGCCCGCCTGCCTCGAAAAAACTATATACCAATTCCCGGGGTGAAGCCCTTCGCCACCACGTAGAATTCGCGTGAACCGGCGCGCGAGGCTTCCGGCTTGCGCCGCGACACCCGCTCGAAGGTACGTGCCAACTCGCGCACCAGCTCATCCGTGCCGGGGTATTCGAACAACTTGACCAGCATCGCGCCACCGCGCCCGAGATGCTCGCGCGCGAAGTCCAGTGCCATGAGGATGAGTTTTTCCGCAGCCGCCTCGTCCCGATCACGGATACCGGAGATATTGGGGGCCATGTCGGACATTACAAGGTCGACCGTCGTCCCGCCCAGCGCCGCGGCAGCGGCCGCGCGCACCGCGGCGGTGCGGAAATCGCCCTCGATCACGGTAGCGCCCGCCACCGGCTCCATCTTTAAGACATCGAGTGCGAGCACGGTTCCCCGCGGCCCGACGATGCTGGCCGCGACCTGTGTCCAGCCGCCCGGCGCGGCCCCCAGGTCGACCACGCGGGAGCCGGCCTGCATGAGTCGGTCGCGCCGGTTGATCTCGATGAGCTTGTACGCCGCGCGCGAGCGATAGCCGTCCTGGCGGCTCTGCTTGACGAAGCTGTCCCGCGCCTGGCGCTGGAGCCAGCGGCTGCTCGAGGACGAGCGGCGCGGCACGATTACTCGTAGCGGACGGCGAGGATCTCGTACTCGATGTCGCCGCCCGGGGCCTTCACGAGCGCGCTGTCGCCGTCCGTCTTGCCGATCAGCGCACGCGCCACCGGCGAATTGACCGATACCATGCCGGCCTTGATGTCGGCCTCGTCCTCGCCGACGATGCGGTAGGTGACCTCCTCGTCGGTCGCGACGTTGAGCAGTTCGACGGTGGCGCCGAATATGACCTTGCCGCCGGCATCGATCTTGGTGGCATCGATGATCTCGGCGTTGGCCAGCTTGCCTTCGATCTCGGAGATGCGTCCCTCATTGAAGCTCTGCTGCTCACGCGCCGCGTGGTATTCGGCGTTCTCTTTCAGATCGCCATGGGCGCGCGCTTCCGCGATCGCGGCGGTGATTCGCGGGCGATCCTCGTTCTTGCGGCGGGCCAGTTCCTCGCGCAGGCGACGCGCGCCTTCGGCGGTCATCGGCGTCTTGTTCATGACTCGTATACCTCGTGCAGGTCCTGCAGCCGCCGGATCGCCTCCGGGCCGGAATCGCTCAGTGCCATGACCGCGGCGGTCGCGCCGGCTACGGTGGTAGTGTAGGCAACGCGCCGATTCAGTGCGCTCGCACGCAGCGAAAACGAATCGGCAATGGAACGCTTGCCAGAGGTGGTATTGATGATCAGGTCGATGGCATCGTTCTTGATCATGTCGACGATGTGCGGCTGTCCCTGCGCCACCTTGTTGACTCGCTCACAGGCGATTCCCGCCTCGCGCAGCGCGCGCGCAGTGCCGTCGGTGGCGACGATGCGGAAGCCGCTTTCGACCAGCACGCGGGTCAACTCGACTGTTGCGGCCTTGTCCTGGTCGCGCACGCTGATGAAGGCCGTACCACAGGTCGGCAAGGCCATGTTGGCAGCCTGCTGCGACTTGCCGAAAGCCTCGCCGAAGGTCGCCCCGATGCCCATCACTTCGCCGGTCGATTTCATCTCGGGGCCGAGCAACGGGTCGACACCCGGAAACTTGACGAACGGGAATACCGCCTCTTTGACCGAATAGAAGGGCGGCACGCGCTCATCGGTCACGCCCTGCACGGCGAGGGTCTCCCCCATCATGCAGCGCGCCGCGACGTAGGGCAGCGACACACCAATCGCCTTGGATACGAACGGCGCCGTGCGCGACGCGCGCGGATTGACCTCGAGCACGTAGATGTCGTCGCCCTGGATGGCGAACTGCACGTTCATCAGGCCGATCACGTTGAGTCCGCGTGCCATGACGTCCACCTGGCGGCGGATCTCGTCCTGCACGGCCGGCGTCAGGGTATGCGGCGGCAGCGCACAGGCGGAATCACCGGAGTGCACGCCGGCCTGCTCGATGTGCTCCATGATGCCGCCGATGACGACATCGGTACCGTCGCAGATGGCATCGACGTCGACCTCGATGGCGCTCTCCAGGAAGCGGTCGAGCAGCACGGGCGACTCGTTGGAAACCGCCACGGCAGCCTGCATGTAACCAACGAGATCCTCGTCGTTGTAGACGATCTCCATCGCCCGGCCGCCGAGCACGTAGGACGGCCGCACCACCAGCGGGTAGCCGATCTCGGCGGCGCGGGCAGTGGCCTCGTCGGCGCGACGGACCGTACGGTTGGGCGGCTGGCGCAGACCGACCTCCTGGAGGAAGCGCTGGAAGCGCTCCCGATCCTCGGCGAGATCGATACAGTCGGGCGTGGTGCCGATGATCGGCACGCCGGCGCGTTCGAGATCACGCGCGAGCTTGAGCGGGGTCTGCCCGCCGAACTGCACGATGACGCCGCGCGGCTGCTCGAGCGCTACCACTTCGAGCACGTCCTCGAGCGTGAGCGGCTCGAAGTAGAGGCGGTCGGAGGTGTCGTAATCGGTCGAAACGGTCTCGGGGTTGCAGTTGATCATGATCGACTCGAAGCCCGCATCGCGTGCGGCGAGCGAGGCCTGCACACAGCAGTAGTCGAACTCGATGCCCTAGCCGATGCGGTTGGGACCGCCGCCCAGTACCACGATCTTCTCGCGCGTGGTCGGGCGCGACTCGCACTCCTCCTCGTAGGTCGAGTACATGTAGGCGGTAGTGGCATCGAACTCTGCGGCACAGGAATCGACACGCTTGAACACCGGCCGCACGCCGAGCTCGTGACGGCGCGCGCGTACCGTGCTCTCGGCGGCGCCGGTTAGCGCGGCGATGCGCGCATCGGCAAAGCCCTTGCGTTTGAGCCGGCGCAGGCGCGCGGCATCGAGCGCGTCCAGTCCACCGGCCGCGATATCGGCTTCGAGCGCAACCAGCTCGGCAATCTGTACCAGGAACCAGCGATCGATGTGGGTCTTCTCGAACACTTCTTCCACGCTCACGCCGGCGCGGAAGGCCTCGCCCACGTACCAGATGCGCTGTGCGCCCGCGGTGACCAGTTCACGCTGCAGGGTCTCGGGGTCGAGCGCGCTGCCGTCGGCGTGGATCGGATCGAGGCCGCTGGCGCCGGTCTCGAGTCCGCGCAGCGCCTTTTGCAGGGACTCCTGGAACGTGCGGCCGATCGCCATCACTTCGCCGACCGACTTCATCTGCGTGGTCAGGCGATCCTGGGCCTGCGGGAATTTCTCGAAGGCAAAGCGCGGGATCTTGGTAACGACGTAATCAATCGTCGGCTCGAACGAGGCCGGCGTCGCACCACCGGTAATCTCGTTGTCGAGTTCGTCGAGCGTGTAGCCGACCGCGAGCTTGGCCGCGACCTTGGCGATGGGAAAGCCAGTCGCCTTGGAGGCGAGCGCCGAGGAGCGCGATACGCGTGGGTTCATCTCGATGACGATGAGGCGGCCGTCCTCGGGATTGACCGCGAACTGCACGTTCGAGCCACCGGTGTCGACGCCGATCTCGCGCAGCACCGCGATCGAGGCGTCGCGCATGATCTGGTATTCCTTGTCGGTCAGCGTCTGCGCCGGTGCCACCGTGATCGAGTCGCCGGTGTGGATCCCCATCGGGTCGAGGTTCTCGATCGCGCAGATGATGATGCAGTTGTCGGCGCGGTCGCGCACGACCTCCATCTCGTACTCCTTCCAGCCGAGCACGGATTCCTCGAGCAGCACCTCGTGGGTCGGCGAGGCATCGAGGCCGCGGCGCACGATCTCCTCGAACTCCTCCTTGTTGAAGGCGATGCCGCCGCCGGAGCCGCCGAGCGTGAAGGACGGCCGGATGATGACCGGGAAGCCGAGCTTCTGCTGGCCTTCGCGCGCTTCCTCGAGGTTGTGGGCTATCTCCGAGCGCGCCGACTCGAGGCCGATGGACTTCATCGCCTCACGGAATTTCTCGCGGTCTTCGGCCTTGTCGATGGCGTCGCGCGATGCACCGATGAGTTCCACGCCGAACTGCTCGAGAACGCCCTCGCGGGCGAGGTCTAGCGCGCAGTTGAGCGCGGTCTGGCCGCCCATCGTCGGCAGCAGGGCATCGGGGCGCTCGCGCTCGATGATCTGCGCCACGGTCTGCCACCGGATCGGCTCGATGTAGGTCGCCTCCGCCATGCCCGGGTCGGTCATGATGGTGGCCGGATTGGAATTGACCAGGATGACGCGGTAGCCCTCGTCGCGCAGCGCCTTGCACGCCTGCGAGCCGGAGTAGTCGAACTCGCAGGCCTGGCCGATCACGATCGGACCGGCGCCGATGATGAGGATGGATTGGATGTCGGTGCGTTTGCCCATCGTCAGCTGCGCCGTTGGCTCATGAGGTCGATGAAATGGTCGAACAACGGCTGCACGTCGCGCGGGCCGGGGCTCGCCTCGGGATGGCCCTGGAAGCTGAACGCGGGGTGGCCGGTATGCTGGATGCCCTGCAGGCTGCCGTCGAAGAGCGACACGTGGGTCGCGGCGAGGGTCGCTGGCAGGCTTTGCTCGTCGACCGCGAAGCCGTGGTTCTGGCTCGTGATCATCACGCGCCCGCTGGCGAGTTCCTTGACCGGGTGATTGGCGCCGTGGTGGCCGAACTTCATCTTTGTCGTGCGCGCCCCGCAGGCGAGCGCGAGCAACTGGTGCCCGAGGCAGATACCGAAGGTCGGCACGTCGCGCTCGACGATCTCGCGAATCGCGGCAATCGCATAGTCACATGGTTCCGGGTCGCCCGGGCCATTGGACAGAAACACGCCGTCCGGCTCGCGCGCGAGCACCTCGGCGGCCGGCGTCGACGCCGGGACTACCTCTATCGTGCAGTGGCGGTCGGCGAGCAGGCGCAGGATGTTGTGCTTGACGCCGAAATCGTAGGCCACCACGCGGAATCGCCCGCTACCGCGGTCGGGATAGGCGTCGCTTTCCAGATCCCAGCTGCCCTGACGCCACTGGTAAGGCTCGGCAGTGGTCACGACGCGGGCGAGATCGGCGCCGGCGAGGCCGGGGAAGTCGCGTGCACGGGCGACTGCGGCGTCGGCGTCGGCGTCCGGCCCGGCCGCAACGCAGCCGGCCTGCGCGCCGCCTTCGCGCAGGATGCGGGTCAGCCTGCGCGTGTCGATCTCGGCGATGCCAACCACCCCCTGGGCGCGCAGGAAGTCACCGAGCGAGCTGCTCGCGCGCCAGTTGCTGACGACCATGGAGCTGTCGCGCACGACCAGTCCGGCGGCGAAACTGCGCCGCGCCTCGACGTCGAGGGCGTTGGTGCCGGTATTGCCGATGTGCGGATAGGTGAGCGTGACTATCTGCTGCGCGTAGGACGGATCGGTGACGATTTCCTGGTAGCCGGTCATGGCCGTGTTGAAGACCACCTCGCCGACTCCAAACCCTTCACAACCAATTGATTGGCCGTGAAAAATCGTTCCGTCGGCGAGTGCGAGAAGAGCTGGCTGGTTCACTGTGTCACCCATACATGCAAAGCGGGAGTCAGCCGTTGACTGCTCCCGCTCGGTGGCCGCGGATTGTACGCGACCGCTTCCCTGCATGGAAAGACCGCGCCGGGCGCCGCGGCGCCCGGCGGGTCGCTCAGGACGTGCCGTGAACGCGTGCCTGGGTGGCGCGGTAGCGATTGATGCGATGGCTGATCTCGATGGCGAGCGCGAGTGCGCGCTTACCATCCTCACCGGTGACCGCCGGCGCAACGCCGTGACGCACAGCGTCGACGAACGAAGCGATCTCGTCCATCAGGACGTCGGTGCGCGCGACCGTGCGCGCCTCGCTCTCGAAGGTTACCTCGGCCTGGTCGAGGTGCTCGTGGCCATTCTCCACGCTGCCGAAGCGCAGTTCGTGGTGCATGTAGTCGATGGCGATGCAGCGTGCATCCTCGAACACCTTCATGGTACGCGTCGGTTCCTGGGACACGCGGCTCGCGGCGAGTTCGGCGACGAGACCGTCGGCGAACTCGAGGCGCGCATGCGCGATGTCGATGTCGGGCGTGACCACGGCGGTGCCGGTCGAATGGATCGCCGTCACGGGGCTGTCAGCGATGCTGAGCACGATGTCGATGTCGTGGATCATCAAATCGAGGACGACGTCGACCTCGGTGCCGCGCGCCTTGTAGGCGGCAAAGCGCTGCGCCTCGATCAGGCGAGGGCGCCCGATGTGCTTGCGCAGCGCGAGCACGACGGGGTTGAAGCGCTCGAGATGGCCGACCTGCAACACCAGTGCCGCGCGCGTGGCGCACTCGATCAGCACTTCGGCCTGGTCGACCCGCTCGGTGACGGGCTTCTCGACCAGCGTGTGGACACCGGCGGTGAGGCAGTCGTGCGCGATGTCGAAATGGTTGGCCGGCGGCACCACGATGGAGACGAGATCGACCTCGCCGAGGATGTCGCGGTAATCGGTGACCGCGCGCGTACCGTACTTGGCACCGATCTCCGCGGCGCGCGCGGCATCGGAATCGACCACCGCGACGAGTTCGACGCCGGGGCACGCGATGTACTTCTGCGCATGGAAGTTGCCGAGATAGCCGACGCCGATGACGGCGGCGCGCAGCGTGCGCGGGGGCGTGTTCGATGTCGTCCGGGGCATGGTGGGTTGGCGGCGCCCTGGCTGGAGTTCGCCGCAGTATATCGGCGATCGCGCACGCGGGCGACCGCCGACCCTTCAGTCGCGCAGGCCGAGCACGTCCTGCATGTCGTACAGACCGGGCGGCCGTCCGGCGAGCCACCGTGCGGCACGCAGGGCACCACGCGCGAAGGCCGAGCGGTCGGCCGCACGATGGGTGACCTCGATACGCTCCGCCGCGCCGGCGAACATGACCGTGTGCTCGCCGACGATCTCGCCGGCGCGGATGGTCTCGAAGCCGATCGTTGCGGTGTCGCGCGGCCCGGTGCGGCCCTCGCGGCCATACACCGCACAGCTCGCGAGGTCGCGCCCGAGCGCCGCGGCGACCACTTCGCCGAGATGCAGCGCAGTGCCGGAGGGGGCATCAATCTTGTGGCGGTGATGCGCCTCGATGATCTCGACGTCGAAGTCGTCGCCGAGCGCACGCGCGGCGAGCTCTACCAGGCGGAAGCACAGGTTGACGCCCGGGCTCATGTTCGGCGCGAAGACGATGGGGATGTCCTGCGCCGCCTGCTCGAGCTCGGCCACTCCGTCACCGAGCCCGGTGGTGCCGATCACGATGGCCTTGCCGGCGGCGCGACATGCTGCGACGTTGGCGAGTGTCGCTTCGGGCACGGTGAAGTCGATCAGGACGTCGCACGTCAGGAGCGCGGCTTCGAGATCCGCGCTGATGGCGACGCCCGCTTCGCGCTCACCCACGAGCAGGCCGGCATCGATGCCGAGATGGGGCGAAGCGTCATGCTCGAGCGCCGCGGCGAGTGTCAGTGCGGCGTCTTCCTGGCCAAGCGCGATCAGGGCGCGGCCCATGCGTCCGGCGGCGCCGGCGATAGCGATTCGGGTCATGTTGCGTGGCGCTCCCCCTGCGCTGCGTCGCGGCGACGGGCACTGCGTGGCCGCGTCGCCGACCTGCGACCGCCTTGCGGCAACCGCGTGTTCAACCTCGCACTCAGGAGAACTTCATCTCCTCGAAGAACTTCTTCACGCCATCGAGCCACGAATGCGCGCGCGGGCTGTGTCGCGTGCCGCCGCCGCTCAGTGAATCGCGGAACTGCTGCAGCAGTTCCTTCTGCTCCTTGCTGAGGTTGACCGGCGTCTCCACCGCAACACGGCAGATGAGATCACCGACGCCACCGCCGCGGACCGAGCGCACGCCCTTGCCGCGCAGGCGGAACATCTTGCCGGTCTGCGTCTCGGGCGGGATCTTGAGCACCACGCGCCCCTCGAGCGTCGGCACCTCGAGCTCACCGCCGAGCGCGGCGGTCGCGAAATCGATTGGTACCTCGCAGCGCAGGTCCGATTCCTCGCGGGTGAAAATGGGGTGCGGCCTGACCACCACGTTGACGTAGAGGTCGCCCGGCGGGCCACCGTTCTGCCCCGGCTCGCCCTCGCCGCTCAGGCGGATGCGATCGCCGTTGTCGACGCCGGCCGGCACCTTGACCGCGATGGTCTTGTTGCCGCGCGTCTTGCCCGAGCCGCCGCAGCCGGCGCACGGGTCGGTCACGACCTTGCCGCTGCCGCGGCAGCGCGGGCAGGTCTGCTGCACGGAGAAAAAGCCCTGCTGCATGCGCACCTGCCCGACCCCGCCGCAGGTGCCGCAGGTATCCGGCGCCCGCCCGCTGCGCGAGCCCTTGCCGTCGCAGGTCTCGCAATCGACCAGGGTGGGCACGCGAATCTTCACCTCGGTCCCGCTGACCGCCTCTTCGAGGCTCATTTCGAGGTCGTAGCGGAGATCGGCGCCGCGGTAAGCACGCGTCCCACCGCGCCCGCCGGCACCGAAGATGTCGCCGAACACCGAGTCGAAGATGTCACCGAAGCCGGCCGCGCCGCCACCAAAGCCGCCACCGCCGCCGGAGGCGTCGACGCCGGCGTGGCCGAACTGGTCGTAGGCCGCGCGCTTGTGGCTGTCGCTGAGCACCTCGAAGGCCTCTTTGACCTCCTTGAACTGTTCCTCGGCCGCGGCGTCACCCGGGTTGCGGTCCGGGTGGTACTTCATGGCCAGGCGACGATACGCCTTCTTCAGTTCGGCTTCGCCCGCGCCGCGCTCGACGCCCAGCACTTCGTAGTAGTCGCGCTTGGCCATGCTGCTGAGTGGTTCTCGTTGTCCTTACAAAATCGAGGCCCGGGCAGGCAAAGTGCCTGGCCGGGCCCTGTATCGGCGTGTCGTGCGCGTCGCTTACTTGTCGTCCTTCACTTCCTCGAAGTCGGCGTCGACGACGTTGTCGTCGTCCGCCTGGCCCTTGCCGGCAGCGCCTGCACCGCCTGCTGCACCGGCCGCTTCGCCGCCACCCAGCGGCTGCTCGGACTGGTAAGCCTTCTGTGCAATCTTACCGGAGACCTCGGCAAGCTTCTGCGATTTCGCCTCGATCTCACCGATATCGTCCGACTCGAGCGCTTTCTCCGCCGCCGCGATGGCCTCTTCCAGCTCCTTGCGCTCGCTGTCGTCGAGCTTGTCGGCGAGTTCGTCCTGCGACTTCTTCGCCGCGTGCACGAGGGAGTCGGCCTGGTTGCGCGCGTTGACGAGTTCCTGGAATTTGCGGTCCTCCTCGGCGTGTGCCTCGGCATCCTTGACCATGCGGTCGATCTCGTCATCGGAGAGACCGCTCGAAGCCTTGATGACGATGGACTGCGCCTTACCGGTCGCCTTGTCCTTGGCCGAGACGTTGAGGATGCCGTTGGCGTCGATGTCGAAGGTCACCTCGATCTGCGGCATGCCGCGCGGCGCCGGTGGAATGTCGCTGAGGTCGAAGCGGCCCAGCGACTTGTTGGCATTGGCGTGCTCGCGTTCGCCCTGCAGTACGTGCACCGTCACCGCGGTCTGGTTGTCGTCGGCGGTCGAGAAGGTCTGCGTGGCCTTGGTCGGAATGGTCGTGTTCTTCTCGATGAGCTTGGTCATCACGCCGCCGAGCGTTTCGATGCCGAGCGAGAGGGGAGTGACGTCGAGCAGCAGGACGTCCTTGACGTCGCCACCGAGCACGCCGGCCTGGATGGCAGCACCAACCGCCACAGCCTCGTCGGGATTGACGTCCTTGCGCGGCTCCTTGCCGAAGAAATCCTTCACCACCTCCTGCACCTTGGGCATGCGGGTCTGCCCGCCGACCAGGATGACGTCGTCGATGTCGGAAGCCGACAGGCCGGCATCCTGCAGCGCGATGCGGCACGGCTCGATGGTGCGCTGGACGAGGTCGTCGACCAGGCTTTCGAGCTTGGCGCGCGAGATCTTCACGTTGAGATGCTTCGGACCACTCGCGTCGGCCGTGATGTAGGGCAGGTTGACGTCGGTCTGCTGGCTCGACGAGAGCTCGATCTTGGCCTTCTCGGCGGCTTCCTTGAGGCGCTGCAGTGCGAGCGGATCGTTGTGGAGATCGATGCCCTGGTCCTTCTTGAACTCGTCGGCGAGGAAGTCGATCAGGCGCAGGTCGAAGTCCTCACCACCGAGGAAGGTGTCACCGTTGGTCGAGAGCACCTCGAACTGGTGCTCACCGTCGACCTCGGCAATCTCGATGATGGAAACGTCGAAGGTCCCGCCGCCGAGGTCGTAGACGGCGATCTTGGCGTCGCCCTGGCGACGATCCATGCCATAGGCGAGCGCCGCCGCGGTCGGCTCGTTGATGATGCGCTTGACTTCGAGACCGGCGATGCGGCCGGCGTCCTTGGTCGCCTGGCGCTGCGAATCGTTGAAGTAGGCCGGCACCGTGATGACAGCCTCCGTTACCGCCTCACCGAGGTAATCCTCCGCGGTCTTCTTCATCTTCATCAATACGCGCGCGGAGATTTCCGGCGGCGCCATCTTCTTGTCCTTGGCCTCGACCCAGGCGTCGCCGTTGTCGGCCTTGACGATCTTGTAGGGCACCATCTCGCGGTCGCGCTGTGCGACGTGGTCATCGAACTTGCGCCCGATCAGACGCTTGATCGCGAACAGCGTGTTGCTGGGGTTGGTCACCGCCTGGCGCTTGGCCGACTGCCCGACCAGCACCTCGTCGTCGTTCGTGAACGCGACGATGGACGGCGTCGTGCGTGCCCCTTCGCTGTTCTCGATGACCCGCGCCTTGTCGCCTTCGAGAACGGCGACGCAGGAGTTCGTGGTACCGAGGTCGATTCCGATGATCTTGCCCATGATGTGCCTCTGCTGAATGTCTGGTGCCCGGTGTCCCGTGGGGCCCCGGCGTGGTTGCTTGTCAAATGGGGACCGCGCCCGTGAAATCAAGCGCCGCTCAGGCGTCGGCGGACTTGGCCACCACCACCAATGCCGGGCGCAGCAGGCGATCGTTGAGCAGGTAGCCCTTCTGCATCACCCGCAGCACCGTGCCGGGCGTGGCCTCGTTCGATGCCTCCATGGTCATCGCCTGGTGCAGTTCGGGATCGAATCGCTCGCCGGCCGGATCAATCGCCGTGACCGCGAGCTTGTCGAGGAAGTCGCCGAACATCTTGGCGGTCAGCGTCATGCCTTCGCGCAGCGACTCGATGTCGCTCGCGGTGGCGGCCGCGGCGAGGCCGAGGTCGAGGCTGTCCTTCACCGGCAGCAGCTCGTTGACGAGACGCTCCTGGCCGTACTTGTGCGCGGCCTCGACATCACGCTCGGCGCGCTTGCGCACGTTGTCGGCCTCGGCGCGGGCGCGCAGGGCCTCGTCGCGGTACTGAGCCATCTCGCTGGTCAGCCGTTCGATTTCGGCTTGCTCGGGCGACACCTCGTCGACGCTCTCCGCCGGCGCCTCGAGGCCTTCTTCCTGCTCCACGGTTGCTGCTTTCTCGTCGTTCACGGGGTGCCCTTCGTCAATGCATGGATAAAGTCTTGCCGGCACCGGTTGCGCGAACGGCAACCGGCGCTGCTGGCGGCTGGAGGGAAACTGCGGACTAGTTTCTGGAATTCAAGGCCGTGCCGAGTATCTTGGCCGTGAGGTCCACGATGGGGATGACCCGCTCGTATTCCATGCGGGTCGGGCCGATGACGCCGAGCACGCCGAGGGTGCGGTCGTCGTCGGTGTAGGTCGAGGTGACGATGGAGCACTGGTCGAGTACCTCGCACCCCGACTCCTCGCCGATGAAGATTTGTACGCCGCTCGCGTTAAGTGCCTGATCCAGAAGGTGTAGGATATCGCGCTTCTGGTTGAAGGCCTCGAACAGGCTGCGCAGCTTCTCGAGATCCGAGAGCTCGTTCTTGTCCATCAGGTTGGTCTCGCCGGCGAGCACGTAGTCCTTGGGACGCTCGGCGTCGAGGAAGATCATCTGCGAGACCTCGATGACCAACGTCATGAGCTGGTCCATCTCCTCGCGGGCCTCGGCCATCTCGCGGATGAGGCGGGCCTTGACCGCGGCGAGGTCACGCCCGGCAAAGGCCGAGTTGAGGTAATTGGCAGCACGCTGCAGCTCGTCCTGGCTGTAGACGCGATTGGTCTTGATGATGCGGTTCTCGACCTCGCGGTCGTTGGTCACGAGGATCGCGAGGACGCGATTGTCGTTGAGCGAGAGGAACTCGACCTGGCGCAGCGCGCGGCGCTCGCTGACCGGAATCATGACCAGCCCGGCAAGGCGGGTCACCTCCGAGAGCAGGCGCGACGTGTTGCCGAGCAGGGCCTGGATGCCCTCGTCGGTCTCGAGCGAGCTTTCCATCCGCCGGATCTCGTCCACGCTCAGGTTGCGGTAGGTGACGATGGAATCGACGAACAGGCGATAACCCAGCGCGGTGGGTACGCGCCCGGCCGACGTATGGGGCGAGCGGATCAGGCCCATGTCCTCGAGGTCCGCCATCACGTTGCGAATCGTGGCCGGACTGAGTTCGAGCTTGGCATCGCGCGCGAGCGTGCGCGAGCCGACCGGCTGGCCATCGGCGATGTAGCGTTCGACCAGCACCTTGAACAGGTACTGGGCGCGTTCGTTGAGCTTCAGATCGCTTGGGGGGCGGGACATGGTGATGAACCTATCACACTGACCTCACTGAAAAAAATCTACCATCGTCGGCGCGGGCGTGCAAAATGCGAATCAGTGCGCGTGCGCGCACCGCCGCCGGCCCCGGCGCCGGCGTGGCGGCGGCCTTTTGCGCCGTCCGGCACGCGTGCGAATATTGCCGTTTGCATGTCGTCATCCACGGCCTGCCAACCCTCCGGAGGTTCCAGTTCCAGCCATGTTCAGGCGCATCGGGATCGTGTCCAAGATGCACGAGCCGGCCGTTCGCGACGCTCTCACCAGCGTGCTCGCCGTGCTCAACGCGCGCGGCTGCACGGTGCGCATCGACGACCGCGCCGGCATCGAGGGCGTCGTCGGCGAGTTCGACCGTGTCCCGCGTGCCGAGTTGCCGGAATGCAGCGATCTCCTCATCTCTATCGGCGGCGACGGCACCCTGCTGCAGTGTGCCGGGCTGATCTACCCGCGCGACGTCGCCCTGCTCGGCATCAATCTCGGCCGCCTGGGCTTTCTCACCGACCTGCTGCCCGCCGAGATCGAGAGCGGTCTGAACGCGGTGCTGGACGGTGAATACCAGGCCGAGGAGCGCGCGGTGCTCGGCTGCGACGTCATCCGCGAGGGTCGCGTCATCGCCTCGGAAGACGGCCTCAACGACGTCGTCATACAGAAATGGAACACCGCGCGCCTGATCACGTTGAATACCTTCGTCGACGGCAAGTTCCTGCATTCGCAGCGCTCTGACGGCATGATCGTCGCAACGCCGACGGGCTCCACCGCCTACGCGCTGTCCGGCGGCGGCCCCATTCTGGACCCGAGCATCCGCGCGCTCGTGCTGGTGCCAGTGTGTCCGCACACCCTGACCAACCGCCCGATCGTGGTCAGCGACAGCGCGCACATCGAGATGCACGTCGCCACCGATCGCGAGGACGAATCCCGCGTCACCTGCGACGGCAACTCGTTCCAGGAACTGTTGCCGGGCGACCGCGTACACGTCTTCAGGCGCCAGCAGTCGATCCACCTGATTCATCCGGCCAACCACGATCACTTCGCGACCCTGCGCGCCAAGCTCAACTGGGGCCGCTATCCTTGCTGACCGCACTGACGGTGCAGAATCTCGTCGTGGTGCGCGAGATCGACCTCGAGCTCGGCGCCGGCCTCACCGTGCTGACCGGCGAAACCGGCGCCGGCAAATCGATCCTCATCGAGGCGCTGGGCCTGGCGCTCGGCGGACGTGGCGACAGCCAGCTCGTTCGCCCGGGCGCCGAGCGCGCCAGCGTGACCGCGAGCTTCGACCTGCACGGAAAGGGAGCAATCGCAGACTTCCTGCGTGATCACGAGCTCGCCGCCGGCGACGAATGCGTGCTCCGCCGCGTCATCGCCCGCGACGGCCGCTCGCGCGCGTGGTGCAACGAGAGCCCGGTCACGGCCCAGCTGTTGCGCGAGCTGGGCGCCCTGCTGGTCGACATTCACGCCCAGCACAGCAGCATCAGCCTGCTCGAGCGCGAGCAGCAGCGTGCCTTGCTCGACGCCTACGGCGGCCTCGACAAGCCGCTCGACGCCGTCGCCGCCGCGCACGCCGAATGGAAGCGCGTCGACGATGCCCTCGCCGCGCTCAGGCGCGACGGCCGCGATCGCGCGCGACTCGATCTTCTGCGCTACCAGGTCGAAGAGCTCGAGGCAGCGCACATCGACGCCGGCGAAATCGCGACCATCGAAGAGGAGCACCGGCGCCTCGCGAATAGTGCAAGCATCCTCGAGCACTGCGCGGCAATTCGCCAGGCACTGGCGGACGACGAGGTCGGTGCGAACGCCGCGCTGCGCGTCGCCAGTGGGCAGGCACGCGCACTCGGACGCCTCGCGGCGGAGGCCGGCAATCTCAACGAGCTGCTTGCCCAGGCCGACGTGGCGCTCGAGGAAGCGCTGTCCGAACTCGACCGCATCGAGGGCCACATGGGTGCCGACCCCGAGCGGCTGCAACGCCTGGACACCCGCCTCGCCGAGCTGCACGCGCTGGCCCGCAAGCACCAGGTGAGCGTGGCCGAGCTGGGCGACTTCGCCACCGGCCTCGGCGCCGAACTCAGCGCCCTGGAGGCGCGCTCGGGCGATCTCGAGGCGCTGCAGGCGGCGCGCCAGGAAGCGCTGGCGGCGTGGCAGGCGGCCGCGGCCAGGCTCTCCGCCGCGCGTGCGCGCGTGGTGAAGAAAATGGACGCTGACATCACTGCGCGCCTGCGCGACCTCGGCATTCCACATGCCGAGTTCCGCGTCGGCCTGGTGCAGGCGCGCGATGGCACGCCGCAGCCGCACGGCCGCGACCGCGTCGAATTCACCGTTACCACCAACCCGGAGCAGGCGCCGGGGCCGCTCAGCAAGGTGGCTTCCGGTGGCGAGCTCTCGCGCATCGGCCTCGCCATCCAGGCCGCCACGGCCCGCCACGCCGGCATTCCGGTGGTGGTCTACGACGAGGTCGATACCGGCATCGGCGGCACCACGGCGAACGTGGTCGGTCGCAACCTGCGCGACGTCGCCGCGCACTGCCAGGTCATCTGCATCACCCACTCACCGCAGGTGGCGAGCGCCGGCGACCGCCACCTGCTGGTCGAGAAACAGGTCGCCGACGGTCATGCCGAGACCCGCCTGCGCGTGCTCGATGAAACAGCGCGCGAGCACGAGATCGCGCGAATGCTCGGCGCCGCGCGCGCCACCGATCCGAGTCTCGAGCACGCCCGCGACCTGCTGCGACAAGCGCGCGCGAACTGACCCTCGCCGTTGCGCGAGACGCCGCTGGCTGGACGGAGCTCAGTCGCCGCCGCGACGCGGACGCACGTAGAGCACGAGGCTGTGATCCTGCAGTTCGAAGCCGTGGGCAGCGACGATCTCGCGCTGGCGTCGTTCGATGTCCTCGTCGTAGAACTCGATCACCTCGCCGGTATCGGTGCGCACCATGTGATCGTGGTGATCCTCCTGCGCCATCTCGAACACCGCATGGCCACCGTCGAAATTGTGCCGCTGGACCAGGCCGGCCGATTCGAACTGGGTCAGCACCCGGTAGATGGTGGCGAGCCCGACATCCTCGCCAGCCTCGATCAGCGCCTTGTAGACGTCCTCGGCGCTGAGGTGCTTGTCGCGCGACTTGTCGAGGATCTCGAGGATGCGCAGGCGTGGCAGGGTCGCCTTGAGACCTGCTTTCTTGAGTTCTTGAGTATCCATGGTTCGATTGCAGCGCGTTCCGGGCCAGACCCGCGCAGGATAACATCATCGCGGGCTCGTTGGCGGCTGTGCTAGGATCGCGAAAACCTTGCCTGCTGCGAGGTTAAGCCCGCGGAATACAACACGTTTCCCGTGGCCATTCCGACCGCCCACCGGCCTGCCGCGCGCTCGTTGCGGGGCCCGCACGCAGTACCCTAAGCCATGCGACTGACGTCCCTCATCTGCCTCCTGTTCCTTCTCGCCGCCTGTTCGGCGCCACGCATGCCATCGCTCGGCAACCTGCCGGGGCCGGACGACCTGCCGTTCATCCATCGGATCGACGTCCAGCAGGGCAACGTGGTCACACAGGACATGCTCGCCCAGCTGCGTCGCGGCATGGACAAGAAGAAGGTCACCTTCGTAATGGGTTCACCCATCGTGCAGGACACCTTCAATGCCGATCGCTGGGATTACATCTATACCCACCAGGCCGGTCGTGACCAGCCCGAACGGCGCCTCGTGACGCTCTACTTCGTCGACGACAAGCTCGATCGGGTCGGGGGTGACGTCAACCCGGCGAGTGGCGAGCTGGTCGCCAAGCTGCACCACGACCTCACCGTGCGCGTACCGCGCATCAAGCGTAAGAACTTCGTCGAGCGCATGGTCGACAAGCTGCCGTTTACCGGCGACGAAGAGCAGGAGGTGGAGGTGCTCTCGATCGAAGAGGCCGCCGCCGACCATGCCAACGCCACCGCTCACGAAGCCGACGAGGCCGCGAAGGCGGAGGAAGCGGAAGACGAGCTCGCGGCCATCGAACTCGAGCAGCCGGTGCCGACCAGCCCCTATGAAGACATCCAGGCCGCGCCGGGCGAAGGCGTCATCGTGCCGCCCGATGCCCCCACTCGGAAGAAGAAGAAAGGCTTCTTCGCGCGCCTGCTCGGTGGCCTGGCGGCCGACGACGAGGACGAAGACAAAGACACCGACTACGATGCCGGCGATCCGAAGTACCGCGACATCACGGACCAGAGCAACATCTGACTCTCAGCGTCGCCCGGTCGCGGCGCGCTGGGCTGCAGCACGACGGCGCCGAATGACCTTGGGGTCGTCGCGCAGCGGGCGATAGATCTCGACGCGATCGCCATCGCGGACGAGATCTTCTGGTGGCCGCTCGACGCCGAACACGCCGAGGCGGCAGGTGGCGAGATCAACGCCACTGAAACGCGCGCGCTCGACGGCGCCGCGCAGCGTGGTGC